>NZ_JBSGZA010000004.1:0-958964 GCF_053610745.1 Streptomyces sp. NPDC054866
AACGCCCGGTTACATTCCGAACCCGGAAGCTAAGCCTCACAGCGCCGATGGTACTGCAGGGGGGACCCTGTGGGAGAGTAGGACGCCGCCGAACTCAATTTATAGCCGTGGTCCCTGGACTTATTGTCCAGGGACCACGGCTTTTTGTGTTTCCGGGGCCTTTCTGGCCCTTGGCCACCCCTCTGCACCGCCGGCTGACAACTGACGGTAAGGTCAGGGGGCATCATCGGCTCGTTTCCCACAGGAGGCCCCCGGGTGGAGGTCCAGGAGACTCGCGTCCAGACGGACCGAGTCCTCACCATCCCGAACATCCTCAGCATGGCGCGCCTCGTTGGCGTACCCCTCTTCCTGTGGCTGATCCTCAGGCCCGAGTTCGGCGGGCCCAAGAGTGATCACTGGGCGCTCCTGGTGCTCATGCTGAGCGGGATCAGTGACTACCTCGACGGCAAGCTGGCCCGTCGCTGGAACCAGATCAGCAACTTGGGGCGGTTGCTCGACCCGGCCGCTGACCGGCTCTATATTTTGTCGACATTGGTCGGGCTCACGTGGCGGGAGATTCTTCCGCTCTGGCTGACCGCGGCGCTGCTGCTGCGCGAGATGATGCTGCTGGTGATGGTCGGGATCCTCAGGCGTCACGGCTATCCGCCGCCCCAGGTGAACTTCCTCGGCAAGGCAGCCACCTTCAACCTGATGTACGCCTTTCCACTACTGCTCCTCAGCGACGGAAGTGGCTGGATCAACACTCTCGCTGCTATTTTCGGATGGGCGTTCGCTGGATGGGGTACAACTCTGTACTGGTGGGCAGGGATCCTCTACGTGGTTCAGGTCCGCCGACTTGTCCGTGCGGACACCACGGCCGATTGAGCTTGCCGATTTGGCAGCTGTAGAGGCTTGCAGTCCCGTGAATGACATTTGCGGGACTATATTGGCGGGCTAAGTCGGCTAGATCGTCGTCTATTGAGGAGGACGCTTCCGACATGAAGGCCGTCGTAATGGCCGGAGGCGAAGGCACGCGCCTTCGCCCTATGACCTCGAGCATGCCCAAGCCGCTCCTGCCTGTGGCCAATAGGCCCATCATGGAGCACGTGCTGCGGCTGCTGAAGAGGCATGGGCTCACCGAGACCGTAGTGACAGTCCAGTTCCTGGCCTCCCTGGTCAAGAATTACTTCGGCGATGGTGAAGAGCTCGGGATGGAGCTCACCTATGCCAATGAGGAGAAGCCACTCGGCACTGCCGGGAGCGTGAAGAACGCCGAGGAAGCACTGAAGGACGATGCGTTCCTCGTGATCTCCGGTGATGCACTGACTGATTTCGATCTCACCGAGCTGATCAACTTCCATAAGGAGAAGGGCGCGCTCGTCACCGTCTGTCTGACGCGCGTGCCCAATCCGCTGGAATTCGGCATCACCATCGTGGACGAAGAAGGAAAGGTCGAACGCTTCCTGGAGAAGCCGACCTGGGGGCAAGTCTTCTCCGACACGGTGAACACGGGCATCTACGTCATGGAGCCCGAGGTCTTCGACTACGTCGACGCCGATGTGTCGGTGGACTGGTCCGGCGACGTCTTCCCCCAGCTCATGAAGGAAGGCAAGCCCATCTACGGCTACATCGCCGAGGGCTACTGGGAAGATGTCGGCACCCACGAGAGCTACGTCAAGGCTCAGGCCGACGTGCTGGAGCGCAAGGTCGACGTCGAGCTCGACGGGTTCGAGATCTCGCCCGGTGTGTGGGTTGCCGAAGGCGCCGAGGTGCACCCCGACGCCACGCTGCGGGGGCCGCTTTACATCGGTGACTACGCCAAGGTCGAGGCGGGTGCCGAGATCCGTGAGCACACGGTCCTGGGATCGAACGTCGTGGTCAAGGCCGGTGCCTTCCTGCACAAGGCCGTCGTGCACGACAACGTCTACATCGGTCAGCACAGCAACCTGCGTGGCTGTGTCATCGGGAGGAACACCGACATCATGCGGGCCTCCCGCATCGAGGACGGTGCCGTCATCGGCGACGAGTGCCTCGTCGGTGAGGAATCGATTATCCAGGGCAACGTCCGGGTCTATCCGTTCAAGACGATCGAGGCCGGCGCATTCGTCAACACCTCCGTCATCTGGGAGTCCCGGGGCCAGGCCCATCTCTTCGGTGCGCGTGGCGTCTCCGGGATCCTGAACGTGGAGATCACGCCGGAGCTCGCGGTGCGGCTCGCGGGGGCGTACGCCACGACCCTCAAGAAGGGCTCGACCGTCACCACGGCCCGTGACCACTCGCGAGGCGCGAGGGCGCTGAAGCGAGCGGTGATCTCGGCTCTGCAGGCCAGCGCCATCGACGTACGGGACCTGGAGAACGTCCCGCTGCCCGTGGCGCGGCAGCAGACGGCTCGGGGCAGTGCCGGCGGGATCATGATCCGTACGACGCCAGGAGTGCCGGACTCCGTCGACATCATGTTCTTCGACGGGCGCGGGGCCGACCTGTCGCAGGGGAGTCAGCGGAAGCTGGACCGGGTGTACGCGCGCCAGGAGTACCGGCGGGCCTTCCCCGGGGAGATCGGGGATCTGCACTTCCCGTCCAGTGTCTTCGACTCGTACACGGGTTCGTTGCTGCGCAATATCGACACCACAGGTGTGGCCGAGTCGGATCTGAAGGTTGTCGTCGATGCCTCCAACGGAAGCGCGGGCCTTGTGCTGCCGAGCCTTCTCGGGCGGCTCGGCGTCGACGCGCTGACCATCAACCCGGGGCTCGACGAGTCGCGTCCGACCGAGACCTACGAAGCGCGCAGGTCGGGCCTGGTGCGGCTGGGCGAGATCGTGGCGTCGTCACGTGCTGACTTCGGTGTGCGGTTCGACCCGGTGGGTGAGCGGCTCTCGCTCGTCGACGAGAAGGGGCGGATCATCGAGGACGACCGGGCGCTTCTCGTCATGCTCGACCTGGTCGCCGCGGAACGCCGCAGTGGTCGGGTCGCGCTGCCGGTCACGACGACGCGCATCGGCGAGCAGGTGGCCGCGTACCACGGGACTCAGGTGGACTGGACGACCACGTCGCCCGACGATCTGACGCGCGTGGGGCGTGACGAGTCGACCATCTTCGGTGGAGACGGCCGGGCCGGTTTCATCATTCCCGAGTTCAGCAGCGTCTTCGACGGTACGGCCGCCTTTGTGCGGCTCATCGGTCTCGTGGCGCGGACGCAGCTCACGCTGAGCCAGATCGACGCACGTATCCCGCGCGCCCATGTGCTGCGCCGTGACCTTGCGACGCCCTGGGCGGTCAAGGGGCTCGTGATGCGGACCGTGGTGGAGGCGGCGGGGGAGCGTTCGGTGGATACCACCGATGGCGTGCGGGTCGTGGAGTCCGACGGGCGCTGGGTGTTGGTGCTGCCCGACCCCGCGGAGGCCGTCACTCATCTGTGGGCCGAGGGGCCCGACGACGCGTCCGCTCAGGCGTTGCTCGACGAGTGGTCCGCCGTGGTGGACAGCGCCGGTCGCTGACCGGTGGCACGGGCCGGACGGCACCCTTGAGAGGTGCCGTCCGGCACGCCGGTGGGGCCATTCGGAGGTAACGCCCGCGACGTGCGACGATGTGCGGCATGCCGCAGCAGCCCCCCGTTCGGAGCACCCCCTCGCGCCCCCGGCGCCCGGACGCCTCCATGTCGCTGCTGAACACGGTCATGGACCACAGCCTGGACGAGGGCTACGCAGAGGCGGCGGCCCGCAAGAAGGCCAAGGGCGCAGGTGGCGTGCCGCGTCCGCTGCGGGCGAAGCTCGGTCTTGCCCTCGGCCTTGTCCTCGCGGCCCTGGTGGTGACGGTGGGTGCCGCGCAGGCACGGATAGCCGCTCCGGTCGTCGCCAAGGAGCGCGCGGAGCTCATCGACCGGATCGAGACGGCGACCTCCGACGCCGACGAGCTCGAAGAGGACGTCGAGACGCTCCGTGACGACGTGGACGAACGGCAGCGCGAGGCACTGAAGAAACACGGGGGCAGCCAGGGCGAGTTGGTGTCCCTGCTCTCCGGCGCCACAAAGGTCCAGGGCCCCGGCGTGAAGCTTGTGGTGGACGACGCCAAGGAAGCCGACCAGGGCGGGGGCGGGCCGCGCGAGAGCGCGGGATTCTCCGACACCGGACGGGTGCGCGACCGCGACATGCAACGGGTCGTCAACGGTCTGTGGCAGTCCGGCGCGGAGGCGATCACCATCAACGACCAGCGGCTGACGGCGCTGTCGGCGATCAGGGCCGCGGGGGACGCGATACTGGTCGACAACAAGCCGCTGGTGCCGCCGTATACGGTGCTTGCCGTAGGCGACGGACAGCGCTTGAGCACGAGATTCCAGAACAGTCGCGACGGTCAGTATCTGCATGCTCTGCAGGAGAACTTCGGCGTCCGGACCAGCATTTCCGTCCAGGATGATGTCCGACTGCCGGCAGCACCGAGTGTGACCGTACGTACAGCAGAGCCGAAGGCAGGAAAGGGCACATCGTGATCGCCGTACTGGGCCTCGTCGTGGGAGTCGTGGCCGGATTGTTGGTCCGGCCCGAGGTTCCGGCAGTGGTCGAGCCGTACCTTCCGATCGCCGTGGTGGCGGCACTCGACGCGGTGTTCGGAGGCCTGCGCGCGATGCTCGACGGCATCTTCGACGACAAGGTCTTCGTGGTGTCATTCCTCTCGAACGTGGTCGTTGCCGCCCTTATCGTGTTCCTGGGCGACAAGTTGGGCGTAGGTGCTCAGCTCTCCACCGGCGTCGTGGTGGTGCTCGGCATCCGGATCTTCTCCAACGCCGCCGCCATCCGCCGACACATCTTCAGGGCGTGACGCGGATGGCTACGGAGGAGACCTCCGGGGGCGAGAACCGGAGCAGGGAGCTGCCCGCAGAGGTGCGGAGCGCGCCCGCGGAGCCCGGGGAGGGCGCGGCGCCCGAGCAGGCCGAGCAGCGGGACGAGCAGGCGTCGCTCAGCGGCCGTCAGCGGCTGATGGAGGGGCTGTGGCCGCCTCGCGTCACGCGCCCTCAACTCATCGTGGCCCTGCTGCTGTTCGTGCTGGGGCTCGGCCTTGCCATCCAGGTGCGCTCCAACAACGACAGCAGCGCGCTCCGTGGCGCACGTCAGGAAGATCTCGTACGCATCCTCGATGAACTGGATGACCGTACACAGCGTCTGGAAGGTGAGAAGCAGCGTCTCGAGGACCAGCGGACCGGGCTTGAGAACAGCTCGGACCAGGCCGAGGAGGCTCGCAAGCAGACTGTCGAGAAGGAGCGTCAACTCGGCATTCTGGCGGGCACCGTGGCCGCGCAGGGTCCTGGAATCACGCTGACCATCGATGACAAGAAGGGGTCGGTCGAGGCGGACATGCTGCTCGACGCCATTCAGGAGTTGCGTGCCGCGGGGGCCGAGGCCATCCAGATCAATGACGTACGCGTAGTGGCCAACACCTATCTGTCGGATACGGACAGTGGTGGTGTCCGGGTGGACGGCCGCAAGGTCGGCAAGCCCTACCGGTTCAAGGTCATCGGCAAGCCGCAGGACCTCGAGCCGGCGCTGAACATCCCAGGTGGAGTGGTGCAGACTCTGGAGAAGGAGCAGGCCACCGTCACCGTGACGCGAGCGGAGAAGATCGTGGTGGACGCCTTGCGAGCGGCGAAGCGGCCTGACTACGCTCGGTCGTCGTCCCAGTGAGGCGGGGGTGCATGGGGGCCGCCGGTCGAGGGCATGAGGTTGCGGGGGGTCGGCGCACCGTAAGCGTGGTGCGTGGTGGAAACTGTTTGGCGGATACGGACGTTGTGAGGATGTCTGTGCTGCCGATGTACGCCGGTGTGTGCAATCAGGGTTCGTCCTGCCCCACGGGCGGGTCTGTTTCGGTCAAGGGGAATCGCCCGTGAAGTTGTTTGCGAAGTTGTTCGGCAAGAGCGCACGTGAGGACAGTGGCAATCCCGCCACCGCCCGGCACCGTGCCCCACGCCATGGAGATGCCGAGGAGCAGGGCGCCGAGCGCCCGATGTTCCGTGACCAGGTCGGTGGGCCAGGCGGTGACATTTCGGGCGCGCAGGGCGCGTCGTCTGTTGACCCTGCCGGTCCGGGCCGCATAGGTTTCGGAGAACCGTCAACCTCAAGTACGGGTGGAGGGTTTACCCCCGATCCGTACGCATCGAATGCCCCCGCGGGGCAGCCGCGGCAGGAGGATCCGTCCATGGCCCTGGTGTGTACGAGGTGCGGGAACCGCAACGCCGAGGCGAGCCGGTTCTGCTCCAACTGCGGCGCGCCGCTGCGGGCCGGGGCCGCGCCGGAGCGTCCGTCCGAGACGACCTCGACGATCTCCATCTCGGGCCTGGAGGCCTACGACGCGGAGGTGACGGGGCAGACCGCCTCGCCCGCCCTCTCGCCGGAGGCCCAGGCCGCCGTTGACGCACTGCCGCTCGGTTCCGCGCTCCTCGTGGTGCGCCGCGGACCGAACTCGGGCAGCCGCTTCCTTCTGGACGGCGAGCTGACCACGGCGGGGCGTCACCCGCAGAGCGACATCTTCCTGGACGACGTGACCGTCTCGCGCCGCCACGTGGAGTTCCGTCGCCTCGGGGACGGTTCCTTCACCGTCGCCGACGTGGGCAGCCTCAACGGCACGTACGTCAACCGGGAGCGCATCGACTCGGTCGCGGTGTCGAACGGCGACGAGGTGCAGATCGGCAAGTACCGGCTGGTCTTCTACGCGAGCCAGCGGGGCATCGGTATCTGATCTGTCAGGAAGGTCCATGCTTCAAACACCGAGGGGCGGTGCCGGCAACGGCACCGCCGCCGAGGACCGTCGGCTGATGAGCATCGGCGCCGTCCTGAACGCGCTGCGTGACGAGTTTCCCGAGGTCACGATCTCCAAGATCCGTTTCCTGGAGTCGGAAGGGCTCATCGAGCCGGAGCGCACGCCGTCGGGCTACCGGAAGTTCAGCCCTCAGGACGTGGAGCGGCTCGGTCACGTCCTGAGGATGCAGCGGGACCACTATCTGCCGCTCAAGGTCATCCGGGAGCACCTGGACGCCCTGGAGCGCGGTGAGCGGGTCTCCACGCCCTCCCTGGGGCAGCCGCGCGAGCCCGGTGACGCCTGGGGTGTGAGTGACGCCGTGGAGCCCACTGCCGCCCGTGTGGGCCGTGCGGAGCTGCTTGCCGCCGCCGAGATCGACGCGGAGCAGCTCGCCGACTGGGAGACGTACGGGCTTGTCGTGCCGTTGCCCGACGGTGGTTACGACGCGGAGGCCGTGACGGTCGCCGCGCTCGTCGTCGAACTTGGGCGATTCGGTATCGAACCCAGGCATCTGCGCGCCATGAAGTCGGCGGCCGAGCGTGAGGCCGGCCTGGTCGACCAGGTTGTGGCGCCGCTGCGCCGGCACCGCAATCCGCAGACCAGAGCCCATGCGGAAGCCCGTACGAAGGAACTCGCCGGGCTGACCGGAAAGCTGCATTCTGCACTGGTGCAGAGCGCGCTCGGGGTGCGGTTGCCCTGACTCGGGGGGTGCCCGACTACCCAAACCTGCCGGGCACGTCCTAGGGTTGCTGTGTGAACGAGCTCGACGTCGTAGGTGTCCGGGTGGAAATGCCCTCCAACCAACCGATCGTGCTCCTGCGTGAAGTGGGAGGCGATCGTTACCTCCCCATCTGGATCGGACCAGGTGAGGCGACCGCGATCGCCTTCGCACAGCAGGGGATGGCGCCCGCACGGCCGCTGACCCACGACCTGTTCAAGGACGTGCTGGAGGCGGTGGGTCAGGAGCTCACCGAAGTGCGCATCACGGACCTCCGAGAAGGGGTCTTCTACGCGGAACTGGTCTTCGCCAGTGGAGTCGAGGTGAGCGCCCGGCCGTCCGACGCCATAGCGCTCGCGCTGCGCACCGGAACGCCGATCTACGGCAGCGACGGTGTTCTCGACGACGCGGGCATCGCCATTCCGGACGAGCAGGAGGACGAGGTGGAGAAGTTCCGCGAGTTCCTCGACCAGATCTCGCCCGAGGACTTCGGTACCAACAGCCAGTAGGCCGTCACCAACAGCCGGTGGGCCGTCGCTTCCTGAGGGTCCGGCGGACCATTCGGCTAGCCTTTCCCGGCGGTGCGGTACAGCAAACCACTCTTAGGGTGATTATCACTCGGCGTGCCGAGTGTGGCGATCGTTGACGAGCCCCGGGCGACTGCCTACCGTCGTGAAGGCAGGTCAAGGACGGAGGTCGGCGTGAGAAGCAGCGGCGACGGTACGGCGATGGGCGGTCCGTATCCGCTTCACGGCAGCGCGGCCGGTCACTCTCCGCAGAGGCCGATGGCGGTTCAGGGGAGCGTTCAGGGGAGCGGGGACGCCACGTCCGGACAGTCCGAACAGGAACAGATCGGTTACCGGGGGCCGACCGCGTGCGCGGCCGCCGGCATCACGTATCGACAGCTCGACTACTGGGCCCGTACGGGCCTCGTCGAGCCCAGTGTGCGCTCCGCGGGGGGATCGGGGACCCAGCGGCTCTACAGCTTCCGGGACGTCGTCGTCCTCAAGATCGTGAAGCGGTTCCTCGACACCGGTGTGTCCCTGCAGAACATCCGGACCACGGTCCAGCACCTGCGTGACCGCGGTTTCCGGGACCTGGAGCGGATGACGCTGATGAGCGACGGCGCGACGGTCTACGAGTGCACGTCGCCCGACGAGGTCCACGACCTGCTCCAAGGCGGCCAAGGGGTCTTCGGGATCGCCGTGGGCGTCGTGTGGCGGGATGTGGAAGCGGCGCTTTCGCAGCTGCACGGGGAGCGGATCGACACCGGGGAGACGCTGGTGCGGCAGAACCCCGCCGACGAGCTCGCGAGGCGGCGCAACAGGGCCGTGTGAGCGGTCGCGGCCGCCGCCCGGTGTCCCGGGCGCGCGGTGGCGTTCTCGGGGCGTTGTCAGTGGCGTAGGGCAGCATCAGAGGTGTGAGAACCGCGCCCACGATTCTGCATCTCGACATGGATGCCTTCTACGCGTCTGCCGAGCAGGCCGCGAAGCCGAGTCTGCGCGGGAAAGCCGTGGTCGTGGGCGGGCTCGGGCCGCGGGGTGTGGTGGCCACGGCGTCGTACGAGGCGCGGAAGTTCGGTGTGCACTCGGCGATGCCCATGGGGCAGGCGCGGCGCCTGGCGCCCAATGCCGCCTATCTGGTGCCGCGCTTCGGGCTCTACCGCGAGATCAGCGAGCAGGTGATGGGGCTGCTGCGGGAGCTGTCGCCGCTGGTGGAGCCGCTCAGCCTGGATGAGGCCTTCGTCGATCTGGAGGCGGGGGGCGTTGCCGATGACCAGACGTCGGCGCTTGCCGTGGGCGAGCTGTTGCGTGCGGACATCAAGGCGGTGACGGGGCTCGCGGGGTCGGTCGGGCTCGCCGCGTCCAAGATGCTGGCGAAGATCGCCTCGGAGGAGGCCAAGCCGGACGGCCTGCGGCTCATAGTGCCGGGGACCGAGCGGGACCTGCTCGGTCCGATGCCGGTCCGGACGCTGCCCGGTGTCGGTCCTGCCACCGGGGACCATCTGCGGCGGGGCGGGATCACGACCGTGGGGGAGATCGCGGAGGCGGGCGAGGACGAGCTCGTACGGCTGCTCGGGAAGTCGCACGGCAGCGCGCTGTACGCGATGGCGCTCGCGCGGGACGAGCGGCCCGTGGTGGCGGAGCGGGAATCCAAGTCGGTCAGCGTCGAGGACACGTACGACGTGGACATCCATGACCGGGTGAGGGTCAGGGGCGAGGTCGCGCGGCTCGCCGACCGGTGTGTGGAGCGGCTGCGGGCGGCGGGGCACTCAGGGCGGACCATCGTCCTGAAGGTGCGGCGGTTCGACTTCTCGACGCTGACGCGCTCGGAGACGCTGCGTGGGCCCACGGACGACCCCGGGGTGGTGCGGGAGGCCGCGGCGCGGCTCCTCGAGGCCGTGGACACCACCGGAGGCGTGCGGCTCCTCGGGGTGGGGGTCACGGGACTCGCCGACTACACGCAGGAGGACCTCTTCGCGCAGGCCCAGGCCCAGGCGCAGGCGCAGGCGCAGGCACTGGCCGAGGGCCTTGAGCACGGGGAGGGCGAGGTTGCCGTGGGGGAGGAAACGGCCGTGGAGGAGCGGCCGCCCGTGGAGGAGGTGCCGCTCGCCGAGCGGCGGTGGGCCGCGGGGCACGATGTGCGTCACGCGCGGTTCGGGCACGGGTGGGTGCAGGGGAGCGGGCTCGGGCGTGTGACGGTGCGGTTCGAGACGCCGGGGTCCCTGCCGGGGCGGGTGCGGACCTTCCGGGTGGACGATGCCGAGCTTGTTCCCGCGGAGCCGTTGCCGCTGGTGGGACCACCGGAGGTGGGAGCTGAGCAGTGCCCCTTGGGTTAGCGGTGCCCGGCGATGGGCGTTGTGCCCACCCGTTCCGCCGGTGCGGAACGCCTGCCCACGGTGCGGAACGCCTGCCCACAACGAGGGCGGACGAGGGTGGTCGGCTTGCGGTCTGCGGGCTCAGGGCTCCTCGCCCGCTATGCGGCCGAAGTCCTTGTCCGGTGGCGTAGGTGACTCGGGAGGTGTGATGTCCAGGCCGTAGTGGTGGTAGAGCTGCAGTTCCTGTTCGGGGGAGAGGTGGCGCCCGACGCCGAAGTCGGGGGCGTCCTTGATCAGGGAGCGCTCGAAGGGGATGCGCAGGGTGCCGTCGCTCCTGAGCTCGCTGGGCTCCAGGGGCACGAACGTGTCCCGGCTGAACAGGCCCGTGCGTATGGCCGCCCACTCCGGGGCGCCGGTAGCGTCGTCGAGATAGACCTCGTCGATCGTGCCGATCTTGGCCCCGTTCCGGTCGAACGCCTTCCGGCCGATCAGGTTGCGCGGATCGATGTCGGTCTGCACGGGCCCTCCAACTGGTCGAGACGTGTCGAAGTGGGGCGTAACTCATCCTTGTTCATTCGTATTCACTACGAAAGAGCACTTCGGGGCAGGCGGCCACTCGAGGGATCCTCCATCGCCTCGCTGGTAGGCTGGCGATTGGCTGCTGACCCCGTGCGGGAGAGCTCTCCGGTTAAGGCACCGGAGGCGCCGAAGGAGCAACTCCTCCCCGGAATCTCTCAGGCCCCTGTACCGCACGGACGAGGTCACTCTGGAAAGTAGGGCGGGCGTCGGGCGGGCACGTTCGGAACCCTTCCTCACCGACGGTGAAAGCCGGTGCGGCGCCTCTCGCGGGGCACGGGCCGGTGAAGCTCTCAGGTTGAGATGACAGAGGGGGAGGCCGTCCGGGTACCCGTGCCGTGGTGCCCCTCGCAGGTCGCGTCAGACCAGGAGGCCTCCGCAATGACCGCCACTCCTCGCACCCCGCTCTCCCAGCTCGAACAGGGCATCCCCTTCGAGCAGCGGCACATCGGTCCCGATGTGGAAGCACGGGCCAAGATGCTCGCGCAGGTCGGATACGGCTCGCTCGACGAGCTGACCGCCGCCGCCGTGCCGGATGTGATCAAGAACGCCGAGGCGCTGAACCTCCCCGGGGCGCGCACCGAGGCCGAGGTCCTGGCCGAACTGCGCTCCCTCGCGGACCGTAACCAGGTTCTTGATTCCATGATCGGGCTCGGTTACTACGGGACCTTCACTCCGCCCGTGATTCTGCGGAACGTCATGGAGAACCCCGCGTGGTACACCGCTTACACGCCGTACCAGCCCGAGATCTCCCAGGGACGGCTCGAGGCGCTGCTCAACTTCCAGACCGTCGTCGCCGAGCTGACGGGGCTGCCCACATCCGGTGCCTCGCTCCTTGACGAGGGGACCGCCGCCGCCGAGGCCATGGCGCTCTCGCGGCGCATGGGCAAGGTCAAGGACGGTGTCTTCCTCGTCGACGCCGACGCGCTGCCGCAGACCATCGCCGTCATCCAGACCCGCGCCGAGCCGACCGGTGTCGAGGTCGTCGTCGCCGATCTGAGCGAGGGCATCCCGGCCGAGGTCGCCGAGCGCGGTGTCGTCGGCGTACTGATCCAGTACCCCGGCGCCTCCGGTGCCGTACGCGACATCAAGCCCCTCATCGAGCAGGCGCACGAGCTCGGTGCGATAGTCTCCGTCGCCGCCGACCTGCTGGCCCTCACGCTGCTCACCTCGCCCGGTGAGCTCGGCGCCGACATCGCCGTCGGGACCACGCAGCGCTTCGGCGTCCCGATGGGCTTCGGCGGCCCGCACGCCGGTTACATGGCGGTGCGCGAGAAGTTCGCGCGCAGCCTGCCCGGCCGGCTCGTCGGAGTCTCCGTGGACGCGGACGGCAACAAGGCCTACCGGCTCGCGCTGCAGACCCGTGAGCAGCACATCCGCCGCGAGAAGGCCACCAGTAACATCTGTACCGCTCAGGTGCTGCTCGCCGTGATGGCCGGAATGTACGCGGTCTACCACGGGCCCGAGGGGCTCAAGTCCATCGCGCGGCGTACTCACCGCTACGCGACCGTGCTGGCCGCGGGACTCACCGCCGGCGGGGTCGAGGTCGTGCACGGCGCGTACTTCGACACCCTCACCGTGCGGGTGCAGGGCAAGGCCGAGCAGCTCGTCGCCGCGGCCCGCGAGGGTGGCGTCAACATCCACCAGATCGACGCCGACCACGTCTCCCTGGCCTGCGACGAGACCACCACGCGCAAGCAACTGACCGCGATCTGGACCGCGTTCGGGGTCGAGGCCGACATTGAGGCGCTCGACGCGGAGACCGAGGACTCGCTTCCCGGCGGCCTGCTGCGCTCCGACGAGTACCTCACGCACCCCGTCTTCCACCAGTACCGCTCCGAGACGGCGATGCTGCGCTACCTGCGCAAGCTGGCCGACCGTGACTACGCGCTCGACCGCGGCATGATCCCGCTGGGCTCCTGCACCATGAAGCTCAACGCGACCACGGAGATGGAGCCCGTCACCTGGCCCGAGTTCGGGCAGCTGCACCCCTTCGCCCCCGCCCAGCAGGCGCAGGGCTATCTGACGCTCATCCGTGAGCTGGAGGAGCGGCTCGCCGAGGTCACCGGGTACGACAAGGTCTCGCTGCAGCCCAACGCCGGTTCGCAGGGCGAGCTCGCCGGACTGCTCGCCGTGCGCGGCTACCACCGCGCCAACGGCGACGAGCAGCGCACCGTCTGCCTCATCCCGTCCTCCGCGCACGGCACGAACGCGGCGAGCGCCGTGATGGCCGGCATGAAGGTCGTCGTCGTGAAGACCAGCGACGACGGCGAGATCGACATCGAGGACCTGCGCGCCAAGATCGAGAAGCACCGCGACGAGCTGTCCGTGCTGATGATCACCTACCCGTCCACGCACGGGGTGTTCGAGGAGCACGTCGCCGACATCTGCGCCCAGGTGCACGAGGCGGGCGGCCAGGTCTACGTCGACGGGGCGAACCTCAACGCCCTGGTGGGCCTCGCCCAGCCCGGCAAGTTCGGCGGCGACGTCTCGCACCTGAACCTGCACAAGACGTTCTGCATCCCGCACGGCGGCGGTGGCCCCGGCGTCGGCCCGGTCGGTGTGCGCGAGCACCTCGCGCCGTACCTGCCCAACCACCCGCTGCAGCCCGCCGCGGGCCCCGATACGGGCGTCGGTCCGATCTCCGCCGCGCCGTGGGGCTCGGCCGGAATCCTGCCGATCTCCTGGGCGTACGTACGCCTCATGGGCGGCGAGGGCCTCAAGCGCGCCACGCAGGTCGCCGTGCTCTCCGCGAACTACATCGCCAAGCGCCTGGAGCCGCACTACCCGGTGCTCTACACCGGTCCCGGCGGGCTCGTCGCGCACGAGTGCATCATCGATCTGCGGCCGATCAGCAAGGCGACCGGTGTCAGCGTCGACGACATCGCCAAGCGGCTCATCGACTACGGCTTCCACGCACCGACCATGTCGTTCCCGGTCGCGGGGACGCTCATGATCGAGCCGACCGAGAGCGAGGACCTGGTCGAGATCGACCGGTTCTGCGAGGCGATGATCAGCATTCGCGCGGAGATCGAGAAGGTCGGCGGCGAGTGGACCGCGGAGGACAACCCGCTGCGGAACGCCCCGCACACCGCCGCCGCGCTCGGTGGTGAGTGGGAGCACGCGTACAGCCGCGAGGAGGCCGTCTTCCCGGCCGGTGTGGTGGCAGCCGACAAGTACTGGCCGCCGGTGCGCCGTATCGACCAGGCGTACGGCGACCGGAACCTGGTCTGCTCCTGCCCGCCGCTGGATGCGTACGAGGACTGATATCGGGGCCTGCACATGCGTGGGGGCCGGTCCGGAGGTTTGTCTCTCCGGGTCGGCCCCTTTGTTGTCCGTGCTTGTCCGTGCTGTCCGTGCCGTGCTGCCGTCGCGTCAGGCGGCGGTCATGATCGTGTCCGTGCCCAGCGGTCGATGCGGGGCGATGATCTGACCGTCCGGCAGCAGTTCACCGGTGTCCTCGAAGAGGAGGACGCCGTTGCACAGCAGGCTCCAGCCCTGCTCCGGGTGGCTCGCCGTGAGGAGCGCGGCTTCCCGGTCGGCGGAGTCGGCTGTCGGGCACGGTGGTTGGTGCTGGCACATGGAAGGGTTCTTTCGCTGCGATGTGATGGCTGTGACGTCTGCCTTGCGGCTCGATGCGGTGTTCATGGCCGCCCCCCGTTTAGTCGGTCGGTCCCAGTGTTGCCCTACGGGCGTCAATCCGCAGGGATTTAGCGGCAGCGCTCCTTACTGCTTAATGACGTATCACCCGCCCGGACGGTTCAGCCCAACTGCACTGTCTCTTCGGGTGGTTCGGGGTGGTCATACCGGGCTAGTCCGTATGGGCACACGGCGCACCGAGCCCCGCGGCCGGGAAGGCGGCGGGGCACGGGGACGTACGGCGAGGTCAGGCGGGTGAGCCGAGCAGCGGGGCCGGGGTCATGCGGTGCGTGAGGACCTTGAGGAGCTCCGCGGCGCGGTGTGGGCGGTGCGCCGCGATGCCGGGGGGTGCGGGCGCCAGGGGTACGAGGACATCGGAGGGCGCGAGATGGCCGCTCGCGCCGTCCGCGGTGCAGTCGCCGTGCAGCCAGAGTGTGAGCATGTAAAGCTCGGGTACGGACAACAGTCGTGGCTGGTACGGCATGGGCATCGCTTCGGCCTGACGGAGGGCGCGCTCGGTGGAGGCAATGTACGGACCTTCGAAGAAGTGCGAGAAGGTCCACCCGTCAGGCGTCAGCATCGTGTCCGCGGCGGCGACGGCTCGCTCGCCGGAGCGGATCAGGAAGCGCCACCCCGCGAGCCGGGTGGGCGACGTGTCCGACGGGGTGATCCGGTCAAGTACGTGGACGGGCAACGGGAGTTCGGGGCTTGCGGGTCCCTGCGCGGCGCGCAGGGACGGGGTGCGGGCTTCGCGTACGGCGGTGGGTGAACCGAGTGCCGCGAGGACGCTGCGCAGGGCGGGCGCGGGAGCCGGGGGGACTTGCAGCGGCATGATGGGTCGCCTCTCTCATTCGACAGGCACGGTGGAACGAGGACAGGTGCGGACGTCGCTGTCTGCTCCGGGGTCAGAGGGGCGGGGGCTGGGGACCGCGAGCGCCAACTCTCTGCCTCGTTCGCGGAGTTTATACGACACGTGTTCAGGCAGTGTTTCGTCTAACCGCACCCGATATTGCCTGCAAGGCGTAATTCGGTCGCCATTTTGTGGTCTTTAACCCGATTCTGGAAGAGCCCGGACCTTTGACCTCGGACCCCTTCACGGGAGCGGACGGCCGATTCTCATCGGTGTTTTTCACCAGGCGCCGGTGCGAGGATTCCCCGGCACACCTCATGCCTGGCGAATGTGCCGCTCGTACTTGGCGTAGAGCGTACTGGGCCGGGGGCATGTGCGGGGCGTTATCGATCACATTGCAGGGCATCATCCACCGAGACACAGCGGCCGGATCATTGGCTGCCCATCCGAGGAGGGGACGCTTCGATGGGGGAGAAGGTCGTAGCAGGAAGTTTTGATCTGGCCGAACGGAACCGGTACCGGACCAAACTCAAGGAGTGTCTGGCGGGGTTGCGGAGGCTGCTGGACGAGGAGCGGTTCGACCGGCCCAAGAACCTGATGGGCGTGGAGATCGAGCTGAATCTCGCGGGGCCCGACGGCATGCCGAGAATGCTGAATGCTGAAGTTCTCGAACGGATCGCGAGCCGGGACTTCCAGACGGAACTCGGAATGTTCAATCTTGAAGTCAATATCGCACCGCACCGATTGGGCGGACGTGTTCTCGACCGTCTCGCCGAGGAGTTGCGCACCGGCCTCGCCTATGCCCACCGGAAAGCGAACGAGGTGAACGCCGGCATCGTGATGATCGGCATTCTGCCGACACTCGCGCACCATGACCTGGTCTCGGGAAACCTCTCCGACGTCGACCGCTATGCGCTGCTCAACGACCAGATCGTGGCCGCGCGCGGCGAGGAGTTCGTCCTGGACATCCAGGGCGTGGAGCGGCTCACCTGCACGTCCGCGTCGATCGCCCCCGAAGCGGCGTGCACATCCGTGCAGTTGCACCTCCAGGTCACGCCGGGCAGGTTCGCCGATGTGTGGAACGCGGCCCAGGCCGTCGCCGCCGCGCAGGTCGCCGTCGGCGCCAACGCGCCGTTCCTGTTCGGGCGTGAGCTGTGGCGCGAGTCGCGGCCGCCGCTGTTCCTGCAGTCCACCGACACCCGCCCGCCCGAACTCCAGGCCCAGGGCGTGCGGCCGCGGACCTGGTTCGGTGAGCGCTGGATCAGCGACGCGTACGAGCTCTTCGAGGAGAACCTGCGCTACTTTCCCGCGCTGCTGCCCCTCATGGACGACGAGGAGCCGCTGGAGGTGCTCGACGACGGCCGTGTGCCGCAGCTCGGTGAACTCGTCCTGCACAACGGCACCGTGTACCGCTGGAACCGCCCCGTGTACGGCATCGCGGGCGGCGTTCCCCACCTGCGGGTCGAGAACCGCGTCCTGCCCGCGGGCCCCACCGTCACCGACGTCATCGCCAACGCCGCCTTCTACTACGGCGTCGTACGCGCCCTCGCCGAGGAGCCCAGGCCCGTGTGGACGCGGCTGCCCTTCGAGGCCGCGGCCCGCAACTTCGACACCGCGTGCCGTGATGGCATCGAGGCTCGTCTGCGGTGGCCGCGGCGCGGCCGCTCGGGCGGGATCGTGGAGGTGCCCGCGGTCGCACTCGTACGCGACGAGCTGTTGCCGCTGGCCGCGGCCGGGCTCGACGCGTGGGGGGTCGAACCGGCCGACCGGGACTTCTACCTCGGCGTCATCGAGGAGCGGTGCAGGCGCCGGGTGAACGGGGCGTCCTGGCAGGCGGCGACGTACCACCACGCCCTGGAGACCGGGCTCGATCGCGAGGCCGCGCTCGCGGCGACCACCCGGCGCTACGCCGAGCTGATGCACGCGGGGGACCCGGTGCACACCTGGCCGGTGGGGCTGCCGGAACCCGCCGTCCTCAGCTGAGGGGCAGGGAGGCGGGCGGGCTCAGCCGTGGCTGCCCGCCTCCATGATGGCCTTGAGGATGACCGCGTGGATCTGCGCCGGGTCGTCGACCTGGTGGCCCGATCCGCCGGTCGCCTCCGCGATCTGCACGACCTCCTCCTTGTCCGCGTTCGGGCCGACCGCGATGGCGATGAGCGGCACCGGGCGCTTGGGGTCGGAGAGGTTCTCCAGCTGCGCGATGAGGTTGCTGCGCGAGAGGGAGCCGGGGTCCTGGTTCGCGCCGTCCGTGAGCACCACGAGGGCGTTGAACTTGCCGCGCGCGTAGGTGGACGTGGCTTCCTTGTACGCCGCGAGCGTGGTGTCGTACAGGCCGGTCGCGCCGCCCGGGATGGGCGTCAGGTCGCTGAAGGCCTCCGCGATCCTGTCCCGCTGGGTGCCGCCGCCCTTGCGGTCGCCGAGGCGCTCGGTCGGCACGAGCTTGCGGTAGTCGCGCTCGCCGTCCAGGAGGGTGGCGAACTCCCACAGGCCGATCTCGTCCTCGTCGGTGAACCCCGCGAGCGCTTGGAGGAGGGAGGACTTGGTGACCTCCATCCGGGACTGCTCGCGGCCCGGCACGAACTCGCCCATGGAGTCCGAGACGTCGACGACCGTGCTGAGCCGGGCACTCTGGACGGTGATCGTCCACATGCCGAGCGTCTCCTGGAGCTCCTTCTCGGAGGGCGGCTCGCTCGCGTCGTCACCGTACGGCTGGGGCGTGCGCCCGCCGGCCGCCGTAATCAGCTTCTCCGACGGGTCCTCGGCGCCCGTCCTGAAGCCGTGTTTCTCCAGGATCGCGCGGCCCTCCTCGTCGCTGAACAGGGTCATGAAACGCAGGGCGGCCCGGCTCTGGTCCGTGGACAGCTCGTCCTCCTGGACCAGCGTGTACGGGTAGTCGAGGCGCGGCGAGCCGTCCTTCGGATAGAACATGTCCAGGCTGTTCTCCTCGCCCGCCGACGCGTTGTGCGCGAACGCGGCCTGCTCGGAGAGGATCAGCGCCTGGTTGCGCCGCGGGTTGCCCTGTTCGGTCCCGGAGGAGTCGCGGGCCAGGGTGTCAAGGAGCTGGCCGTCGCTGTCGGACGTGCGTGCGGACAGCGCCTTGGCCATCCCGGCGGCCTGGGTGTCGCCGTCCTTGCCGCCCGACTTCTTCGCCGACGCGCTCAGCTGCGCCAGCGCGAGCAGGCCGGTCGCGCTGCGCGCGGGATCGGCGGCGCCGAGCCGCAGCTTGTCGCCCTTCATCGCCGCACCGGTCAACTCCGGCCAGCTGTACGTCTTCTTGGGCCAGCCCAGGGTCTTGGACGCGGAGGGGACCATGGCCATGCCGACCGGGGACGAGGCTATGTTCCCCGCGGGCGCCACCTTGTTCTGCCTGCCGCCCAGGCCCACGCGCTGCAGCCACAGTTCGGAGTCCGGCACCCACACGTCGTAGTCCGGATCGCCCTTGCCCCTGCGCAGTTCGTCGGCGACCTTGTACGAATCACGCGCCGAGACCCGTACGTCGATGCACGCCCCGTCGGACGTGACGTCGTTCTCGCGCGCGTCGTCCGCTGCCGCGCGCAGGGCGGGAGCGATGTCGGGGGCGGCGACCACGTCCAGCTTCACCGTGTCGTCGTGGCACGAACCGCCGAAGGTCAGCAGGTCGCTGCGGACCGCGACCGCCGTGCCCGCCGCGACCGTCAGGACGAGTGCCGTCGCGATGGCCACGGTGCGGCCGCGCGTACGCGGCCGAGGGTCGGGTGCGTCCGTCCCGTACTCATCGGGCAAGCTGTGACGTCCCATGGCGGTGGTGCCCCTCCTTGAGCGATGAAGCAACGAAAGAGGGGGCGGCATGACCGCAATCGGCGTCCGTCCCCCTCGGCCTGTCGCGCACGGTCTTCGTAACTTCTTTCGAGACCCTAGCGGGGCGGGGGTGGGGATGAGGCGGGATTACTCAACTGGAGGCGGAGTGCAAGCGGAGTCCGGGCCGTTGGCCGGTTCTTTTCGGGGCGAGGGGCCATCGCGACGGATCTTCCGGGACGAGACGCTGCTCGTCCTGGCGCTCTCACTGGGCGCGAGCGGTGTCTCCGCGCTGATCAGCTTTGTCGGATCGGTGACCAAACCGGGCGGTCTGAAGGACCAGGCGGCGACCATGAACGCGTCGGCCGCTCCGGGGCGGCCGTGGCTTGATCTCGCGTGGCAATTGTTCGGAATCACGACCGCGTTGGTGCCGGTGGCGCTGGTCGCGCACTTCCTGATCCGGGAGGGCGCGGGGCTGCGCTCGATCGGCTTCGACCGGAGCAGGCCGTGGCCGGACCTGGGGCGCGGGGCGGCGATCGCCGCGGTGATCGGCAGCACCGGGATCGCGTTCTATCTGGCGGCGCGGGGGCTCGGGTTCAACCTGACGGTGGTGCCCGAGGATCTGCCCGACGTGTGGTGGAAGTACCCGGTGCTCGTGCTGGCCGCGGTGCAGAACGCGGTGCTCGAGGAAGTGATCGTCGTCGGCTATCTGCTGCGCAGGTTCGGGCAGTTGGGGTGGACGCCGATGGCCGCGCTGGTCGGGAGCTCGGTGCTGCGCGGCTCGTACCACCTCTATCAGGGCATCGGCGGGTTCATCGGGAACATGGCGATGGGGGTGGTCTTCGTGCTCCTGTACCGGCGGTGGGGGCGGGTCGGGCCGCTGGTGGTGGCCCATTCGCTGCTGGATATCGGCGCGTTCGTGGGGTACGCGCTGCTTGCGGGGAAGGTGGGGTGGCTGCCGACGCCTTAGGGGTCGGGCGCTTCCGGCGGGCAGGTCCGGCGGGCAGTTCTGTGGGGACGTACGACTGGGGCGTACGTCCCCACAGCTGTGTCAGGCGTACAGCTCGCCCTCGATGACGGTGACCGCGCGGCCCGTCAGGAGGGTGCGGTCGCCGCGCAGTTCCGTGCGGACCAGGCCGCTGCGGGCCGACGCTTGCAGGCCGGTGAGCTCCGTGCGGCCCAGGCGCTGGGACCAGAAGGGGGCAAGGGCCGTGTGGGCGCTGCCGGTCACCGGGTCCTCGTCGATGCCGACGCGCGGGAAGAAGCCGCGGGAGACGAAGTCGTAGCCGTGGGTGGGGTCTTCGGCGCGTGCGGTGGCGATGATGCCGCGCTCGGAGTGCTGGGCGAGGGCCTTGTGGTCCGGGGTGAGGGCGCGCACGGTCTTCTCGTCGGCGAGCTCGACCAGCAGGTCACCGAGGTGGACCCCGGTGTCGTACGCGGCGAGCGGTTCGGCGCCGAGGGCTTTGGCCGCGCCGTCGGGGACCTCGGCCGGGGTGAGCGGGGCGGTCGGGAAGTCCATGGTGATGGTGCCGTCGGTGTGCGCGACCGTGGTCAGGACGCCGCTGCGCGTGGCGAACCGTACGGGGCCTTCGGCTGAGCCGGTGGCGTTCAGGACGTGGGCGGTGGCGAGCGTGGCGTGGCCGCAGAGGTCCACCTCGGTGGCGGGCGTGAACCACCGGAGCGCCCAGTCGGCTTCGGAGTCCGCGGGGAGGCGGTGGGCGAAGGCGGTCTCGGCGTGGTTGACCTCCGCGGCCACGTTCTGGAGCCAGGCGTCCTCGGGGAAGGCGTCGAGGAGGAGGACGCCGGCGGGGTTGCCCGCGAAGGGGCGGTCGGTGAAGGCGTCGACGATGCGGATGCGGTGGGGAGTCGGAGAAGTCGGCATGTCGACGACGCTAGCGGGCCAATGCGGGGCTGGGACAAGGCCAATTGCGGGTGAGTGGCCCGATTGGCCTGCTCGGCGATCTCGCCTCGCGTCCCGCAGGGGGCGGGCACAGGCTGGAAGGGAGGGGATTTCTGGGCCCCGACACCGGGACCGATGAGTCGGATGAGCTCGATGAGCCGGACGAGCCCCATGAGGAGGAGCCATGACGGCGACGACGCGGAACGACACTCCTGTGGCGATCGAAGGAGGCGGCGTGGAGCTGCGCATGCGGGATGTCGGGGGAGGCATGGCCGTCGCGTTCGTACAGCTTCCGGAGGGCGCGGACATGGCACCGGCCCTCACGGGGATGCCGGGCGGGTTGTGCCAGTGCCCGCACTGGGGGTACCTGCTCAAGGGGCGGCTGAAGATGCGGACAGCGTCCGGCGCCGAGATCTACGAGGCCGGTGAGGCCTTCTACTGGGCGCCGGGCCATGCGCCGGAGGCGCTCGAGGACTGCGAGTACGTCGACTTCTCGCCCGCGAAGGAGCTGGGCGAAGTGGTCGACCACGTCAAGGCCAACATGGGCTGAGCGGTCCGGACGGCCTGGCGAGGTGGCGGCTACGGGCCGGCCTCACGGGCTCGCGCGGCGACCGCGGCGACCGCGGCCTCCAGCAGGGTCCATCCGTCGACCTCGACCGCCGGCTGCCCTCCTCCCGGCTGCCCTCCTGGCTGCCGCCACCCGCGGGCCGACGCGACGTCGAGCAGGGCCCGGACGGCGCCCGGTTCGTGCAGGTTCAGAGAGTCGCCTCCGGTATGGCCCACGTCCCCGGAGCCCATGGGGAACCCACCCGGGACGTACCGGCCTGGGCCATCGGCGAAGGCGATACGCAGCGGGGCGCCGCTCCCGGTCGGCTGCGGATACAGGGTGAGGGTCTGGCGGCAATCCGCGGATCGGCCGCTGTCCAGCACGCGGTGGCTGTGGCGGAGCGTCCACAGGTACGCGCGCCCGTCTGCGACCAACCGGCGGGGCTTTCTCGGATCGCGGGGCACGGGGCCGAGCGTACGCGGGCTGATCCACGCCCTATGCGGCCTGATCCGCGCCCTCCTGGCGGTGATCGAACCTCGATGAGAGGGAGGGGGTTGTCAGGCGAACAGTTCCGATATATCGTTGACGCATCGCGACTGATCACCGACTACACGGTTGATCACTGACACAAGAGGAGTGATGGCGATGCGTTCCCACGGTTATGAACACGAGCACGGACGTGGAAAGTGCGGCCCCGGCCATGAGGGCCGCGGCGGCTTCGAGGGGCGGCGCGCGGCGTTCGGTCCCTTCGGGCCCGGCTTCGGCGGACCCGGTGGACCCGGTGGTCCCTGGGGTGGCCGCGGCGGCAGGGGCGGTCCGCGAGGCAGGGCGAGGCGCGGTGACGTACGCGCGTCGATCCTGGCCCTCCTGAAGGACCGGCCGATGCACGGCTACGAGATGATCCAGGAGATCGCCGAGCGCAGCGGCGGGGCGTGGAAGCCCAGCCCCGGTTCGGTCTACCCCACCCTCCAGCTGCTGGAGGACGAGGGCCTGATCAGCAGCGCGAGCGAGGGCGGCAAGAAGCTCTTCTCGCTCACCGATGCCGGTCGCACCGCGGCCGACGAAGGTCCCGACGCGCCTTGGGAAGAAGCCGGGCGCGGGGTCGACTGGGAGGCGCTGAGCGAGATCCGGCAGGCCGGTTTCGGTCTGATGGAGGCGTTCGGCCAGGTCTGGAAGACCGGCAGCAAGGAGCAGCGCGAGAAGGCTCTCACGGTCATCAACGACGCCCGTAAGAAGCTGTACCTGATCCTCGCCGATGAGGACTGAGCCGGTGGGGGCCGATGGTCCCCACCGCTTCTGAGGCGCCCCGCACTTCGCGTGTGGGGCGCCTCTTTGCGTGCGAGGGAGCCGTGAGTCAGGGTCAGGTCACCAAAGCCGCCAGCTTCCGCAGCGACTCGTTCAGCGCGGCCGTCGCCGAGTCCTTCAGCTTGCCCGCCATCAAGGAGACCGCCGCGCCCGTGAACTCCCCGTCTATGCGTACGTTCGTCGCGTCCCCCTCGGGGGAGAGGGTGTAGCGGGTGCCGACCGTGACGCCCATCGGGCCCTTGCCCTTGATCGCGAGGGTGCGCTCGCTCTCCAGCTCCTCGATCGTCCAGTTGACCTCGGCGGGGAAGCCCATCAGCTTCATGTTCTCCGCGAACGTGCCGCCCGCTTCCAGCGTGGTGGGAGCGCCGTTCGGGAAACTCGTGTGCGTGGCGTTCCACTCGCCGTACGAGGAGAAGTCGGTGAGTTGGGCCCAGACCTTCTCGGCGGGCGCCTCGATCCGTGCTTCCGCGCTGACTTCGGCCATGCGACGACCCCATTCCTTTCGGGCGCTGCGGCGGGGCGCAGCTGCGGTGTCGCGGAACGTAGCCGCAGGGCCCGGAACATTCAATACTGATGAACCGTCAGATGCTGTGGACGCTCCGGCCATGCCGCCCGGAACCGGGTCGGGTACTGTTGCCCTCCCCGTGACGGACGCGGGGAGACGGACCCAGGAGGTGAGCCCCATTACCGCAGTAGCAGGTCGGGTGCTCCCTCTTCGCGACCGCGCGGTTCACCCGGCATAGGTGACCGAAGGGAGCCCCACAGGCGTCCCGAAAGGTTTCTCTTCTCATGTCGGCTTCACCTTCCTCACCCGCGTCACCGTCCATAACGCCCCTCACTCCCGCCGCCATCGTCACCAGGCTGCGTGCCGCCGGCTGTGTCTTCGCCGAGGACGAGGCGGAGTTGCTCATCAGCACCGCGCGTGACCCCGCCGAACTCGCCGCCATGGTGGAGCGGCGCGTCACCGGTCAGCCGCTCGAACACGTCCTGGGCTGGGCGGAGTTCCGTGGTCTGCGGATCGCCGTGGACGTGGGGGTCTTCGTGCCCCGGCGGCGCACCGAGTTCCTCGTGCAGCAGGCCGCGGCCCTCGCCCGGCCCGGTGCCGTGGTCGTCGACCTGTGCTGCGGCTCGGGGGCGCTCGGGGCCGCGCTCGGCGCGTCCGTCGACCGGGTCGAGCTGCATGCCGCGGACATCGACCCCGCCGCCGTGCGGTGCGCGCGGCGCAACGTCGCCGACGTGGGGGGACGGGTGTACGAGGGCGACCTCTACGAGCCGCTGCCCGACGCCCTCCGGAGCCGCGTCGACGTACTGCTGGCGAACGTCCCCTACGTACCCACCGAAGAGGTCGGTCTGCTGCCGCCGGAAGCCCGTGTCCATGAGGCGCGGGTGGCGCTCGACGGCGGAGCGGACGGGCTAGACGTCCTGCGGCGGGTGACCGCGGACGCGGCGCGCTGGCTCGCTCCCGGCGGCCGGCTGCTGTTCGAGACGAGCGAGCGCCAGGTGCCGTACGCGCTGGAAGCGGTCGCCGAGGGCGGCCTCGCGCCGCGGTCGGTGAGCGACGAGGAGATGTACGCGACGGTCGTCATCGGGACGCGGCCCTCCTAGCAGGCGCCAGGTGGGGCTTGTCCGGGCAGGCGTGCAGGCGTGCAGGCGTCAGCCCACCCTGCGTATCACTGCCGCGTCGAAGAGATCGCACGCCCTCGGAAAGGGGCCCTCGTCGTGGCAGTGCCAGGCTTCCCAGAAGAGGTCGGCGGGCAGCGCGTTTTCGGGTGCGTACACCCGGTACACGTACTGCCTGCCGTCGATCGCGGGCAGCGCGACCATCCAGCACCTGCACTCCATACCTGAAAGACGAGCGGCCGGTGCGCCGTGGTTGCGTGCCCGGCGCGAATCAAGGCGGCGCGCGCCCCTCGGGGAAGAACAGCCAGATCTCATCCGTAAGGAGGAGAAGCCGCTCATGCGTACCCAACCTGTGTCGGACGCGAAGATGCTTCCCGCCGCCGATGACGCCGCCGCAGGGGACTGATGGGGTGAGAGATGTGCAAAGCCGTACTCCGCGGGGCGCCGAGCCCGGCCCGACCCGAGCAGAGACCGACTCCCGACTGAGCGCCGCGCTGACGTCGGTGGTGGCCGGCGCGCGCCGGCGTGCCGTACGGGACGGGGACCGGCAGATCGACACCGCGCATCTGCTGCATTCCCTCATGGAGACCGACCCGGGCGTGCGGGCTGCCTTCGACGACGGGGCGCAGGTGGTGCGGCTCCTCGGCTACCTGGTCCAGCGCAGCATCGGCTACGGCCTGCAGTGGCAGGGGACGGTCGAGGACTCCGGAGCGGTGCCGATGGTGCGGGCGGGCGACTCCGCCCCTGTGACTCCCGTGAATCCCGTTAACCCCGCGCCCCCCGTGAACCCTCGTATGAAGGAGGCGGGTTGGTCGCCGTCCGCGAGCGCCGCCATGGAGGCGGCCATCGAGCGGGCCGACCGCCGTGGCGAACCGCGGGCTCTGGGCATCGATCTCCTGGCGGCGCTCCTCGCCGATCCGGACTGCCGCGCGGTCGAGGTCCTGAGGCGGGCAGGGGCCGATGCCCGGGTGGTCCTCCGGCGGATCGATGACGATCAGTACGCGGATCAGTACGCGGATCAGTGCGCCGATCAGTAGCGGATCCGTACGCCGGGACGTCCGCCGATTGAGACAGGGTCTATCGGGGGTGACGCTCATGACACGTCCTGTCATGATGTGCCGGTGCAAGCGTCTCAGGGGAATCACACAGGCTCGCGGCCAAGCCGGGGGAGAGGCGTCGGCCTGGGGCTAGCCCTTGGCTCGGCGATCGCTTTCGGTGGCTCGGGCGTCGCGGCCAAGCCGCTGATCGAGGCGGGCCTCGACCCGCTCCACGTGGTGTGGCTGCGGGTGGCGGGCGCCGCCCTCGTCATGCTGCCGGTCGCCTGGCGTCATCGCGGGCTGCTGCTCCGCAGGCCCGCGCTCCTCCTCGGCTTCGGCCTGCTCGCCGTGGCCGGTGTCCAGGCCTGCTACTTCGCCGCGATCTCCCGTATCCCCGTCGGTGTCGCGCTCCTGGTCGAATACCTCGCGCCCGCGCTCGTCCTCGGCTGGGTGCGCTTCGTGCAGCGGCGGCCCGTGACGCGTGCGGCCGCGGTGGGCGTGGTGCTCGCTGTCGGCGGGCTCGCCTGTGTCGTCGAGGTGTGGGCCGGGCTGAGCTTCGACGCCGTGGGGCTGCTGCTCGCGCTGGGCGCCGCGTGCTGCCAGGTCGGCTACTTCGTCCTGTCCGACCAGGGCAGCGACGCGGGCGACGACGCTCCCGACCCGCTCGGCGTCATCGCGTACGGACTGCTGATCGGTGCCGTGGTGCTGACCGTCGTGGCGCGTCCCTGGGGCATGGACTGGTCGGTGCTCGCCGGGAGCGCGGACATGGACGGCACGGCCGTGCCCGCGTGGCTGCTCATCGGCTGGATCGTGCTCCTCGCGACCGTCGTGGCGTACGTGACCGGGGTGCTCTCGGTGCGTCGGCTCTCGCCGCAGGTGGCGGGTGTCGTGGCCTGTCTCGAAGCGGTCATCGCCACTGTGCTCGCCTGGGTCATGCTGGGCGAGCACCTGTCGGCACCGCAGATCATCGGGGGCGCCGTGGTGCTCGCCGGGGCGTTCATCGCGCAGTCGTCCACGCCCGCCAAGCCGCGCAAGGGGCCGGCCGCGGGCGGGCTGCCGGAGCCGGAAGAACAGTTGTCGTCAACCGGTACTGCCGTTTAGGGTGTTGATCATGCATTCACGCGCGCTCGTTCTTCCGCCCCCCGCCGCTTAGGCGCGGGCACCCTCCTGGATCACACCCGGCCGGTGGCCGGGTGGAACGACGCTGCCCGCAGACGGAGCCAGGGACCTTCTTTCCTTTCTGCGGAGAACTCACGTGTCGAATGTGTCGACTGCTGCCTCCGGCCTGTCCGTCGGACGAGGCCTCTTCTATCTGATCATCGCCGGTACGGCCTGGGGCACCGCCGGTGCCGCCGCCGCGCTGGTATTCAACGCCAGTGACATGGGGCCGGTCAGCCTGTCCTTCTGGCGCTGTGCGGGCGGCTTCGTGCTGCTGTTCGCCGTCCGTCTGGTGCGCTCGCGCCGCCGGTCGGTGGGCGCCGCCGTGGGCGCGCCGCTGCGGCGCAGGCTGCCGCGGATCGTGGCGACCGGCGTGGCCCTCGCCGTGTTCCAGACCGCCTACTTCGCGGCCGTCGAGTCGACCGGACTCGCGGTCGGCACGGTGGTCACGATGGGGGCAGGGCCCGTACTCATCGCGATCGGGGCGCGGTTGACCATGGGGGAGCGGCTCGGGCGCGGCGGTGTCGTCGCGGTGGGCGGGGCGCTTGCCGGGCTCGTGGTGCTCGTCCTGGGCGGCGGGGAGGCGAGCGTGCGTCCGCTGGGCGTCGGGTGGGGGCTGCTCTCGGCGGCCGCGTACGCCGCGATGACGCTGCTGACGCGGTGGTGGGGGCGGGACGGCGGCGCCGACTCGGCCGACACGACGGTCTGGTCGTTCGCCGTGGTGTCCGTCTGCCTGCTGCCGCTCGCCGCGGTGGAGGGGCTCGTGCCGCACGCCGCGGAACCGGCCCGGATGGGCGTCTACCTGCTGTACATCGTCGTGATCCCGACGGCGGTCGCCTACGCCCTGTACTTCGCGGGCGCCGCCGTCATCCGGTCCGCGACCGTCTCGGTGATCACGCTCCTGGAGCCGCTGAGCGCGGCGGTCATCGCGGTCGTGCTGCTCGGCGAGGAACTCACCGTGTCGACGGTGCTCGGCACCCTGGTGATGCTGGCGGCGGTGACGGGCCTCGCGGTCGCGGAGACGGTTGCTGTGCGGCGGGAGACGGTGCTGGCCTGAGTGTGTTCGCGGGGCGCGGCCGGTCTGGCCGCGCCCCGCGGATGCTGTCTCTCGGGGTTCAGGTGGACGTGCGGTGGTGGAATCGCGGGACGGTAGGGCTGGTCGTGCCCGCGTGGCGGGGCCGTATGTGTGTCAGTCCCGCGCTCCGGAGCTGCATATGTCTCAGTCCCGCGCCCCTGACGGGGTGCTCGGCGGCGGCGTGTTCGCTGTGCTGGCGCTGTCGCGTTCCGCGAGAGCTGCCACTGCGGTGGGGCTGGTCGTGCCCGCGTGGCGGTGGCGTATATGTCCCAGCCTCGCGGGGCGGTCAGCGGCGGCGTAGTTGGTGGGTGCGCGCTGCCGCGTCGTGGGGGCCGGCGCGGTTCGCCAGGGCTGTGGCTATTTGGTCCTGGACCTCCTGTGGTTTGTGGCTGGCGTACTTGAACTTCGCTCGTACGTCGGTCACTTCGAGGCACAGGGCGCGGATGCCGGAGAGCATGCGGCCGAAGGGGGCCTCGCCCACCGCTGCCGGGGCCGAGCCGCCCTCCGGCTGGAAGTGGGCGACCTGGCGGTTGAGGAGCTCGGCCTTCTCCTCCGGGGCGTCCACGATGCGGGCGGTGCAGCGGAGTTGGACGGCGGCGTAGAAGCTCGTCGGCACGCCGTGCTCGGGCGGGGTGTCCGGGGGCGCCTGCCAGGGGCCCGGCACGTACACGTAGTCGTCCACCACGCTGAGCAGCACTTCGGGATCGGCTTCGAGCGCGGGCCACAGCGGGTTGGGGCGGGCCAGGTGGGTGATCACCCTGCCGAGCGGGCCGTGGCCGGGTTCGAAGGCGAAGTGGGCGGGCTGGACGTGCGGCGGCTCTCCGGGGAGGCCGTTCACCGCGAGCTGGCCGAAGTCGTGGTCCGCGAGCCAGTGCTGCCACTCGGCGTCGGAGCGTGGGGCGTCCCAGGGGTGGATCAGCATCACAGTTCGATCAGGTAGTCGGGTACGTCGATGCCGGGGGTGAGGTCGGCCGAAGGGACGAGCGGGTCGTGGCCCTTGCGCAGCGGGACGACGCCGGCCCAGTGGGGGAGGTCGAGGTCCTCGGGGTCGTCGTTCGGGCCGCCGGTGCGCACCTTGGCGGAGACCGCGGCGAGGTCGAGGCTGAGTACGGCGGTCGCCGCGAGCTCCTTCGCGTTCGCGGGGCGGGAGTCGGCGGAGCGGCCCGGCACGACGTGGTCGACGAGCGCGTCGAGGGCGGCGCGCTTCTCGTCGGGGTCCGTGACCTGGTGGGCGGTGCCGTGGATCACCACGGAGCGGTAGTTGATCGAGTGGTGGAAGGCCGACCGGGCAAGGACCAGGCCGTCGACGTGGGTGACGGTCAGGCAGACCGACAGGCCCGGATCCTCCTGCGGGGCGGCGGCCGCCATCCGCAGCGGCCTGGATCCCGTCGAACCGTGCACGTACAGGCGCTCGCCCACCCGGCCGTACAGCGTCGGCAGGACGACGGGGGCGCCGTCGCGCACGAAACCGAGGTGGCAGACGTAGGCCTCGTCGAGTATCGCGTGCACCAACTCCTGGTCGTACGCGGCACGGTCCCGCCCGCGGGTGGGGACGGTGAGGTCGGTCGGCGCGTACGAGGCGGTGTCGGTGGCGGTCTCGACGCCGGTCTCGATGCCGGACTCGGATGCGACGCTCATTGCCTTCTCCATTGCACTAGTGCATAATCTGGTTTGTGCTAGGAGAGTATCGGATCGAAGGCCGGCGCGCAGCTGAGATCGCTGCCAGCGTGGAGCGTGCGGTGGGGGGCGGAGACCTGGAGCCGGGTCAACTCCTGCCGCCGATGCGTGAGTTGGCGGAGCGGCTCGGGGTGAATCCCAATACGGTGGCTGCCGCCTACCGCACGCTGCGCGAACGCGGTGTCATCGAGACGGCGGGGCGGCGCGGCAGCCGCGTACGCCCCAAGCCCGCGACGACGGTGCGTGAGCTGATCCGCGTGGACGTGCCGGACGGTGTGCGTGACGTGTCGAACGGCAATCCGGACACGGCGCTGCTTCCGCCGCTCGCCGAGGCGTTCGCGGCGGCCGCCGCCGAGGGCGACCGGCGTCCCGTGCTGTACGGGGAGGAGGCCGTGGACCCCGAAATGACCCGCCACGCGCGCGTGGCCCTCGACGAGGACGGAGTGCCGGACGGTCCTGTCGCCGTCACCTCCGGTTCGCTCGACGCCATCGAGCGCGTGCTGGCCGCCCACCTCAAGCCCGGCGACGCCGTCGCGGTCGAGGATCCCGGCTGGGGCAGCCTGCTCGATCTGATGCCGGTGCTCGGACTGCGAACGGTCCCGGTGGGCGTCGACGACGACGGGCCGCTGCCCGCAGAGGTGGAGGCCGCGCTGCGCGGCGGCGTACGGGCGCTCATCGTCACCGACCGCGCCCAGAACCCGACCGGCGCCGCGATCAGTGCCCCACGCGCGCGTGCACTGCGAAAAGTCCTCTCCGCGCACAAGGACGTGCTGCTCGTCGAGGACGACCACGGCCATGCCATCGTCGATCTGCCGCTGCATCCGCTGGCGGGCGTGACCCGCAGCTGGGCCTTCATTCGCTCCACGGCCAAGGCGTACGGCCCTGACCTGCGCCTCGCCCTGCTCACGGGGGACGCCGTCACCGTCGATCGCGTCCAGGGGCGGCAGCGGCTCGGCCCCGGGTGGGTGAGTCACGTCTCGCAGCGCGCCGTCGTGCGGCTGTGGACGGACGGGGCGGTGGACACGGGCGAGGTGGCCGCGTCCTACGGGAAGCGGCGTGACGCCCTGATCGCCGCGCTCGCCCGGCGGGGCGTCACGGCGCACGGGCGCAGCGGCATGAACGTATGGGTGCCCGTGCCGGACGAGACCGGGGCCGTCGCCAGGCTGCTGCACGCGGGGTGGGCCGTCGCTCCGGGGGCGCGCTTCCGGATGAGCGCGCGGCCCGGGGTGCGGATCACGGTGTCGACGCTCGGGGACGCGGACATCGAGGTGGTGGCGGACGCCGTCGCCTCCGCCACCGGGCCCGCCCCCGCGCGGCGCTATGAGTGATCGGGCCGGTTCCGCGCGCGATCACGGGGCCTGGACTGGGTGAGCGCCGCACCCGCCAGGATGATCACCGCGCCGACCGGCGTCGACCAGCTCAGGGACTCGCCGAGCACGGCGACGCCCGCCGCGGTGGCGATGACCGGGACGAAGTACGTGACCATCTGGGCCGTCGTCGGACCGACCTCGGCGACGAGGCCGTACTGGATCAGGAAGGCGAGCCCGGTGCCGACGGCACCCAGTGCCACGACGGCGAGGAGCGACACGACGGGGAAGTGCGTGGGCAACGACGTGAACAACGGCGTCACGACGGCCAGTTCGACGGTCGCGACCAGCAGCTGTGCGCCCGTCAGCGAGAGGTTCGAGTGACCGGATCCCGCCAGGGTGCGGCGCACGTAGATCCAGCCGACCGGATAGCTCAGCGAGGCGAGCAGCGCCAGCGACGTGCCACGGAAGTCGATGCCGCTGAAGCCCTGCCAGGCGCCGAGCACCGTGAGCACGCCGAGGAAGCCGATGCCCAGCCCCGCGACCCTGCGCCGCGTCGGCCGGTCCTCGGAGAGCGCGACCATGGAGAGCGCCATGCCCCACAGGGGCGAGGTCGCGTTGCAGATGCCGGCCAGCGTGGACGGGATCGTCAGCTCCGCGTACGCGAAGAGCGAGAACGGCAGGGCGTTGAGCAGCAGCGCGGAGACCGTGAGGTGCGCCCATGTCCGTGCCCCGCGCGGCAGCCGCTCGCGCTTCATCACGAGGACGGCGGCGACGACCAGGGTGCCGAACAGCAGGCGCCCCAGGGTGACTTGGAAGGGGGCGTAGCCCTCCGTGCCGACCTTGATCAGCAGGAAGCTGAAGCCCCAGATCAGCGAGAGGATGCCGAAGCGGAGGCGCCAGCCGAGGGCGCGGCGGCGCTTCGGTCGAGCGGGTTCAGCGGTGGCGGGGGAAGCGGTGGCGAAGGAGCCGGGAGGGGTGGTGGTGACGCGCATGTACGTCACATTGAAGCCTCCGACCTCGTAGAACAAGCGAAATTAGCTGCCCAGTACCGCGTAGCATCGCTTACATGTTGAACCTGGAGCGCCTGCGCACGCTCGACGCACTCGCCCGGCACGGCTCGGTCAGCGGCGCCGCGGCCGGGCTGCACGTCACGACGTCGGCCGTCTCCCAGCAGATGACCAAACTGGAGCGCGAGGTGGGCCAGCAGCTCCTCGCCAAGAACGGCCGCGGAGTGCGCCTCACCGATGCCGGACGGCTGCTCGCCGAGCATGCCGCGCGCATCCTCTCCCAGGTCGAACTCGCCAAGGCCGACCTGGAGGAACAGCGCGGCAAGGCCGTCGGCGAGCTGCGGATATCCGCGTTCCCCACGGCGATGCGCGGCCTGCTGCCCGCCACGCTCACCGCCCTGCGTGCCGGACACCCCGGCCTGCGCGTCCGCTCCCAGGAGATGGAGCCGCAGCCCGGAGTGGCCGCCGTGGTGCGCGGCGACATCGACCTGGCGGTCGTCCTCGACTGGTACAACAAACCGCTGCCGATGCCCGGAGGCCTGGTCAAGGCGTCCCTCCTCGACGACCCCGCCGATGTCGCCATGCCCGCGGCGCACCCCCTCGCCGACCGCGCCGAAGTGGACCTGGAGGAGTTCGCGGACGACGAGTGGATCGCCTGGGCGGAGGGGGAGTTCTGCCACGAGTGGCTGATGTTCACGCTGCGCGCCAAGGGCATCGAGCCGCGGATCGCGCACCGCGCGGAGGAGCACCACACCCAGCTCGCGCTGGTGGCCGCGGGCCTCGGCGTGTGCGTGGCACCCCAGTTGGGGCGAGATCCGATGCCGGCCGGGGTCAGGACCGTTCCGGTGCGCCACCGGGTGCGCCGCCATGTGTACGTGGTGTGGCGCGCGGACGCCGACCGCCGCCCCTCGATCAGGGCGGCGGTGGAGGCGCTCCAGGTGGCGGGGGAGGCTGTGGGCCGGTGATCAGGGGCGGGGCTGCAGGTCGGCCAGTTTCCGGAAGTCCCAGGACGCGATCGCGTCGGGCGTGAGCCGGATCCAGGCGTGCTTCCCGTCGTACGGCATCGTGTCCATCCCGAAGTACTTCTGATTGAACAGCCGCTCAGGGGCTTCGAGTTCGGGGCAGGGGTCCCCCACGCGCGGTGACTCGGCGACGAAGTCCGCCGTCCCGGACAGCTCCACGCCCCGCAGCTCTCCGTACTCCGTGCCCGCGTCGACGACCACGGCGATGCGCCGGTCGCCGCGCAGGTCCGCCCAGCGCTTGCTGCGGGTGATCGAGAACAGCCACAAGGACGTGCCGTCCCAGGCGAACCAGAGCGCGCTGACGTGCGGTGCGCCGTCGGCGGACACGGTGGCGACCCGGCAGGTGCGCTCCTCGGTGAGGAACGCGTCGAGCTCGCCCGGCGACATCATGATCCTGCGGCCCCGGCGCTGTGTGACGGCCATCGGTCCTCCCGTGGCAAGTGGAAAAGGTGGGCGCACAACCGAAACTGACAACCCGTCAGGACGGTGCGTGGGGAAAGCATGCGGTCTCTTCCGCCGTGGCGCAATGGCGGCTAACCTCCGCGCATCCCGGGCGCCGGCCGCCCGGGCCGACCCGTTCGACCCGTTCGACCCGGACTATCCGGACAGGGGGAGCGATGCCGCCGCAGGAACAGCTCAGGGAACTCCTCGACCCCGCCACCACCGTGCTGCTGACCGTCGAGTGCCAGCAGGGCGTGGTGGGGACGGAGAGCGCACTGCCCGAACTCGCCGACGAGGCACGCTCGTCGGGCTGCCTCGCCAATGTCGCGCGGCTCGTCTCCGCCGCCCACCAGGCCGGCGTCCAGGTCCTGCACGCCGTCGCCGAACGCCGCCCCGACGGGCGCGGCGCCAACCGCAACGCCCGCCTCTTCCGTGCCGCGGGGCGACTGCCCGTGCAGCAGCTCTCCGGGACGAGGGCGGTGCGGATCGCACCGCCCATCGAGGTGGCCGATGAGGACTTCGTCGTACGGCGGCTGCACGGGCTCTCGCCCCTGGCGGGCACGGACGTCGACCCGCTGCTGCGCAACCTGGGCTGCCGCACCCTCCTGGTGACCGGGGTCTCGGCGAACGTGGCGATACCGAACGCCGTCTTCGACGCCGTGAACCTGGGCTACACCGCCGTCGTGCCCTCGGACGCCATCGCGGGAGTCCCCTCCGACTATGCACCCGCGATGATCCGCAACACGCTCGCCCTGGTGGCCACCATCGCCACCACCGAGGAGGTCCTCGGCAGCTGGAAGCGTCCCCGGCCGGTGTGATCAAGATGTCCTAGGCCAGGGTGATCGAGTCGCCGTCCACGCTGATCTCGGCGGCGGGCAGCGGTTTCGGCGCCGGGGAGGCCTTCACGCTCCCGTCGGTGATGGAGAACTTGCTGCCGTGACAAGGGCAGTTGATGGTGCCGCCCTCCACGCTCGTCACCGGACACTGTTTATGAGTGCAACGGTTCGAGAAGGCCTTGAACTCGCCCTTCGTCGGCTGGGTCACCACCACCCCCTCCTCCTTGAAGATCTTGCCGCCGCCCACAGGGATGTCCGACGTCTTGGCGAGCGCGGCCCCCGCCGCGCCACCGGCGGCCTCGTCGGGCGTCTGCTCCGCGGCCGCGTCGGAGTCGTAACCGTCGTCGCTCTCACCGCAGGCGGCGAGGGCCGCGGCCAGGCTGACGACGCCCGCCGCGGAGACGACCGAACGGCGGGAGAGCTGGGGAAGAGGTTCTTTCGAAAGGGTCATGTCTGGTGGTACGAGGCCGCGCGCCGCTGTGTTCAAGCCCTCAAGCACTTCTTGCGCGAGCCCAGTTCGGACCGGCATTAACCTGGGGCAATGCTCACCGAAGTCACCGCGGTCCGCTACGCCACGCCCCTGCGGGAGGGCGGATCGCTCCCCGGCCTCGTCGAGGCCGCCGACGGCCGGGGAACGTACGCGCCGTACGTCATGAAGTTCACCGGGGCCGGACAGGGCCGCAAGACGCTCGTGGCCGAGGTGATCTGCGGGCAGCTGGCGCGCGGCCTCGGGCTGCGGGTGCCGGGCCTCGCGCAGGTCTGGCTCGACCCGGTGCTCGGCCTCGGCGAGCCCGATCAGCAGGTGCAGGAACTGCTCAAGTCGAGCGGCGGACTCAACCTCGGGATGGAGTACCTCTCCGGCGCGCTCGGCTTCGACCCGCTCGCGTACGACGTCGACGCGGCCGAGGCGGGCCGCGTCGTGTGGTTCGACGCGCTCATCAACAACGTGGACCGCTCCTGGCGCAACCCGAACATGCTCCTCTGGCACGGCGACCTGTGGCTCATCGACCACGGCGCGAGCATGATCTGGCACCACAACTGGCGCACCGCCGAGACCGCCGCCGCCAAGCCGTACGACGCGTCCGACCACGCCCTCGCCCCCTTCGGGCCGGACATCGCCACGGCCGCCGCCGAGCTCGCCCCGCTCGTCACCGAGGAGCTGCTCACCGCCGCCGCGGCCGACGTGCCCGACGCGTGGCTGGCGGACGAGCCGGGCTTCGACGACCCCGACGCCGTACGCCGTGCCTATGTGGCGGCACTGCTGCCGCGCGCCAAGACCATCCACGAACGGATCCAGCTGCCCGAGAGCCTCTCCGGGCCGCAGCGGAAGGGTGCCAACCAGTGACCGAGCAGCCGGCGCCGACCGTGCGGGACGTCTTCGAGTACGCCCTGGTGCGCGTCGTGCCGCGTGTGGAGCGCGGGGAGCAGTTCAACGCGGGCGTGGTGGTCTACTGCCGGGCCAAGTCCTTCGTGGCCGCCCGTACGCATCTCGACGAGGACAAGCTGCGGACCCTGGACCCGGAAGCCGACCTCGGGGGCATCAGGGCCGCGCTCGGCGCCGTCGAGCGGATCTGCGCGGGCGGCGAAGGGGCAGGCCAGGCCGAGCGGGACGACGCCGGGCGGCGCTTTCGGTGGCTGATCGCGCCGCGCTCGACCGTCGTACAGCCGGGGCCGGTGCACACGGGCCTCACGGCGGATCCTGCCGCAGAGCTGGACCGACTCCTGGACCTCCTGGTCAAGTAAGAATCACACGCACCCGGTGTGCCGTTGACACCGGGTGCCAGGGCTTCTAGCGTCTCGTTCAGCTGAAGGTACTAAGCGGTCGCTCACCAACGGGGCGTACCGTAGAGCCGCATCCCAAGGGCGAGGAGAACCAGCATGTCCACCACTGAGCAGCGCGTCGCGGTCGTGACCGGAGCAGCGCGAGGCATCGGCGCGGCGACCGCCGTGCGCCTGGCCGCCGAAGGCCGCGCCGTCGCGGTGATCGACCTCGACGAGGCCGCCTGCAAGGACACCGTCACGCAGATCACCGCTGCCGGTGGCAAGGCGATCGCCGTCGGCTGCGACGTGTCCGACGAGGCTCAGGTCGAGGCGGCCATCGCCCGGATCGCCGACGAGCTCGGCGCGCCCACGATCCTCGTGAACAACGCCGGTGTGCTCCGCGACAACCTCCTCTTCAAGATGAGCGCGAACGACTGGGACATGGTCATGAACGTGCACCTGCGCGGTGCGTTCTTGATGTCCCGCGCGATCCAGAAGCACATGGTGGACGCCAAGTTCGGCCGCATCGTGAACCTCTCCTCGTCCTCCGCGCTCGGCAACCGCGGCCAGGTGAACTACGCCGCGGCCAAGGCGGGACTCCAGGGCTTCACGAAGACCCTCGCCAAGGAGCTCGGCAAGTTCGGCGTCACCGCCAACTCCGTGGCCCCCGGCTTCATCGTCACCGAGATGACCAAGGCCACCGCCGACCGCGTCGGCATGGGCTTCGAGGACTTCCAGGCCGCGGCCGCCACGCAGATCCCGGTGCAGCGCGTCGGCCGCCCCGAGGACATCGCCAACGCCATCGCCTTCTTCACGGGCGACGAGGCGGGCTTCGTATCGGGACAGGTCATGTACGTGGCCGGCGGCCCGCTCAACTAGTTCTTCCCGGAGGGATGCGGAGATGACTGTGCAGGACAGCGGAAAGGCCGCGCTCGTCACGGGCGCGAGCCGCGGCATCGGCTACGGCATCGCGGAGGCGCTCGTCGCCCGCGGTGACCGCGTGTGCATCACCGGACGCAACGAGGACGCGCTGAAGGAGGCCGTCGAGAAGCTCGGCGCCGACCGCGTCATCGGCGTCGCGGGCAAGGCCCACGACGAGGCCCACCAGGCGGTCGCCGTCGAGCGCGCCATGGAGGCCTTCGGACGGGTCGACTTCTTGATCAACAACGCCGGTACGAACCCGGTGTTCGGGCCGATCGCGGAGCTCGACCTCAATGTGGCGCGCAAGGTCTACGAGACCAACGTGATCTCGGCGCTCGGCTTCGCCCAGCAGACCTGGAAGGCCTGGCAGAGCGAGAACGGCGGTGCGATCGTGAACATCGCCTCCGTCGCGGGTGTCGCCCCCTCGCCCTTCATCGGCGCGTACGGCATGAGCAAGGCCGCCATGGTCAACCTCACCCTGCAGCTCGCGCACGAGTTCGCACCGAAGGTGCGGGTCAACTCGATCGCGCCCGCCGTGGTCAAGACCAAGTTCGCCCAGGCGCTGTACGAGGGCCGTGAGGCGGAGGCCGCCGCCGCGTACCCGCTGGGGCGGCTCGGTGTGCCCGAGGACATCGGGGGCGCCGCGGCGTTCCTCACGTCCGGGCAGTCCGACTGGATCACGGGACAGACACTCGTGGTCGATGGCGGCATCTTCCTCAATGCGGGCGTCAGCTGACGAAGGGCGAACAATCGCCAGGTACGCCCTTCAAAAGGGACGTACACGCGCATCAAGTGCCCCGTCGGCGCCGCGAGTTGGCCCGGCGGGGCATTGCGATATTGTCTGCCGACCCATGGCATGGCCGATCGAGGAGCGTGCGCGTGTTCAGTGAAGTTCGCCTGGTGGCGGCGGCGGGTCTCCGTGGCCTGGCCGGGCTGCCCCGCCGGGGCCTGCGGCCGGCCGCGGCGCTGGTGTCCATATCCCTTCTCTCGGGATGCGGAATCTTCTCGTCGGACGAGTCCGACGAGGAGCGTCAGATCACCGTCGGCACGATGAGTGCCCCCAGTACCCTCGATCCGGCCGCCGCCTGGGACAGCTCCTGGGAGCTGTACCGCAACGTCTTCCAGACGCTCCTGAGCTTCCCCAGCGGGGCGGCCGAGCCCGAGCCGGACGCGGCCGAGTCCTGCAAGTTCACCGACGCGACGAACAAGGTCTTCACCTGCGAGCTGCGGGAGGACCTCAAGTTCTCCAACGGCCACGCGCTCGACGCGAAGGCGGTCAAGTACACCTTCGACCGCATGCGGCGCATCGATGTGAAGGGCGGGCCCACGGGGCTGCTCGGGTCGCTCGGCTCGGTCGAGACGAAGGGCGACCGGACGGTCACGTTCCGGCTCAAGAAGTCGGACGCCACCTTCCCGTTCGTGCTCTCCACGCCCGCCATGTCGATCGTCGACCCCAGCGAGTACCCCGCGGACAAGCTCCGCGAGGGCACCTCGATCGCGGGCTCGGGGCCGTACGACCTGGAGTCGTACAAGCCAGGCGAGCGGGCGGAGCTGGTCAAGAACGGCCACTACAAGGGCGCGGCCGACCGCAAGAACGACGCCGTCACGATCCGCTACTTCAAGAAGTCGGCCACCATGGTCGAGGCCCTGAAGAACAAGCAGATCGACGTCACCTTCCGCGGGCTCGCGGCGGAGGACATCGTCGAGATGCAGGCCAACAAGCACGCGCGCGAAGGCATCCAGCTCGTGGAGGGCTCGGGCACCGAGATCCGCTACCTGGTGTTCAATCCCGACGACCCCTGGGCCAGGAAGAAGCCGGTCCGCCAGGCCTTCGCCCAGGTCATCGACCGCCCGGCCATCGCCCACAAGATCTACCAGGACACCGTCGAGCCGCTGTACTCGATGGTCCCCCAGGGGCTCACCGGGCACGGCACGGGCTTCTTCGACGACTACGGAGACCCCAGCGACAGCAAGGCCGCGAACATCCTCAAGAGCGCGGGCATCAACGAACCCGTACCGCTCACGCTCTGGTACACGACCGACCGATACGGTTCGGCGACCGCGGGGGAGTTCAAGGAGATCAAGCGGCAGCTCGAGGACTCGGGCCTGTTCAAGATCACGCTGAAGAGCCGTCCCTGGACCGAGTTCGACGCGGGCACCAAGAAGCGCGAGTACCCGGTCTTCGGCCGTGGCTGGTTCCCCGACTTCCCCGACGCGGAGAACTTCATCGCGCCGTTCATCGGCACGAAGAACGTGCTCAACACGCCCTATCCGTCACGGGAGATCACCGACGAGGTGCTGCCGCGTTCGCGCCGTGAGGCCGACCGGGGCGCGGTGGCCGACGACTTCGAGCGGGCCCAGCAGCTCCTCGTCGACGACGCGCGGCTGCTGCCGCTGTGGCAGGGCAAGCAGTACATCATGGCGAGCGAGGAGATCGCGGGCGGCGAGCGCGCCCTGGACCCCTCGGCGATCATGATGATGTGGGAGTTGCAGCGCAAGACCAGCTGGTAGCGGGAGGCCGCGGGCAGCGGGCGACGGGTCGATTGTCAGTGGCCGCCGGTAGGTTCTGTGGTGAGAAGTGACCGCACACCGGAGGTTGTTGACGTGACCGACATCGCCATGCTGCCCGCGTCCTGGCGCGGAGTCCTCGGCGAGGAGCTGCAGAAGCCCTACTTCAAGGAGCTCACCGATTTCGTCGAGGAAGAGCGGGCCAAGGGGCCCGTCTACCCTCCGCGTGACGAAGTGTTCGCAGCGCTCGACGCGACGCCGTACGACCAGGTCAAGGTCCTTGTCCTCGGTCAGGACCCGTACCACGGCGAAGGGCAGGGGCACGGCCTCTGCTTCTCCGTGCGGCCCGGCGTGAAGACACCGCCCTCGCTGCGGAACATCTACAAGGAGATGAAGGAAGAGCTCGGCCACCCCGTGCCGGACAACGGCTATCTGATGCCGTGGGCCCAGCAGGGCGTCCTGCTCCTGAACGCGGTGCTCACGGTCCGCGCGGGAGAGGCCAACTCCCACAAGGGCAAGGGCTGGGAGAAGTTCACCGATGCGGTGATCCGCGCGGTGGCCGAGCGCCCCGACCCCGCCGTCTTCGTCCTGTGGGGCAATTACGCCCAGAAGAAGCTCCCGCTGATCGACGAGGAGCGGCACGTGGTCGTGAAGGGCGCGCACCCCTCGCCGCTCTCCGCGAAGAGGTTCTTCGGCTCGCGCCCCTTCACGCAGATCGACGAGGCGGTCGCGGCGCAGGGGCATGCGCCGATCGACTGGCGCATTCCGGACCTGGGCTGAGGTCGGCCGATCGACACTGGATCGCGCCTGTCCGCGATTCTCGGCGGGGGCGGATAGCGTCGAGAGCGGTGTGCACGATGGGCGTACGAGTGTGGAGGACCCGGTGGCGGAGCAGCAGGAGCAGGCGGCGGAAGACGCCATGATGACCCGGATCGGGCAGGCGGTCATGCTGCACCACGGGGGCGACCGTGAGGAGGCGCAGGGCCGCTTCCTCGGTCTGTGGTCGGAGATCGGCGAGGAGGGCGACCCGCTGCACCGCTGCACGCTCGCGCACTACATGGCGGACACGCAGGAGGACCCGTCGGACGAACTGGCGTGGGATCTACGGGCGTTGTCGGCGGCGGACGAGCTCACGGACGAGCGCCTGCACGAACACCACGACTCGATCGCGGTCCGCGGCTTCTACCCGTCCCTGCACCTGAACCTCGCCGCGGACTACGCGAAGCTGGGGCGCCCCGAGGCTGCGCGCAACCACATCCGGCGGGCGCGGGGCGCGGTCGGGGCGCTGGGGGACGACGGATACGGGGACGGGATCCGGGCGGCCATCGGGAGGCTGGAGCTGCAACTGGGGGAGGGCAGCGAGGTGGAGTGAGACCCGGCCGGGGGGGGCGTGTGCGGTGCGGGTTCAATGACCGTAGGCGTCCTGGCAGATGACTGCCTCGGGGCTGCCCGGCTGCCAGCCGCCGTACTGCTTGCCCAGGGCGCAGAGGTCGGGGACCGTGGGCGCGGCGGTGGGAAGAGCAGGCGGTTCGGCGGCCTCGGGGCGGCGGTCGTGGCGGCGCGGGGGTGGCTCCGAACGCCGCTCGGGGCTCGCCGAGCGGGGTGGTGCGGCGGGGACGGTCGGGGCGGTACCGGTGGCGCGGGGCGCCGGGTCGCGGGGCGGTCCGATGAGCTCCAGTGCCTCGCGGGCGGGGGCTTCCACGACCCGCGGGCGGGAGTCGCCGTCGGTGCGGGGCGCCGGGGGCGGGGCGCTCGCGGCGGACGGTCCCGGGGCGGGCTGCCGCTCGACGCTCACACAGCCGGAGAGGGCGGTGACCGCCACGGAGGCCAGGAGCGTGGCGGTGGTCGTGGTTCGGTGCATTCGCGCAACTCTGAGGGGTGGGGGGTGCTTTCGGCGAGGGAACGGGGGGAAGTTGGCCCGCATGGGTGAGGGCGCCTCTGGCCGGCGGGGGGAGCGGAGGGGACTGGGGGGCGGGGGTTTTGTCTGCGGGTTGACTTCGGTTTGGGCCGCCGCTTCGCGGCGGATCTTTCCCGCCCACCCACCCGATTGCCCGGCAGTATGCTGCTGGCGGAACTCATGCGGCGGTAGAGGAGACACAGGACAGTGGTGAAGGTCGGCTGTATCGGACTTGGTGACATCGCGCAGAAGGCGTATCTGCCCGTGCTCACCACCCTGCCGGGGGTCGAACTGCACCTGCAGACGCGCACGCCCGCGACCCTCGCCCGCGTCGCGGGCGTCCACCACATCCCCGACGAGCGCTGCCACACCGACCTGGACGCGCTGCTCGCCCAGGGCATCGACGCCGCCTTCGTGCACGCCTCGACCGCCGCCCACCCGGAGATCGTCACGCGGCTGCTCGAAGCGGGCGTGGCCACCTACGTCGACAAGCCCCTCGCGTACGAACTCGCCGACTCGGAGCGGCTCGTGCGGCTGGCCGAGGAGCGTGCGGTCAGCCTCGCCGTCGGCTTCAACCGCCGCTTCGCGCCCGGCTACGCGCAGTGCGTCGAGCACCCGCGCGAGCTGATCCTGATGCAGAAGAACCGCGTCGGTCTGCCCGAGGACGTGCGCACGCTCGTCCTCGACGACTTCATCCACGTCGTGGACACGCTGCGCTTCCTCGCGCCGGGGCCGATCGACCACGTCGGCGTGCGCGCCCGCGTCCAGGACGGGCTCATGGAGCATGTCGTGCTCCAGCTGGCGGGGGACGGGTTCACCGCGCTCGGCGTGATGAACCGGCTCAGCGGTTCCACCGAGGAGATCCTCGAGGTGTCCGGTCAGGACACCAAGCGGCAGGTGCTCAACCTCGCCGAGGTCATCGACCACAAGGGCCAGCCCAGCGTGCGGCGGCGCGGCGACTGGGTGCCGGTGGCCAGGCAGCGCGGCATCGAGCAGGTGGTGCTCGCGTTCCTCGACGCCGTGCGCGCGGGCAAGGTGCTCAGCGCCCGGGACGCGCTGGCGACCCATGAGCTGTGCGAGCGTGTGGTCCGTGCGGCTCAGGAGCAGGCTGCCTGAGCCGCCCCTTCGCGGGCCCCCGCAGGGAACGCACGCCCTCGGCCGCGCACAGCACCGTGAGCACGCCGAGTGCCGCGTGCACGGGCCAGTCGCCCAGCCGGACGTACGGCGTGACGCCCTCGGCCAGCGGTATGTCGTACGTCGCCGTGGTGCTCGCCGAGGTGCCGAGCGGCGCTCCGACCCGCTCGCCGCCCGCGGCGTACACCGCGGAGACGCCGGTGAGCGTGGCGTGCACCATGGGGCGGCCGGTCTCGGCGGCCCGCACCGCCGCGAGCGAGGCGTGCTGCTCGGGCGCCCAGCTCGACTGGAACGTCGAGGTGGACGACTGCGCGAGCAGCAACTGGGCGCCCTCGCGCGTCAGATGACGGCTCATGTCGGGGAACGCCGACTCGAAGCACACCAGCGGACCGACCTTCAGGCCGTCCCCGACCTTCATCACCACCGGACGCTCACCGCGCCTGCGGTCCTCGCCCGCCGCCTTGCCCACGGACGTCGCCCAGCCGAGGAGCGAGCGGGCGGGGACGTACTCGCCGAAGGGGACGAGCCGCATCTTGTCGTAGCGGTCGCCGGTCGGGCCCTCGGGGCCCACGAGGACGGAGCTCTTGAAGATGCCCGGCCGATCGGAGCGGCGGGCATCCACGTTCACCAGGATGTCGGCGCCGACCTCCTGGGACAGCGCCGCTATCCGCCGGGCGACGTCCGGGCGGTCCGCGAGGTCGTAGCCGACGCTGCTCTCGCCCCAGACGACGAGGTCCAGGTCCCGCCCCGCCAGGTCGCGGGTCAGCTCCTCCTCGCGCGCGAGCCGCTTGTCGGCGCTGCCGACCCCGTCGATGACACCCGGCTGGACGACGGCCACGCGCATCCGGCCCGCGGGCTCGGGGCGCGGCGCCCACGCCCAGGCGGACGTGGCCACGGCGGCCACGGCCACGAGCCCGGCGGTGGCGGGGACCGCCCTGGCGGCGGCCGTAAGTGACGTACTGGTGGGGCGCGCGGCGGCGTGGGGCGCGACGAGCGCCGCGATCCCGGTGTTCACGGTGACGATCAGGGCGCTGACCAGCCACACCCCGCCCACCGACATCAGGCGCAGGGCGGGCTCGACCTGCCACTGACTGGAGCCGAGCAGCCCCCATGGGCCGCCGAGCCCCTCCCAGGACCTGACCAGTTCGACCATCAGCCAGCCGGACGGCAGGACGACCAGCGCGGCCGCCGTCCGCCCCGGTGAGACCACCCCGCCCAGGAGGCGCCGCACCATCCAGCCCCACGGCGCCCACAACAGGCCGAGCAGCGCGGCGATGACGAGGGTGAACACATGCAGGCTCGGCAGCAGCCAGTGATGCACCGCCACCATGAACCCGATGCCGCCGAGCCACCCGTCGAGCGCCGCCCTGCGCCCGCTCTCCGCCGAGCGGGCAAGGAGGATCCAGGGCACGAGCGCGACGTACGCGAACCACCACAGCGACGGGGCGGGGAAGGCGAGGGCGGGCAGCGCGCCGGCGGCGATGGCGAAGGCGCCGCGCCATCGGGCCGAAGCGAGCGGCCCCGCGGCTGAGAGGCGTGGCCACCGCCGGTCCCGGTCGTCGCTGAGCGGATCCATGCAGCGCCTCCCTCGGTCCCCGACGCCCGGTCGTGCCTCCAGTGTGCGCGCCCCGGACGATCTAGGACAGTGCGCCTGCCATGCGTTTTCTCAGCCGGGTGTGCGGGTCCGTGATCGCTGCTGTGTCTGGCGCCACTTCTCCTGCACCGTCACCTGGCGCAGCCGCCAGCCCTGGTGCGTACGCAGCGCCGAGAAGGCGTAGCGGCCGCCGCAGATGAAGTCCGGGGCCGCGGACGCCGCGCCGTCGCCGCCCTCGCCTTCGCCTTCGCCTGAGGTGAACCGCATCGGGTTCACGTAGTCGGCCTGGACCTGCGCGGTGTCGCCGATGTCCTGGTCGAGTGTCCCGAACCGCAGCCTCCTGTTGACGATCAGATGCTGGCGCATCGGGAAGAGCTCCATCGTCCCTGCCAGCCACTCGGCCACTTCGGCGGCGCTCGCGTCGACACCGCCTGCCGAGCTGTAGTCGGCGCGTCCGTCCGGGGTGAAGAGCTGCCGGTAGGCGTCCCAGTCGCCGTCGTCGACGGTCACTGCGTACTCGGTGATGAGGGAGTCGATGGCCAACCGGTCCATCACGGCGGCGAGTTCCACGCGCTGCGTCATCGGGTCAGTGTTGGGCACAGGGGGTTCCCAGCCAAGAGGCGTGCAGGAACGTGCCGGAAAGGGTGCGGGAAAGGGCGCGGGAACGCGGCGCGTATCGTGCGGTCGATGAGGGGCGGGCTCGGGCCAACTGTCGTACGATGCCCGGCAGTTGGCGGTTCGCATGAGCTTCGTAGGAGCTTTGCAGGAGCATGGACACTCCGAGCTGGGAGGGAGGCCCGGTGAAGAACGAGCAGCGCATCGCGGCGTACAAACGGCAGGGCAACCGCAAGGAACTGACGGGGCGGCAGAAGCGCCGCATCGCTAGGAAGGCGCGTCAGGGCAAGGGGTGACGCGCCGGGTGAGCCCGCTCACCCGCGGCGTACTGATCGACGTCGGCGGTGTGCTCGTCCGCGAGTACCTGCCCGGCGTCGCCGCCGCCTGGGGAAGACGGCTGGGCATCCCGGCCGCCGCCTTCATGGCCGCCCTGTACGAGGGGGACGACTCCGGGGTCCTCATCGGCCGCGTCAGCGAGGACGCGTGGTGGGAGACCGTCCGGGGGCGGCTGCGCGCGGGACCGGAGGTGATCGCCGAGCTGCGCGGGGACCTGGCGTCCAGGGAGAGCTGGGACGAGGAGCTGGTGGCGTGCCTGCGCGGCCTGCGGAGGCGGGGCGTTCCGACGGCCGTGGTCAGCAACACCTGGCCCGGCCTGCGTGAACGGATGTCGGCCGGGGGTCTGCTGGACGTCGCCGACCACCTCGTCCTGTCCTGCGAGGCCGGATGCGCCAAACCGGACCGGCGGATCTACGAGATCGCGCTGCGGCTGACCGCCGTCGAGCCCGCGCAGGCTCTGTTCATCGACGACACCCCAGGCAATGTCGCGGCGGCGCGGGCGCTGGGGATGGCGGGGCACGTGCACACCGGCACGGCGGAAACCCTCGCCCGCATAGAGGAGTTCACGGCCTGGGCGATAGAGGAGTTCATGGCCTAGGCCGCTTTGACGACCTCTTCGCGCACGGCGGCAGCCCACTCCGTCACCAACTGTTCGTACTCACGGCGCTGTTCGGCCGAGAGGCGTCCTCCGGCACGCATCCACAGACCGCGGATTCGCTCGTTCAGTTCCGCGGCAGACCGCACGGAACCACGGGGCTGAGGGGTTAAGGGCATGCGTCAAGCCTAGGGGATAGCTACGACAATCGGAACTCTCAGCTACTGGGCAGATCCTCCAAGTGAGCAGATGCACAAGCGGCCGGGCCCGTCACACGCCGTCACCCGTACGGCGCATCACCGGGCGGTCCCCGGCCGTGGCCCCTGATATCCAGGGGAGAAGGGACGCGCCGGAAGCCGCGCGCCGTGGGGGATTCATCGCCCTGACGCCGTAGTGGCGGCCGGGGCCCACCGAGTGGAGGACCACTCATGTCCCAGTACATCAGTCTCTCCGTGGACTTCACCCAGGGCCTGAACGACGCCTGGTCGAAGGTCGCGCAATTCGTGCCGAAGCTGATCGGCTTCCTGGTCGTCCTGGCCATCGGCTGGTTCGTGTCGAAGATGATCGCCAAGGTCCTCGACCGGGTTCTGCGCAAGGTCGGATCCGAGCGGCTCGCCGAACGTGCGGGCGCGTCCCGGATGTTCGCGAACTCCAAGTACGACATGACGGGGATCGTCTGCAAGGTCGTGTACTTCGCCCTGCTCCTGGTCACCCTGCAGATCGCCTTCGGCGTCTTCGGGAGCAACCCGGTCTCCAACATGCTCGACGGCATCGTCGCCTGGATCCCGCGGGCCGTCGTCGCCATCGTCCTGATGGTCGTCGCCATGGCGGTGGCCAACGTCGTACGCGACATCGTCACCAGCGCCCTGTCCTCGATGTCGTACGGGAAGACCATCGGCACGATCGTCTGGGCCTGCATCGTCGCGCTCGGTGTGATCGCGGCGCTCGGTCAGGCGGGCATCGCCACGACGGTCACCCAGCCCGTCCTGTACGCCGCGCTCGCGGCCGGTGCGGGCATCCTGATCGTCGGCGTGGGTGGTGGCCTCATCGGCCCGATGCGGCAGCGCTGGGAGCGCTGGCTGAGCACGGCGGAGGTCGAGACGGCCAAGGCCCGCGGCAGCGTCAGCGCCTACCAGGCCGGCCGCCAGGACGCGATGGCCAACCAGCCCGTGCAGGAGCGCGAGCGCAGCGACATGCGGGGTGACATGCGCGGTGACACCCGCGGTGACACGGGCAGCCACATGCGTGGCGACATGCGCGACGACATGTGACCACCCGGAGGACTCCGTCAGAACCCGGAGGACTCAGGTACCAGGTCGTGCCGCCTCACGAGCCAGGAGATGGCGGTGAGGCGGCACACCGCGTAGTCATGACCCACCGGCTCGCGCCACCCGTTCTCGGACAGCGCGTCGAGGAATCCCAGGGCGTAGTCGGAGAGGATCTCCGGGTCCGGCGCAGGCGGCACGAGCCCGGCCCCGCCCATCTCCAGCCGATCCCGCAGCTCCGCGACGTGCTGGTCCACGGCGGCCGTGAAACCGGGCTCGAAGGCGAACTCGGCGAAGCGCGGGGCGTACGAGGCGCTGATGCGGGCGAGGGGCGACATCCCATCACCGTAGGACGGCCAAACCCTCCTGAAGAGGGTCTTTAGGCATGCCATTGGTCACAACGCCCCCGGCCGCGGCCGGTTCGGAACTCAGCCCGCGGACTCTCCGGCGTGCGGGCTGAGCACGCCCGCGCCGACGAGGGCGAACAGCACGATGCCGAGCAGGATCCGGTAGTACACGAACGGCATGAAGCTCTTGGTCGTGATGAACTTCATGAACCACGCGATGACCGCGTAGCCGACGATGAAGGCGATGATCGTCGCGAAGATCGTCGGGCCCCAGGACACATGCCCGCCCTCGCCCGCGTCCTTGAGCTCGAAGGCGCCGGAGGCGAGGACGGCCGGGATGGCGAGCAGGAACGAGTAGCGGGCCGCGGCCTCGCGGGTGTAGCCCATGAGCAGGCCGCCGCTGATGGTGGCGCCTGAGCGGGAGACGCCCGGGATCAGGGCCATCGCCTGGCAGATGCCGAAGATCAGGCCGTCGCGGACGCCCAGTTCCTTCAGGCTCTTGCGCTCCTTGACGGCGCGGTGCTTGGCGCCGGTCTCGTCGCGGGCCGCGAGGCGGTCGGCGATGCCGAGGACGATGCCCATCACGATCAGCGTCGTGGCGATGAGCCGCAGATCGCGGAACGGACCCTCGATCTGGTCCTTGAAGGTGACGCCGAGCACGCCGATCGGGATCGAGCCGACGATGACGAGCCAGCCCATCTGCGCGTCGTGGTCCGAGCGTGGCACCTTGCCGAAGAGGGAGCCGAACCACGCGGAGATGATCCGTGCGATGTCCTTGCGGAAGTAGATCAGCACGGCGGCCTCGGTGCCGATCTGGGTGATCGCGGTGAACGCGGCCCCCGGATCGTGCCAGCCCGCGAACGCCGCGGTCAGCCGCAGATGCGCGCTGGACGAGATCGGGAGGAACTCGGTCAGTCCCTGGACGAGCCCGAGGATGAAGGATTCAAGCCAAGACATGGAAACTGCGCCGTCCAAGTACGGATCATGGGCTGCGGGTGCGGTCATGTGATGGGAGATACGGGAGGTCTGAGAGCGAGGGGTGATCACTCCCTTGCCGTGGGGCAGCGTAGCGTCACTTGGTTACGAGACCGCCGGAGGGCCGCCGTATGCGGGGCGGTGGCCCTTCGTGCCGGGCGGTGGCCCTCCGTGCCGCTGGTCCGCCTCAGTCCCCGTACACCTCAGTCCCCGTACATCCGGATCGACGACGGCATGATGCTGCCGTGGTTCACCTCGAAGCGTGCGCCCGCGCCGAACGTCGGAAGCACGGCGTCGACGAACGGCAGCACGTCCACCGACGTGATCAGTGCCGACTCGGCGCGGCTCCAGGTGGGGCAGCCCTTGGTGCCCGGCATGCGCGAGGCCTTGTCGGCGAGGGTCGCGTACGCCTTGTTGTCGATGTGGGCGAAGTTCGCGCCGTCAGGGGGCTTCGGCCCGGAGACGAAGGGCCTGAGCTGGGGCGGGAGCCCCAGGCCGAGCGGCAGGATGGCGGCGTCCCAGGACGCGTTGCCCGCGACCACCTGGTTGATGCCGGTGTTGTCGATCCCGCGGATCGTCACGTCGGCCCCCACCTCCTGCCATGCCTTCTGGATCAGCTCGGCCGCGGACGCGGCCGGCTGCCCGATCAGGCTGGGATAGACGAGGGTCAGGGCGAGGCGCTTGTCGTCCTTCACGCGTACTCCGTCGGCGTTCTCCTTCCAGCCCGCCCTGTCCAGGAGGGACTTGGCCGCGCGCAGGTCGTGGGCCGGCAGCTTCCCGGCCACCGTGTTGTCCTTGCAGGCCTTCGGGTCGATGGTGATGAGCCCCCGCGAGGGCTTGCCGGTCCCGGCGGTGAGCACCTTGCCGATGTCCCCCAGGTCGACGGCCTGGGCGAGGGCCCGCCGCACAGGCTCGTCCCGTGTCGGGCGCCCCGGACCGTGGTGGAACCACATCTCGCCCCGAGCGGAGGCCGAGTCGGCATGGAACTGGCCGCGGCCGAGCAGGCGCTGCTGGTCGGGTCCGCCGAGGCTCGCGGCGTTCAGTTCGCCGGACAGGAGCAGATTGGCCGCGGTGGTCTCGTTGGCGACGACGCGGATGTGGACCTTGTCCGGCAGGCCCTTCCCTGCCTTTGCCTCTGCTTTTGCCTCTGTCTTTGCCCGCTGCCGCGGCTGCCGCGCGCCCGGGCCCCACGCGTAGTCCTTGCGCCGGGTCAGCGTGTAGTGATCGCCCGGAACCGCCTCGGTGAGGGTGAACATGCCGGTGCCGTGCTGTCCCTTGGCGACCGCTCCACGGTCGTCCATGCCTTTGCCGCAGACCATCGGCACACTGCCGATGTTGCGCAGCAGGAAGGCGTCGGGGACCTTGCTGGTGACGGTGATCTCACGGGTTCTGGCATCGGCCTTCACCGTGGTGCCCGGATTCACGTACAGACCGGCCAGCGGTGACCTGTTCTTCGGGTCGGCCACGAACGCGATGTTCGCCGCCACGTCCCGGACGGTCAGCGGCGCACCGTCCGCGCAGGTGACGCCGGGGCGCAGGGTGAAGCGGGCAGTGGTGGTGTCCGCCTGCCACTTCTCGGCGAGGCCCGAGGTCACGCCGCCGTCGCTCGCCACGTGGATCAACGGGTCGTAGAGGAAGCGGTTGACCTGGATGGCGGCCGCCATGACCGTCATCGCCGGGTCGAGCGTGCCAGGGTCGGACGGCATCGCCATGGTGAAGTTCCTGCCGTCGGCCAGGCTGCCGCCCGAGGCCGCCGGGCCGCCGGCGTTCGGCGCCCCGCCGCAACCGGTGAGGACCAGAGCGGCGGCGCCGCCGACCGCCGCGGCGATCCGCGCGGCTCTCATCGCAGACCTCGTCGCAGTTCTCATCCGTGTCTCCCTGCGGGTCGGTGGTGTACGGGCGGCGGGCGCCGCCGCGGGGTGTGCAGCTGTGTCCGTGTGCGTCCGGCTCCCGTCCGGCTCCCGTCCGGCTTCCGTTCGGGGCGTGGGATCAGGCGGCGTACGCCCGCAGGTGCTCGATGGCGGGGACCCGTTCGTCGCAGCGCGGCCCCGCCTCCGCGTCCGCCTCCGCCTCCGCCTCCGCGAAGATCGTCTCGATCCGCTCGCTCACAGCCTTCACAGCCCTCACGGCGCTACCCTCCGGTCAGCCCGCCCGGTGTGCAGGAACTGCGCGTGGCCCTCTCCGTCGTCGCCGACGAAGGAGTGCAGCCGGTGCATGCCCTGCTCGGGTTCCGCGGCGATCAGCGTGCCCTCACCCGCGGCCACCAGCTCGATCCGCTCCGGCACGCCGCCGATCTCGGCGAAGATCCCCTTCGGGGTCCGCTCGGCCCAGACCCGGCCGTCGGCGTCCTGGCTGATCACCGTGTCGGCGGCCGACGACGCGTACGTCCCGACGTACCGGGACGCGTCGACGCGCGGTGCCTCGGGGTCCGGCACCGGCAGTGCGGGCAGTTCGATGCCGGCGAGGTCGCGCAGGACGCGGCCGACGATCTCCGTATACAGCGCGACCGGGTCACCGCCGTTGGTCAGGACCGCCACCGCGATGTCGTGCCCCGGCACGGCGCGCAGGAACGCGGACTGGCCGATGGTGCCGCCGTCGTGGCCGACGACGGTGCCGCCGGGGAAGTCGAAGATCTCCCAGCCGAGGCCCCAGGAGTCGCCCATGAGCCCCAAGGGCGGCACGTCCACCTGCGGTCGGCGCATGGCTCGCGCGCTGTCGGCGCCGAGCACCCGTGAGCCGTCGGGGCCGAGGCCGTCGGCCAGGTGCATCCGGGCGAACGTCAGCAGGTCGCGGGGCCGCATGGCGAGCATCGCGCCCGCCGCGGCGTTCGAGCGGGCCAGCGCCCACACCGGCGCGGGCCGGGGATCGGCGTCCGGGGTGGCCCGGAGGTGGCCGACCGCGGCCCGGTGCAGGATCGCCTCGTAGGGTCCGGTGGCCGCGTGATTGAGTCCGAGCGGGGCGAAGAGGTGCTCGCGCAGACACGCGTCGTACGGCTTATCGCGCAGCACCTCGACGATCCGGCCGAGCACGCAGTAGGCGGCGTTGTTGTACGAGAACCGCTCGCCCGGCGCGAACAGTTGAGGCGTGTCCCCGAGTGTGGCGACGAACTTCTCCAGGCAGTCGTCGCCCTGGCCGGTGTCGGTGAAGAAGTCGCCCTCGAATCCGCAGACATGGCACATCAGCTGCCGGACGGTGATGCGTGCGGCGGCCTCGTCATCGGCGATCTTGAAGTCCGGCAGGTGGTCGCGCACGGGGCCGTCGAGATCCAGCTTTCCCTCGTCGACGAGCTGCATCGCGAGGGTCGCCGTCCAGACCTTGGTGATGGATCCGATCTGGAACACGGAGTCCGGTGTCGCCGCGACCCCGGTGTCCTTGCTGAGCACGCCCGCGGCGGCGTCGATCACCACGTCACCGAGGCTCACGGCCACGGCGGCGCCCGGTACCTGGTTCTCGTCGAGCAGCGCCGCGAGGCGTTCGGTCAACCACGCCTGGAGTGCGTTGAGTTGTGACTGTGCCCCGCCCTGAGACGGTGATGGTCCCTTCGGCATGCGTCTCCCTCGTGGGTCGGTCGAACTGGCAGCGAGGTTAGGCCGCGGGCCCCGCGCGGCGATTCGTCCGCGCGCACCATGCGGGAGGCCTCGTTCATCGACGGGTACCAAACCGGTGGGGCGAGCTGCTAGGACCGTCGCGTGTGCGGCCACAGGCGCAGTTGCAGCATGGCGGCGAAGCGCTCGTCAGTGTCCGTCAGATCGATGCCGCCCACCTCCGCGAGCCGTCGCAGCCGGTAGCGGAAGGTGTTCGGGTGCACATGGACGGCGGCGGAGGCCGTGGCGACGTCGCCGAACGCGTCGAGCCACGCCCGCAGCGTCTCGACGAGACAGGTGTGGTGCGCCGCGTCGTACGCGCCGAGCCGGGCCACGGGACCGGACGGCGGGTCGCCGCGTTCGGCGATCACATCCGTGAGTTCAAGGAGCAACGACTCGACGAGTACGTCGGTGATGCGGGCCACCGAGCGGTTCCCCTCGCCCGCCCGCAGCACTCGCAGCGCCCGGTCGGCGCCCGCCCGTGACGCGGGCAGTGCGGCGCTCCCCGGCGCCGGAGAGCCGACCCCGACGAGCAACTCCTGCCGCGCGCCCACGCGTTCCAGGAACTCCTCGGCGACCCGGGCGGCACGCTCCTCGGCGTCGGGCCGCCCGGCGGGGGCCGGGACGATGCCGTAGACGACGTCACCGACTAGCGCGGCGGCCGAGCGGGGGTGGACGGCAGTCAGATGCATCGCGAACGCGTCGGCGAGGCGCTGCCGTTCGGCCACGTACCGGGCGTGCCGCGCGGCTGACCTGTCGTCCTCCGCGCGGTCGGCGAAGGCAAGGGCGAGCACCACGCCCGGCTGTTCGGCGAGCCCGAGGCGGGCGACGGCCTCGGCGGCGCCGGGGCCGCCCTCCAGGGCCGTGCCCACGAGGTCGGCGCGCAGCCTGCGTTCGACGTCGGCGCCCGCGCGCAGCCGCAGCAGATGCAGCGCGACCAGCTTGGCGGCGTCGCGCAGTGCCTGGTCGCGCTCGGCGCTGAGCGGTCCGTGGACCGCGGCCCAGATGGAGCCGAGTATCTCGTCGCCGGCGCGGACGGCGAGGGCCACGCGCGGCAGGCTGAGGGCGCCGCCCTCCACCTCCACGAGGGGCTCCACGTAGACGGGCCGGTCGCTGCGGTACATGGCCTGGAAGACACCGCGCTCCTCCAGGACGCGCGTGTAGCGTTCGGGCACCTGGCGGCCGAGGATGGTCTCGACGCGCGAGGGGTCGGCCTCGTCCTGCCGCCCGGAGAAGGCGAGCACCCGCCAGCTGCGGTCCTCGATGGTGACGGGCGCGTCCAGGAGCGCCCCGACGGCGTTGGCCAGCGCGAACAGGTCCCCGGACGACACCCCGCCCAGGGTCTCGTGGCCCGTCTCCCCGACGTCCCCCTCCGCGATGAGCGCACGCAGCATCGCGGCGAGCTGCGCCCACGACGCGCCGCGCGTCAGGCCCAGCAGTGCGACCCCGGTCCGCCGCACCGCCTCGGTGACCTTCTCGTCGGCGGCGACCGGCGCACGGACGACGAGCCCCGCGGCCCCCTGCGCGGCGAGGGAGCCGAGCAACTGCACGATCTGCACCGGATCTTGTACGGCGACGCCGAGCACGAGCGCCTGCGGAGGCGGCACCGGTTCGTCGTGCGGGTCGTGGATGACGACGCCGCCGATGTCGTCGGCGCCGTCGGGGTCGCCGCACACGAGGTCCAGGAGGGTGGGGCCCAGATCCTCGAGGACGCGCCGGAGACTGGCTCGGGGGTGGGTGGTCACCGGGATGAGCACGCTTCCTCCCATGGGGGTGGCGAGAACCGGCTTCGTTCACGGCCTCTTATGCGTCGTTCACGGCTTCTTATACGTCGTACAGGTTCGGGTCAAGAGTTCTTCCTCTCGACGACGTACCGGCCCGCCCGGTCGAAGCCGGTGATCCGCGCCCCGTCCGCCAGCAGCCCGCCCAGGACGTCACGCAGGGCGGAGCGCCAGGCGGCCGCCCGGGCCGGGTCGGTGGCGCGCAGCTTCTCGATGTCGCCGGGCACGGCGACCAGGACGGTGGGCCCGTCGAGGGTGCCGGGGACCGGGCCGTCGTGCGGGGAGACGTCGAGGCCGGTGACGGCGCCTTCCGTGAGCGGCGCGGGGCGCTGTCCCGCGCAGGCCAGGGCGACCTCCGGGGCGGTGAGGCGCCAGGTGACCAGGAGGCGGTCGGTTTCGTCGGAGCCGTTGATGCCGTCGTTCATCCGGCCGTAGAAGTCGGGCAGGTACTCGGTGGGCGCCGCGGCCAGTTTTCCGATGTTGAAGTAGGCGTTGCGGCGCACCAGCGGGTCGAACGTCCAGGAGATCTCGGTTACTTGGTGCTGGAGCGCCCAGGCCCGCTGGTGCAGCTTCAGGGCGTAGCCGACGTTGCGGCCGCGCATCCCCGCGGCCACCCCGGCGATGTGACTGTGCAGGGCCTTGTCGGCGGGCGGCGCGAAGAAACCGACGCAGGCGCCCACGAGTTCGCCGCCGTCGAAGGCGCCGCCCACATAGCTGCCCGCCTTGGTGAGCGCGCGCAGCAGCTCGGTCGTCACCGGCGGGGTCTTTCCGTCAGGGCGCCAGATGCCCTCGTAGAGATTCCGCACGGCCTTCAGGTGTGCCAGCTCGGTGAGTTGGCACACGGATACGCCGGCCGTACGCGCCGCGGACTCCGCCGCCGCGACGGCCGAGCCGGCCACGCGCCCCCGCATGTCAGCCCGCCTTCGGGGTGGCGCGCGCGCCGTAGTGGACGTACGGCTCACCGGTCGGGAGCGTGTAGAAGGTGACCGGGACCCACGTCCGCGTGCCCGGCTGCCGGAAGGCGAAGAGGGAGTCGTCCCCCGGAACGAGCGGAACGAGCGCGAACTCCTGGGTGGGCGTGGGCTCCAGCGCGGCGAGCGGTCCCGTCACGGTCTGCCGCAGCCTCAACCCGCCCTCCACGGCGAGCACTTCGACGTACGCACCGGCCCGCTCGTAGACCCCGGCGTGCCGGGAGCCGTCGACGTCCGGCGGTCGCTCCGAGGGGGTGAGCGGGCTGGGCATCGTGACGCCCGCCAGGTCCTCGAAGATCTCCCGGAACAGGTCCCCGTACAGGTCGCGCGCGTTGCCGCCGTTCGTCAGCAGTGTCACCGCGAGGCCCTGGTCCGGCAGGACCCGCAGGAACGCGGACTGGCCGATGGTGTTGCCGTCGTGCCCGTACAGCCGCTGCCCGTCCCAGCCGAAGCGGATCCAGCCGAGGCCCCAGGAGTCGCCCAGGGTGTGCCGGTCCGGCAGGCCGGTCTGATGGGCGGCCATCCGGGCCGCGCTCTCCGCGCTCAGGACGCGGGCGCCGTCCGGGCCGAGGCCCCCGGTCAGATGCAGCCGCGCGAAGGCGAGCACATCGGCGGTGTCGGCGCAGACGAGCCCGGCGGGGCCGACCGAGCGCGGCAGCCCCCAGACCGGAGCGGGCGCGGGATCAGCCTCGCCCTCGGCGACGTGCCCGACCGCGGTGCGGTGGAGCAGCGCCTCCTCCGGGAGCGTCAGCGTCCGCCCCAGGCCGAGCGGCGCGAAGAGCCGCTCGCGAAGGGCTCCGTCCCAGGTGAGCCCCGTCAGTTTCTCGATGACCCGCCCGGCCAGACTGAAGCCCGAGTTGCAGTACGAGAACGTCGCGCCGAGTGGATGGCTCTGCGGCGTCTCCTCCAGGAGTTCGACATAGCGCTCAAGGCAGTCGTCGCCGCGGCCGGTGTCGGTGAAGACGTCGCCGTCGATGCCGCTGGTGTGGGTGAGCAGATGCCGCATCGTCACCTGCTTGGTGACAGCGGGGTCCGCAAGGCGCAGTTCGGGCAGCACGTCGACGAGCGGGGCGTCCAGGTCCAGCTTGCCCTCGTCGACGAGCTGCATGACGACGGTCGCCGTCCAGACCTTGGTGATGGACCCGATCTGGAAGACCGATTCGTCGGTGACATCGACTCCGGTGGCCGTGCTCAGGACGCCGTGGTGGGCCCGCAGCATGTCGTCCCCCACGCCCCGCGGACCGAGCCGCAGAATGCCGAGTGCCGCGCCGGGAACCCGGTGAACGGTGGCCAGTTCGGCGAGGCGTCGCTGCCAGTGGGCCGTGTCGAGCGGCACCCTGCGCGGCCGTCCGGGCTCACCGGCGTAGCACTCCACCCAGTCCACGACCCGCTGGTTGAAGTCGGCCCGGTGGGAGGGGCGCCCGTCGAGCGGGAACAGATGCGCGCCGCCCGGATACAGCACCAGCTCGGTGGGGACTCCCCGCGCGCGCAGCGCCGTGAACCACTGCTCGGCCTGGCCCACGGGGCAGCGTTCGTCCTCACCGCCCTGGATGACGAGGGTCGGAGTGCGCACACGGTCGACGTGGGTCAGCGGCGACTGCCGCGCGTAGCGCTCGCGGTCCGTCCACGGCTGGCCGCCCAGCTCGGCCACGCCGAGCAGATGCGCGGCGTCGGACGTACCGGCGATGCTCGTGAGATCGCTGACCACACCGCCGGCGACGGCCGCGGCGAAGCGGTCGTCACGGCTGGTCAGATAGCAGGTCATGAACCCGCCGTAGCTGTACCCGGTGACGGCGAGGCGCCGCGGGTCGGCGATGCCTTCGGCGACGAGCTGGTCGACGGGTTCGGTGAAGTCCGCGGCATCACTCACTCCCCAGGCGCCGAGCGCCGCGGTGAAGAACTCCTCGCCGTAGCCGTCGCTGCCGCGCGGGTTGACGAGCAGCACCGTCCAGCCACGGGCGGCGAGCACCTGGTGGTAGAGGTGCCCGGCGTCGGCCGCGCCGTTCCACGCGTTGTGCGGGCCGCCGTGGATGTCCAGAAGCAGGGGAGCGGGGCCGTCGCACGCCGGGTCGCGCACCAGCCAGCCGTGCACGACCGTGCCGTCGGACACGGTGAACTCCCGCTCCTCGCGCACGAACAGCTCGGGAGCGTCGGTGCCGCCGTGCTCGGTGCTGCCATGCGCGGTGCGGGTGCTGACCGTGCCGGTGGCGAGATCGACGGTGGCGATCTCCCCGTAGGAGGTCGCGGTGGACAGGACGACCGCGACGGTGCCGCCCGCCGTGGACACCCCGCTGACCTGGCGCGCGTCACCGCCGACCACGCGGTGCGGGATGCCGCTCCCGTTGGTGTCGGCGACGTACAACTGCGTGCAGCCGCGGTCGCGCAGGCAGACGAGTACGCGGCTATGGTCGGCGGTGAGTTGGGGCAGCGCGCCGGGGTACGCGGGGCCGCCGGTCATGACGTTGCGGTCCAGGGGGCCGGTGAGGTCGGTGGGTGGCGCAGCCTGCGAGGCGGCTCCCTCACCGCCCACCGGCACACGCAGGAGCCGCGCGTGGCCGACGGTGGTGCCGGTCGCGCCGACGACGAGGAGCGCCGCGCCGTCCGCCGTCCACGTGACGGCCGCGGCCTGTCCCTCGGCCGGGCCGACGCGTACGGGCTCCGCATGGCGCGGACCCGCCTCGACGACGTACGCGGCGCTGCGGAACGTCAGGTCGGCGTCCGCGTCGCGTGCCGCGGGGAACGCGAGGCGGGTGCCGTCGGGGGACCAGGCGGGGGGACCGGCGTGCCAGTCGCCGCGGGTGATCTGCCGGACCTCGCGGTCGGCGACGCGGACCACGTGCAGGTGGGTGCGGATCGTACGCAGGAGGCCCGGGCCGTCGGCCTTGTAGCCCAGGCGCCGGGCGACGACGGGCGCACTGCCCTGCCCCTCACCGTCGGCCGCGGCGGAATCGACCGGTGCGTCGAACGCCAGCTCGTCGCCGTCCGGACTCCACACGGGCGGACCTGCGCCGAGCGGCAGCGTCGTGAGCTGCTCGGGCTCGCCGCCCGCCATGGGCAGCAGCCACACCTGCGCGGGCCCGTCGCCCGGCGCGCGCAGGAACGCGACGCGGGTTCCGTCGGGTGACCAGGCGGGCGCCGAGTCGGCGTGTCCGTGGGTCAGTTGACGGGGTTCGCCGTCGGTGGCGCCGACGTGCCACAGCGTGCGTACGTCGCGGTCGGCGGCACGATCGGCGGTGCGCAGCACGTACACGATCTCGGCGCCGTCCGGCGAGACCGCGGGCTGCTCGGGCACCGCGAAGTCGTACAGGTCGTCGATGCGCAGGCGTGAGGTCACGGTGCGCCACCTCCTAAGAAGTCGGAAGTCGGGGGCGGTGGTCAGGAGGCGGTGGTCAGGAGGCGGCCTTTCCCAGGCCGTCACGGAAGAGACGGAGCACGTTGCCGCCCAGGACCCGCGCGATGTCGCCGTCGGCCCAGCCGCGCCGCAGCAGCGCCTCGGTCACCAGCGGAAGTCCGGCAGGACCTTCGAGGCCGGGCAGGAACTGGTCGGTGCGCACGCCTTCGATGACCGGGTGGGCGCAGCAGGGCGGGATCGTGTCATCCATGACCTCTTGGACGAAGTCCGGTCCGAGGCCGACGTGTTCGAGGCCCGCCACGTCCGCGAGGTGCTCGATGTGGTCGACGAGCCGGTCGAGGGTGTAGTCGCTCTCGTGGAGGAACGGGGCGAAGAAGTTCACGCACACCACGCCGCCGTTCGCGGCGGTCGCCTTCAACTGGTCGTCGGTGAGATTGCGGTGGTGGTCGCGCAGCGCACGCGCGGAGGAGTGCGTGGCGATGACCGGCTGGGTTGCCAGCTCCAGCACGTGGTCGACACCGGCGGCGCCGAGATGGCTGATGTCGAACATCATGCCGATGCGCTCCATCTCGGCGAGCGCGGCCACCCCCGCCCGGGTCAGCCGGCTCCCGGCCGCGTCCTCGCCACTGCCGTCAGCCAGCGGCGTACGTCCGAAGTGCGCGAGCGAGGCGATCCGTACGCCCAACCGGTAGAGGGTCTCCAGGAGTTCCACGTCCTCGGCGACGCCCGGCGCGCTCTCCAGGGCGAGCACGAGGGCGATCCTGCCGTCGTCCAGGGCGGCGTCCACCTCGGCGCCGTCGCCGCAGAGCCGGACCGCGTCGGCGTTTCCGGCCGCGAGGCGGTGCGCGGCCTCGATCATGCGCAGCGTCTGCCGCAGCGCGCCCTCGGGCCGGTAGGTGTCGTCGATGAACACGGGAAGGACTTGTACGTTGACGCCGCCCGCCACGAGTTGGGGCAGCCACTGCTCGCGGAAGAACCCGGGCCACTGGTCCACGGGCCTCGCGGTCACCGCGCAGAGCAGGTCGTTGTGGGTGTCGGCGACGATACTGCGCCGGTGCAGTTCGGCGGCGTGGCTCGGTGCCGTGGTCATGTTCGGGCTCCCTTCGGTTCTGCGGGTTCCCCCGCGAAATGGCATGCCGCCCGGTGCGGTCGCCGCTCGGCTCCCTGCGTGGGGTCGGCGGTGCGGCAGAGGTCGCGGCCGGCGTCGGCGAGGGGGCCGAGCGCGCAGCGCGGGTGGTAGCGGCAGCCGGGCGGCGGGCTGTGCGGGTCGCTCGGCTCTACGTCGACGGCCCCGGCGGTCCCGGCGGACCCAGCGCCACCGATGGCACCGTTGTCGTCGAACAGCGGAGTGTTCCAGGACGGTGCCGCGCTCAACAGCTCGCGCGTATAGGGGTGTTGAGGGTCGGAGAGCACCTGTTCGGCAGGGCCCGCCTCGACGATCCGCCCGAGGTACATGACGGCGATGATGTCGCTGAGATAGCGCACGATGGCGAGGTTGTGCGAGATGAACAGCATGGACAGACCCAGACGCCGCCGTACGTCGCGTACGAGGTTGAGCACGGCGCCCTGGACCGACACGTCGAGCGCGGAAGTGATCTCGTCGGCGATCACCACCTGAGGCTTCCCGGCCAACGCGCGGGCAAGCGCCACGCGTTGGCGCTGGCCGCCGGAGAGCTGGGCGGGCAGCGCCGTGGCCCGGTCCGGGTCGAGATTGACCAGTTCGAGGAGCCGTGCGACCTCGGCCCGTCTCTCCTTGGCCCGGTCGCCGCGCGGTATCGCCTCGCCGATCGACGCGCCGACGCTCATGCGGGGGTCCAGCGAGGAGTACGGGTCCTGGAACACCATCTGCAGCGGACGGCGCCCCGCAAGGTGCCGTACGTCGGTGCCGTCGAGCAGGACCCGCCCCGCGCTGACCGGCGCGAGGCCGACGGCGCTGCGGGCGAGCGTCGACTTCCCGGACCCCGACTCGCCCACGAGACCGACCACTTGACCGGACGGCACGGTCAGGCTGACTCCGTCCACGGCGGTGAGCCCGCCGCGCCGGCTCCCGTATCGCACACTCACCTCTTCAAAGACAAGCTCGCTCACGCGCCGCCTCCGGTGGTCTCGACATTGACATCGGTACTCGTACGGACGCCTGCGTCCTGGGGGTGCCAACAGGCCACGCGATGCGTGCCGCTGACGGCGCCCACGTCCACCGGCGCCGGATCCTCGGCAAGGCACCGCTCGTCCGCGAACGGGCAACGCGCGGCGAACGCGCAGCCCCCGCCCACCTGTCCGGGCTCCGGTGGCCGGCCTGGGATGACCGCGAGCGGCGCGTTTCGGTCGGTGTCGAGCGCGGGGACGGCGGAGAGGAGCGCCCGCGTGTAGGGGTGGCGCGCGGCTGAACGCAGGTCGGCGGTGGGCAGGTCCTCCACGATCCGCCCCGCGTACATGACCAGGACGCGGCGGCAGCTCTGCGCCACGACGGTGATGTCATGGCTGATCAGCAACAGCGCCGCCCGCTCGCCCTGTTGAGGGCCCCCGGCGGCCTCGTTCTCCCGCACCTGGGCGAGCAGCCGAAGCACCTGGCGCTGCACGGTGACGTCCAGCGCGGTGGTCGGCTCGTCGGCGATGACCAGGCGCGGCTCGCCCATCAGGCCCATGGCGATCATCGCCCGCTGCCGCATGCCGCCGGAGAACTCGTGCGGGTACTGGTGTGCCCGGCGCTCGGCCGCGGGCACCCGCACCCCGCGCAGCCGCTCGACGGCCCGCGCGAGCGCCTTGCTCCGCGAGAGGCCCTGATGCTGCTCGGACACCTCGGCGAGCTGGCGTCCGATCCGCCGGGTCGGGTTGAAGGACGTCATCGGATCCTGGAACACCAGCGCGAGCGACGTACCGAGAAGCCCGCGCACCTCGGCATCGGACGCCCCCAGGAGCGGCGTTCCGAGGAACTCCAGACGGGCCGCGGACACCACCCCCGGCGCCTCGATCAACCGGGAGACGCCGAGCGCGGTCAGGCTCTTCCCGGAGCCGGACTCACCGACCACGCCGACGGATTCCCCGGCACCGACGGTGAAGCTGACACCCCGCACCGGTGTCACCGGCCCCGCGGCTCCGGGGAAGGCGACGCGCAGATCCTCCACGACCAGTACGGGGTCGCACTCGGCCGACCCTGCCGCCCCCATCGGCTTCGGCTCGGGCTCGAACGCAGGCTTCGGCTTCGGCGAGGAACGCACCAAGGACGACGGCAGGCCGGAACGCGCCCCCACCACCCCCGCCACGGTCTCCCCGAACAGGTTGAACGCGAGCCCGGCCACCACCACCGCGACGCCCGGCGCGAGGGCCGCCGTGGGATTGACGTAGATCTGGTTGAGCCCCTCCCCGAGGAGCCGCCCCCAGTCGTAGTCCGGGGCCTGCACCCCGATGCCGAGGAACGAGAGCCCGGCGAAGGCGAGCAGCGCCATCCCCGCGCTGATCGTGGCGTTGACCACCAGCGGCTCGCCGATGTTGGGCAGCACGTGCCGTACGAGGAGCCGGATCCGCCCCACCCCGGCCACCCGCGCCGCCGCCACGAAGTCCCGCCCCGCGACCCCCGCGGCCAGCGTCTGCGTGAGGCGGGCGAACGCGGGCGCCATGGCGAGACCGATGGCGAGCACGGCCCCCTTGGCCCCGACCCCGAAGATCATGGCGAAGAACAGGGCGAGCAGCAGGCCGGGGAAGGCCACGGCGATGTTCACGGCCGAGGTCACGAGCCGCCCCGCCCACCGGGGCAGCACGGAAGGCGCCGTCCCCAGGAGCGTGCCGGTCACCACTCCGATCACCGTGGCCGTCACGGCGAGCAGGAGCGAGAGCCGCGTGGCGACCAGAACGCGGGCGAGGATGTCCCGCCCCAGGCTGTCGGTGCCGAGCAAGTGCGCGCCGGTCGGCCCCTGTTGGAGGGCGTCCACGTCCACCGCCGACGCCCGGTCGCCCCAGAGGACGGGCGCGAACAGGGCAAGCGCGATCAACAGCACCAGAAGCGCGGCGGAACATGCCCCCACGGGCGTCCGGACGACAGCCAGGATCTTGCTACCGGCGTTCCGCATGGCTCAGGCCTCCCGGATCGTCGAGCGCGGATCGAGCACGGCGAGCAACACGTCGACCAGCAGATTCACTGTCAGTACGCCGATCCCGTAGACGAGAACGATCCCCTGGACCACGGGGTAGTCCTTCTGCTGGATCGACTGCACGATCGTCGAGCCGAGGCCCGGCCACGCGAAGACGTTCTCCACCAGGACCGTCCCGGCCACCAGGCCGGTCAGGACGAGGCCGCCCATGGTCAGCGTCGCGGTGAGCGCGTTGGGCAGCGCGTGCCGTGCGTAGATCCGCCGTGCGGGCAGCCGCTTGGCGCGTGCCGTGCGGATGAAGTCGTCGCCGAGTACGGCCAGCATCTCGACCCGCACGATGCGCGCGAGGACGGCCGCGGGGCCGACGGCCAGCGCGAGCACGGGCAGCACGTACGAACTCAGGTCTCCGCGCCCGGCCACGGGGAACCACCCCAGATGGACCGAGAACACGTAGACGAGCCCGACCGCCAGCAGGAACTCGGGGATCGCCGCGAGGAGCACGCTGGTCGACGTGAACGCAAGTTCCCCGCCCCTGCGCCGGCCGCCCCGGGTCAGGACGGCCATCACCACGCCGACCGGAACCGCCACCACCATGGCGACGGCGAACGCCGCGAGGGCCAGTTGCGCCGTCGCGGGCAGGCGGTCACCGATCTGCTGCGACACCGGGAGGTTGCTCAGGACGGATGTGCCGAAGTCGCCGCCGCACACCGACCGCAGGTAGTGCAAGTACTGCGTGAGGAGACCGTCGTCGAGGCCGAGGGCCTGGCGCCGGGCGTTCACCGTCTCCACGGGCGCCGTCATGCCGAGCGCGGACCGCACCGGATCCCCGGGCATCAGATGGATCATCACGAAGGCGGCGGTCACCACCACCCACAGCGACACCACGAACCGCCCGAGCCGCCGTCCGAAGAAGGACAGCCACGGGCTTCCCAGCACTCGCGCCGGCGCACCTGGTGGTGCGGGCCTGGCAACCACAGTGGACACCGGCATCGACCTCCGTCGGACTCCGTGTCGGAACCCAGCGAGTGTCGCGCCGGTCAGGGAGCGGGCGATTCGTCCCCGCGCACAAGAAGAAGCGGCCGGCTTGTGCCACAGGACAAGCCGGTCAGGCCGCCGTGGGGCCCGTCGTCGTCCAGCCGGGGGCCTGCGGGTGCGCGGTGAGGTCGGCGTGGCGGACCTGATCGCCGCAGGCCGCGCAGGTCACGACCGGGAGCATCTCGTGGCCGCAGACGTGCTCGATGACCATCGGGCGGTCGTCGTCCTCGCGGAGGTGGCGGTCGCCCCAGGCCATCAGGGTCATCAGGACCGGCTCCAGTTCGAGGCCGGCCTGCGTGGGCCGGTACTGGAAGCGCTGCGGGCGTTCGCTGTAGGCGACCTTCTCCAGGACGCCGGCGTCCACCAGGCGGCGCAGGCGCGTCGCGAGGATGTCGCGCGGGGCGCCGATGTTGCGCACCAGTTGGTCGAAGCGTCCGTTGCCGAGGCAGACCTCGCGCAGGACGAGCAGGGAGTACTTCTCGCCGACCAGGGCGAGAGCGTCGGCGATCGAGCAGGGGCGCGCATCCTTCATGCGGGCAGTCTAGGGGAGGGTTTGTTTTTCCAACTCACCGGGCTATGGTGAGTCCAGATTTCCTACTCACTGGTAATCGCCAGGGGGAGTCAGGGGCAGGCGCCTCGTGCTGCCCTCCCCGGCGCTCCAGGCCCCTGGCCCTCTAGGAGGACCGCACCATGCGTGACGCCGTCATCGTCGAAGCCGTACGCACCCCGGTCGGCAAGGGGAAGCCGAACGGCTCCCTCGCCCACATCCACCCGGTCGAACTCCTCGCCCACACCCTGCGCACCCTCGTGGAGCGCACGGGCATCGACCCCGCGCAGGTCGACGACGTGATCGGCGGCTGCGTCGACCAGGTCGCCGAGCAGGCCATGAACACCACCCGTTACGCCGTCCTTTCCGCGGGCTTCCCGGAGTCGGTGCCCGCGACCACCGTCGACCGCCAGTGCGGCTCGTCCCAGCAGGCCGTGCACTTCGCCGCGCAGGGCGTCATCTCCGGGGCGTACGACATGGCAGTCGCCTGCGGTGTGGAGTCGATGAGCCGCGTCCCGATGTGGTCGAACGTCCCGGCGGGCGCCGACCCCTTCGGGCCCGGCGTGGCCCGGCGCTTCCCCGAAGGGCTCGTCCCGCAGGGCATCAGCGCCGAACTCATCGCCGCCAAGTGGTCCATCAGCCGCGAGCGGATGGACGCCTTCGCGACGACCTCGCACCAGCGGGCGGCGCGGGCCTGGGACCAGGGCCTCTTCGACGCGGAGGTCGCCCCGATCGACGGCGTCACCCGCGACGAGTCCGTACGCCCCACCACCACCCCGGAGATACTCGCGGGCCTGAAGCCCGCCTACGAGGACCCCGGCTTCGGCGAGCGCTTTCCCCAGATCGACTGGTCCGTCACGGCGGGCAACACCAGCCCCACCAATGACGGGGCGTCCGCCGTCCTCATCACCACCAGCGAGAACGCCGCACGGCTCGGTCTGCGCCCGCTCGCCCGGCTGCACAGCTTCGCCGTCACCGGATCCGACCCGCTCCTGATGCTCACCGGCATCCTGCCCGCCACCGAAAAGGTGCTGCGCAACGCTTCGTTGAGCCTCGGCGACATCGACCTCTTCGAGGTCAACGAAGCCTTCGCCAGCGTCGTGCTCGCCTGGCTGCAGGAGACCGGAGCCGACCCTGAGAAGGTGAATGTGCACGGCGGGGCGATCTCGTTGGGACATCCCCTGGGCGCCAGTGGCACGCGTCTCATGACCACCCTCGTCCACGCCATGCGGGCCCGCGGCGCGCGCTATGCGTTGCAGACCATGTGCGAGGCGGGTGGACTCGCGAACGCCACCGTCCTCGAAGCGTTGTAGCGGGGCCCTACCGGCCTCGGAGCTGATGGCGCTTGAACCACGCCACCAGCGCCCCCGCAAGACCCGTCACCGCGATGAAGCCCATCGCGACGAGGAAAGCGGGGGACGTCGGCGTCGACGCGCGGGCGCCCGCGACGACGTACGCGGCGGTGTTCGGGATCGACCCCAGGCCGGTGGCGAGCAGGAACGGCAGCCACCCCATGCGGGACACCGCCGCGCAGTAGTTGGCGGCCGCGAAAGGCACCCCGGGAAACAGCCGCGCCGCCAGCATCGACCGGAAGCCGTGCCTGCTCAGCTGCCCGTCGGCAGCCTTCAGCCAGCGTCCACGGAGCAGCGGGCGCAGCGCGTCCTGCCCCAGCATCCTGCCGAGCCCGAACGCGATCCCGGAGCCGAGGACCGTGCCCGCGATCGCCGCGGTGAGGCCCGCCTGCGAACCGAACAGGGCGCCCGCCGCCAGATTGAGCAGCGGACGCGGCACGAACGCGGTGGTGCACAGGCCGTACGCGACGGCGAACACCGTCACGGCGGCGACACCGCCCAGTTGCCGGAGCCCTCCGTCGGACAGGAGCCGCTGGGGCTCGAAGAGCAGCACGCACGTCCCTGCCGCCGCGAGCAGCACCACCAGCAGAGACAGCCGCGACCAGGGTGAGAGCAGGGCCCTGGTGCAGCGCACGGCGAGGCCTTGCGGGCGGGCGGCGGCGGTGTCGAGCATCCGGGGAGACTAACCGACAAATGTGTGTGATCGCCGTATGGTGCGTCTCATGAGCGTCACAGTCTCAGGACGCGTCTCATGAGCGTCACAGTCCCGCACAGCGACTTGGCGGACACCGTCATGGAGCGGCTCACGGCGGCGTACCCGATGGCGGCCGATCCGGTGCGGGCCGCGCAGGCACAGGCGTACATGAAGAACATCGCTCCCTTCCTGGGCCTGCCGTCGCCACTGCGCCGCGAGCTGTCCCGCACGGTCCTCGCCGGGCTGCCGAGCCCCGACGAGGCGGACTGCACGGCGATCGCGCTGCGCTGCTGGGAGCTGCCGGAGCGCGAGTACGCCTACTTCACCGTCGACTATCTGCGCCGCCACGTGAAGCGGCTGTCCTCCGGCTTCCTGCCCGTCACCCGCCACCTCGTCACCACCGTCTCCTGGTGGGACACGGTCGACGCGCTCGCCGCGCACGTCGTGGGCGGCCTGGTCGCCGCCGACCCGAAGCTCAAGGCCGAGATGGACGCCTGGATCGAGGACGAGGACCTGTGGGTGGCCCGCACCGCCCTCCTCCACCAGCTCCGGCACAAGGACACCACCGACGTCGAACGCCTCTTCGCCTACTGCCTGCGCCAGTCGGGGCACCCCGACTTCTTCATCCGCAAGGCCATCGGCTGGTGCCTGCGCGAGTACGCCAAGACCGATCCGGAGGCCGTACGCGGCTTCGTCGAGCGGGAGCGCGGGCGCCTGGCGCCGCTCTCGGTGCGCGAGGCGCTGAAGAACCTCTGAGCGCACCGGACTTCACGAGTCAATCCCGCCACCACCCGGCGAAAACCATTCGACGTACCCCCACCCGTGGGCAAGGATCTGCGACATGTCCCGGTACGTCTTCCTCGCAGCTCCGACCGCGGTCGCGGTCGCTGCGAAGACTGCCGTCCTCCTCTGCGCCGCACCTCCTGTCGACGGCGCCCGACGCTGACCCTCCCCGGACACTCCGGCTGACCCCATAGGGGGAGGGTCGGTTCGGCCCCGGGGTCTTCAGCTTCGAGTTCCGGAGAAGGAACCGCCATGTCCAAGACGGCATACGTCCGCACGAAACCGCACCTCAACATCGGCGCGATGGGCCACGTCGACCACGGCAGGACCATCCTGACCGCCGCCATCACCAAGGTCCTCAGCGAGCGGGGCACCGGCACGTTCGTGCCCTTCGGCCCCATCGACCGCGCCCCCGAGGAGGCGCGGCGCGGCAGCACCGTCAACATCGCGCACGCGGACATGCCGGGCCACGCCGACTACGTCAAGAACATGGTCACCGGCGTCGCGCAGCTGGACGGGGCGATCCTCGTCGTCTCCGCGCTCGACGGGATCATGCCGCAGACCGCCGAGCACGTCCTGCTCGCCCGCCAGGTCGGCGTGGACCACATCGTGGTCGCGCTCAACAAGGCGGACGCGGGCGACGAGGAGCGCACCGACCTCGTCGAGCTCGAGGTGCGCGATCTGCTCACCGCGCACGGGTACGAGGGCGGCTCCGTTCCGGTCGTACGGGTCTCGGGGCTGAGGGCGCTGGAGGGCGACCCGCGGTGGGCCGCCGCCATCGAGGCGCTGCTCGACGCGGTGGACACCTATGTGCCCATGCCCGAGCGGTACGTCGACGCGCCCCTTCTGCTCTCGGTGGAGAACGTGCTCACCATCACCGGGGTGGGGGACGTAGGGGGTTTCACGTTCCGAATGGAGTGTGGCGGATGCGTCGCGGGGCTACGGGCCGCAGGGGTGAGGGATTGGCCCTTCGATCAGTAGCCGTAGATCATCTTGTAGGCGACATCGGGGAGGAACTGTCCGGCCGAAGAGCCGCTTCCAGCGCCGCAGTTGCCGTCGGACTCACCCGGAACCTTGATCCACAGGAGCATCTCGGCGCCGCCCCCCCCAGCTGGGTGGGGGTGCCGATTCGGCGGCCTGAGGGATTGCACCACTGGCCGTTGGAAAGGGGAGGAAGGAGCCCCCGGGCCGGAAGGGCCCCGGGGGCGCGTCGTGCCGTACGTGTGTCAGGCCTTGCGGGTTACGGGGCGGTACCCCAAAGGAGTTGGCCGCCGGAGTAGACGCCGATCTTTGGTGCGTCCGTGTAGGTGCTCGCGGTGCCGTGGCTGTAGTCGTCGGCCTCGTTGAGGTTCGACCAGTCGCTGCGGTGCAGCCGCAGTTGGATGTCGCCGGTGGAGGCGCCCGCGGCGAGTGTGCCGTTGGTGACGTTGACCTTCAGGTAGCGGTTGGCCCCGGTCGTCGTGCCGTTCGTCGATACCGAGTGGGTGAGGTTCGAGCAGCCGATCTGTGCCCAGTCGCACCAGGTGGTGTACGAGGAGGCCGGGTCGTCGAACCAGTAGCGGATCTCGACGTCCTTCAGACTCTGCGCGCTGCTCCCGGTGTTGACCACCCGCAGGTTCATCCCGATGGCGTTGTCCGTCAGGCCCGTATTGGCGGTCTTGTACTGCACCTTCAGATTGCCGGTGCCCGTCCCACCCCCCGAAGTCGTCGTGCCGGCGACCTGCGCGGACTGGGCCGAGGCGTTCCCGGCCGCGTCCCGCGCCCGCACCTTGTACTGGTAGGTGGTGGAGGCGGTCAGAGCGCTGTCGGTGTACGTCGTGCCGCCGGTGGAGCCGACGAGGGTCCCGTTGCGGTACACGTCGTACGACGCGACGCCCACGTTGTCCGTCGAGGCGGTCCAGGACAGTGACACCGACGACGAGGTGGCGCCCGTCGTCTTCAGCCCCGCCGGGACGCTCGGCGCCTCGGTGTCGGGGCCCGGGTCTCCGCCGCCGTTCAGCGGCGGGTAGGCGTTGGTCAGCAGCATCTGGAACTGTGCGGAGAACCAGTGGCCGGCCAGCGGGGCGTTGGCCATGGCGCCGGTCGGATTGTTGCCGTTGCGTGCGTTGCCCTCGTAGGTCGGGTCGCACATCCGGTCGAAGCCCTTGCCCTCGTCGTTGTCGATGGGCTGGCTGTTGCCGTCCGACTCGCCCGGGGGCTTGGCCCACACGTACGCGTCGATGCCCGGCTCGGGCGCGGTCCGCGGGCGTTCGCCGACTCCGGCTCCCTGCTGGTTGCACCAGTTGCCGGTGTGGATGCGGCGGTCCACCTTGCCGCCGTCGACGTAGGCGTCGACGGAGGTCTGCGGGCCGGGTCCTGTGGGTCGTGCGGTGCCGCCCCAGCCGTTGCGTGCGGTGTCGATGAGCATGCCGAGGCCGGGGTTGAAGCCGCCGCGGCTGACCAGGCGCTCACGCAGTGCCTGGGCGAAGCCCAGCTCGTCGACGTAGTAGTTCCAGTCGACCCACTTGGACTGGCGCACGGTGGTGCCGTTCACCGAGTCGGTGACCTTGAAGTTCGGCTCGTGCAGCGCCCCGTAGTTGGCGGTGTTGACGATGAAGCCGGTGACGTCGTCGACCGTCGCGCCCTCGGTGGTGGCGGCCTTCTTGAACTGGTCCACCGCCGGGTCGAAGTTGGTGTCCCAGCCGAGCCAGCCGTGGTGTCCCGCGTCGATGTAGTTGTAGACGTTGGGGATGTCGCCGAGCTTGTTCAGCGCGTAGCCGACGCCCTTCTCGTACGACCCCAGCTCCTTCACGTGCCGGCAGGCCTCCGTGGCGCCGGCCGCGCTGCCCGCGTTGGTGACCATGTTGGGCAGCGAGTCCGGCTCGATCAGCGCCGAGATCCGCAGGGCCGCGTACTTCGGGTCGGCGAGGATCGCCGCTATCGGGTCGATGTACTCCGACTTGTACCGGCCGAGCTCCTCCGCCTTCAGCTCGCCGTTGGAGGCGAGCGCGGAGCAGTCGCGGCCCGGCAGGTCGTAGATGACGACCTGGAAGAGCGTGGCGCCCTGCGTCAGCGCGGTGTCGAGGTGGGCGCGCAGGCCACGGCCGTTGGAGGTGCCGGTGATCGCGGCGATCCGGTCCATCCAGACGAAGCTGGGCTCGTCGGCGATGACGGAGCCGCCCGGCTCGGCCTTCGCCTTGGCGGACCAGTCGGGGTTGACGTACGGCTTGGCGCCCACGTACGGGTTGTCGACGCGGGCCGCCGCGGCCGCAGAGGCCGGTGCGGTAGGCAGCGCGACGCTGAGCGCGGCGCCCATGGCGAGCGCAGGCAGCAGCGCCGCGAGCCTTCTGAAGCGGCTCTTGCGTCTGAGGTGCATGGTGGTGTTCATCGTTGCTTGGTGTTCCTCTCGGATGAGGGTGTGCGGGGGTTGATCAGGGCGCGGTGCCCCACAGGAGTTGGCCGTCGGAGTAGACGCCGATCTTTGGTGCGTCCGTGTAGGTGCTCGCGGTGCCGTGGCTGTAGTCGTCGGCTTCGTTGAGGTTCGACCAGTCGCTGCGGTGCAGCCGCAGCTGGATGTCGCCGGTGGAGGCGCCCGCGGCGAGTGTGCCGCTGGTGACGTTGACCTTCAGGTAGCGATTGGCCCCGGTGGTCGTGCCGTTCGTCGACACCGAGTGGGTGAGGTTGGAGCAGCCGATCTGCGCCCAGTCGCACCAGGTGGTGTACGAGGAGGCCGAGTCGTCGAACCAGTAGCGGATCTCGACGTCCTTCAGACTTTGCGCACTGCTCCCGGTGTTGACCACCCGCAGGTTCATCCCGATGGCGTTGTCCGTCAGGCCCGTATTGGCGGTCTTGTACTGCACCTTCAGGTTGCCGGGTCCGGTCCCGCCGCCGGGCTCAGTGGTGACGCTCACCGGACCGGCGGGCGGCGAGGCGTTCCCGGCTGCGTCCCGGGCGCGCACGGTGTAGCTGTACGCGGTGGACGCCGTCAGTCCCGTGTCGGTGTACGTCGTGCCGCCGGTGGAGCCGACGCGCGTGCTGCCGCGGTAGACGTCGTACGACGTGACGCCGACGTCGTCCGTGGCGGGATCCCAGGCCAGCGAGGCGGACGACGAACTCGCCCCGGTGGACCGCAGGTTGCGGGGCGCGGTCGGCGCCGTGGTGTCCCCGCCGCCCGAGCCCTTACTGGCGTCGAACGAGAAGGAGTTCACGCCAAGACCCTGGCCGCCCTGCCAGATCTCGAAGCCGGCCTCGGCGTCGATCAGGTAGTGCGCGGGGTTGATCTGGCCGCGTGCGGTGGCGTCGTCGACGAGGTCCTTCACGTCGAGGTCGGTCACCGCGGTGGCGCCGCCCTGCAACACGTACGAGATGACCTTCCACCCGGACGCCCCAGGACCGGTCCACACGTCCCACGTCCGGCCGTCCGCGGTGATCGTCGCCGTTCGGGAGCCGATGGGCTGGACGCCGCCGCGGTGGTTGATCCAGATCATCAACTCGGTGCCGTCCGGCTGATCGTCGGTGGTGGGCGTGGAGTTGAACCACAGGTCGTACGCGGCGTTCCAGGCACCGGAGGCGACCTGCGTGGTGTCGAACGTCGAGCGGGCGCTGCCCAGTTCGCTCACTCGGATCGGCAGACCGCTGTTCGCGGTGCACGCGCCCCAGTGGCAGCCCTTGTAGCTGGACGGGTAGGTGGCGGGCGGCCCCGCCGTGGTGAGCGAGAAGTTCGCCTCGGTCAACTTCCAGGCGCCGGTCGCGGTGTCCACGCTGACGCACTGGCGGGCCGAGGAGTTCCACTCGTTCTGCTGGTACGTGTACGCGCCGTCCTGCATCTCGGTGGTGCCCCACTGGGTGCAGTCGGTGACCGGCGCGGCCGCCGCCGGGCCCGCCCCGGTGAACAGCGCGAGCCCGGCTAGCAGGATGCCCGCGGCGGTGGCGGCGAGGGCGCCGCGCAGGTGTCGTCCCCTCACGGCGCCGTCCCCCAGACGAGCTCGCCGCCGACATACGCGGTGATCTTGGAGGCGTCCGCGAAGGACGCGTTGGTGCCGCGGCTGTAGTCGTCGGCCTCGTTGAAGTTCGACCAGTCGCTCTTGTGCACGCGCAGCTGTATCTCGCCGGAGTCGCCGCCCGCGGCGACGCTGCCCGCGCCGGCGCTGAAGCCGACCTCCAGGTAGCGGTCCGCGCCGGTCTTCGGGCTGCTCATGGCGACCACCCGGTGGGTGATGTTGGCGGCGCCGAGCATCGCCCAGTCGCACCAGGTGGTGTACGTGGACGGGCCGCCGTCGCCGGTGAAGTAGTAGCGGACGGTCACCGTGGACAGGCTGAGCGCGCCGCCGCCGGTGTTGCCGACCTTCAGGGACATGCGCAGGGCGTTGTCGGTGGCGTTGGAATCGGTGCTCTTGTACTGGACCTTGGCCCCGCCCGTACCGCCGCCGGCTTTGGTGGTGCCGGTGACCTCGGCGGACAGTGCGGAGGCGTTGCCCGCGGCGTCGCGGGCGGCGACCCGGTAGCGGTATGCGGTGGCGGCCGAGAGCCCCGTGTCGGTGTAGGTGGCCGCGGTCGGGGTGCCGACCGGGGTGCCGTCGCGGTAGACGTCGTACGCCGCGACGCCGGTGTCGTCGGTGGACGCCGTCCAGCTCAGCGACACGCTGGTGCCGGTCGTCGCCGTCACCGTCAGGCCGGTCGGGACGGTCGGCGCGGTGGTGTCGCCGCCGCCGGGGCCGCCCTCGTCGCCGAGGAGCTCGGCGTACGAGGCGAAGGAGAGCGCCAGCGCCGCCTGCGCCCAGAAGCGGTGGTACGTGAAGACCGGCGGGGCGCCGCCGTCGAGGTACGTCTGCACCTTCGACCAGCCCGGCTCCTGCTTGAGCCACGGCCGCATCCCGATGAAGGTCGTACCGGAGCCAAGCTTCACGCCCTGCGGGGAGGTGCCGGACCAGCCCGCCGGGAAGTACACCGGGTCGTCGAAGCGGTCGTAGTCGCGGCGGGTCTCGGGGACGGCGATGCCCTTGGCGTCGGCGTGCTCGGCCATGGCGTCGAGCAGGGACTTGGCGAGTCCGGCGGCGTCGGCGTCCCCGGACTTCGCGGCGTAATAGATCAGCGTCATGGACAGCGCCGCGCCCACGCCGACGTCGTCGCCGTAGTCGACGACCGATACGTGCAGGCCGGTGTTGGCGCCGGGGCTCGTGGCGTTCCAGGTGTCGGGGGCGCCGGACCACTTGAGGGTGGCGGGGAAGCGGTAGCTGCCGTCGGCGCCGACGGTGGTCTCCTCGGAGGCCCAGGCCACCCACTTGTCGAGGACCGCCTTGGCGGTCGCGTTGTTGGTGACGTAGTAGTACTGGGCGACGCGCTCCATGCACCAGACCTGGAAGCCGAACCAATTGTTGCTCGGCGGGTCGTGGTAGACGGGCTGCCAGTCGTACGCCATGCCGTAGAAGGTCGGTGTGCCAGCCGGCGGGGTGCCGTACTGGCCGTCCCAGCTGTTGGAGCAGCCGCCGGCGAGCGCGCCCTCGGTGGACTGCAGCCAGCGCAGGAACTCCAGCTGCCGGGTGAGCGACTTCTGCCAATCGCCCTTCGCTGTCGGTGACTTGGGGGTGAGGGCGGGGACGGTGGACAGCGCCCAGGCGGCGAGTGGGTTCTGGTAGCCCTGGTGGGCGATGCCGTCACCGATGCGCCAGGCCCAGCCGCCGCCGGTGCCCGCGGAGCCGCCCCAGGCGTAGTACCAGGACAGCAGGTAGTGCTGGGCATCGCGGCCGGAGGCGGGCTGGCAGCCGGTCGGGCTGGTGCAGTTGCCGATTTTCTTGAAGTACTTGTCGAACATCGAGTAGCGCAGGTAGTCGCCCATCTTCGCGGCCTTGGCCACGGAGGAGGAGACCTGGCTCGCCTTGCCCTGCGCCGTGGCCCACGTCAGCGCCCAGTACGCGGCCTGCACGGCGCGCGCGTCGGCGTCGGGGGCGTTGGTGTACTTCCACTGCTTCGCGTACGAGGCGTCCTTGACGAAGAGGTCGAGGTAGCCGTTGGGGCCGCCGTACTTGAAGAGGTCGGTGCTGGGCTGCGGGATGGTCTCCCAGACCGACTCCTGCGCGCCGCGCTGGTAGCTGTTGATGAAGGACGCCATCTTGCCGGGGCCGAGCTCGTCGCCGGTGCCTGGCTTGTTGCCGAAGCCGTAGACGTTGTCGAGGTCCATCAGCCAGTGCATGCCGTAGACGTCCATCGTCCCGTACGCGGAGGCGAGTTCGGTGGCGATGGGGTCGGCGCCGACGGAGACGGAGGAGTTCAGCTCGGACGGGTAGCTGGTGACCTGCGGGTGCTCGGGCGCGTAGGTGGCAGGCTTGGAGGGGGTGTACGAGTCGTTGGTGGGCTGGTCGATGTGCGGCGGGATGATCGAGGCCTCGGCGACCTCCCAGGACTTGTTGAACGGGGCCCAGTCGCCGGTGATCCGGCCGTACGCCGCCTCCAGCCAGATCCAGAAGCTGAACGCCTCGGAGGTCGTCTGGTGGCCGTGGTCGGGAGCCTCGACGATCAGGGTCTCGGCGCAGTGGTACGGGATGCCGTCCGGGCTGAAGTAGCCGCTGGCCGGGTTCTTGATCTTGTTGTACTGAGTGAGGAAGGCCTCCGTGTAGGGGCCGTCGGCGGCGGCCGCTTGTGCGGCGGACCCGGCCGGGGCATCGGCAGCCTGGGCGAACGCCTGCCCGGCGCCGAGGGCGACGAGCGCGCCGCCGGTCACGCCGACGAAGGAACGCCGGGAGAGTAATGCGGATCTTTCGGATCTTTCGGGCATCTCGGGGTGTGCGGACACAGGTCCTCCAAGAGGGGGTCCGGGTGGGAGTGGTGGTGCCGAAACGGTCCGGGCGGGCGGGGCCGGCCGCCCGGACCGTGGTTCAGGGGGTGGTGCCGTAGACCGTCCGGCCGTCGAGGTGGACGGTGATCTTCGGCGCATCCGCGAAGGAGGTGTTCGTACCGCGGCTGTAGTCGTCGGCCTCGCTGAAGTTCGACCAGTCGCTCTTGTTGAACCGCAGTTGCGCCTCGCCGCTCGAAGCCCCGGGGGCGAGGCTGCCCGCGGTGGCGGCGAAGCCCACCTCCAGGTAGTGGTCGGCGCCGGCCTTCGGGCTGCTCATCGCGGCGACCCGGTGCGTGAGCGTCCCGCAGCCGAGCACTGCCCAGTCGCACCAGGTGCTGTACGTCGTGGCGCCGGACCCGCTGCTGAAGTAGTAGCGGACGGTCACCTTGGAGAGATCGACGGCCGAGTCGCCGGTGTTGACCAGCTGCAGCCCGGGCTTGATCGAGTTGTCGCCGGCGGACTGGTCGTTGTTCTTGTACTGGACCTTCAGGGCGCCGCCGCCCGTGCCCGCAGGCTGCGTCGTCGCGCTCACCGGGGCGGACCGCGCCGAGACGTTCCCGGCGGCGTCGCGGGCCTGCACCGTGTAGGCGTACGCGGTGGAGGCGGCGAGCCCGCTGTCGGTGAAGGACGTACCGGAGGCCGTACCCACCTTCGTGCCGCCCCGGTAGACGTCGTACCCGGTGACGCCCGTGTCGTCGGTGGCGGCGTTCCACGCCAGGGAGACGGAGGCCGAGGTGGTGCCGGTCACCCGCAGCCCCGACGGCACGCTCGGGGCCTGGGTGTCGACCGCGCCGGTGTCGCCGAGGGCCTTGCGGATCGCGTCCATGACGACGGGCTTGGGCTGCAGGTTCCCGTCCCACGGGAGGGCGGAGCCCTCGCCGTCGAAGACGCCGGGGATCCAGGAGTACTTGTCGGTGTAGTCCCAGAGTGTGATCCCGACGCACCGGGTGACGGCCAGGCAGGCCTCCGTGACCCGGCGGTAGTAGTCGGCCTGGGTGGCCTCCTTCGCCGAGTCCTTCGGCAACTGCATCCGCACGTCGAGCTCGGTGACGGCCACGTCGAGGCCGAGGTCGGCGAAGCGCTGGATGTTCTGCCGCATCTGGTTCGGGAATCCGTACTGGATCGCCAGATGCGCCTGTAGCCCGACGCCGTCGAGCGGCACGCCTGCCGCCTTCAGATCGCGGGCGAGGGCGTAGAGGGCGTCGCTCTTCGCGCCGAGCCCCTCGACGTTGTAGTCGTTGATGTACAGCTTGGCGTCGGGGTCGGCGGCCCGGGCGGCGCGCAGGGCGTGGGCGATGAAATCCTTGCCCATGGCGTTGTGGAACGGGGAGTTGCGGAAGCTGCCGTCCTCGTTGAAGGGCTCGTTGACGACGTCCCAGGCGGACACCTTGCCGCGGTAGTGGCCGGCGACATTGGCGATGTGGTTCTCCATGGCGGGGCGCACCTGCGAGACGGGCAGCTGCCCCACCCAGCCGGGTAACTGGCTGTGCCAGACCAGGGTGTGGCCGCGAACGCTCTGACCGTGCGCCTGGGAGAAGTCCACGACCTGGTCGCCGCCCGAGAAGCTGAACTGCCCCTGGGTGCGCTCGGTGCTGTCCCACTTCATGGAGTTGCCGGGGGTGATCGGCCCGAACTGGGAACCCAGGATCTGGGAGTACGGGGCGTCGGACAGTTCCCCGTTGTCGGTCGCCGAGCCGAAGTACCTGCCCTTGGCGTCGGCGAGCTGATGCAGCGTCGGCGGCTCGGCCGCGGACGCCGGCGAAGGCGTGAGCCCGATCGCGGCCGCCGCGAGGGCGAGGGTGGCGATCAGGGCGGCGATGCTCCGAGACGCCCGTCTTCGGGCGGGGGTTATGGGCGCCAGCGTCATGCTGGTTCCTCTCTCCGAATGCGGGAGGGGGGGTGCTCGGGTGTCACCGAAGCCCTGCGACCGGGGTCCCACCGGTCACGGCGCTCCGTCTCCTCCCCGCGGCTCTGGTGGGAGATGGTGCAAGCCTTGAAGTCGTGGGAGCGCTCCCAAAGTGCTGTAGCGGGGTGCACCTGTCAAGAGTTGGGTCGAAACTTGCGTATGAACTGGCGAAACTGCCGACAGCTCGGGCCTGGCGGATATTGGCCCTCCGCCAACATGTGAGGCCGGTGGGCCATGCCTCCCGTCATGTACTGAAATCGACGGACGATGGCGGACGGTCGACGTCCTGACGCCCGCGTCCCTCGGGGGATCCACCCTCGGGGGAGGCGGGCACAATGGACCGGTGACTGAGGACGAAAGCGCGGACGAGGCCATGGCCGTCATCAAGGACGTCGATCACGGCACCGCCAAGCTGATGCCGGACGTGGACCGGCCCCGCGCCTGGCTGCTCACGGTCGACGGAGCGCCTCAGTCGTACGTCGACCTGGACACGCCCACTCACCTGGAGTTCGAGTACGCGCAGCGACTCGCGCACGTCCTGGACACGGCCGACGACCAGGACCGCCCCCTGGACGTGATCCACCTCGGCGGCGGCGCGCTCACCCTGCCCCGCTATGTCGCCGCCACCCGGCCGGGCTCGCGGCAGGACGTGGTGGAGGCGGACCGGGGGCTGCTCGAACTGGTCACGGAGCGGCTGCCGTTGCCCGCGGAATCCGGGATCACGGTCCACGGCGCGGACGCCAGGCAGTGGCTGGAGGCAGCGGCGCCCGACAGCACCGACGTCCTCGTGGCCGATGTGTTCGGCGGCTCGCGGGTGCCGGCCCACCTGACATCGGTGGCCTACGCGCGCGCCGCGGACCGGGTGCTGCGCGCGGGCGGCCTCTATGCGGCGAACCTCGCCGACGGGGCGCCGTTCACCTTCCTCCGCTCCCAACTCGCCACCTTCGCCGAGGTGTTCGGGGAGGTCGCGCTGATCGCCGAGCCGAACGTGCTGCGAGGCCGCCGCTTCGGCAACGCGGTGCTCGTCGCCTCCCACGACCCCATCGACATCGAGGCACTGTCCCGCCGGACGGCAGCCGACATCTTCCCTGCACGCGTCGAGTACGGGGCGGCGCTGCGTCGGTTCATGGGTGACGCGAAGCCGGTGCGGGACGAGGACGCGGTGGCGTCACCTGAGCCGCCTGATGGGGCTTTCAGCGTCGGTTGAGGGGCCGGTTGAGGGCGTAACCGCCCGGCACATGTCGGGTACGGGACCGTGGACGGTGCGTCTGTTCATGGGTGGTGCGAAGCCGGTGCGGGACGAAGGTGCGGTCGTGTCACCTGAGCCGCCTGATGGGGCTTTCAGCGTCGGTTGAGGGGCCGGTTGAGGGCGTAACCGCCCGGCACATGTCGGGTACGGGACTGTGGACGGTGCGTCTGTTCATGGGTGGTGCGAAGCCGGTGCGGGACGAGGATGCGGTGGCGTCACCTGAGCCGCCTGATGGGGCTTTCAGCGTCGGTTGAGGGGTCGGTCGCGTCACCCGAGCCGCCCGACGGGGCCTTCAGCGGCAGCTGAGGTGACCGCGGGGTCGAGCGATGGGCCGCCGCTGGTGGGAGCGGGTACCTTGGCGATCTCCTTCGACGGCGTGCGCCGCGTCAGGTTGCGTACGTCCGGCACGAAGAGGACCAGTGCCGTCACCACGACCACCAGCGCCGCGCAGCCCCACAGCGACGCCGAACGTCCGAAGGCGAGCTCCGCCGGGCCCGCGAGTGCCGTGGCGAGCGGGACCATCGCGATCGAGCCGAACCAGTCGTACGCGGAGACACGCGACAGCTTCTCCTCGGGGATCTCCTGATGCATCGCCGTCATCCAGGAGACGCCGAACACCTCGATCGCGATGCCGCTCACGAACATCACCGCCGCGAGCCCCCACACAGGCAAAGGCACCGCGAGCGCAGCCGAAGGCGCCGCCAGTGGGAAGACGCAGAGGGTGCCCGCGAGCAGCAGGCGCCGCGGCTTCCACCGCATCATCAGGAACGCGCCGCCGACCGTGCCCGCGCCGAAAGCGCCGAGCGCGAGACCCCAGGGCCCGGCGCCGCCCAGCTCGTCGCGGGCCACCAGCGGTCCGAACACCGCCTCGGCCGCGCCGACCACCGCCACCACCACGGAGAACTGCGCGACGATCGCCCACAGCCACGGCCGCCCGGTGAACTCCCGCCAGCCCTCCCGCAGATCGGAGAGCAGCCCGCCGCCGGGTGCCCGCTTCGGTATGTGACTCACGTCGAGGAACGACCGCAGCGCTCCGGCCACCGCGAACGCCGCCGCGTCCACCGCCAGCACCCAGCCGGGCCCCATCGCAGCGACCATCAGACCGCCGAGCGCCGCGCCGCCGAGCCCCGCGCCCTGCATCGCCATGCGGTAAAGGGCGAAGGCGCGGCTCGCCTGTTCGCCGCTGACGGTCGACATCAGCATGCCTTCGGCGGCCGGGCCGAAGAACGCCTGGCCGGTGCCGCCGAGCGCGGTGAGCAGCATCATCGACCAGAGCGGGGGCGCGCCGGAGATGACGAGCACCGCGAAGACCGCCTGCGAAAGGCAGTTGAGGGCGTTGGCCGCGACCATCACATGGTGGCGCGGCAGCCGGTCGGCGACGGCGCCGCCTATGAGCAGGAACAGCACGAGCGGCAGCGTGCGCGCCGCCGCCACCAGACCCACGTCACCGCCGTCACCGCCCGAGTCGAGCACGGCGAACGCCGCCGCGATCAGGGCGCCGTGGCTGCCCAGATTGGTCACGATCGCGGCGGCGGTCAGCAGGCTGTAGTTGCGCCCGGCCCAGGAGGGGCGGCGCACGGCGGCGGGTTTGATCACCAGGGGACTATCGCCGCCGGAACACCGACTTGCCAAACCGATTCCGCACGGGTCCGGAACCCCGGTCATGCACCGCCACGACGGCTCAGCGGCTCAGCGGATCAGGACTCCTCGGCGTCCCCGTTCAGGCGCACCGTGCTCAGGATCTTCTTCACCGTCGCGTCGGGGATCTCGTCCTTCACGCCCTTGGCGCCGTACAGCGACCAGGCGACGTACTCACCCTCGGAGTTCTTGAAGGCGAACGTCGTGGCCTTGCCGTCCGAGTCGCACTTGTCGTTCTTGGCGACACCGGAGGTCGTGGAGGTCGCGACGCTGCCCTTGATGCCCGACGCGGTCGTGAACGACTCCACCTTGCCGACCTTGATCTTCTTCTTGTCGGCCTTCTTCTGGTCCGTGTAGCCGCCGAAGACCCACCACGCGGAGTCGTTGCGCGCGACGTCCTTGGTGTTCTTCGCGCCGTTCTGACCCTTGGTGCCGACCGCGCCGAGGGCGGTGTCGTCCTTGTTGCCGTCCTTGTCGTCGTCGGAGGAGCACCACTTGGACTTGTAGTACGCGGGCGCGGACATGCCGATGAGCGCGCTGCCGTCACCCTTCTCGCTGTCCTCGAAGCCGATGAAGGTGTCGGGGGTCTGCACCTCCCAGTCGGCCGGGACGTCGAAGGCGGTGCCCCACTTGGGGTTCACGACGACCTGCCAGCCCTTGACCGTCGGCTTCGGGCCGTTGCCCGTGCCGCGCTCGTCCTCGCCGCCGCCGGTCGCAGGGTCCGGCTTCTTGGAGGCGGTCTTGGCGGGGGACTTGGACGGCTTCGCGTCCGCCTCGTCGTCCTTGTCGCCGCCGAGCACCAGGAAGCCGGTGACTCCGGCGGCCACCACGACCGCCGTCGCCGCGACGATGGCGACCAGCTTGGTCCTGCCGCCGTTGCCGCCGCCCCCGTCACCGCCGGCCTTGGGCGTCACGCCCATCGGCGCGGTCGGAGCGCTCCACTGCCCCTGCTGCTGTCCCGGCTGCCCCGGCCCCGGCTGCTGATAGGGGTTGGGCTGCTGGTATCCCGGCTGCTGGTACGGGTTCGGCTGCTGGTACCCCGGCTGCTGGTACGGGTTGGGATTCTGGTCCTGCGGGTTCTGCTCGCCCCCGGGCGGCTGCTGTCCTGGCCACATGGCGGGAAACGATACGGGGTGTTGGAGCGGACACGTCACGGACGCCCCCGGGCGACGGGGCGACGGGGCGCCGAAGGGCCGGTTGCTCAGGGCTTCGGCCGGGCGCGGTACTCGCGGACCGTGCTGAGTATCTTCCTGACCGTCGCCTCCGGCACTTCCTCATCCACGCCCTTGGCGCCGAAGAACGACCATGAGACCAACTTCCCCTCGGAGTCCTTGAAGCCGAAGGTGGTCGCCTTGCCGTCTGTCCGGCACTTGTCGTCGTCATCGACTCCGGAGACCGAGGAGGTGGCAACGCTGCCCTTGATGCCGGACCTGGTCGTGTACGGCTCCACCGCGCTGGTCCTGATGTTCTTCCGGTCGGGCTGGGAGTACTGGCCGTACACCCACGTCGCCGAGTCCTTCGCGGCGATCTGTTCGGTGCTCTTCGCGCCACGGTTGCCTCTGCTTCCGGCCTCCGCGAGCGGCGTGTAGTCCTTGATGCCGTCCCGGTCGGGATCGCTCGCGCACCACCGCTGCTTGAGCGCGGCGGGTGCCACCATCCCGATCAGGATGCTGTCCTCGTCGTCGGCCTCCCCGACGGCGTCCACCCAGTCGCGCGCCTTGAGCTCCCACTCAGGGGGTACGTCGAAGGCGATCCGGCGCTCGGCGTTCGTGACCGTCTTCCAACCCGGAACGGTCGGCTTCGGCCCGCCGTCGACACCGCGTGAGTCGGCTTCCTCGGAACCGGCCGGGCTCGGAGAGGCGGACGGGGACCGCGTCGGGTCCGGCTTCGCGCTGTCGTCCTTGTCGCCGCCGAGGAGGAGAAAGCCCGTGACGCCGGCGGCCACCACGACCGCGGCCGCGGCGACGATGGCGATGACCTTGGTCCGGTTGCCGCCGCCCCCTCCGTTGCCGCCGGTCTGCGGCGCCTGGGGTGTGCCGCCCGGAACGGTGGGCGCGTTCCAGGGCGCCGGTTGCTGATAGCCAGGCTGCTGGTGCTGCTGGTATCCCGGCTGCTGGTACGGATTCGGCTGCTGGTTCGGCCCGCCCCCGGGCTGCTGCTCTCCTGGCCACATGCGCAGCAACGATAGGTGACCGTGATCCAACCCCGGCAGGCTCCTGGCCAAAGAACGCTACTGGTGGGTAACCTCCTGGCCATGAGCACTGACCAGATGTCGATAGGCGAGATGCTCGCCGCCACCGTGCCGATGGCCCGGACCCTGAACCTCGAGTTCCGCGAGACCACGCCCGAGAAGGCCGTGGTCGCTCTGCCCGACCAGGGTGAGTACCACAACCACGTCGGCGGGCCGCACGCCGGAGCGATGTTCACGCTGGGGGAGTCGGCGAGCGGCGCCATCGTGCTCGCCGCGTTCGGCGAGCAGCTCTCGCGGGCTGTGCCCCTCGCCGTCCGCGCCGACATCGCGTACAAGAAGCTCGCCATGGGGCCGGTGACCGCCACCGCGACGCTCGGCCGCCCGGCCGCCGAGGTCGTCGCCGAACTGGACGCGGGGCAGCGGCCCGAGTTCCCCGTCGCGATCGCGATCCAGCGCGAGGACGGCGCCGTGACCGGCGAGATGACGGTCGTCTGGACGCTGCGCCCCAATAACTGAGTCGCGTACGGGCGTTCGCTTCCGTACGTTCATTGAACACAGCGGCGTCGCACCGGCCGGGCCACGGGGGTCCCGACCGGCGCGGCGCCGTTTCTCATGACCTCATCGCGCCGTTTCGGGCGGCCTTCTGTTCAACTCATTGACACGAGTCACCGTCGGTCATAGTTTTCCCGCCGCCAGTGGTTCGACGTCATCCAGGGGAGTCGCCATGAGCCGCATGAGCCGCATGAGAAGAACGGGACGAAGCGTGTCCGCCTTCGTCGTCATGGCCGCCGCCGCGGCCCTGCTCACCCCGCACCCCGCGCAGGCCGCCCCCGGCAAAGGCGCGCTTGTCCGTACGGACGCGGGCTGGCTGCGCGGCGAATCCACCGCCGAGGGGCGGCAGTTCCTCGGCATCCCGTACGCGCAGCAGCCCGTCGGCGACCTCCGCTGGAAGGAGCCACGTCCCGCCAAGCCCTGGCAGGGCGTGCGCGGCGCGACCTCCTTCGGCAACCGCTGCGTACAGAACGCCAGTTGGGATCCCGGCTACGAGAACCCCAGCCACACGGAGGACTGCCTAGACCTCAACGTCTACGCACCCAAGGGGCAGCACAAGCCCCGGCCCGTCATGGTCTGGCTGCACGGTGGCGGGCTCACCGCGGGCGCGGGGGAGGACATCGTGCCCGACGCCTTCGCCCGGCGCACCGGCACGGTGGTCGTGACCGTCAACTACCGCCTCGGCGCCATGGGTTTCCTCGCGGACAAGGGCCTCGACGGTGAGGCCTCCGACCGCGTTTCGGGCAACTACGGCATGCTCGACCAGCAGGCCGCGCTGCGCTGGGTGCGCGCCAACATCGGGTCGTTCGGCGGCGACCGGCAGCGCGTCACCATCGCGGGCGAGTCGGCGGGCGGCCGCTCCGTCTGCACCCAGCTCGCCTCGCCCACCGCCAAGGGCCTCTACCGCGCGGGCATCGTGCAGAGCGGCGCCTACGGGGACTGCGCGGCCCGGGAGCGCGACGAGGCGCTCACGCAGGGCGCGGCCTTCGCGAAGAAGGCGGGCTGCGCCGACCCGGCGACCGCCCTCGCCTGTCTGCGGAAGAAACCCGCCAAGGAGATCCTCGCGGCGCAGGCCGGGTTCGACTGGGGCCCGGTGGCCGGCGGTGACTTCCTGCCGGTGCAGCCGGAGGAGGCGTACGAGAACGGGAGCGCCGCCCGCGTGCCCGTCCTGAACGGCGCGAACAGCGACGAAGGGACGCTCTTCGCCTACGGGCAGTTCGACGGACAGGGCAAGCCGCTGACCGAGGAGCAGTACCCGGGCGCGCTCACCCGGACGTACGGCGCCGAGCTGGGCGCCAAGGTTCTCGCGCGCTATCCGGCGTCCGGGCACGCCTCGCCGACGCACGCGTACGCGGCCTCCCTCGGCGACCGGATGTTCGCCTGCACGGCGCTGCGCATGGACAGGTCGCTCGCGGGCCGTGGTCCCGTCTACGCCTACGAGTTCGCCGACCGCACCTCTCCGCCCTTCGCCTCGATCCGCGAGGCGGGCAAGACGTTCGACTTCGGGGCGACCCACGTCAACGAAGTGCAGTACCTCTTCAAGCACTTCGGGCTCGCGTCGCCGCTCAACGCGGAGCAGAAGGTGCTGGCCCGGCAGATGGTCCAGTACTGGGGCTCCTTCATCCACGGCGGTGCGCCGCGCGCCGATGGCCAGCCCACTGCGCCCGACCAGCGGACGCAGGCAGGCCAGGTGCTCTCGCTGCGGACCGCGTCCGCCGGAGGGAACGAGCTGAGCGGCGCTGTGGCCCGTGAGCACCGGTGTGACCTGTGGGACTCCGCCCCGGCCGACGCCGGGTGAGCGGGTAGGCTGCCCGGCGTGCGCGATCTTGGGGGGAACGCGCACGCCGGGTACACGCACATCAGCACAGGAGGAACCGGCGTTGCACGTCCAGGAATGGCTGGAGACCGTACCGGCCGTCAGTATCTACGCGCTGGTGGGCGTGGTCATCGGTCTGGAGAGCCTGGGCATCCCGCTGCCGGGTGAGATCGTCCTCGTCTCCGCCGCGCTGCTCTCCTCGCAGCACGGCGAGCTCAACCCCGTCATCCTGGGGATCTGCGCCACCGCGGGCGCCATCATCGGCGACTCCATCGGGTACGCGATCGGACGCAAGGGCGGCCGGCCACTCCTCGCCTGGCTCGAACGGAAATTCCCCAAGCACTTCAGCGCCGCGAACGTCGGAAGCGCCGAGCAGTCGTTCCAGAAGTGGGGCATGTGGGCGGTCTTCTTCGGCCGCTTCGTCGCCCTGCTCCGGATCTTCGCCGGCCCCCTCGCGGGCGTCCTTCGCATGCCGTACTGGAAGTTCCTGATCGCCAATGTCCTGGGCGGCATCGTCTGGGCGGGCGGCACCACCGCCGTCATCTACTACATCGGTGTCGTCGCCGAGGACTGGCTCAAGCGGTTCTCGTACTTCGGCCTCGCCATCGCCGTCCTGATCGGCGTCGGCTCCATGCTGCTCGTCAAGCGCCGCGCCAAGAAGGCAGCGGCGGCGCGCGAAACCGAGAAGGCCGTGGCGCCGGCGGCCGAGCCGGTCCCCGTCCCGGCCGCCGACTGACGTCACTTGGCGTGGGCGTCCCGGTGGGCCTTGGCCAGCTCCACGTACATCGTGCCGTTGAGGGTGATGCCCGCGCGCTCCTCGTCCGTGAGCGGGCGGCGCACCTTGGCGGGCACGCCCGCGACGAGTGAGCCGGGCGGCACGATCATCCCCTGCGGCACGAGCGCCTGCGCCGCGACCAGCGAACCGGCGCCGATCACCGCGCCGTTGAGGACCGTCGCGCCCATGCCGATGAGGCAGTCGTCCTCGACGGTGCAGCCGTGCAGGACGGCGTTGTGGCCGACCGAGACCCGCTCGCCGATGGACATCGGAAAGCCCAGGTCGACGTGGAGGCTGCAGTTGTCCTGGATGTTGCTGTCGGCGCCGACGACGATCGGTCCGCCGTCCGCGCGGAGCACCGCCCCGTACCAGGCGCTCGCACCGGCATTCAGCGTCACCTCGCCGATGAGCACCGAGGTGGGCGCGGTGAAGGCGTCCTGATCGATCTTCGGGTCCTTGCCGCCGATCCCGGTGATGAGTGCCTCGTGGCTCATCGGATTTCTCCATTCGTACGTGTCTCGCGCCTGGCGGAACCGTACGGGACGGGGGCGGGCCCGCCGCCCTGTGGGGTGAAGATCACAGGGGTACGGGCTCACCGGGGCGGCCGGGGCTGAGTAACGTGAGCGCGTGCCGAAGAACAGGAACACGTTCTCATCCGGGGTCGCCGACTGGCGGCGCCGCGCGACCCAGCGCGCCGTCCACGCGGGCTGGGCCTGGGTGCAGCGGACGGGGGCCGTCACCGCGCAGCGGCCGGGGCGGCTGCGGTTCGGCGCGATAGGACAGGGCACGAAGCTGTCCTTCCCGCAGGGGACCGTCTTCGGTGAGCCGTGGATCCGCATCGGCGACCACTGCATCATCGGCGAGCAGGTCACCCTCACCGCCGGGATGATGCCCGACCTGGACCTCGGGCCCGACCCGATCCTGCGCATCGGCAACGGCGTCGTGCTCGGCCGCGGCAGCCATGTCATCGCCGACACCACGGTGACCATCGGCGACGACTGCTACTTCGGGCCCACGGTGTACGTGACGTCCACGAACCACTCCTACGACGATCCGCACACGCCCATCGGCAAGCAGTGGCCGCGCATGGAGCCCGTCGAGATCGGGCCCGGCTGCTGGATCGGCACGAACGCGGTGATCCTGCCGGGGGCGAGGCTTGGCCGCAATGTCGTGGTCGCCGCGGGCGCGGTCGTGCGGGGCTCCGTGCCCGACCACTCCGTGGTGGCCGGGGCGCCTGCCCGCGTGGTGCGGATGTGGGACCCGGAGGCGGGGTGGCAGCCGCCGTTGCGGACGCCTGCGCCTGTGCCTATTCCTGACGGGGTTACGCCGGAACAGTTGCTTGCTCTGGGGGAGTTGGAGGGGTAGTCGCGGGTTTCTTCGGCTGCGGGTGCGTCGGGGTTGCTCGCGCAGTTCCCCGCGCCCCTGACGGGGCGCCCCCTGGGGCTGATTGCTCAGCTGGCCAGCAGTACCGTGCCCACCAAGGCCAGGCCCGCCCCCGCCGCCTGCACTCCGCGCAGCCGTTCCTTCAGCACCGCCCGTGCGGCCAGCGCCGTGATCACCGGGTAGGTCGAGGAGAGTACGGCGGCCAGCGTGACCGGGCCGTTCTGGGCGGCGATCGAGTACGTGCCGTTGGCCGCGACGTCGGCCAGGCCGACGAAGGCGAGTGCCGGGAGCGCCGCCCAGAGCAGCCGCATGCCCGTGCCCTCCGGCAGCGCGACTCCGCCACGCTTCACGGAGACGAACAGCGCGGCGCCGCCCGCGGCCACATTCGTCACGCGCTGCACGAACAGGGCGAGGAACAGCCCGGTCAGGTTGCTCGACGCCTCGGAGATCAGGGCGAGGACCGCGCCGAAGCCGAAGGCCGCGAGGAGAGTGAGCAGTACCGCCTGCCGCTGCACGGGGGCGCCGCGCAGCTCGGGGCCGCCCGCGAGCACGATCCCCACGATGGCGACGGTGAGCCCGGCGAACTGCGGGACCCCCGGCCGCTCGCCCATGAAGAGCCCCACCGCCACCGGCACGACGACGCCCACGGAGGCGAGCGGGGAGACCACGCTCATCGGGCCGATGGCCAGGGCCTTGTAGAAGGCGAGCATCGCCACCGGGCCGAGCAGGCCGGCCGCCACGGCGAACCACAGCTGCGGGCCCCACTCCGTCCAGCCGCCCGTGGCGACCACGATCACGCCGAGGACGATCACGGCGATGGTCTGCGAGGCGACGACTACGGTGAGCGCGGGGATGCGTCGCGTCAGCAGTCCGCCGCCGAAGTCGGCCAACCCGTACATCAGGCTGGTGGCCAGAGCGAACAGTGCTGTCATCGAACATCCTCGCAGTACAGTGTGGTGAACCCTTAGGTGCACCACACCGTAGTTCACTATCTTGAACTCTGTCATCCAAAATAATGGACGGAATGTGTCGGACCTCGATCAGCTCACCCAGTCCCTCGCCCGCAACCTCAAGCGCTGGCGCTCGGAACGGGGCTTCACGCTCGACGCGCTCGCCGCCCGCGCGGGCGTGAGCCGCGGCATGATCATCCAGATCGAGCAGGCAAGGACCAACCCCAGCGTCGGCATAACGGTCAAGCTGGCCGACGCCCTCGGAGTCAGCATCACCACGCTCCTCGACTACGAACAGGGCTCCCACGTCCGGCTCGTACCGCCGGAGCAGGCGGTGCGGATGTGGTCCACGGAGGCGGGCAGCAGTACGACGCTTCTTGTCGGGACCGAGGCGCGCGGCCCCTTCGAACTGTGGGCGTGGAAGCTGATGCCCGGCGAAGGAAGCGACTCGGACGCGCACCCACCGGGGACCATGGAGCTGCTGCACGTGGCCGCGGGCGAGCTGACGCTCCTCGTGGACGGCGTGGAGCATCTCGTGCCCGCCGGGTCGGCCGCGTCGTTCGAGGCGAACGTGGAGCACGGCTATCACAACAAGGGTGCCGAGCCGGTCGAGATGACCATGTCGGTGTCGGTGCCCCCGGCGCACGCCTCGTCGTACTGACTCCCACTGACTCGCACCGCGCCTGTTAGCGTGCCGCCATGCGTGCACCCATGGGGAATTTCGACGACGTCCGTCCCGCGCCCGAGGCCCTCGATCTCCTGGTCGCGCCCGTCGCCGACGCCGTGCGCGGTTGGAGCGGGACCGTCCCCGCCGAGCAGCTCCTCCACGTCGACACCGACCCGCGGTGGGCCGACACCGCCACCTTCGTGGAGCATTACGGCCAGGACATCCTGGAGCGTTCCGCGAACTGCGTCGTCGTCGCGGGCAAGCGCGGCGGCGAGACCTCGCTCGCCGCGTGCCTGGTCCTCTCCACGACCCGCGTCGACGTGAACGGCGTCGTGCGCCGCCAACTCGGCGCCCGCAAGGCGTCGTTCGCGCCGATGGACACGGCGACCGGCGAGACCGGCATGGAGTACGGCGGCGTCACCCCGATCGGCCTGCCCGCCGGCTGGCCGCTGCTCGTGGACGCCGCCGTCGTCGACCTGCCGCACGTCCTGGTCGGCAGCGGCAGCCGCCGGGGCAAGCTCATCGTGCCCGGCAAGGCCTTCGCCGAGCTGCCGAACGCGGTCGTACTCGAAGGGCTCGGCGTCGCCTGACGCGGGCGGGGTTCACGCGCCGCTCACCGGCGGACTCACCCGCAGACGCCCGACTCGCGCAGCCGGGCGATGGTCTGCCGGTCGCGCCCCAGCTCCCCGAGGATCCGCTCGGTGTGCTCGCCCGCGGCCGGCACCGGATCCATGCGCGGGGCGACCCCGCTCAGATCCGCGGGCGGCACCAGCGCCTGAACAGGGCCCTGGCTGCCCGGAATTGCCACCTCCCGCCAGCGGTCGCGTTCGATGAGCGCCGGGTGGTCGAGGAACTCGGCGACCGAATTGACGCCCGCGTTGGCGATGTTGGCGCGGTCGAGCAGCTCCATCGCCTCGTCGCTGCCGAGTTCGGCGAAGCGCGCGGAGATGATCGCGTCGAGTTCGTCGCGGTGCGCGACACGGTCGGAACCGGTGGCGAACCGTGGATCGTCGGTCAACTCGGGCCGCCCGACGACCTGTTCGCACAGAGCGGCCCACTCGCGTTCGTTCTGCACGGACAGCAGGACGTCCTTGCCGTCGGACGCGGTGAACGGGCCGTAGGGCGCGACCGTAGCGTGCCGGGCGCCGACGCGCGGCGGCTGCGTGCCGCCGTAGCGCGTGTAGTACGCGGGCTGGCTCATCCACTCGGCGAGCGCGTCGAAGAGGGAGACCTCGACCGCTGGGGCGCGCCCCTTGGTCACCCGGGTGAAGAGCGCGGAGAGGATGCCGCTGTAGGCGTACATCCCGCCCGCGATGTCCGCGACCGAGATCCCCGCCCGCACCGCCTCGTCGGGCGTACCGGTCAGCGAGAGCAGCCCGGTCTGGCACTGCACGAGCAGGTCGTACGCCTTCCGCTCGGACCAGGAGCCGCTGGTGCCGTACCCGCTGACGGTGCAGGGGATCAACGAGGGGTAGCGGGCCTGGAGTTCGTCCGCCCCGAGGCCGAGGCGGTCGGCGGCGCCGGGAGCCAGGTTCTGCACGAACACGTCGGCGCCCGCGAGGAGTTCGTGCAGGATCTCCCTGCCCTCATCGGACTTGAGATCCAGGGTGAGGGACTCCTTGGAGCGGTTGAGCCAGACGAAGTAGCTGGCCTGTCCGTGCACCGTGGTGTCGTAGCGGCGGGCGAAGTCACCGCCGCCGGGGCGCTCGACCTTGATCACGCGGGCGCCGAGGTCGGCCAGCTGGCGGGTGGCGAACGGAGCGGCGACGGCCTGCTCCAGGCTGACGACGGTGATGCCCTCCAGGGGGAGGTGACCTGCCGGTTCGTGGTGCGTCGTCGCCATGACTGCCTTTCGTTCGCGGGTGCTGCCTGAGTCTGTCGCGGGTGTTACCTGAGTCTGTTGCGGGTGCTGCTGCCTGAGTCTGTACGGTCACACAGGGCGCCTCCTCAGTCGCCCCCGCCCACGACCGACTTGGACACGAGCCGTCCGTCGGCGAAGCAGAGGCGGTAGCCGTCGCCGGACATGAAGCGCGTGCTGTAGTACGCGCAGTCCTGGCCGCGCGGCGTCGCGGGCGCGCCGTCCGGCGGGCCGTCCCTGGTGAACCTCGGCAGCCGGGACTCCACTTCGTCGCGCGGCTCCCCGGCCGTCAGGCCGTCGTACACCTCGCGGTCGAGGACCGAGAAGACGGAGCTGATCAGGCTGAGGGGGATCATGAGGAGCAGGATTGCGGCGAGGACCGCGAGCGGGGCGAGGACCGCCTGGACGAGCCGCCTTCTGATCTGCCGCCTGGCCAGGTCCAGTTCGCGTGCCGAGGCGGTCGGCCGGGGCGGTTCGACCGCGCGCGGGGCGGCCCCCGCCGCGGGCAGCTCGGCGGTCGCCTCGAAGCCGCCGTCGTCCGTGGGGCCCGCGCGCAGCGTGCCCCCGGCCAGGCGCACCCGCTCGTCGAGGCCGACGAGTCCGCTGCCGCCCGACGCCACCCCGGGCAGGCGCCCCGCCGGGGCAGGGCCGTTCACCACGGTCAGGCGCAGCATGTCGCCGTCCCGCGCGAGGCGGACCCGGACCGCGGCGCCGGGCGCGTGCTTGGCGGCGTTCGTCAGGGACTCCTGGACCACGCGGTGGACGGCGAGGGCCACCATGGGCGGCAAGTCGTCCGTGGCCCCCGAGCGTTCGAGGGTGACCTCGACCCCGGAGGACCGCGCACGCTCGACCACGGTGTCCGTGCTCTCCTCGGACGGCGCTCTCGGCGGCACTTCGTCGTCGGCCCGCAGCACGCCGATGATCTCCCGCAGCCGTTCGGTCGCCGCCCCCGCCGCCTCGCGCAGTTCGCCGACGGCGGCCTGCTGGCGGGCGTCGAGGGTGGGGTCGACTTCGAGGACGCCCGCCTGGACCGCGATGAGCGTCAGGTCGTGGCCGAGCGAGTCGTGCATGTCGCCCGCGATCCTGGCCCGTTCGCGGATACGGGTGCGGTCGGCGACGGCCTGCTGCTCGTGCTCCATGCGCTCCGCGAGCCGCCAGCCTGTGGCCATCAGGTCGGCGTACTGACGGCGGAAGCGGCCGAGCAGCCAGGGCAGCACCACGCCGATCAGGAGCGTCAGGAGCATCGTGAGCCAGCTCCACAGGTCGCTCGCCACGACCGCGCACAGCACGAGCCCGGCCACGGCTACCGCCCCGAAGAACCACAGCGCCGGACGCACCGCGACCGTTCGGCTCCCGGCGAGGTACCCGAAGATCGCCAGTGCCGCCCAGTAGGCGGGCGTGAGCATCTCCGGGTCCGTCAGCAGACTCAGCGCGACCGGCACGGCGAGCGCGACGAGCGGCCACCGCCTGCTGAACGCGACGGCGCCCCCGAGCAGCGGGACACCCACGGCCGCCACGACCGCGTCGCGTCCGTCGAGACCGAGGGCGGCCGAGACCGGTGGCGCGCACACCACGAGCCACAGCCCGATGTCGAAGAGCCGGGTGAGCCAGCCGTTTGCGCCGCGCATCCGCCAAGCATCGCCGATCACCCACGGCTCGCGCCCCTGACGAAGGTGGGGGATCGCCGATCGCCCCGGAGCGCGCGTACGGGAGCGTCGTTCACTCTGCGCCGACGAGCCCCGCCTCGTACGCGAGGATCGCGGCCTGCACCCGGTTCTTGAAGCCGAGGCGGGCCAGGACCTGGCTGACGTACGCCTTCACCGTGCCCTCGACGACGTGCAGCCGCCCGGCGATCTCCGCGTTCGACAGACCGGCCCCGACCAGCGCGAGCACTTCGCGCTCGCGCGCCGTCAGCTCTTCGACGCGGGCCCGCGCGGTGGCCTGCTTGCCGAGCTGCCCCGCCCCGAGGTGGGAGATGACCCGCCGCGCGATCGACGGGGAGAGGTACGCGCCGCCATCGGCGACGGCCTGGACTCCGGCGATCAGTTCGCGCGGATTGCCGGACTTGAGGAGGAAACCGGCGGCTCCCGAGCCGAGCGCGCTCGCGATGTACTCGTCCTCGGAGAACGTGGTGAGCATCGCCACGGCCGCGTCGGGCGCGACCTTGCGCAGCTCGGCCGCCGCCTGGAGACCGTCGAGCCGGGGCATCCGGATGTCGAGGAGACAGACGTCCGGACGGTGCTTGAGCGTGAGGTCGACCGCCTCGCGCCCGTCGGAGGCCTCGGCGACGACCTCGATGCCATCGGCCGTGCCGAGGATCGCCCGCACCCCGGCCCTGATCATCGCCTCGTCGTCGGCAAGCAGCACTCGGATCATGCGAGCACGCTACCCCGGCGGTCCGGGACGGCGTCCGTGACTTTGTTCGTGACCTTACGAAAGCGCTTCGGGACCATACGAAAGTGCAGGGCAGGTGTTTGCGGTCGCCGTTCACCTGATGCTCATGAGTGTCCTGACCGTCGGCCTCGCGGCCATCGTGCGCAGTTCAGCCGGGGCCAGCACCGTGCTGTTCGTGCTGCTGCTCCCCGCGGCCTGGACGGCCGTGTTCCGAACTCCCTGAACTCCCCGAACGGAGACCGGACCTGTCATGCCCTCGACATCCGCTACGCCCCTGACGCCCTCCGCTCCCCCCGTCCCCAGCTCGTACGTCACCTCCATCGCCGACTCCGAGGAGCAGATCCGGGCCGCCCAGCGGTTGCGGTACCGCGTCTTCGGCGAGGAGATGGGCGCCGCGCTCCACACCTCCCTGCCCGGCCACGACGTGGACCCGTTCGACGACCTCGTGGACCATCTGATCGTCACCGACACCGCCACCGGCGAGGTCGTCGGCACCTACCGCCTGCTGCCGCCGGGGCGGGCCGAGCGGTCCTACTCCGACAGCGAGTTCGATCTGCGCGCCCTTGACGGACTGCGGTCCTCCACGATCGAGGCGGGCCGCTCCTGCGTGCACCCCGACCACCGCTCCGGCGCGGTGATCAACCTCATGTGGTCGGCGCTCGCCCGCTACGTCCTGCTCTCCGGCCACCGCTATCTGGCGGGCTGCGCCTCGGTGCCGCTGGGCGACGGCGGCAACGCGGCGTCAAGCGCCTGGCTGCTCGGCACGTCCAAGCACGCGTCCCCGCCCGAGCTGCGGGTGTATCCCCGGCGCCCCTGGGTGCCCACCGCGCCGACGGTGGAACGGCCGGTCTACGCCGATCTGCCGCCGCTGCTGAGGGGATATCTCCGCCTCGGTGCGTGGATCTGCGGGGCTCCCACGCACGACCCCGAGTTCGATGTCGCCGACTTCTTCGTCCTTCTCGACATGGACCGGCTCGGTGACCGCTACCGCCGCTACTTCCTGGGGGAGACGCCATGAGCCCCAGCCCCACGGGAGCCCCGGCGGCGCTGTGCACCCCGGCCTGCGTCACGCCATCGGCGCCGCAGGTTCCGCCGGCCGAACTGGCCCGCCGGTACGCCGCGTTGGCGTACGAGATCGGCATCGGCGTGGCTCAGGGCGAGCGGCTCGCCGGGCCGCGCGCGCTGCGGGCACGGGCCCGGGGGATCCTGGGCGCGCTCGGCATACGTCTCGAAGCGGGGCCCGAGCGGCTGACGGTGACCGGTTCCCGTCCCGGCACCTTGATCGTCGCCAATCACATCTCCTGGCTCGACGTCGTCAGCCTGCTCGCCGTCGAGCCGGTGACCGTCCTCGCCAAGCGCGAGGTGGGCCAGTGGCCGGTCATCGGCGCGCTCGCCCGGCGGGCCGGGTCCCAGTTCATCGACCGCGACGGACTGCGGCAACTGCCCCATGTGGTCGCGGATCTGGCGTCGACCCTGAGCTCAGGCCGCTCCGTCCTCGTCTTCCCGCAGGCCACGACCTGGTGTTCCGTCGCGGGTGGCCGCTTCAGGCGGGCCACCTTCCAGGCGGCGGCCGACGCGGGCGCGCCCGTACGGCCGGTGACCATCCGCTACTACCAGCACGGCACGCGCAGCACCACGGCCGCCTTCCTCGGCGACGAGACCTTCGGGGCCTCGCTGCACCGCGTGGCCCGCGCCAGGGGACTGACCGTGCGGGTCACCGCGCACGCCCCGCTGCGCGGCTCCGACCGGCGAGCGATGGCTGCGGAGGCCCAAGCGGCCATCGGGGCACATGAGTTGCCCGCTCATGTCTGAGTTGCCCGCTCGTGGCTGAGCCGCGGCGCGGCAGTCCTCAGGAGCCCCCGAGAGCCCCGATCGGTCGCACCTGAAGCTTGATTGACGTCAAGCGCGGCGTGTGTCGCGGGAACTCGGGCCCCTCCGCGGCCGACTCCTGAACAGGCGCGGGCGCGACGGTTCCGCGCTGTCGCGTTCACGAGTGTCAGGAGAGCGGCGATGAGCGATCGCCCCCAACTGCCCCTGCTCTGCGGGTTCCTCGCGCTGCTCGCGGTGATCTTCGCGGTGTCGTACGCCGTGGGGGATGCCGTCGGGCCGGTCGCACCCGGGATGCAGCGGAGCGAGACGGAGACTGGCAAGACTGACAAGGAGCCCGGCGACGGTGGCGGCGGGTCTCATGGGGGCGGAGGCATGGGGGACATGCACTCCGGCGGCGGCCGATGAGCGGATCCGTAGCGTCCGGAGCGGCCACCGGTGCCGCCGCCGACGTGGTCACCGACCTGGCCGTCGGCGGGATGACCTGCGGCGCCTGCGTGGCACGCGTCGAGAAGCGGCTCGGCAGGCTGGACGGCGTCAACGCGGTGGTGAACCTGGCCACCGGGCGGGCCAGGGTGACCCACCCGACAGCCGTCTCCCTCGGTGAACTCGTCGCGGCGGTCGAGCGAGCGGGCTGCACGGCGGAACCCGTCCGGCAGCCGGAGCGGGATCAGGAACGCCCACCCGCATCGGATTCCGTGCCGGCGCGCGACGAACACGTACGAGAGGAACACGTACGAGACGAACACGTACGAGAGGAACGCGTACGAGGTGAACGCGACCGCCTCCTGACCGTCGCCCTGCTCGCGGCCCCCGTGCTCCTCCTCTCGATGGTGCCCGCCCTGCAGTTCCGCAACTGGCAGTGGCTGTGCTTCGTGCTGACCGCGCCGGTCGCCGTCTGGGGCGCCTGGCCGTTCCACGCCCGCGCGCTGCGTGGCCTGCGGTACTCCGCGGCGACCATGGACACGCTCGTCTCGCTCGGCGTCGCCGCCTCGTTCGCCTGGTCCTCGTACGCACTCTTCCTCGGCGGTGCGGGCGACCCCGGCATGCGGATGCCGTTCAGCCTGCTGCCGACCGCGCCGGACGGGACCGCGCACATCTATCTGGAAGCGGTGGTGGGCGTACCGCTGTTCGTCCTGACGGGCCGGTACCTGGAGGCGCGCGCCCGGCACGGTACGGGCGCGGCGCTGCGCTCCCTGGCGAGCCTGACCGTCAAGGACGTCGAGGTCCGCGACGGCGACGCGGAACGGACCATCCCCCTCGCCCGGCTGCGCGTCGGCCAGAGCTTCGTCGTGCGGCCGGGGGAGCGGGTCGCCACCGACGGCGTGGTACGAGAGGGCAGTTCGGCCCTGGACCTCTCCCTGGTCACAGGGGAGAGCGAGCCCGTCGAGGTCGGCCCCGACGTCCCGGTGACCGGTGGCGCCGTCAACGTCGGAGGGCTGCTCGTGGTGCGTGCCACGGCGGTCGGTGCCGACACGCGGCTCGCCCGCATCACCCGCCTGGTCACCGAGGCACAGGCGGGCAAGGCGCGGGCCCAGCGCCTCGCGGACACGGTGGCGGGCGGGTTTGTGCCAGTGGTGCTCGCCCTTGCCGTCACGGTGCTCGGCTTCTGGCTCGGCGCTGGAGCCGCCCCGCAGTCCGCCGTGACGGCGTGCGTGGCGATCCTGGTCGTGGCCTGCCCCTGCGCGCTCGGCCTCGCGACCCCCACCGCCCTGCTCGCCGCCACCGGGCGTGGCGCCCAACTCGGCGTCCTGGTACGCGGACCGCGGGCCCTGGAGACCCTGCGGCACGTCGATGCCGTGGTCCTGGACAAGACCGGCACGCTCACCTCCGGGCGGATGAGCGTCGCCCGGGTCACGGTGACGGCGGACGGCATGGGGCGGGAGGACGTACTGCGGCTCGCCGGTGCGGTGGAGCGGGGTGCGGAACATCCGTTGGGCCGGGCGGTCGTGGCGTACGCGGGGCGGGACCGGGACCTGCCCCGGGTGAGCGGGTTCCGTGCCACGCCGGGCAGCGGGGTGAGCGGCCGCGTCGAGGGCTTCGCCATCGAAGTCGGAGCCCCCGAGGGCGAGTTGCCCGACGAGCTGGCCCTGGCGCTGACCGCTGCCGAAGCCGCCGCGCACACCGCGGTCGTGGTCCGCGTGGACGGCGCGGCCCAGGCCCTGATCGCGATCGGCGACGTCGTACGCCCGGGAAGCTACCGAGCCGTCGACCGGCTCCGCCGCCTCGGCGTGCGTCCGGTGCTCGCGACGGGGGATCGCGAGGCGACGGCCCGCGCGGTCGCCGCGGACCTCGGCATCACAGAGATCCACGCGCGCTGCACCCCCGAAGGAAAGGCCGACCTCGTAAGGGAGTTGAGGGAGGCGGGCCACAGGGTCGCTGTCATCGGGGACGGTGTGAACGACGCGGCGGCCCTCGCGGGCGCGGACCTCGGCATCGCCATGGGCGGCGGCACCGACGCGGCAGCCGGAGCCGCCGACGTCACGCTCGTACGCGGCGACATCGAGACCGTCGCGGACGCGGTCCTCCTGGCCCGCCGCACCCTGCGCACGATCCGGACGAACCTCGTCTGGGCGTTCGGCTACAACGCGGTCACCGTGCCCCTGGCGGCGGTCGGCCTGCTCAACCCCATGGTCGCGGCCGCCGCGATGTCGGTCAGCTCGCTCCTGGTGGTGGGCAACAGCCTGCGGCTGCGCACCTGGCGGCCGAGTCCGGTGCGGGGCGGTGCCGCACGGGCAGCACGGGCACGGAAGGGCGGAGGCGGCACGCGATGAGTGAGGACTTCCGGTCGGCAGTCGGCCGCCTCCGCGGCCCCCTGCTCGCCGCGCTCGCGCCCGTCACGGCGTGCGCTGTCGCGCTCGGTGGACTGACCACGTGGGTGGGCTCGGGCGGCGCGGGCAGGCCCGCGCGGATCGAGGTCGGGGCCGGACGGGTGTTCCTCCCGTTCGGGGAGACGGAGGACACCTCGGCCTACTTCCGCATCACCAACAGGGGAGCCTCGGCCGATCAGTTGACCGGCGTCACGTCCGGCTCCCCGGCCGCCGACGAGGCCATGCTGGGCCGCCATCGGACCACGGGCGGCGGGGCGGCGTACATGAGCGGCGCTGACTCGGTGGAGGTCCCCGCGCACGGGACCCTCGCGATGTCGCCGCTCGGTGTGGACGTGATGCTGCGGGCCCGCGGCCGGTGGCGGGTGGGCGACACGGTGCCGTTCACCCTGCACTTCCGGGACGGCGGCAGCATCCGGGCCGAGGCGGTCGTGGTCCGACCGTCTACAGAAGGAACCGACAGCCCAACATCTGCAACGACACAGGGAGTTGAGAAGAGATGAGCGCTGAGGAACCCGGGATCGGTACGGGCCGTCGTCGGCTGCTGCGGGGCGCGGTCGCCGGTTCGCTCGGCGCGGCCGGACTCGCCGCCGCGTCGGGCCGCCCCGCGCACGCGGCGGAGCGCGAGGTCTCCGGGGAGGATGACGCCTCCGGGCAGGGCGACGCCTCCGGACAGGACGACGCGCGGGCGCTGAGCGTCGCCGTGCTGCTCTACGACGGCTTCACCGCCCTGGACGCCGTCGGTCCGTACGAAATGCTGTGCCGCCTGCCGGGCGTCCGCGTGACGATGGTCGCCCGGCAGGCGGGCCCGGTCCGCACCGACACCGGCGAGCTGACGCTGGTGGCCGAGCGGGCCATGAGCGACGTCACCCGGGCCGATGTGCTGCTGGTGCCCGGCGGCGGCAACCGCGGGACCGTCGCGATGATGGAGGACGCCGACGCCCACCGGTGGATCCGCCGCATCCACCGCCGCTCCACGTGGACCACCTCGGTCTGCACCGGCTCCCTGATCCTCGGCTCAGCGGGCCTGCTCCGCGGACTCCCGGCCACCACCTACTGGGCGTCGCGCCCGTACTTGAAGGAGGTCGGCGCCGTCTACACCCCCGGCCGCTTCGTCGAGACCGGGAAGATCATTACGGCGGCGGGCGTATCCGCGGGCATCGACATGGGCCTGCACCTCGCCTCCCGCCTCTCCGGCGAGAAGGTCGCCATGGCGATGCAGCTGGCCGTCGAGTACGACCCGGACCCGCCGTACGACACGGGCAGTCCCGAGAAGGCCGACGCGGAGACGGAGGCGCTGGCCCTGAAGCTCCTGGAGGACTCCGCGCGCTGACCCCCCCTCTGGCTCTCCCCCTGTCTAGCCCTCCCCCTGGCTCCCCCCCCCAGGAGTCGGGGCGGAGTGCCGTCCAGTTCCCGCGGGTTGGTGTGCCGTGGCTCACACGGGCGGGGCGGGTGAGCGGGCCGGGTTCATTTCGCGTACCCGTCCGTGAAAGGAGTGGCGCGAATGCAAAGATGTCCCCGCCATGACTGCTGGGTGGTGTTCTCGCGCGGTACGGGCTGCGGTGTTCGCGGCCGCCTGTGTGCTGCTCGCTGCCCTGGGGCACGTCATGATGTCGGGGACCTCGGTGCCCTGGTGGACGCTGGGTGCCGGAGCCGTCGGAGTCGGCGGCACCGCGTGGCTGCTGGCCGGGCGCGAGCGGGGGCTGCCCCTGGTCGTCTCCCTTGCGGTGGCCGCGCAGGCCGCGCTGCACTCGGGGTTCTCCCTGGCCCAGGCCGCGGCTCAGCCCTCGGGCGGAGAGCCGCTCGTGCGGCGGTGGGTGCAGCACATGCTCTGCGCCGCGCCGATGCCGGAAGCGGGCGCGACGCCCATGCCGGCCATGCCCGCGTCTTCGATGGGCTCCTCCATGGAGCACATGGATCACATGGGCGGCGGCCACGACATGAGCGGCATGTCGCCGACCGGCATGCTCGCCGCCCACCTTCTCGCCGCGCTCGTCTGCGGCCTCTGGCTCGCGCACGGCGAACGCGCGGCCTTCCGTGTCGCCCGTGCCTTCGCCGGGTGGCTCGTCGCCCCGCTGCGGGTGCCTCTGGCGCTGCCCGCGCCCGCACACCGGCCCCGCATCCGGCCCCAACGCCACCGTGTGGCGGGCCGGCCGCGGCAGTTGCTTCTGGTTCACGCCATCACTTCTCGGGGTCCGCCCGCGGGGACCGCTGTCGCCTGACAGCCGGCTCCCCGACGCCGTTCCCGCGCGCCACATCGCGCTGCCGGGCGGCTCGGGCATCGGTCGTACGCACTCGCGCGCGGCCGTACCCCCCTCACCGGACCCGCCGACGCACGTACGCAGGTACACGCAGGTACACGCACGTACTCAGGTACGTACGGCGCGGCTACGTACGGCGCGTCCCGGGTCCCGGACTCCCGAGAAGGACACCAGGTGATCATTCCTGCCCTGCCCAGCTCACCCGACGAGTCGATAACGGCCTGGGCGCTGGCCGCCCGCGCCGGAGACCCCGAGGCGGTCGAGCACTTCGTACGCGCCCTGCACCGGGACGTCCGCCGGTACGTGACGTACCTCGGCGGCGACCCGCAGGCCGCCGACGACCTGACGCAGGACACGTTCCTGCGGGCCCTCGGCAGCCTGCACCGTTTCGAAGGGCGCTCGTCCGCCCGTACGTGGCTGCTGTCCATCGCCCGGCGCGCGGTGATCGACAGCCTGCGGCACGCCGCGGCCCGGCCCCGCCTCTGCGACACGGACGACTGGCAGTCGGCCGCGGAGCGGGCCCAGCCGAGGGGCCTGCCGGGCTTCGACGACGGCGTGGTCCTCGCCGACCTCCTGGCGACGCTGCCCGACGAACGGCGTGAGGCCTTCGTCCTCACCCAGCTCCTCGGGCTGCCCTACGCGGAGGCCGCGCTGCTCACTGGCTGTCCGGTGGGCACGGTCCGCTCGCGCGTGGCGCGGGCGCGCATCTCGCTGATGGAGCGATTGCGCGAAGCCGAGCGCCCCGCGCTGGCGGGCGCCGCGGCCTGACACCCCGCGCGGCCGCCCGGCTGTGACGCCGGGCGGCCGTCATCCCGTTCGGTCGGTGGCGATGGGCCGTCCGGCCTGCTCGGCCTGCTCGCCAAGCGTGAGGGCCCAACGCCTTGCGGTACTGCCCCGCCCGACGGGCGTGCTCGGCGGCCCCCCGGGGCAACCCGTCCATCGGCTACTGCAAGTCCAGGGCGGGGAGGTCGCCCCCTCGAAGACCGTCGCTGGCTGCATGTTCGGTGACGGTCCGGTGATCGACGCCTGGGGACTCAAGTGCCGCTCGGGCGACGTCATCCGGGGCGCGGGCCCGGCGCAGAAGTTCCGCTCGGACATTCCGTGGATCGGCGCTGGTCCAAGGCCTTGAGCTGCGCCGGGGTGAGGCGGTCGGGGCCGGCGCAGCGCAGGGCCTCGGTCAGGCGGTCCGGGGGCCAGCCCAGTGCGGTGGCCAGGCGGTGCGACGGGAGAGGCGCGCCCGCTTGCCGCAGCGCGGCCAGTACGGTCAGTGCGTCGTCGACGGCCCCGGAGCCGCCGCTCATGTCGTCGCTGAGGGTCGCGAAGAACTCGCTCATGTGGGCCAGCCGGGCGCCCGCGGGCGTCGCCGCGTCGAGGACGTCGACCCCGCGCCGGGCTACCTCCGCCCACATCGCGTGCTTCCGGGCGCTCGTCAGCCAGGCCTGGAGCCAGACGTCGTCGTCGATGACGTAGTGCTGGCGGCGGTGGCCGGGCTCCCGTACGCGGCGGATCACCTCGAGGCTCTCCAGATAGCCGATGGCCAGGGACACCGACGCGGGGCTGACCCGCAGCCGCTGGACCAGGTCGGCGGCGGTGAGGCTGCCGGAGTCGTCGGTGATCAGACGGGCGAGCACCCGCGCGGCCATGCGGGGAACCCCCGTCCTGACCATGAGCGCCGCCAGCTCATCGGCGAAGTCGCGTACGGCGTCGGGGTCGCGTCCGTACGCGTCGGGAGGCGTGGCCGGGTCGCGGTGCGGGACCCGCCTGCGGCGGCGGGCACGCCGCTCGGTGGCGAGATGGGCGTGGTCGACGCGATACCCCTCGGGCCCGCCGTTGCGGGCCACCTCGCGGCTGACGGTCGAGGTCGGTCTGTCGATGCGCCGGGCGATCTCGGCGTAACCGAGCCCCTCGGCGAGGCCCGCGCCGATGTCCCGGCGGTCCTGGTGGGTGAGCCTGCCTCCCGGCACGGGTGTCGACCTCCTTGCGTTCAACGGCAAGTCCATTGCAATGAATCCCCGGATTTCCCCAACTGGAGAGCCCACTCGTCCAGTTATTCATTGAAGAAGGATTGAACGCAACATAGCTTCGCCGGTATCTACACGGACTGGGGGAGGAGTTGACGTGACGGCGACGAGCGAGGACGTCGTGCTCGATGTCGAGGGACTGCGCATGCGCTACGGCACGGCCGACGTGCTGCGCGATGTGACGTTCCGGGCGCGGCACGGTGAAGTGCTCGCCCTGCTCGGGCCGAACGGGGCGGGCAAGACCACCACCATCGAGATCATGGAAGGTTTCCGCATGCGCTCGGCGGGCCGGGTCCAGGTGCTCGGAACGGACCCGGCGCTGGGCACCGAGGCATGGCGTGCGCGCATCGGGGTCGTCCTGCAGTCCTGGCGCGACCACGGCAAGTGGCGGGTGCGTGAGCTGCTCGCGCACCTCGGGACGTACTACGCGCCCTATTCCACCGGCTCGATCAGGCGGCCGTGGGACACCGATGAACTCATGGCGGCGGTAGGCCTGACGGCGCACGCGGGCAAGAAGATCAAGACGCTGTCCGGCGGGCAGCGGCGCAGGCTGGACGTCGCGATCGGCATCGTCGGCCGCCCCGAACTGCTGTTCCTGGACGAGCCCACCGCGGGCTTCGACCCGGAAGCCCGGCGGGAGTTCCACGCACTCGTCCGCCGCCTCGCCGACGATGAGGCGACCACGATCCTGCTCACCACGCACGACCTGCACGAGGCGGCCAGACTCGCGGACCGCATGATGATCCTCGTCGGGGGACGGATCATCGCGGACGGTTCGCCGGGCGATCTAGCGCGGCGGATCGCGGGCGATGACGAGGTGCGCTGGACGTGCGGCGGACGGCGCTTCGTGAAGTCGACGCCCGAATCGACCGCGTTCGTCCGCGAGTTGTTCCGCGAGTACGGGGACGCCGTGGGCGAACTGGAGGTCCGCAGAGCCTCGTTGGAGGACACCTACCTGGCGCTGGTACGGCGCCAGGGCGAGGCCGAGACGCGTGCGAACGCGACCGCGAACGCGAAGACGGTCGCCCTGTGAACGCGACGAGCGTGGCGGTACGGGCGGGCTCGGCCCGGGGTCTGATCGAACTGCGGCAGTCGTTCACCAACGGCGGCGACGTGGTCTCCCACCTGCTCTGGCCGGTGCTGATGCTGACTGTCCTGTTCTTCATGCGGGACACGGCGTTCGGCACGAGCGGACTCCTGCTCGGCACCCTCGCCCTGCCGAGCATCCTCGGCATGAACGCGGCGATGGGCATGGTCAGCATGAGCCAGGCGCTCACCGCCGAACGCGAGGACGGCACCCTGTTGCGCGCCAAGGCCACGCCGAACGGGATGCCGGGCTACCTCATCGGCAAGGTCGTCTCCGTGGCCGGCGGCCTGCTCGCCGACCTCGCGATCCTGGTGATCCCCGGGGTCCTGATCGTCGAGGGCCTCGCGATCGGAGGCCCCGGCTCCTGGCTGACACTGGCCTGGGTGCTGGTCCTCGGCATGGTCGCGACGCTTCCCATCGGCGCGATCCTCGGCTCGGTGTTCACCAGCGCGCGCAGCCAGGGCCTGATCCAGCTGCCGGTCATGGCCATGATCGCGATCTCCGGCATCTTCTACCCGATCACCGCCCTGCCGGACTGGCTGCAATGGGTCGCCCAGGCGTTCCCCATCTACTGGCTCGGCCTCGGCATGCGCTCGGCCCTGCTGCCGGAGAGCGCGGCCGGCATCGAGATCGCTGACTCCTGGCGGCACTGGGAGACGGCCGGGGCGCTGGGCGCCTGGGCCGTGCTCGGCCTGCTGGTGGCTCCCGCCGTACTGCGCCGGATGGCACGCAGGGAGTCGGGCTCCAACGTGGCGAAACGCCGGGAGAGGGCGCTGCGGCGGGTGGGTTGAGGAGACGCGCCCGCCGGACCCGCGGGCCCATCGCCGGGCCCGCGGGTCAACACCGCCCTCCCGGCGGAGCGTTACAGCATGGGCAGTTCGATCGCCGGGCAGCGGTCCATCACCATCTCCAGGCCCGCCGCCCGCGTCCGCCCGTACGCCGCTTCGTCTATGACGCCCAGCTGGAACCAGACCGCCTGTGCGCCGATCGCGACGGCTTCATCGGCGGCCTGACCCGCGAGGGCGCTGTTGAGGAAGACGTCGACGACGTCGATCTTGAACGGCACCGCGGAGAGGGACGGGTAGCCCTGCTCGCCGTGCACCGCCTCGGCCTTCGGGTGGATCGGGACGATGCGCTTGCCGTAGCGCTGCAGGACGCCCGCGACCCCGTACGCCGCTCGCTCCTCGTTCGTGGACAGGCCCACGACCGCCCAGGTGTCTCCGAGCTCCGTCAGGATCTTGCGCACTGTTGCCGGATCGCCGTACACGTCCCGCTCCTTCTGCCGCCGTTGGTCGGATGACTGCGCGATGACGTGTACGTCGAACGCGTACGTCAGACGCGTACGTCAGACATTCACGCCGAAGTCCGACGCGATGCCGCGCAGCCCACTGGCATAACCCTGGCCGACCGCGCGGAATTTCCACTCCGTGCCGTGGCGGTAGAGCTCGCCGAAGACCATGGCGGTCTCGGTCGACGCGTCCTCGGTCAGGTCGTAGCGGGCGATCTCCGCGTTGTCCGCCTGGTTGACCACGCGGATGAAGGCGCCTCGGACCTGGCCGAAGCTCTGGCCGCGGTTCTCGGCGTCGTGGATCGACACCGGGAAGACGATCTTCGTGATCTCGGCGGGCACCTGCGCGAGGTTCACCTTCACGGCCTCGTCGTCGCCCTCGCCCTCACCGGTGAGGTTGTCGCCGGTGTGCTCGACCGAACCGTCGGGGCTCTTGAGCTGGTTGTAGAAGATGAAGTGCTGGTCGGACAGGACCTTCCCCGAGTCGTCGCAGAGCAGTGCGCTGGCGTCGAGGTCGTAGTCCGTGCCGGTGGTCGTGCGGACGTCCCAGCCCAGGCCGACCAGGACGGCGGTGAGGCCGGGGGCCTCCTTGCTGAGCGAGACGTTGCCGCCCTTGGCCAGGGAAACTCCCACGATGTCCTCCTGAAATCCTGAGGTGAAGTGCGTACCGGCCGTGGTCAGGGCCGGAAGCTTGAATCTACAGCACTGTAGAAGTTACGGCAGTGGGGGTGCCGCGTCCCCGATACCGCGTCCCGTTACGATGTGGCGCTTCGTGAGGGGGCGTCAAGAGAGCCGTCCGGTCGATCAGAGGTCGAACTCGTGCGGCGGCAGGTCGAGGGCGAAGCACGCCTCCCGCACGACAGCCCGCTCCGTGGCGTCGAAGTCGCCGTCCGCGCCGCCGATGACGATGCCGATCTGCACCACGGCACGCGCTTCGGCGGGCTTCTTCTTCGCCTTGGCGACCTCCTGCAACACGCTGACCTTGCCGAACGCGAAGTCGGCGGTCAGCTTGTCGAGGTAGTCGTCGAAACGGCGCCGCAACTCGTCGGCGGGGAAGTTCTGCAGCACCTCGTTCGTGGCGATGAGCTGGGCCACGCGCTGCCGTTCGGACGGATCGATCGAGCCGTCCGCGGCCGCCACGAGGGCGCACATCGCCATACTGGAGTCGCGGAAGGCGCCGCTCTTGAGGTCGTTCTTCTTCGCCATGAGCTGGGTCTGCATCGTCGATGCGGATTCCTTGACGCGGTCCCACAGGGCCATGAGAGCTCCGTACGTTGATAGCTAGTTTCTACAGCACTGTAGAAACTAACAGGAGTGCCGAGAAGTTCCGCGGAAGGCCAGGGAGGACGGACGATGACACGGACCCCACAGGATCTGCTCGACGACGTGGTGGCGCGGCTCGCGCCGGACCCGGCGGCCAACCCGCTCGTCCCGCGCCTCGCGGACGGCACCGCGAACCGTTCCGTGATCACCGCTCTCGCTCTGGAGCAGCGCTCCGTGATCCCCGCGGACCGCCGCTCCTTCCTGCACCTGGCCGAACGCTCGGCCGCCACCGGAGAAGAGGCGTGCGCGGCCTTCTTCCGCACCCTCGCCGAAGGCGAGACGCTCGCCTTCGACCGCCTCGGCGCCCTGATCGAGGCCTGCGGCGTGGACAAGACCGACGCCGACGCGTACGAACCGCGCGCGGGCTGCCAGGCCTATCCGGCGTACGTGGCCTGGCTCGCCCTGAACGGCGATCCCGTCGACGTGGTCCTCGCCCTGACCGCCAACTTCGCTTCCTGGGGCGCCTATTGCGCGACACTCGCCCGTGCGCTGCCGACGCGTTACGGCTTCAGCGAGGAGGCCTGCGGCTTCTTCGCCTTCTTCGCCGAGCCCGCGCCCGACCTGGAGCGGCAGGCACTCGCCGCGGTGCGCGCGGGCATGGACCGGGGCCTCGACGCGAGCGGGTCCGCTCTGCGCTACGGGAAGCTCCTCCAGCGGTACGAGGCGATGTTCTGGGAGACGCTCGCCGCCCCGGCGCGCGACCTCTGACCGCCTCTGGCCCCGTCCTCGCCACCGCCTTCGCCCCCGCCCTACTCCCCACGGAGCTCGGCAAGTTGGGCCACGAGCCCGCGGACCAGCGCGTCGAGCCCCGAAGCGAACGCGTCCTCGGCCCGCCCCGCCTTGTCGCCGCCGACGGCGCTCTCCAGCGCCGCCGCCAGGACCGGCACCCGTGGCGCGTGCCCGGCCGGGTCGATCATCAGCGGCGGCGCCACGAGGTCGAGCGCCGAACCCAGGAGGAACGACTCGACGCTGGTCATGGCCGCGATCAGCCGGTCCCGCGGCCAGCCGCCACGGGCCAGCGCCGCCACGACCGCCTCGTACATGCTGAGGGTGGCCGGTGAGCTGATGGTCGTGGTGGCCAGCAGGTCGATGGAGTGCGGATGCCTGGCGAAGGCGTCGCGGTACGAACGGGCCCACGCGGCAAGGGCGTCGGGCCACGGCAGCGTGTCGAAGGCGGAGACGTCCATCTCCTCGACGATCAGCCGCCGTACGCCCTCGATGACCTCGGCGCGGCCGTCCAGATGGTTGTAGAGCGACGCGGTCCTCACGCCGAGCCGCGCGGCCAGGCGGGGCAGGCTGAACGCGCCGGACCCCTCGGCGTCGATCAGCGCGAGGGCCTCCCGCGCTATCAGTTCCGCGCTGAGCACCGGTATGCGCGGTCTCCCTCTGCCCATGGCCTGGCAACTCCCCTTGTCGGACGGGGGCTTCACAGCCGCCCGTGTGCAGAGTACGGTCCTGCCGAGCCTGAACTAAAGGCTTTAGTTTTCGGACCTGTTGTCTGGCCCCTTGGAGTGCCCGCGTGACCGCACCCACCTCCGGCGCCGCCAAGGGGCTGAGCGGCGGCGCCGTCGGCACCGGCGACCTCGTCTTCTTCGTCGTGGCCGCCGCCGCGCCGCTGACCGTGATGGCCGCAGTGGCCCCGCTGGCGATCGGCATGGCGGGGCGGGCGGCGCCTCTCGGCTACTTGATGTCAGGGCTGTTGCTCATCGTCTTCGCGGCCGGATTCACCGCGATGAGCCGCTTCGTCCGCAACGCCGGCGCCTTCTACGCCTACATCGGCCGCGGGCTCGGACGCCCCGCGGGAGCCGGGTCCGCGTACGTCGCGCTCTTCTCGTACAACGCCATCGAGGTCGGACTCCTTGTCGCCTTCGGCTGGTTCACCGAGTCCGGGTTCGAGGATCTGACCGGGGTCCGCGTGGCCTGGTGGATCTGGGCGCTCGCCGGGCTCGTCGCGATCGGTGTGCTCGGCTATCTGAAGGTCACGCTCAGCGCCAAGGTCCTCGGTGTCGCCCTGGTCCTCGAAGTCCTCGTCCTCCTGGTCCTGGAGGCCGGAGTCCTCGCGCACGGCGGCGGGCCCCAGGGACTCGACCTCGGCACGCTCGCGCCGGAACACCTGGGCGGTTCGGGGGTGGGCGGCATGTTCGTGCTCGCCGTCGGAGCCTTCGTCGGGTTCGAGGCGACGGCCATCTACGCGGAGGAGGCGCGGGAGCCGGAGCGCACGGTGCCGCGCGCCACCTACATCGCCGTGGCGTTCCTCGCGCTCTTCTACACCTTCACGGTGTGGACGATCATCAACGCGTACGGATCAGACCGCGCCCAGGCCGTCGCCAACGGCGAGGGAGGCGCCGACATGGTCTTCACGGCCACCGAACGGTTCGCGGGCGCATGGGCCGCCGACTCCATGCACGTACTGATCATCACCAGCGCCTTCGCCGCGACCCTGGCCTTCCACAACGGCGCCGCCCGCTACTTCTACGCCCTGGGCCGCGAAGGGCTGTTGCCGCGCCGCCTCGCCGCCGTGTCCCCGAAGACGCGGGCGCCCGCCACGGCGGTCGTGACGCAGTCGGCACTCGCCCTGGCCGTGGTCGCCGTGACCCTCGTGAGCGGCGCCGATCCGTACACCGTCACCTTCCTGTGGAGCAACGGCTCCGGCATCCTCGGCGTGATGCTGATGCAGGCGCTCGCCGCGCTCGCGGTGTACGGCTTCTTCCGGCGCGACCGCAGGGGCATGCCCGCCTGGCGGGTGGTCGCGGCACCGCTGATCGCCTGTGCGGGCCTCGCGGTGCTGATGGCCCTGGTGTGCGCCAACCTCGATCTCCTGACGGGGGCTTCGGGCAGCGTCAACGCCGCGCTCATCGCGCCGCTGCCCGTGCTGTTCGTGGCGGGAGCGGCCCTGGCCCTGAGGATCCGACGACGCGAACCGCGGGCGTACGAACGGCTGACGACAGTGGACGCGGAGAGCGTGTGACGGAGGAACGGAACACCATGGAGGGGCAGGCAAGCATGGCGGACGAGACGGTGACGCGGGTCTTCCTGGGGCGGGTGCGCACCGGAAGCGACGTCCACGCGGACACCACGGCACTCGCCGTACGCGACGGACGTGTCCTCGCGCTCGGGGACGACGCCCGCGCGCTGGCGGAAGTCGCCGACGAGGTGGTCGAGTTGGGGGACGGACTGCTCCTCTCCGCCTTCGGTGACGGCCACGCCCACCCCCTCTTCGGAGGGTTGGAGAGCTTCGGCCCGCAGATCAAGGACCTCACCTCGGTCGACGCGATCGTCGCGGAGGTCGGGCGGTGGGCCGAGGCGCACCCGGACGCGGAGTGGATCGTCGGCGCGTCCTACGACCCCGCGCTCGCCCCGGGCGGCGAGTTCGACGCCCGGTGGCTGGACGCCGCGGTCGCCGGGCGGCCCGTCGTACTGCGGGCCTTCGACTACCACACGGTGTGGTGCAACTCAGAGGCGCTGCGCAGGGCCGGTGTGCGGGACTCGACGCCGGACCCGCGCCTCGGCTGGATCGTCCGGCGCCCCGACGGCTCGCCCATGGGCACCCTGCGCGAGTGGCACGCCTGCGACCTGGTGCTCGACCAGGTGCCCGCACGCGAGGAGGCCGAACTGGTCGAAGCCGTGCGCCGCGCGGGCCTGGCGTACGCGCGAGCGGGCATCACCTGGGTGCAGGACGCCTGGGTCGAGCCGGAGATGGTGGAGGCCTATCTCGCGGCCGCCAGGCACGACGCGCTGAGTGTCCGCGTCGACCTGGCCCAGCGCGCCGACCCCGACCGCTGGCGCGAGCAGCGCAAGCAGTTCGACGCGGCACGTGCGCGCGTGACTGCCGAGGGCGGCCCGCTGCTCTCCGCGCGCACGGTGAAGTACTTCAGCGACGGCGTGATCGAGGGCGGTACGGCCGCCCTGCTCGACCCCTATCTGGACGCGCCGCACAGCTGCGGCATGCCCGTGTGGGAGCCGCGCGCGCTCGCCGAAGCGGTGTGCGCCTTCGACGCCGACGGCTTCCAGACGCACATCCACGCCATCGGCGACGCGGGCGTACGGGCCGCGCTCGACGCGGTGGAAGCCGCGGTCCGCGCCAATCCGGCCTGGGACCGGCGGCCCGTGATCACCCATGTCCAGCTCGTCGACCCGGCCGACCTGCCGCGGTTCGCCGCACTCGGCGTCATCGCCAACTTCGAGCCGCTGTGGGCACAGCCCGACCCGCTCCAGACCGACCTTTCGATGCCGCGGATCGGCGCCGAACGGTCCGGCCGGCAGTACCCGATGGGGGAGTTGGCGCGCGACGGGGCGCGGCTCTCCTTCGGCAGCGACTGGCCCGTCAGCTCGTACGAGCCGCTCGAAGGCATCCAAGTCGCCGTCACCAGGCGCACGTTCGACGGGGCGCCGGAGGGCGGATGGACCCCGCACCAGCGGCTCACCGTGGAGCAGGCGCTCGCCGCGGCCACCAGCGGTGTCGCCCACCAGGCGGGCGCGGACGACCGCGTCGCGCTCGTGCCAGGCGCGCCCGCGGACCTGGTCAGCCTCTCCGCCGATCCGCGCACGGTGGACCCGATGGCCATCCGGCATGTGCGGGTGCTCGGCACGTGGCTCGGCGGGGACCCTACGTACCGGGCGGGGCAGGGGTAGGAGTGAGGGGCAGGACGATGGCGGTGACCGCTATGCCGTCACGTATCAGCCAGTTGCCCCGGAAGCCTGTCAGCGCGCGCCCCGCCACCGTCGGCCCGGGGACGAGGAGCGCCGCGGTGAACGTGCCGTCCGGGGCCAGGTCCACCCGCGCCTCCTCGAAGCCGAGCCAGCGGCCCGTGAGCGGGAACCACGTCTTGTAGACGGCCTCCTTGGCGCTGAAGAGCAGCCGGTCCCAGGGGACGTGCGGATGCCGGCTGCCAAGGTCGGCGAGGGCCGCGCGCTCTGTCTCGTCCGAGACCAGCCGCAGGACGTCGGCGTCGCCGAGCGGAGCGGCCGGCTCCGCGTCGATGCCGACGGAGACGACCGCCGAGGCGCGGGCCACGACGGCGGCGCGGTAGCCCGCGCAGTGCGTCATGCTGCCGACGATGCCCTCGGGCCAGCGCGGCGCACCCTTCGGCCCCGGCAGGATCGGCCCGGCCGGCACGCCGAGCCCGGCCAGGGCGGTGCGGGCGCACTGCCGGACCGTGGCGAACTCGCTGCGCCGCTTGTCCACGGCCCGCGCCACGACCTCCGCCTCCTCGGGAAAGAGGAACGGATCGGCCGGGTCCTCGCGGGTCTCCACGACGGTGACGGGCGCAGCGGCGAGCAGCGATTCCAACACGACGGTACGGCCCGGGACTTGGCGCACGTGGTTCAGGGGTGACGTCACAACGGATCACCGTACCGGGGCCTCGCTGTGAGCGGGGGCCTACCCTGGCGGGATGCACGACGAGTACCGCACAGTGGCCCGCGAGGCCGTGCACGAGACCGAGATCAACCGCTCGCGCTTCCTGTGCGCCCTCGCGCCCGCCGCCACCGAGGGGGAGGCGCAGGACTTCGTCGCGCGCATCCGCAAGGAACACCCGTCCGCCTCGCACAACTGCTTCGCGTACGTCATCGGGGCCGACGCGGGGGTGCAGAAGGCGAGCGACGACGGGGAGCCCGGCGGGACCGCGGGTGTGCCGATGCTCCAGATGCTGCTGCGCCGCGACATGCGGTACGTCGTCGCCGTCGTGACCCGCTACTACGGCGGGGTCAAGCTCGGCGCCGGCGGCCTTATCAGGGCCTACGGAGGTGCGGTCGGCGAGGCGCTCGACGCGGTCGGCACGCTGACCCGCAGGCGCTTCAGGCTCGCCACCGTCACGGTCGACCACCAGCGCGCGGGCAAGATCCAGAACGATCTGCGCTCGGCGGGGCGCGAGGTGCGCGACGTGCGGTACGGGGACGCGGTGACCATCGAGATCGGCCTTCCCGACTCCGACGTCGAGGCCTTCACGGCCTGGCTGGCGGACGCGACCGCGGGCAGCGCGGTGTTCGAGCTCGGGGGAGAGGCGTACGGGGACGCCTGACCCCGTACGGGACGCTCGCGAACGCCGGGCGGGGGGCCCGCGCCCAGGCGTGGATGCGTGCGAATGGGTAGAATTCGGGCATGGGAGAGCGGCCTGTGGCGCCGACTGCGCCCGAACTCGTCCTCGAGACCGATACCGGCTCCACGGTGATGAGTCCGAGCCGGGACTATCACGTCGGGCGCGACCCACTGAGCGACATCGTCATCGACGACGCGCGCGTCTCCTGGCACCACGCCGTCCTGCACGCCGACCTCGACCACTGGACGATCGAGGACGAGCACAGCACGAACGGCACGTACGCCGACGGGCAGCGCGTCCAGGAGTGGGGCGTCGGACCGGGCAGCGTCCTGCGCTTCGGCAGCGTCACGGACGGCCCGCGCGCGGTACTCGTCGGCCGCGAGCCTCCACCGGCCGCCGCCCCCGAGCGCCCCTCCGCCGTCCGCACCCCCTCGGCCACCGGCACCTTCCGGCAGCCGACGAGCGTGCGCCCGCTGCCCGCCCGTACCGTCCGCATCGGCCGCGCCGCCGACAACGACCTGGTCATCGACGATCTGGTCGTCTCGCGCCGCCACGCCGAGCTGCGGGTCCTCGACGACGGTACGTACGAGATCGTCGACCTCGGCAGCCACAACGGCACCTACCTCAACGGCCAGCCGGTCGGCCGTGCCCCCGTGTCGCCCGGGGACATCGTCGGCGTCGGCCACCGTGCGTACTGCCTGGTCGGCGACGAGCTCCAGGAGTACGTCGACACCGGTGAGGTGTCGCTCGACGTCCAGGAGCTGACGGTCGCCGTCGACAAGGGCCGCAAGACGCTCCTGGACAAGATCTCCTTCCCCGTCGGCGAGAAGTGCCTGCTCGCCGTGGTCGGTCCCAGCGGCGCCGGAAAGTCCACCCTCCTGAACGCCCTCACCGGCCTGCGGCCCGCCGACGACGGCACGGTCCTCTACGACGGCCGCGACCTCTACCGCGACTACGCCGAGCTCCGTCAGCGCATCGGGCTCGTGCCGCAGGACGACATCCTGCACGCGCAGCTCACCGTGCGCCGGGCTCTTGGATACGCCGCCGAACTGCGCTTCCCCCAGGACACCGAGAAGGCCGAACGCCGGGCCAGGGTCGACGAGGTCATCCGCGAGCTCGGCCTCGAACAGCGCGTCGACCAGCCCATCCACAGCCTCTCCGGCGGCCAGCGCAAGCGCGTGAGCGTCGCCCTCGAACTCCTCACCAAGCCGTCCCTGCTCTTCCTCGACGAGCCGACGTCCGGGCTCGACCCCGGCATGGACCGCTCGGTGATGCACATGCTGCGCGGTCTCGCCGACGACGGCCGGACGGTCATCGTCGTCACGCACAGTGTGCTCAGCCTCGACGGCTGCGACCGGCTCCTCGTGCTCGCCGCGGGCGGCAGGATCGCCTACTACGGGCCGCCGGGGGACGCCCTCCCGTTCTTCGGCTTCGAGGAGTGGCCCGAGGCGTTCGAGGCCTTCGAGGGGGACCGCGACCGGGACTGGGCGGGGGAGTACCGGCGCTCGCCGTTCCACCAGCAGTACATCGTGAACTCCTCCACGCAGGCCTATCTGCCGCAGGCGGACGCGGGCCCGGTCGCCGCGTTCGCGCCCCCGCCGAAGGCGCAGAGCTGGGGATCCCAGCTGCGGACGCTGGTGCGGCGTTACGCCGCCGCGCTCGGCGCCGACCGGACGTTCCTGGCGATCATGATCGCGCTGCCCTTCGTGATGGGCGCCATGGCCCGCGCGCTTGCCGGGAGCAAGCTGACGCAGGAGACGGCGATGAACGCGCTGCTCATCCTCTGCGTGGGCGGCGTCCTCACCGGCGCGGCCAACGCCGTGCGGGAACTGGTCAAGGAGCGCGTCATCTACCGGCGCGAACGGGCCGTCGGGCTCTCCAGATCGGCGTACCTGATGTCCAAGGTCGTCGTACTGGGAACCATCACCGTCCTTCAGGCCGTCGTGCTGACCCTGGTGGCGCTGCTGGGCGTCGACCTCAACGCGCCGGCCGGCAAGGGAGTGCTGCTCCCGCCGCTGGTCGAGATCACGCTTGCGGTGGCGATGCTGGCGTTCACGGCGATGATGCTGGGGCTCCTCGTGTCCGCCCTGGTGCGCAAGGAAGAGGTGACGATGCCGCTGCTCGTGCTCCTTGCCATCGTCCAGGTGGTGTTCTGCGGCGCGCTCCTGAAACTCCACGGGGTGCCCGGGGTGGAGCAGCTGGCGTGGCTGGTCCCTTCCCGGTGGGCGCTGGGCGCGATGGCGGGGACGATCGGCCTCGGCAGGATCGTGCCGGGGGAGCTGACCACCGATCCGCTGTTCCGCCACTCCGCGGGGATCTGGCTGCTCAACATGGGCATGCTGCTGGCCCTTTCGGTCGTGTTCGGTTACGTGGTCGCCAGGCTGCTGAGACGGCACGAACCTGCGGTCATGCGGAAATAGCGAGCGCGGAGCACGGGAGATCAGGAGCGGACCAGATGACTACTGAGGCGGACTTCCGTCCCACCCATGTCGTCCCCCAGGACGGGCTGCTCGCCTGGGAGGCGCCGGACGTGAACCGCCCGACGGCGCCGCTGGACGCGCTGCTGCCGGTACAACTGGTCGACAGGCTCGGCGACTGGGCCCGCATCGTCTGCGCGAACGACTGGTCGGCCTGGGTGGACGGCCGCCTCCTGATCGCCGTACCGAGCGACCCGCCGGCCGCGAGCCACTCCCTGACCCGCACGGCGGACCCGACCCCGCTCCTGGCGCGAGCCGAGGAGGCACTGAGCCGCTACCGCCGGGCGACGGAGGAACTGGCGTCCGGCGGAACCGATGGCGAGACGTTCCGCGGCAGGACGCGCGGACTGCGGGTGGGCGTGGTCGTGGACGGCGAGTCGATGTGGCTCTACGACGCCGAACACGAGCGCTGGGTGTACTGCGACGGAACCCGCCTCACCACGTACGCGGCAGGGGAGGGCCCGAGCGTTCAAGGCGAGGCCGACACGCCTCGCGTCCAGCCCGCTGTGCCCCCTGGCAGCGCGGCGGGTCCGGAGCCGACGCAGGTGGTGGAGGCGATGGCGCGGTCCGGCGGGACCGCCACCACCGGCGATCCGGACGCTCCCGGGCCCGCGCCGCCGGCCGAGGCAGCCGACGCCACGCCCGGAGACGATCCCACCCCCCGAGTACGGCCCACGAGCGGCGACCCCCCGGACCCTGCAAGCACGGCACCCCCTCCCGAGCCGACGCAGGTGGTCGAGGCTGTGCCCGATCCGGGGACGGCGGGTGGGAACGGCGGGGGACTGGCCGCTGCTTCGTACGACGAAGGATCTGCCCGCGGAGGTGCCGTGTACGGCGAAGGGCCGGTCGGCGCTTCTGTTGCGTACGGCGCAAGGCCCGCCGCCCCCGCCGAGCACCGCGATGAGCCCGCCCGTGCCCGTGCCGCGTACGGCGAAAGGGCCGCCGCGCCCGCCGCGTCCCGCGAAGAAGCACCCCTCGCCCCTGCTGCCTCCGCCTCCGGCGAAGACCCTGTCCCGGCTGCGTCCCGCGAAGACCCCGCCCCCGCTTCGTACGCCGACGAACCCACCCGTCGTATCCCGCCCGTCACGGTCGATCCCGGCTCGGTGACTCGGGCTCGGGACGAGTGATGGGGGCCCCGTCGCGCGACGGCCTGTCGGAGGGCTCCAGCAGTCATTCCGGGCGGCCCTCCGCGATGGTCGGGAAGCAGATCGCGGGGTATCGGGTCGAGGGTGAGATCGGGCGGGGTGGCATGGCTGTCGTCTATCGCGCCAAGGACCTGAGGCTCGACCGGACCGTTGCCTTGAAGCTGCTCGCCCCCGAGCTCGCCCGCAACGACACCTTCCGGCAGCGCTTCACGCACGAGTCACGCGTGGCCGCCGCGATCGAGCACCCGCACATCGTGCCCGTCTTCGAGGCGGGCGAGACCGACGGTGTGCTCTACATCGCCATGCGGTACGTTCCCGGGCTGGATCTGCGGCATCTGCTCGATGGATCGGGCCCGCTCCCCGTAGGGGCCGCCCTCCGCATCGCCGCCCAAGTCGCCTCCGCGCTCGACGCGGCCCACGATCACGGCCTGGTCCACCGTGACGTCAAACCGGGCAACATCCTCGTGGCGAAGGGCACGGACAGCGACCACCCGGAGCACGTCTACCTCACGGACTTCGGCCTGACGAAGAAGTCGCTGTCGCTGACCGGCTTCACGACCGTGGGCCAGTTCGTCGGAACCCTCGACTACGTGGCGCCCGAGCAGATCTCGGGCCGCCCCGTGGACGGCCGGTGCGACGTCTACAGCCTCGCCTGCGTCGTCCACGAGACCATGGCCGGCGGGCCGCCCTTCCAGCGCGACGACGACATGGCGCTGCTCTGGGCCCATCAGTACGACCAGCCGCCCCGGCTGACGGAGAAGCGTCCCGGAGTTCCCGCCGCCCTCGACGGCGTCCTCGCGAAGGCGCTGGCCAAGCGCCCCGAGGACCGGTACGGCTCCTGCCTCGAATTCGCGGCCGCCCTGCGCGCCGCGGCCACCGGAAGCGCGGACGGACATGCCCCCACGCAGGTGGATCTGGGCGTCGTGGAAGCCCCGGCGGACCCGGGAGCGCCTCCGGAGCCGCCGAGCTGGGCGCGGCCGGTCTTCCGGCGGCTAGGACGGTGAGGAACCGTCCTGCCCCACCTCACCGCGCCGGTGGACGGGACGCGCGAGCAGCCCGCCGATGAAACCGGTGACCAGACCCCACGCCACGGCGAGGATCAGCGCGGTCCCCAGGTTCGGGTGGAGTTTCACCAGGCCGGACAGGCCGCCGCCCAGATCCCCGATGCCCAGGAGCGACAGACCGTAATGGGCGGAGAGGCGGGCCAGCAGACAGACGGCGAGCACGGTGAGGGTCAGCGCCACCGCCATGTGCACGGCGTGCTGCCAGGCCCGCATCCGGGCAGGTGAGCGCGCCGCCATCAGGAACGCGGCCCCCAGGACGAGGACCGCCGCGACGACAAGGAGCCACCACACACGCCCGTCGTGGTCGGAGAGCGTCCGCAGACTCAGCGTCGAGTCCTCCGGGGTGCGCAGTACGTCGTCGAGGACCTTCGGCATGGGCAGCCCGAACGGCCCGTCCACGCGGCCCTCCCAGGACGCGCCGAGACCGATGGTGAAGGCGAGCCAGACGAGGTTGGGAAGCCCGAGCAGCAGCACCGCGAGGGTCTCGGCGGCATGCCCCTTGGTCACCGCCACGACCACGCCGATGACGAGCCCCAGGGCGACGTACGCGAGCAGCAGGACCACCATGGCGTACGCCGCGGGACGCACCGACTCCTGGAAGCGCACGAGGCGGGCCGGGAGCGGGGCCCCGCGCGAGACCAGCAGCGCCACGGCGAGGACGCCCGCAAGCCACAGCAGCCCGAAGAGGATGGTCAGGGGTACGTCGGTCTCGAAGCCGACCTTGGGCGTCGCCCCCAGCGCGTCACCGATGTCGGACGCGGTCCCCTCGCCGAGCGAGATCGTGAACCGGTGGCGGGCCAGCAGGCCGAGGGCGATGAGCAGCAGCACCCACAGCGCCGCGAACCGTGCCGCCCAGCCGGCCAATTCCCTGGTGTCGGCGACAGCCCGGTGCCGCAGCGGCCTGAGGAACCCGGCAGCGATCACCAGAGCTCCGGCAAGGGTGACCGAGAGGGGCAGCACGGAGAGCCCGGCGTTCGTCTCGGCGATCGCCCCGGCGTCGCCGGAGAGCCCCACGGAGCCGCCGACCGCCATCACGACGACGGCCGCGACGACGCTGGGGAACGCGCCGCCCGGCAGATCCGCCGCCCCGGCGGCCCACAGGCCGAGCGCGGCGACGACGGCCATGGCCACCAGCGCGGCGAGCACGGCGAGCAGGGCGTGGATCCAGCCGTGGGGCGCCCGACCGGGCGGTTTCTGGTCGCTCACGTTGTCACGCTAAGCAGCGCGGCGGCGGTCCGCCCCTCGGGAGGGCCGACCGCGTCGGCTTGCGGGCTCCCGGGAGGCGGGACACACAATAGGCGCGTAAAGGAAATACCGTACGTAGTGGTCCCCCTACGCAGGGAAGAAGTGTTCGTGAGCGCCGAACCGCCGTCGTCAGGACGACCCACAGGACCCCCGTCCGGCCCGCTCTCGGGCCCTTCACAGCCTGGCGCGACCCAGCCCGGCGCCACCCGGCCCGGTTCGACGCCACCGCCCGGCGGGGACCGGCCTTCGGGCCCGCCGGGCGGCCCGCCCGGTCCACCCGACCGGCCTGGTCCGCCCGGTGGGGCGAGCCCGGAACCCGGCCCTGGCAAGGGTCCGCAGCCGGACCGCCCCTGGTGGAAGTCCGCGCCACGCGTGGCGGCCATCTCCCTGGTGGTCGTGGCCGCGGTCGTGCTGACCGTCGTCCTCACCCGGCCCGACGGCACCTCGAAATCCGGCGGCGACGTCGCCCTCCAGCCCGCGGGGGAGAAGGGGCCCGACCCCTTCACCGAGTCGACGGCACGGGACGGCTCCACGCCGCCGTCCCCGAGCGCCCTGCCGAGTTCCTCGGCGTCGGCCAACGTGACGCGCGGCGTCGACGGCGCCGCTCCCGGCCTCTACGGCGGGACGCGCAAGGTCGGCAGCTGCGACGTGGAGAAGCAGGTCAGCGCCCTGAAGGCGGACCCGGCGAAGAACAAGGCGTTCGCCTCGGTCCTCGACATCGAGGCCTCCGCCGTCCCCGCGTACCTGCGCGCGCTCACCCCCGTACAGCTGCGCATGGACACCCGCGTCACCAACCACGGCTACCGCGACGGCGCCCCCACCGCCTATCAGGCCGTCCTCCAGGCCGGGACCGCCGTACTCGTCGACGACCGGGGCGTGCCGCGCGTGCGCTGTGCCTGTGGCAATCCGCTGCTGCCCCCCGTCGCGCAGAAGAGCGCCCCGAAGGCGACGGGCGACGCGTGGCCCGGCTACAAGTCGTCGAACGTCGTGGTCGTGGCACCGGCCACCCAGGTCGTGAACGTCTTCGTCATGTACGACCCCGAGAGCGGCGATTGGTTCGAACGTGACAAGGGCGACACGGGCGCCGGTGACACGAAGACCGAGCCGCCGGTGAAACAGCCGTCTCCCTCGCCGTCCGAGGCCCCGTCCTCGGCGCCCCCGTCGTCACCTTCCACCTCCCCCTCCTCAGTCGAGCCCTCCTCGCCGCCCCCCTCGTCGGCGCCGCAGACACCCTCCTCGGAGCAGGAACAGCCGCCCTCCTCGGAGCCCGCGCAGCCGCCGTCCGCACCGGTGACAGATTGAGGTTCGTGATCGAGGAGGTGCCGACAGGCGCTAGCGTGGTGGGTGCTGTCGGCGAGGCCCGTGCTGGGGCGGTCCTCGATCCGGGGCGTGGGAGGGGAGAGCGAGCATGTGGGCCGGAGTGGCGTCTTGAGGATTCTGCACACGTCCGACTGGCATCTGGGCCGGTCGTTCCACCGCGTGAACATGCTCGGAGCCCAGGCCGAGTTCATCGGCCACCTCATCGCCACCGCGCGTGAGCGCGAAGCGGACGCCGTCGTCGTCTCCGGGGACGTGTACGACAGGGCGGTGCCGCCGCTCGCCGCCGTGGAACTCTTCGACGACGCGCTGCACCGCCTCGCGGACCTCGGCGTCCCGACCGTGATGATCTCCGGCAACCACGACTCGGCGCGCCGCCTCGGCGTCGGCGCCGGACTCATCGGCCGCGCGGGCATCCACCTGCGCACCGCGCCCGCCGCCTGCGCGGACCCGGTGGTCCTGGCCGACAGCCACGGGGACGTGGCGTTCTACGGCCTGCCCTATCTCGAACCGGCACTGGTCAAGGACGAATTCGGGGTGAAGCGCGCCGGACACGAGGCGGTCCTCGGCGCCGCCATGGACCGGGTACGCGCAGACCTCGCCGACCGCACGCCGGGCACCCGTTCCGTCGTCCTCGCCCACGCCTTCGTCACCGGCGGCGAGGCGAGCGACAGCGAGCGTGACATCACCATCGGCGGGGTGGCCGCCGTGCCGTCGGGGGTCTTCGACGGCGTCGACTATGTGGCGCTCGGCCACCTCCACGGCAGCCAGGCCATCAGCGAGCGCGTGCGCTACTCGGGCTCCCCGCTGCCGTACTCGTTCTCCGAGTCCGCGCACCGCAAGAGCATGTGGCTCGTCGACATCGGCGCCGCGGGGGAGATCGACGCCGAGCGGATCGACTGCCCGGTGCCGCGGTCCCTCGCCCGCATCCGCGGCGACATCGAGACGCTGCTCGCCGACCCGGAGCTCGCACGGCACGAGGAAGCCTGGGTCGAGGCCACGCTCACCGACCCCGTGCGCCCCGACGACCCCATGGCCCGCCTCTGCGAGCGCTTCCCGCACACCCTCAGCCTCGTCTTCGAACCGGAACGCACCCCCGAGGACCCGGACGTCTCGTACGCCCAGCGTCTGAAGGGCCGCAGCGACGAGCAGATCGCGGAGGACTTCGTGACCCATGTGCGGGGAGCGGGACCCGACGTACGCGAACAGGCCGTGCTGCGGGCGGCGTTCGACACCGTCCGTACCGACGACACGCTGCGCGAGGTGGCCCGATGAGGCTGCACCGGCTGAGGATCACCGCGTTCGGCCCCTTCGGCACCACCCAGGACATCGACTTCGACGACCTCTCGGCCGCCGGGCTCTTCCTGCTGCACGGACCGACCGGCGCCGGGAAGACGTCCGTCCTGGACGCCGTCTGCTACGGCCTGTACGGCTCGGTGCCGGGGCCCCGGCAGGGCAGCGGCCAGGGAGTGACGCTGCGCAGCGACCACGCGCGCGTCGACGCGCGGACGGAGGTGTGCCTCGAACTCACCGTCGCCGGACGCCGGTTGGAGGTCACCCGGCAGCCGCCGTGGGAGCGCCCGAAGAAGCGCGGCACCGGCACGACCATGGAGAAGGCGCAGAGCTGGCTCCGCGAGTACGACGCCGCTGCGGAGGGAGGCGCCGAGTGGAAGGACCTCAGCCGCTCCCACCAGGAGATCGGCGAGGAGATCACGCAGCTGCTCGGCATGAGCAAGGAGCAGTTCTGCCAGGTGGTCCTGCTGCCCCAGGGCGACTTCGCACGTTTCCTGCGGGCCGACGCCGAGGCCCGCGGCAAACTGCTCGGACGGCTCTTCGACACGCGCAGGTTCGCCGCGGTCGAGCAGCGGCTCGCCGAGCAGCGGCGCGACGCCGAGGGCGCGGTGCGGGAGGGCGACGGGGAGCTCCTCGCCGACGCGCACCGGATGCAGCAGGCCGCCGGGGGCGACATCGAAGCCCTGGAGCACGCGGAGTCGCCGCTGCCCGACCTGTCGCCCGGTGATCCGGGGCTCGCCGAGGCCGTCCTGGCCTGGGCCGCCGTCGCCCGCACCAGCGCCCGTGAACGGCGCACCATCGCCGGGTGTGCCCTCACGGCCGCCGAGTCCGCGCAGACCGCCGCGGGGCGCCGCCTTGACGACGTACGCGAACTCGACCGGCTGCAGACGCGGTTCGCCCAGGCACGGGAGCGGGCGGGGCGCCTTCAGGGGCGCGCGGACGAGCACCGGCAGCGGCAGACCCGGATGGAGCGTGGCCGCAAGGCCGAGACGGTCGCCCCCGCGCTCGGCCTTCGCCGGGCCACCGAGGAGGAACACCGCCGCGCGAGCGCCGACGAGGCACGCGCGCGTGGGCAGCTGCCCGCCACGTTCGCGGACTCCGGCGCGTCGGGGCTCGCCGCCGCCGCGCGCAAGGTCGCCGAAGAACTCGGCGGCCTCGAATCCGCCCGGCGCGCCGAGCGACGCCTCGCCGAACTCGGCACGGAGCGCGCGTCCTTGGAACGCGAGGAGCGGGCCGACGACGAGCTGCTGCGCGAGGCGGCGGGCTGGCTCGACGGCTGGGAGGCGAACCGGGCCGCGCTTCAGGAGCGCATCGAGTCCGCCCAGGAGGCGGCGACACGCGCGGAGCACCTGGCGGGCCAACTGGAGCCCACACAGGGCAGGTTGGACGCGGCTCGCCGCCGTGATCGCCTCACGCGGGAGGCTGCCGCCGCGTACGAACGCGCCCTCGCGGCCCGCGAGGGCGCCACCGGGGCCCACGAACACTGGCTCACCCTGAAGGAGCAGCGTCTCAACGGCATCGCGGCGGAACTGGCCGCGAGTCTGACCGACGGCGCCCCCTGCGCCGTCTGCGGAGCCACCGAACACCCCACGCCCGCGCCGAAGTCGGCCGGTCACGTCGACCGCGTCACGGAGGAGTCCGCGCTTGCCGCCTACCGGCAGGCGGAGGAGCTGCGCGCACGGGAGGAGAGGCAACTCGGTGAGGTGCGGGAGTCGTTGGCGGCAGCCGGGGCGGCGGCCTTGGGGTCGTCCGCCGGGGAGTCGAGTGCCGAAGAGTCGGAGGCCGCCGCCCCCCAGGGGCCCTCGGTCGAGCAACTCGCCGCGCTGGTCGAGGAGTTGCGAGGTGAACACGCCGGGGCACGCAGCCGCGCCTCCGGGCTGCACGCCGCACGGGAAGCCCTCGCTCAGGCCGAGCGCGAGCACGACCGCAGGGTCACCGTGCAGCAGGAAGCCGCTGTGCGGGCAGCGTCCCGCGCCACTCTGCGGGATGCCCTGGAGCGCGAACAGGCAGCTCTGGACGCCGAGTTGGCCCGCGCGCGGGGTGCTAGCGGCAGCGTCGCCGCCCGAGCCGCCCAACTGGAGCGGCAGGCCGCGCTCCTGACCGAGGCGTCGGAAGCTGCCCGCGTCGCCGACGACACCGCCCAGCGGCTCAAGGACGCCGACGCGCGACTCGCCGACGCGGCCTTCCGCGCCGGGTTCGACACGCCGGCGGACGCCGCCGACGCCCTGCTCGATGACGCGAGCCACCGCGAGCTCCAGCACCGTATCGACGCGTGGCAGAACGAAGAGGCGGCGGTGCGATCCCTCCTCGCCGAGCCCGACGCGGCCGCCGCGGCGCAGCAGCCGCCCGCCGACCTCAGGGCCGCCCAGGAAGCCGCCGAGCACGCCGACCGGCGGGCCCGCGCGGCCGCTTCCGCGCTCGACGCGGCCACGCGGCGCTGCGCCGAACTCGACCGGCTCTCCGACCGGTCGGCCGCAGGCGCCCGGCGGCTCGCGCCGCTGCGCGCCGAGTACGACCGCGTGGCGCGCCTCGCGGGCCTCGCCGCTGGCACGTCGGCGGACAACGAACGCAAGATGCGCCTGGAGTCGTACGTCCTCGCGGCCCGGCTCGAACAGGTCGCGGCCGCGGCGACCGCACGGCTGCGGCGCATGTCGTCGGGCCGTTACACCCTCGTCCACTCCGACGACCGTACGGGGCGCGGCCGTTCGGGCCTCGGGCTGCACGTGGTCGACGCGTGGACGGGGCGCGAGCGCGACACGTCCACGCTCTCGGGCGGCGAGACCTTCTTCGCCTCGCTCGCCCTGGCGCTCGGTCTCGCGGACGTCGTCACCGACGAGGCGGGCGGTGTACGGCTCGACACGCTCTTCATCGACGAGGGCTTCGGCAGCCTCGACGATCAGACACTCGACGAGGTCCTCGACGTCCTGGACTCCCTCCGGGAGCGGGACCGCAGCGTCGGCATCGTGAGCCACGTCGCGGACCTGCGGCGCCGCGTCCACGCGCAGCTGGAGGTCGAGAAGGGGCGCGCGGGGTCGATCGTACGGCAGCGGGGCGGCGGGGCCTGAGCTGCCGGGACCTGAGCCGCCGGGACCTGAGCCGCCGGGACCCGAGTCGCCGGGCTCAGCGGCCCAGGGGGCGCCTCGGCAGGGGAGAGGAGTAGACGATGCTGGTGGTCACCGACCCCAGCGCGCCGATCTTCCCCGCGACCTCCTCCAGGTGACCCATGGAGCGCGCCGCCACCTTGATGACGAAGCAGTCGTCGCCGGTGACGTGGTGCGCCTCCAGGATCTCGGGGGTCACCTCGACCAGGTCGTGGAACGGCTTGTAATTGCCGTTCGGATAGCGCAGGCGCACGAACGCCAGGATGGGCAGGCCGAGACGCTCCGGGTCGACCACGGCCGCGTACCCCTGGATCACGCCGGCCTCCTCCAGGCGGCGGACCCGTTCGGTGACGGCGCTTGCGGACATGGAGACGGCGCGTGCCAGCTCGGCGTAGCTGGCGCGGCCCTCACGCTGGAGGACGTCGAGGATGCGCCAGTCGGTGGCGTCCGTGGAATAACCGGTCATGCCTGAGAGGTAACAGGGGAATCCCCGGCCGATCAAGAGGTAGGCCGGTGATCGGCTCTTCTGGGCCGTCGGATTCGCCCGTAGATTTCTGGCCATGAGCACAGTGACGAACACAGAGCCGACGACCGCCACGAGCACCCAGGCCGCAGCCGCGGGCGCCCAGAATGCCGTCCTGCGGGTGGCCCCCGCCGCCCCGGCTGCCGCCGCCGCGTACTTCGGCGCGAGCCTCGCCTTCCACGCCGACGTGTCCGATGTCGCCGCGGCGCTGGCCGCCGACGGCGACCCCGGCTTCGTCGTGATCGACTCCCGCTCGACGGCGTCCTGGGACCAGGGCCACGTTCCCGGCGCGATCCACCTCCCCACCGCCCTCATCCCCGAGCAGGCGGACCAACTCCTCGACAAGTCCGTCCCGGTCGTCACGTACTGCTGGGGCCCCGCCTGCAACGGCGCGACCCGCGCCGCCCTCGCCCTCGCCCAACTCGGCTTCCAGGTAAAGGAAATGCTGGGCGGTTTCGAGTACTGGGCCCGTGAGGGCTTCGAGTTCGAAACCTGGGAGGGCAGCGAGCGCCGCACGCCCGATGCCCTGACGGCCCCGCTGGACGCGGACGACTGCGGCTGCTGAGGCCCCTTAAAGGGTCGACAACTCGTCCACCAGATCGTCGAGCCCCAGCGACCCCTGCGACAGCGCCGCCATGTGCCACGCCTTCGCGTCGAAGGCGTCACCGTGCCGGCGTCGCGCGTTCTCGCGGCCGAGGAGCCAGGCCCGCTCGCCCAGCTTGTAGCCGATGGCCTGGCCGGGGATCGACAGATAGCGGGTCATCTCGCTCGCCACGTACTCCGTGGGACGGCTGCAGTGCGCGTCGTAGAACTCCTGCGCGAGGTCAGGGGTCCAGCGCTCGCCCGGGCGGAAGGGCGAGTCCGCCGGGATCTCCAGCTCCAGGTGCATGCCGATGTCGACGATGACGCGCAGCGCCCGCATCATCTGGGCGTCCAGATAACCGAGCCTGCGCTCGGCGTCCTTGAGGAAGCCGAGCTCGTCCATGAGCCGCTCCGCGTACAGCGCCCAGCCCTCCGCGTTGGCGCTGACGATGCCGATGGTCGCCTGGTAGCGGGAGAGGCTCTCCGCGACGTGCGCCCACTGCGCCAGCTGGAGGTGATGCCCGGGCACACCCTCGTGGTACCAGGTGGAGACCAGGTCGTAGACGGGGAAGCGGGTCTCGCCCATCGTCGGCAGCCACGTCCGCCCGGGGCGCGAGAAGTCCTCCGACGGGCCCGTGTAGTACGGGGCCGCGGCGCCGCCCGGAGGGGCGATGCGGGACTCCACCTTCCGTACCCGCTCGGCGAGTTCGAAGTGCGTGCCGTCAAGCGCCTCGATCGCCTCGTCCATCAGCTCCTGGAGCCAGACCCGCACCTCCTCCACGCCCTCGATGTGTGTGCCGTGCTCGTCGAGATGGGCGAGCGCCACCCACGGCGTGGCCGCGCCGGGCAGGATCTTCTCGGCCTCGGCGCGCATCTCGACCAGCAGCCGGTGGAATTCGGACCAGCCGTACGCGTATGCCTCGTCCAGGTCCAGGTCGGTGCCGTTGAAGTAACGGGACCAGCGGGCGTAGCGCTCGCGGCCCACCGTGTCGGGGGCGCCCTCGATCGCGGGCGCGTACACGTCCCGCATCCAGTCGCGCAGCGCCACGACCGACGCGGTGGCGGCGCGGGCCGCGGCGTCGAGCTCGGAGCGGAGCGCGTCCGGGCCCTCCGCGGCGAACTCCTCGAACCAGCCTCGGCCCTTGTCGCCGCCGGGTCCCGCCCACTCGCCGAGTTGCTCGATGAACACGGCCGTGGGACGCGGCGCCGCGAACAGCTTGCGCTCAAGGCCGAGTTCGAGCGATGCACGATATCCCTCGTACGCGGCCGGCACGGCACGCAGCCGTTCGGCGATCGTCGCCCAGTCCTCTTCCGTCTCCATAGGTGTCACGGTGAAGATCTCGCGCACCGCGTGCGGAATCGTGTGCAGATTGCCGACCGCACGCAGTCCCTCATCTGCGTCGTGCACGGCGAGTTCGGCGGTGAGCCGCTCCCGCAGGAGCCGCGCGCACCGGCGCTCGGCGTCGCTGTCGGCCCCGGGCGCGCGCTCGGCCTTGTCGAGGCGGGCGAGCGTCGTGCGGGCCAGTTCCGCGACGGCCTCCTGGCCCGTGGGCGAGGTGTCCGGGAGCTTGCTGTGGCTGGCCTTGACGCCGAGGAACGTGCCGTTGATGGGGTCGAGGGCGATGAACTCGTCGACGTAGGCGTCGGCGACCTGGCGAGGCAGCGGGCTCTCGCTCGCGTTGTCCGTGTTCGGGATCTTCGTGGCTGACATGCGGACATCCTCGTACGCGGGACGCGTCCCCGTCATCACGATTGGCCGGAGGCCTCCCCTTGGTCATCGGCCCCCGGCCCGGGCGGCAGGAGCGGGCCGCACTCCCACTGCTGGAAGATCAACCGCGTCTCCACGCGCGCCACTTCGCGCCGCGCGGTGAACTCGTCGAGGACGAGCCGTTGGAGGTCCGCCGTGTCGGCCACCGCCACGTGCACCAGATAGTCGTCGGGCCCCGCGAGATGAAACACGGAGCGGGACTCCGGAAGCGCCCTGATCCGCTCCACGAACGGCCCGACCAGCTCCCGCCGGTGCGGCCTGACCTGCACGGACAGCAGCGCCTCCAGGCCGCGCCCGAGCTTCCCCGGATCGAGCCGCAGCTGGTGTCCGAGGATCACGCCGGAGCGGCGCAGCCGGGAGATACGGTCGAGGCAGGTCGACGGCGCGACGCCGACCTGGGCCGCGAGATCGCGGTAGGTGATCCGGGCATCGTTCTGCAGCAGCCGCAGTATGCGGAGATCCACCGGGTCCAGTACGACAGAATCAGCCACTTGCCGAACGTAGCACGGGGTTCAACTACCAGGCACCGGCCTTTGTTCAGGCTGTCGGGCATGGACACGAACACGGAACCACGCACCGGATCCGGCCACCCGGCCGCCAAGCAGGCATCGCCCGCTCCGCGCGCCCTGGCCACCGAGGCCGTGCACGCCGGACGCGACGACCTCGCCGGACTCGGCCTGCACGCCGCGCCGATCGACCTGTCCACCACCTACCCGTCGTACGACACCCGTGGCGAGGCGGCGCGCATCGACGCCTTCGCCGCCGACGGCGCCCTGGACGACGGACCGCCCGTCTACGCCCGGCTCGCGAACCCGACCGTCGCCCGTTTCGAGACGGCTCTGGCCCGGCTCGAAGGGACGGAGAGCGCGGTCGCGTTCGCGAGCGGCATGGCGGCGCTGACCGCGGTCCTTCTCGTACGGGGAGCGGCGGGCCTGCGCCATGTCGTCGCGGTCCGCCCGTTGTACGGCTGCAGCGACCACCTCCTCACGGCGGGGCTCCTCGGCTCCGAGGTGACCTGGGTCGACCCCGCTGGGATAGCCGACGCCATCCGCCCCGAAACGGGCCTGGTCCTGGTCGAGTCACCCGCCAACCCGACCCTCGCCGAACTCGATCTGCGCGCGGTGGCCCACGCCTGCGGCACCGTGCCGCTCCTTGCCGACAACACCTTCGCCACGCCCGTCCTGCAACGGCCGGCCGAGAGCGGGGCGCGGCTCGTGCTGCACAGCGCCACCAAGTACCTGGGCGGCCACGGCGACGTCCTTGGGGGAGTGGTCGCCTGCGACGAGGAGTTCGCGCGGCAGCTGCGGCAGGTCCGGTTCGCCACCGGCGGGGTGCTGCATCCGCTCGCCGGATATCTGCTGCTGCGGGGCCTTTCCACGCTGCCGGTGCGGGTACGTGCCGCCTCGGCGAACGCGGCGGAGCTGGCGCGGCGCCTGGCCGCCGACCCGCGCGTGAGCCGCGTGCACTATCCGCGGCTCGGCGGCGCCATGGTCGCCTTCGAGGTCGAAGGCGATCCGCACGCGGTGACCGCCGGGGTGCGGTTGATCACCCCGGCGGTCAGCCTCGGCAGCGTCGACACGCTCATCCAGCATCCGGCGTCCATCAGCCACCGCGTCGTCGACCCGGCGGACCGGCGGTCGTCGGGCGTGAGCGACAAACTGCTGCGCCTTTCGGCCGGGCTCGAGGACGTCGATGACCTGTGGCAGGACCTCGACCGCGCCCTCGGCCCTCAGCCGTCGGGCACCCGCGCGGCAACCGAGGCGCCCCGGGTCAGTGCTGCTCCGCCCGCCCCTGCGGCTGGTCGTACGGCAGTCGCGAGCTCACCGGCGTGGCTTCGAGGCGCGCGGTGATGACCAGCGTGCCCTCCTCGATCTGGTAGTCGAGGGGAAGCCCGAGGCCGCGCATCGCGGCGACCATGCCCGTGTTGGACGCCTGCGTCACCGCGTACACGCTCTCGCAGCCCGCCTCGACCGCCATCGTCACCAGGCGGCCGAGCAGCTCGCTGCCGATACCGCGGCGCTGCCAGTCGTCCTCCACGAGCAGCGCGATCTCGGTCTCGTCGCCGTCCCAGAGCAGATGGCCGAGGCCGACGATGCGACCGGACGCGGTCCGCACCGCCAGGGTGCGGCCGAACCGCGGGCTGAGCAGGTGGTTGAGGTAGCGGTCGGCGTCCCGCACGGGGCCGTGGTAGCGCATGCCGAGGGTGCGCTGCGAGCAGCGTTCGTGCATGGCCTTGGCCGCCTCGACGTCGGCGGTGTCGGCCCGGCGCACGGTGATGGAGCTGCCCTCGGCGAGGGTCAGTACGTCCTGGCTGCGCGGGATGCGCGGGCCGAGCCGGGTGTCGAGCTCGACCAGGGCACGCGCGCGGGCGAACTCGGTGGGCGTGAACGGCAGATACGGCCGCTCCACGGTGATCACCTCGCCGTCCGGCGCCTGGAGCCGCAGCACCGTCCCTTCGCCTTCCAGGGCGCCTTCGACGGGTGCGCCGTCGGCGGGCTTGTCCACCGGCGGCCCGGACGCGCCCTGTGCCTTCGCGGGCAGCGACCGGATGGTGCAGCGGCCCAGCAACTGCCGCAGCGCGAGCGGGAGTTCGGCGGCGTCCAGGGCGGTGCGGGTGGCGAGGCCGAGGATGCGGGTGGGGGCGTCCACCAGGTCGTGGGCGTCCGCACGCTCGATCCAGGTGCCCGAGCCGCCCGCGTGCGCGACGCCCCGCGTGATCTCGGCCGCGGGCAGGTCGGCGGGGGCGCGCAGCAGGAACTCGTCGACGGTGCCTTCGGCCAGCGGGTGCGCCTGGAGGCTCAGGATGTCGACCTTGCCGTGGGCAAGGGCGGTGCACAGGGAGGCGAGCGAGCCCGGCTCGTCCCGCACCGTGGTGCGCATCCGCCACAGGGTCGTCGCCCCTGCGGACGACTCCGTGGCGATGGTCCCGGCACGCTCCATGGGCCCGGCCTGCTCCGTGGCCCCGGTCCGCTGCCCGGCGGTGAGCGGCCGGGCGCCGGTATCGTCCGCTGTCGGGGGCGCGTGGTTGTGGCGGCGTGCCCACCATGTGTGGAACCCGACCGTGGCGAGCAGCGCCACGGCCGAGATCACGAGCAGGGCGGGGCCGTCGGGGCCGTGCCCGATCATGTTCGCCACCGCGTCCGCCACGGCCACGGCCGTGAAGAGGGCGGCGAGCTCCACCAGATCCCGCCGCCAGTGGTGGACGGGGCGGCCGTGTTTGGTCCGTGTCACATCAGACATGTCAGCACTCATACAGCCACTGTGGAGGAAGGGTGTTGCGTGATCACGAACGTTTTGTGACTGATGAGTTAAGACACCTTCTGCCCGTTTAGTTCATCTTTGGCCTTTCATGGCGGCCGGACGTGACCTCTCGTTGCGTGTTCAGGCACGTAATCACTGCTGCCCCACGCGACCCGGCGACAGCACCTTCGTGAACAGCACGGCGCCGTCCTCCTGGCGCAGCCGCACGGTCAGCTCCCCGCTGCCGCCGTCGATGTCGACCTCGCCGAAGTACTGCGGGGTCTCGGCCGGCGAGGTGTTGGCGCGGTTCGGCGCCTTGACGAAGCGCTGCTCGGCGCCGAACGTCCCGTCGAGCTTGAGGGCCTGGAAGCCGCCCGCCGCCAGCGGCCCCGACACGAACTCCCAGAACGGCGCGAAGTCCTTGAACGCCGCACGCGAGGGGTCGTAGTGCTGCGCCGACGTGTAGTGCACGTCGGCCGTCAGCCACAGAGTGCCGGTGATCTTACGGTGCTTGATGTGCCGAAGGAGCTCGGCGATCTGCAGCTCGCGGCCCAGCGGCGCGCCGGGGTCACCCTGCGCCACCGCCTCGAAGTTCGCCGAGCCGTCGGGCACGATAAGGCCAAGCGGCATGTCGGAGGCGATGACCTTCCAGGTGGCACGCGAGCGCGACAACTCACGCTTCAGCCATTGCAGTTGCCGGGCACCCAGGATGCCGGTGGCGTCGTCGGGCTGCCGGCCGTGCGAGTTGGCGTTGCGGTACGAGCGCATGTCCAGGACGAACACGTCGAGCAGGGGGCCGTGCCGCTGCACGCGGTAGACCCGCCCGTCCTCGTCGCCCGGCGGGAGCGTCGAGATCGGGTAGTACTCGCTGAACGCCCGCAGGGAGCGCTCGGCGAGTACGTCCACGTTCTTCTCCGTGTAGCGGGGGTCGGTCAGGATCTGCCCCGGGTACCAGTTGTTGCGCACCTCGTGATCGTCCCACTGGACGATGGAGGGCACCTGCGCGTTGAAGCGCCGCACGTTCTCGTCGAGCAGGTTGTAGCGGAAGGCGCCACGGAACTCCGCGAGCGACTCGGCGACCTTCGACTTCTCCTCCGTGGTCACGTTCCGCCACACGCTGCCGTCGGGGAGGGTGACGCTCGGCAGGATGGGCCCGTCGGCGTAGATGTTGTCGCCGCTGCACAGGAAGAAGTCCGGGTCCCTGCGGCGCATCTCGTCGAAGACGCGCCAGCCGCCGCGGTCCGGGTTGATGCCCCACCCCTGGCCCGCGATGTCACCCGACCACAGGAAGCGCACCCCGTCCTTGCGCCCCTTCGGTGTCGTACGGAACGTGCCGGTGACCGGCTCTCCCGTTCGTCTGGGGTCGTCGGGGTCGGCCAGGACCACGCGGTAGTGGATCTGCTCGCCCGCGGGCAGTCCGCGCAGCCGTGTCGTCCCGGTGAAGTCGGTGTCCGGGCCGAGCACCGGGCCCTTCCAGCGGGTGGGGTTGCGGAACGACTCCGTGGCGGACGTCTCCACGATCATGCGGGCCGGACGGTCGGAACGTACCCACACCAGGCCCGAGTGCGCCGTCACGTCACCGGCCTGCACACCCCACTCGGCCCGCGGGCGGCCTGACCGGGCGAACGCCGGAGCGGCCCCGGCGAGCGACGGCACGGCCAGCGCCGCCGGTACGGCGAGCGAGCCGCGCAGCACACTGCGGCGGCGAGGGGACGGGCTCGGCTGAGGGTGTGACATGAATGCGCCTCCAGTGACAGGTCCGACCAGTGTGCAGGGCCACAACTAGCGGTGCGCGGCGGCGCACACACAAACCACAAGTGAACAACTGCCCATGGGGCCAAGGGAACCGGTGTGCGAACACCATGTCGGCCACATCGCCGCCCGCGTCCCCGGCCCCGTCGTCGCCTACATCCCCGGTCGCAGGTCTTGAGCCCGATGCCGGAAGATCGTTCGCTGTCTACGCTCGGCGGCAGAGGCGCGCGGCCGAGCGCGCCCGTCCGAAGGGGGAGCCCCATGCCTGTCAACGGTCAGAGCCACATCCGTATCGCCCGCCCGTCCCGCGACCTCGCGGTGGCCGAGCGGTTCTGGGTGACGGGCCTCGGCCTGGACGTCGTATGGCGTTCGGAGGGCGGTGATGCTCCCGGAGAGCACGACCTCCTCATGGTCGGCTGGCCGGACGCCTCCTGGCACCTTGAACTCGTCCACGAGGCCGGCAAGCCGGTCCTGCCCCGCCCCACGGAGGAGGACCTCCTCGTCATCTACCTCGACGAGCCCGTCCCCGACGACCTGGTGGCCCGCCTGGAGGCGCACGGCGGCACGCGCGTGAAGTCGCCCAATCCGTACTGGAACGAGTGGGGCGTCACCATCGAGGACCCGGACGGCTACCGCCTGGTGCTCTGCACGCGCGCGTGGGCCAACTCCTGAGCCAGGTGCGGGTATCCGGACGGGGCCGTCACGCGTCGCGTGACGGCCCCGCTACGTGACGGTCCCGCTCGTCGATGCCCGCTCAGCGCGGAGCCGGTCCCGCGCTCCCGGCATCCATGGACAGGCCCTCCGAGGACTCTCGGATCTCCTGCGGCTCCTCGCCCGGGCGGGCCACCTCTCCGGCATCGGCGAGCCGGACGAGTTCGGCGAGCCAGGCCGGAGCCTCGCCGCCGTCCGTGGCGGACCCTTCCGGACGTGCCGATTCCGTGCCGGCAGCGGCGGGCCCGGCGTCGACGGCGGCCGTGATGTCCGCGGCCCGTGTCACGTCGAGCTGCCGCTCCGCCCCGGCGGCCGGGGCGGACGGGGCCGCGCCCGCGTCCTCCGCGATCGTGATGTGCACCTTCATGGCCGTTCCCCCCGCCTAGTTGAGAACCGCGTACCGGCCTTCGAAGTTCATCTGGGTGCTGCCGATGTTCTTCACCGTCAGCCAGTACGTGACCGCCGTGGCCGATGCCCGCTCGACCTCGGTCTCCCACTCGATCTGAGGGCTGCCCGTCTGGGGTGTCGTCGGCATGAAGTACCAGACGACGTGCCAGTCCTGCGGCCAGCCGAAGGTGAACCAGCGCCCGGTCTGCCCGGGGTTGAGTGTTCCGGTGAACTGTGTGCCTACTCGCATCGTTGTTTTCCTCTCACCATCCGAGAACCGCGAATCCGAGAACCGCGCATCACCATCCGAGAACCGCGAACCGCGCCTCGAAGTCGACCGAGTCGGCCACGAGGTTCGTCACGTCGATCCAGTACGTCGCGTACGTGTCGTTGGCCCGCTCGACCCTGACCCTCCAGCGGATCTGCGGGGCGCCGGGGCGCGGACTCGTCGGGACGACCGTCCACACCACATGCCAGTGGGCGGGCCAGTTGAAGGTGAACCAGCGGCCGGTTCGGTTCCCGGCGAGGGTGCCCCGGAACTGGACGCCGACCCAGCTGCTCGTCTGGAGCGCCGCGGGGACGAGCTGCCGCAGGTCGGGCCGCCTGCCGATGCGCTGGGTCGCCGGGCGGCCGGGCGCGTCCTGCTGCGGTGAGCCGGTGGCGCGCAGCAGCTGCCGGGCCCGTGCGGGCGACAGAGGGATACGGCCGTTCGCGCGCAGGACGCCCTGCGTGCCGGCCAGCGCGCCCACGACGATCGGCGAGGCGCTGGACGTGCCGCTGAACTGGTCCGTGTACCAGAAGTCCGGATTGGTGCCCGCCTGGAGGTCTCCGTAGCCGGTGGTGGTCACCTCGCGTCCCCAGCCCTGCGCGTCCACGCAGGCGCCGTAGTTGGAGAAGTCGAGCCGGGAGCGGTCGGGGCCGTGCTGGCGGCCGTGGGTGCCGGGCGGCGGCGCACCGGCACCGACGATCACGGCGCCGGCGTCGAGCGCGGTGCGCCGGAAGGGGTTGCGCCACCAGGAGGGGAAGCCCGCCCGCGGGGTGTCGTAGTCGGCGTGGTCCAGGTCCTCCGCGCCGTTGCCCGCGGCCTCGACGACGGTGATGCCCCTGTTGACGGCGTAGCGGATCGCCAGATAGTCGTCCGGCCACCACTCGACGGCGATGTACCCCACCTGTCCGACGCCGGTCGCGTGCGGCCCCGCGCGGTGGATCTCAAGAAGGATGATGTCGCCTGGGCCGAGGCGGTCGGCGGCGTTCCTGATCGCCGTGGCGGTGGGGATGGAGAACGCGGACGCGCTGGTGATCGCGTCCGGCGCGATCCCGGTGACCCCGATCGCGTTGACGTCACCACCGATTTCACCGAGCACCGCGGTGCCGTGGTTGGTGTCCGTGCTCCCGGTGCCGGAGACGATGCCGCCTTGGTTCAGCCGCAGGTCCTCATGGGTGAAGCGCCAGCCCCACTCGCAGTCGATCACCCTGACGCCGGCGCCGCGGCCGCCCGGAAGGGTCCACGCGTAACGTGCGTCGACGCCACCCGGAGCCGCGTCGAGATAGCCCTGCCGGGTCGTGAAGTCCGGGGTCGCGGGCGGCGCGTCGGCGCCCGTCGGCTGCATGTCGTTGAGCGGTGGGAGCTCGGTTTCTCCGCTCTTCTTCTTCTGGTCGGTGACGGCGAGGGCGGCGGCGGGCTTGACGTAGGCGCCCTCCACGGCGTCCGACGCGCGCAGCCGCTCGGCCAGCGCGTCCAACTGGTCGACCGGGGCGTCGACATGGAAGAAGAGCCCCATCCGGTCGAGGATCTCCAGCGTGGCCTCGTCGCCCCCGGCGCCGGGGCCGTCAGCGGTGGCCCCCGCCTGGGCGCGCAGCCTCTCCTGGTCCGCGCCGAACAGCGGCCTGATGGTGACGTCCTCCTGGGCCGCCACCGCGTCGAGTCCGCTCACGGAGACGTCCGCCGCGGCGGTCGCGCCGGTCGGGGTGATGCGTACCCCGGCGTCGGCGCGCGTGACGCACACCAGCTCAGGGCGTCCGAAGAGTGGCTCGAATCCTGGAGCCGGGCGGTTGTTCCCCCGACTGTTCCCCGCACCTGATCGCTGTGGCACAGCTGACTCCTTCACCACGTTACGGAAGGTCCGCCGGTGGTTTCACATAGGCGGCCTCGACTGCCGGGTGGCCGCGCAGGGCCGTGGCGACGGCCTCGGCGTCCATGCCGGCGGAGACGGCGACCCGTTGCCATCCGATGAGGGCCGGGTCGTCGACGCCGGGGTGCAACGGCTCCGGCGTGACGCCGAACCGCTGCTCCAGAAGGGTTCGGACGTCCCTGACATCACAGGCGTCACAGACATCCGCGGTGCCCGTCGTCGCGCGACGCGGCGGGGTACGGAGCTGGACGATGACTTCGGCCTCGGCCACGGTTCTGCCCCCCGGACACCCCCGGTACCGCGTGCGTCTCGCTCGCGGTCACCGGGCCCGGCCGACCCTAATGAGGTGCTGTCACCGGAGCGTCGCGGCAGCGTCACCACGCCCCTGAGCCGCCTCGGCGAGGAGCCGCACCCCCTCGGCGATCCGGGCGGGCGCGAGATGGGCGTAGCCGAGCACCAGGCACACCTCCGGGCCGTCCGCCGAGCCGTAGTCGCTCAGCGGGCGGACCGCGACCCCGGCCGCGGAGGCCCGCCGCAGGAAGTCGTCCTGCGAACCCCGGTGTTCGGGCAGCCGGGCGATGACGTGCAGTCCGGCGGCGATGCCGGTCACCTCCGTACCCGGAAAGTGCTCGTCGAGCGCCGCGACGAGCGCGTCCCTGCGCTCCCGGTAGGCACGCTGACAGCGGCGCAACTGACGGTCATAGTCGCCGCGTTCCACGAAACGCGCGAGCAGCGCCTGGTCGAGCGCCGGATTTCCCAGGTCCATCATGCGCTTGCGGGCGACTACCTCATCGGCCATCGACTCCGGTACGAGCAGCCATCCGAGGCGAAGCCCCGGAGCGAGCGACTTGCTGACCGAGCCCGTGTACGCGACGTGCTCGGGGTCGAGCCCTTGCAGCGCGCCGACCGGGGCGCGGTCGTAGCGGAAGTCACCGTCGTAGTCGTCCTCGATGACCAGACCGTCCACGGCCCTTGCCCAGTCGAGGAGTTCGGTGCGCCGCCGCGCCGAGTACCCGATGCCCAGGGGGAACTGGTGGGCGGGCGTGGCGACGACCGCACGCAGACCCCGCTCCCTCAGTACGCCGGTGACGACACCCTCGTCGTCGAGCGGCACCGGCACCGTGGCGACGTCGGCCGACGCGAACAGCTCGCCGTGCTGCGGGCTTCCGGGGTCCTCGACGCCGACGACGCGCACCCCGCGCGCGTGCAGCACGAAACCGACCAGCCCCATGGCCTGCGCCACGCCGGAGCAGACGACGACCGCCTCCGGGTCCGCGACCACGCCCCGGCGGCGTACGAGCAGTTCGGCGATGGCCGTACGCAGCCGGGGCAGGCCCCGCGGGTCCGGGTAGCCGAGTGCGTGGTGGGGGAGTTCGGCAAGGGCGCCGCGGTGCGCGGCCGCCCACGCGGCGCGCGGGAACAGGGACAGGTCGGGGGTGCCCGCGATGAAGTCCACGCGCGCGTGGACGGGACGCGGCGCCAGATCGCGTGCGCCTCGTGCGGCCTTGCGCGCCGCGCCGCCCACCCAGGTGCCCGCGCCGCGGTCGCTGCGCAGATACCCCTCGGCCGTCAACTGCTCGTACGCCTCGGTGACGAGCCCCCGTGAGACGCCCAGGTCGGCGGCGAGTTCACGGCTCGACGGCAGCCGCGTCCCCGGCGCGAGCCGACCGGACCTGACCGCGTCGCGCAGCGCCGACTGGAGGCTGCGGCCACGGCTGCGGGCGGGGGCGGACGCGGCGGGGAGCAGCAGCTCCCAGGCGGCCGTGCCAGGTGCCTCGCCCTCGCCCGAACTTGATGCCACCGGGATGCGCCTCCTGAGAGTGACGGACGGCCGGGACCCGGAAAGTGGTCCCGAGCAGGCCCCGGGAAAGGGAAAGTGGTCCCCGAACAGGCCCCGGAAGTGGACCTTAAACCGGGCCGCGTCCGTTCCTAACGTCAGGGACATGAACGCGAACCTCACGCGCGGGTCCCTCCTCGCCGCCTTCGCCTGCCTCCTCGTGGGCGGCTCCTTCACCGCCAACAGCCTCCTCGGCGACTACCCGTACGCGGGCGGCCAGTTCCTGCGCTACGGCCTGGCCTTCCTGCTGCTCCTGCCGCTGCTCGGGCGGGGCGGCACGGCGCCGCTGCGCCGCCTGACGCGACGCCAGTGGGGGCGGCTCGCGGTCCTCGCCGCCGTCGGCATGGTCGGCTTCAACCTGGCGATCCTGGCGGCCGAACGCACGGCGGAACCTGCCGTACCGGGTGTCTTCGTAGGCTGCGCCCCGGTCGTCGTGGCGGTCATCGTGCCGCTCCTGGAAGGGCGGAAGACTCAACGGGCTGTCGTGTACGGGGCGTTGATCGTGGCCGCGGGAGCCTTCACCGTGCAGGGGTGGGGCCGTACGGACACGGTCGGCATCCTCTTCTCCTTGTGCGCGCTCGCGGGCGAGGTCGGCTTCGCGGTGCTCGCCGTTCCCGTGCTGCGGCCGCTCGGGCCGAAGCTGCTCTCCGCGACGGTCTGCGGGATCGCCGCCGTCGAGTCCGCCGTCATCGGTGTCGTGGCCGACGGAGGGGACTGGCTGCGGATGCCCGACACCACAGAGGCGGCGGCCCTGCTGTGGCAGGCGGGGATCGTCACCGTCATTGGCTTCGTCTGCTGGTACGCGGGCATCCAGCGCATCGGCGCGGAGCGCGCCACCCTCTTCTCCGGTCTCATCCCCGTCGCGGCGGCCTTCACCGCGCCCTTGGTAGGCACCGGCACCTACGGCGTCCCGCAGGCCGTGGGCAGCGCGCTCGTCGGCGCCGGGGTGGCCCTGGGCTCCGGCGTGCTACGCGGCAGGCAGGCGGCGGCAGGTGTCGAGGACGACGCGCGAGACGAGGGCCGGGTCGTCGTTCATCGGCACGTGCCCGCAGCCGGGAAGGCGCACCAGACGCGCCCCGGGGACGGCGTGCTTAGCGCGGACACCCTGGCGGCGCAGCAGGATCCGGTCGCGCGAGCCCCACGCGACGGTGACCGCGAGACCGGGCACGTCGTCGCTGAAGAGCACGTCACGCCCGGCGGCGAGGGTCTGCTCGAACCCCTTGGCGCCGCGCAGCGCGAGCGTCTCGGCGACGACGGCCTCGGGTGAACGGCGCCCGGGATGGGCGTAGATGGTGCTGGTCAGCGCGGCACGCCCGGCCGCGGTCCGCGAGAGCCGTTCGATCAGCGGCAAGGGGAGGAGCCGCGCCCCGTGCCGCATGGCGAGCAGGGTGTTGAACGCGTACCGCCGCTCCCCGGGCGTCCAGAAGCCCGCGGGGGACAGCGCGGTGACCGAGCGCACGAGCTTCTCCCGGCCGAGTTCCAGGGCGAGCAGGCCGCCCAGCGAGTTGCCCGCCACGTGCGGACGCTCGATCTCCAGGGCCTCGCACAGCGCGCCGAGCACGGACACCACCGTCGAGATGTCGTAGGGGAGCCCGTCGGGCAGGGCGGGGGACTCCCCGAAGCCCGGCAGGTCCACGGCTATCACGTCGCACTCGGCGGCCAGAATGCCGAACACCGGGTCCCACGCCTGGCGGTGGTGCCCGATGCCGTGCAGCAGGAGCAGCGGCTCGCCCGCGCCCGCGCGTTCGTACGCGACGGACAGCGTCCGCGGGCCGCCGGGGGATTCGACGCTGAAGGACACCTCTGCGGCCATTGCTGCTCCAGTCCCCGTCGCCGGGCGACGGTCCTCAGACACCTTAGACACCTTGTCAGCAACAATTACCGCTCAGTAGCCTTCAGTTCAAGGGGGTGGGCCGGACGGTTGCCGGCCGGTGTGGTCCGCGACGCACCGAATTCGCCTGGACACCGGCTGGTCCGTCGGCTGGGATGGAGTGGTGGCGACCGACTCCGTGACCGACGTCTTCGAAGAGCACCGGCCCGTTCTGATGGGCGTGGCCTACCGCATGCTCGGCCGCGTGGCCGACGCCGAGGACGTCGTGCAGGAGTCCTGGCTGCGCTGGTCGGCGGCCGACCCGTCGCAAGTGCGCGAACCGCGCGCCTACTTGGTGCGCATCACCACGCGGCTCGCCATCGACAGGCTGCGCCACGTGCAGTCACGACGCGAGTCCTACGTGGGGCAATGGCTGCCCGAACCCCTCGTCACGGACTACGGGCCGAGGGTCCCCGACACCGCCGAGCAGGCGGTGCTCGCCGACTCCGTGTCCATCGCCGTCATGGTCGTCCTGGAGTCCCTGTCGCCCCTGGAGCGCGCGGTGTTCGTGCTGCGGGAGGCCTTCGGGTTCCCGTTCTCGGAGATCGCCCTCACGCTGGACCGCGGCGAGCCCGCCGTGCGGCAGCTCGCGGCGCGGGCCCGCAAGCACGTCGACGAGGGAAGGCCGCGCTACGACGTGGATCCGGACGAGCGCAGGGACCTGACCGAGCAGTTCCTCGCCGCGGCGGCCGGCGGCGACCTGGACGGCCTCATGACCCTGCTCGCTCCGGATGTCCGCCTCGTCGGCGACAGCGGCGGCAAGGCCAAGGCCCCGCTGCGCGTCATCGAGACCGCCGACAAGGTGGGCCGCTTCCTCGGCGGCGCGGCCCGCAGGGGCGTGCCGGAGGGGGCGGAGCTGGAAGCCCGATTCATCGAGGTCAACGGCGCGAGCTCGGTGCTGTTCCTGGTCGACGGCAAACCGCACTCGCTCTTCCAACTGGACGTCGCCGACGGCCAGATCACGAACGTCTACATCATCCGCAACCCGGACAAGCTGGTCGGACTCGTCTCCTAGACCGCCCACGGCAGACCCCCGCCCTGTACGGGCGGGGGTTTTTTGTCTTGTTCCCTACGCGTGCGTGACCCGACGCCAACATCGCGTGAATGCTCTGTGGCATCGTCCCTGTGCGCGCTGTAACGGATCGAGGATTGGTCTTGACCAAGGGTGGGTGCCGCTCTATCGTCGCAGAGATAGTGCAAGAACCTTTAATAAACAAGGGCGCTAAAAAGCCGCCGACACACGGCGATTGCGGAGGACAGGGTGGGGACCACGCAGCTGGAAACGGCACCGGAGCCGAAGTACTGGCACCTCAAGACCGTGCTCAGCGAGGCACTCGACTCCGAGTTCGCCGTCGGCGAGATCCTGCCCAACGAACGTGATCTCGCGGCCCGGTTCGGCGTGGCCCGCGCCACGCTCCGTCAGGCACTGGAGCAGCTGGAGCTGGAAGGCAGGCTGCAGCGCCGCCGCGGGGTCGGCACGACCGTCGCCCCGCCGCGGATGGGTGTGGCCGTCGGATCCGCACAAGGCACCTGGCCGGGCGAGGTCGGCGACGCCTGGCAGCCCGCCGACTGCGCACCGGCGGTCCCGCCCGCCGAGGTGGCCCGCATGCTGGCGGCCCACCCCGACGACCAGGTGCACGTCGTGCGGCGTACGCGCGTCTCGCACGGCCAGCCCGTCGCCGCCGAGCTGCTGTACGTGCCGATGTCATCCGTAGCGGAGCTCTCCGCCGTCGACGCCCCGTCCGGACCGGCACGCGCGCGTGCCGTACTGCGCGAGCTGCACCGGCTCGGCCTCGAAGGACAGGACCGCGCCGTCGAGCTCGGCTCGGCCCGCGCGGACGACGCCAAGGCGCTCGACCGGCTGCCCGGAGCCCCGGTCCTCGTCGTGACGACCCGCTTCCTCGCCGAGGGACGCACAGCGGCGGTATCCGTGGCGACGTACCGCGCGGACACCTGCCGCCTCACGTTCGGCGACGCGGGCGGCGTCGAGATCCACCACGGCCCGGAGCGCCAGGCTTCCTGACGCCGCTCTTCTCACGCACCGCCGCTCTTCTCGTGCACCGCATGGCGCCTCAGCGCCGCGCGGTGACCGTCCCCTCGACCGCGAACAGCTGCTCCTCGACATGGTCGAGGGCGAGGCGCAGCGCGCCCGTGGCGACGGCGGCCTCGCCGAGCATCGACAGGGCCACCCGCGGCGGCCGCAGGCAGTAGCGGGCCAACTCCCGGCGCAGCGGCTCCAGTACGCCGTCCAGACCTGCCGCCCAGCCGCCCACGACGACCAGCTCGGGGTCCAGGGCGAGCACCAGCGCCGCCACGTCGTGCACCAGGCGCTGCATGAACCGCTCGACAGCCTGCCGCGCCCGCTCGTCACCCTCGCGCGCGTGGGCGAAGACCTCCGCCACCGCCTGCTCGTCGAGCGGGTGCAGTGGCTCGTCCGTGGTCGAGAGGAGCGTCTCCGGAGTCACGTCACGGCCCAGGAGATGCAGGGCCCCGATCTCCCCGGCGGCGCCGCCGTAGCCGCGGTGCAGCCGCCCGCCGATCAGCGCCCCGGCTCCCGGGCTGAGCCCCGCGAGGACGAAGACCACGTCGTCGGACTCGGTCGCCGCGCCCTTCCAGTGCTCGGCCACCGCCGCCGCGTTCGCGTCGTTCTCCACCAGGACCGGGCACTTGAAGGACCTGCGAAGACGCTCGCCCAGCTGGAGTCCCGTCCACTCGGGCAGCGCGGTGCCAAGCCGGACCGTGCCGTCCGCCTCCACGATGCCGGGGCTGCCGACGCCCACCGCGCGCAGTGAGCTGCGGGCGATGCCGCCACGGCGCAGCAGATCGGCGACCGCAGTGCGCAGCCGCTCGATGCGTTCGTCCGCCGGGGCCGTCTCGTCCACGTCCTTGGCGGCCGTGCCCAGCACCCGGCCGTCCAGGTCCGAGAGGACGGCGGCCACCCGGTGCGGGCCGATCTCCAGGCCGAGCAGATGCCCCGCCTCCGCCCGGAAGCGGAACCTCCGCGCGGGCCGTCCCTGGCGTCTGGCCGCGCCTTCCTCGGCGGCGGTCTCCACCACGAGTCCGGCCTCGATGAGCCCCTCGACCACGCCCTCGACGGTCGGCCGTGAAAGCCCCGTCACCCGGGTGATCTCGGTGAGTGTCGCGAAGTCCGCCCCACGCAGAGCGTGCAGCACCACCGCGGAGTTGATCCGCCGCAGCAGAGAGGGATCCCCGCCGGTCAGCCGCCCCAACGTCCGTCCTCCCAGCTCGTGCGCATGATGGGCGGATCGTACTCGCCGGGGCCTACCGCTGCGAGCGCCGGGCCCACCTGTGACACAGAGTGCCGATCAGCGGTCGTCCCGGCCCGGTGCGTCCCTCCTGCCGCGTCGCGGCTCTGCGCCGGGCGGCATCGCGTCCGCCCCTTGCTCGGCCGGGGCGAGCAGCGTCGCGAACACGGCACGCAGTTTGCCCGCTGTCTCGCGGGAGAACATGCCGACGAGCGCGCCCAGCGCGGTCACACCGTACGGGTTGATGTCGGCGGACGACGCCATCGTGGTCGTGAGGCCGCCACGCAGCACGAAGTACACGACGAGTGCGAGACCCGCCCCGGCGAACGGCTCAACGACGTACATCAGCACCCAACTGCGCCGCAGCCCGCGGTTGCCCACGTACCAGTAGAGCGAACGCAGCGTGTGTATCACCGCGCCCAGGCCCCCGGCGGAGGCGACGACGATGAACAATCTGGTCTCACGCAGTAGATCCGGGGACCAGAACAGCACGCGCACCTGTACCGCCTTGTCCGCGGCCTGGGCAGTTCCGGGGGAGGGCGCGGGTGGCCAGGTCTGGACGAGCGTGACCCCGAGCATCGATGCCATGAGGATCAGCAGGCCTGCCAGGAGGATGATGTCCCGCGTCCCGGCGTACTCCGTTCCCACGGTCGACGGAACCGGGTCATCCGCCATGACGGCTCAGGTGCTGCCTGGCGGCTGCCGCGGCGGCCAGGGCGCCGACCCCGTCGTCGTAGGGCTTGGCTGTCAGGGTCACGTCGTCGGCGGCCGTCGAGAAGGCCTGTTGGCGGACCGTCCTGCGGACGGCGGCCATGAACAGCCGCGCCGAGTCGAATTCGCCGTCCGAGACGAGTCGGGCGGGGCCGTAGAGCACGATCCGGTCCGGGTTGGTCAGGTTGATCAGCGCGGAGAGGCCGATGCCCAAGGCCGCGCCGGTCCTGGCGAGCACGTTCTCGACGTACTTGCGGCATGCGGCGTTCGACAGGAGGGCCAGCGCCGCGTCCAGGTCTTTGGCGGTCCGTTCGGTCGAGCCGCGGATGTCGTTGGCGATGGCGTCGGTGCCCGCCACGCTCTCCAGGCAGCCGCTGTTGCCGCAGCTGCACAACGGGCCGTCGGACTGCACCACCACATGGCCGATCTCCCCTGCGGAGCCCGCCGCTCCATGGTGGATGCGGCCGTCGAGCATCAGGCCCGCGCCGATGCCCTGGTCGAGGATCACCGCAGCCTCCGTACGCCCCGCCGCGGGCCCGGCGAAGGTCTCCTCCAGCTGGACCAGAGCGTTGGCGTCGTTCTCCAGGACGGTCGGCAGCCCGGTCGCCCGGTGCAGCGGCTCCGCGAGGGAAAAGCCCGACCAGCCCGCCCCTGCCGCGTAGTTGGGCGCGTAGACGACGCGGCCGCGGGCGGCGTCGACATGGCCGCCGATCTCGACTCCGAGCCCCACCCGGCCGGCAGCCGCCGGTGCTTGGGCCGCTGGGGCCTCGGCGAGCAGTCCGTGGACGAACTCCGCGAGGACCGTGACCGCCTCGTCCGCGTTCCAGACGGGTTTGAGCCCTCGCTGGGCGCGCGCTATGGCCGTGCCCTTGGCGTCGGTCACGACACCTGACACCCGTCCGGGCCGGACCTTGATCCCCGCGAAGTAGTCGAAGGCCGCCGGCTGTGACAGCGGGCGGGGCTCGGGGCTGCTCTCGCGCGGGCCGAGGCCGGACTCTTCGAGATACCGCAGGCCCCGCGGCGTGATGTCCCAGGAGTTCTGCCGCCACTGACGGCGCTTCCAGGCGACGTCGGCGTCGACCAGCTTGCGGCCGATCCGGCTGACCTCGGTGATGTCCACGTCGAGTCGAGCGGCGAGCTGGGCGTTGCTCTGGCCCGGCCGGCGGGCCACCTCGACGAGAAACCGCGCCGCGTGGCCGGCCGGGTCGAGCGAGAGCTGCAGGGCGGACGGCAGGCGGCGCAGCGCCCAGTACGTCACATCGATGAGGCCGAGGAGGCGGCCGCGTAACTCCGAGGACGATTGGCCGTGGTCGTGGCCGTCGCGCAGTTGGCGCCGGCGTCCGTACTGGCGGCGCAGGCCTTCGTGGGCCGCTTCCAGTGCCTCTTCATCGCCCGCCAATGAGGCGTCCGTGACCATCATGCCCAGCGAACTGAACAGCCCGTCGGATATGTCTTCCGAAGTCTTCATCTCGTCGATCAGACTCTGGACCTCGGTTGCTCGGTCGTATCGCTGACGCCTTCCGTCACTCATGGCACTCCCCGTGTCCCTATCTCGCACATTGGCAGACCTTTCCAGCGTGGGGCCGATGTCAAGTGAGTGTCAAGTGAGGGCGTCATGATATTTTCGGGCATTTCCAAGATCGATGCCGACGTGGGCTCGAATTTTCGTCAATTTCTTTGTGAATATGACGGCACTCTACGTTAATATCTGGTTAAGCGGCATGAGCTCGGGGGGGATCATGAACGAAAGCATGTCAGCGAGTGGTGGCAAACATTCGATCGAAGGCATTCTCCTGCCCACCGACCCGGCAGATCTCTTCGTCGTCCTCTACGACCTCCTCCCGGACCGCCCTTTCCGGGGTCTCAAGGCGAACGAGTGGCAGAGTGACGAGACCGTGAGCCAGGTGTCCGAGGCGGTGTGCGAGGACGTGAGGACCTTCGGCAACGCCGATACCGCCCGCGTCGAGCAGGCCTTCCGTCACCACGGCGACCAGGGCATCTTCGCCGCACTGATCGGGCTCGACGAGGCGCTCGGTGTCGCCAACCCGTTCGGTGGCGCTCGCTGCGCATCAGCTTTGTACAAGATCGCCCGGCGGTACAACGAGAAGAATCAGCTCAATGATCCGGAAGGCGAGACGACCGGCAAGCTGCTGCCCCGCTGCACGCGGCCCGGAAAACTGCTCGTGCAGCCCACGGGAAAGCCAGATTTCTTCAAGAACGTGCATCGCGTCACTGAAGAATACTTCAGGAACGTGCACCACATAGGTTTCAAGCAGCGCAACGGTGCGCATTTCTCCGGAAAGAAAGCGATTCCTATAGGTTCCGCACCGTTACTGGAAAGCTATGAGGATCTGTTGTTCGATTTCCCTGAGGTGGACGGTAAAACCTTTTACAAGGTGTCGCCACGGGACGAACGGCTGTGCGACCGCATCGATCACGTGGTCAAGAACCTGGATGACTCGGGCGCGGAGATCGGGGTGATGCCGGAGAGCAGTCTGTCCAACGCGCTCATGGCTCACTGGGCCACCCACATCGGCACGGACCCCGAGGGCAGCCGTCTGCGGTGGGTGCTCCTGGGAACCGGCCCGCTGGGCGAGGACGACCCGCGACCGAACCGCGCCGTCATGGTGGACCGCTCCACCGGGGAGACCATCCTGACCCACGACAAGATGCACGGATTCACCATGGGCAAAGGTCAGGCTGACCGGTGGCGGCTGCCGGACCGGCCGGAACACGAAGCGGCCGCGGAGTACCTGGAGCGTGGAGACACCGTCACCGTCGCCGAAACCGCGATCGGGCGTGTGGCTGTCCTGATATGCGAGGACATCAAGCAGTCGACCGACTGGGAGGCGGCGCTGCGCGTCTTCGGGGTCTCCCATCTTTTCGTGCCGCTGCTCTCCTCACCGATCAGCAGGAAGTTCGCTCGCTGGGACCGGCTGGCCGCGGAGCGCTGCGTCGAGGTCATCGGTGCCTGGGTGGTCCTGGCCAACAGCCTCGCCGTAGGAGCCCACATAGAACTGCCGCCGGACAACTGTTTCAACACCCTCGTCGTCGGCCCGAGGCTGCCCCGTGCGCTGGACAACGGCGACTGTGTGGCCCAGTTCGCCCGGTCGGAGAACGGCTCGGAGCTGGCCCGCGTGGTGAATCCGGTCCTGGCGAGCGCGGCGATGCGGCGCCGTCCGGAGGACGCACCACTCCCGACGATCGGCCGGGGCGGGACCGCTTAGTCGAACACGTGCAGGTCATCTCTCCGGAGGCGCTCGCTCACCCCGGTGCCACGAAACCGGATTCGTACGCGGCGATGACCGCCTGCGTCCGGTCGCGGGCTCCCAGCTTCGCCAGCAGGGAACTCACATGCGACTTGACCGTCTCGGCGCCGACGATCAGCTCCGTCGCGATCTCCGCGTTCGACAGGCCGCGCGTCATGAGGCGCAGCACGTCCGCCTCGCGCTCGGTCAACGCGGCCCGGTCGAGAACGTCCCTGGCCGCCGCGTTGCCGGGTCGCCGCCCGTACTCGCCCGCGAGCTGCCGCACCGCCGCGGGGAACAGCAGCGAATCGCCCTCCGCGACCAGACGGACGGCGTTGACGATCTCCGCGGGGCGGGCGCGCTTGAGCAGGAATCCGTCGGCGCCCGCGCGCAGCGCCTCGTACACGTACTCGTCGTTCTCGAAGGTCGTCACGACCAGGATCTTCGGCGGATCCTGCACGGTGCGCAGGACCGCGCGCGTGGCCTCGATGCCGTCAAGGAGCGGCATGCGGACGTCCATGGCGACCACATCGGGCCGCAGTTGGCGCACGAGCGGAATCACCGCGGCGCCGTCGGCCGCCTCGCCGACCACCTCGATGTCGGGCTGCGCCTCCAGAACGGCGCGCAGGCCCGCGCGTACGAGGGGTTCGTCGTCGACGAGGAGGACGGTGACCGGCATCCGGTCAGAGTAGATCACCCGAGGGGCAACTCGACGTGCACCTGCCACTCGCCCTCACGCGGTCCCGTGGTGGCCCGGCCGCCGAGCAGTGTGGCCCGCTCCCGTATGCCGCGCAGCCCGCTGCCACCACGCCCGGTGGCCTCTCCTCCCGTGGGCAGAGGGTTGCGTACGTCGATCTCCAGAGCCGCATCGTCGACCGCGAGCCGCACTTGTACCGGAACGGGGCCGGAGTGGCGCAGCACGTTCGTGAGGGCCTCCTGGAGCATGCGATAGGCCTCGCGGGACACCGCACCCGGCAGCTGTTCCAACGGGCCCGTCACTTCGGTGTCGACCTTCGCCCCCGAAGCGCGCGCGGAGTCCAGGAGTTGGCCGGCGTCGGCGAGCGTGGGGCGGCGGCTCGCGGTCTTCCCGTCCTCCCGCAGCACGCGCAGGACGCGCTCCAGGTCCTCCAGGGCGGCCCGGCCCGTCTCCTCGATCGCGCCAAGGGCGCGGTCGGTGAACTCCGGGTCGGCCGCGGCCCGCGCGGCGCCCGCCTGGACGACGGCGACGGTCAGCGCGTGCCCGATCGAATCGTGCAGTTCGCGGGCGATGCGGTTGCGTTCGAGGAGCTGCTCCGTGCGCTCCTCCAGGGCGGCGAGGCGCTCCTTGGGGGAGGGCCCGAGCAGACGCCGGGCGGCCGCCGCCATCAGCCGTCCCGCCACCACGGCCAGCGCGAGGAGGACCAGCACGGGGAGCGGCGCGAGCAGCGCGTTGGTCCAGTGCGGGGCGGGAAGGGGGAGGAGCACACCGGGGTCCTCGCCGGGCTCCGTCGCCGATCCCAACAGCGCCAGCATGGTCCCCAGCAACTGCCCCGTGCAGAACGCCGCCACGGCCCCGGCCTCAAGGCGCAGCACGAGCCACACCGCCGTCCTGCCCCGATCGCGCCAGGACGCGGAAGGAGCAACGGAGACACCGGGATCCTCATCATCACCCGGCACGCGCGCGTGCTGCCCCGGAAACAGCATCAGCCGGGCCTGCAGCCCCTCGGCCCGGCGCATGGACGGCAGCAGGGCTGCCGCCGCCACCAGCGGGACCGGCTGGACCGCGATGAGTACCCACTCGGCGACCGAGGGGTCACTGAGGCCGGGATAGATGAACGCGAGCATCAACGAGACGGCCGAACCCATCAGCAGGTGCAGCCAGCGCGTGTAGGTCACCGCGCGGGTGAGCGGCCTGAGGAAGCGGGGCATCACGCCATCGTGCCAGTGGGGCCTAGCCGCACGGCTCCCCCGTGAGGGGGAGACGCAATCCCCGGGCGGGGGAAGCCCCACCGCACCGCAGGGCGCGAGGCTGAGCCCATGACCAGCATCGATGTCCAAGACCTCACCAAGGAGTACGGCACCACCCGCGCGGTGGACGGCCTGACGTTCACCGTCCGGCCGGGCAAGGTCACCGGGTTCCTCGGCCCCAACGGCGCCGGCAAGTCCACCACCATGCGGCTCGTCCTCGGCCTGGACCGGCCCACTTCGGGCACGGCGACGGTGGGCGGCCGCTCCTATGCGGCCGTCGACGAACCCCTGCGCCACGTAGGGGCCCTGCTCGACGCCCAGGCCGCACACGGATCGCGTACCGCACGGAACCACCTCCTCGCCCTCGCCGTCAGCAACCGCATCCCCGAGCGTCGCGTGGACGAGGTCCTCGACGAGGCGGGGCTCGCCACCGTGGCGGGGCGCCGGATCAAGACGTTCTCCCTCGGCATGCGCCAGCGCCTCGGCATCGCGGCGGCACTGCTCGGCGACCCGCGCGTCATCATGCTGGACGAGCCGTCCAACGGCCTCGACCCCGAAGGCATCATCTGGATCCGCGAGCTGCTGCGGCGTCTCGCCCGCGAGGGCCGGACGGTCCTCGTCTCCAGCCATCTCATGAACGAGACCGCCACGTTCGCGGACCACCTGGTGGTGCTCGGCCGCGGCAAGCTGCTCGCGGACACCTCGATGCCGGACTTCATCGCGGCGCACAGCAGCCCGCGGGTGCGGCTGCGCACTCCGGAGAGCGACCGGCTGCGGGGCCTCCTGAGGGACAAGGGGTACGCGATGACGGAGGGGGACGACGGCCGCTGGACGGTGGACGGCGCGAAGGCCGACGAGATCGGGTCCATCGCCGCGGGACACGGCATCCCCCTCCTCGAACTCTCCGACGAGCAGGCCTCCTTGGAGCAGGCCTACCTCGCGCTCACGGCCGACGACACCGAGTTCGCCGCCACCCCATCGACGCCCCGCCAGGAGGCCTGACCATGTCGACGACCGCCGTGCTCCGCTCGGAGTGGATCAAGATCAAGTCGGTGCGTGCGTCGGCGGAGGCATCTACCTCGCGCTCATGGCGCTGCTCGCCGCGGGCCTCACCATGCTGCTGCGCAGCGGCGTCGCCGTACTGAGCATCCTCATCCCGTTCACTCTGATCGTGTCCTTCGTCGTCGGGGACGTGGCGGGCGGCGTCGCGGACTTCCTGCCGGACCGGGCGGGACAGCAGGTGCTCCACGAGAACCCGGCCGGAAGTCTCGGACCGTGGGAGGGGCTTGCCGTCAGCGCGGCGTGGGCGGCCGCAGCGCTGCTCGCGGGCTGGTGGGCGGTGCGGCGGCGCGACGCGTGAGGCAGGTGTCCGGATGGTGACTTTCGGCGCCTGACGGCGGGCCAGTTGTCAGTGGCGGCCGCTTTACTGGGTGTCATGAGTACCGCAGAGCATCTCGCCGCGATCGACCTGCTGCGCTCACGGGAGTTCCCCGCGGAGCACGGCAGGTCGCCGTGCGGTGTCGGCGGTCCCGGGTATCACATAGCCGAGTTACTGACGAGCGGCGACTTCTGGGAGGACGACGGCACGGAGTGGGAGGCGACCTCCGTTCAGTACGACGCCGAGCGCGACGGCCTGACGGTCCTGCTCACCGAGCGCTGGGGAGCGCCGCAGATATTCAGCCTGGCGAGTGTCTTCGCGCGGGCGCAGGGCGATGTGTACGACGACGGGGGCGAGGGCGGTGGCGACGGGGACGAGGCCGGTGCGGCCGAGGAGATACCGGAGCCCTGGGGCTCGCTGAGCTCCTCGGTCCCGGACCTTCATCTGTGGCGGGTCGACGGGCGGTGGATCGCTCTCGGCGTCTCCCAGTGGGACAAGGAGCTGCCGTTCCAACTGCTCGCCGTGGTCACGGAGATCGATCCGCCGTAGGGGGGGGCCTGCCCGGGGCGTGTGGATCAGGGCTACCGCGGCTCCGCCTCCGGGGCGAGGCCGAGCTCGTCGCCGTCGCGCGGCGCGAAGTGGCGGGTCACCTCCGCGTCGGTCACCTGGGGGAGTTCGGCGGGGGACCAGTGCGGGTCGCGGTCCTTGTCGACGACCTGGGCGCGGATGCCCTCGACCATGTCCGGTGCGGTGATCGCGGTGGCGGACACGCGGTACTCCTGGTCGAGCACCTGCTCCAGTGAGGCGAGGGCGCGGGCCCGGCGCAGGGCGGCGAGGGTGACCTTCAGGGACGTCGGCGACTTGCCGAGGATGGTCTCGGCCGTCTCCTTCGCCGCCCGGTCACCGGAGTTGTAGAGCCGGTCGACGATCTCCTCCACGGAGTCGGCGGAGTAGCAGGCGTCGATCCACTCGCGGTGGGCGGCGAGTTCACCATCGGGCGCGGCGGCGGCGTACTCCGCGACCACCTCGCTCACCTCGGCGTCGGCCAGCGCGGCGGTGAAGCCCGGAAGCCGCTCCGACGGCACGTAGTGGTCGGCGAGGCCGCACAGGAGCGCGTCGCCCGCACCCACCGCCGAGCCGGTCAGCGCGAGGTGGGTGCCGAGCTCGCCGGGCGCCCGCGTCAGCAGGTACGTACCGCCGACGTCCGGCACGAAGCCGATCCCGGTCTCCGGCATGGCGATCCTGGAGCGTTCGGTGACGATCCGCACGCTGCCGTGCGCCGAGACGCCGACGCCGCCGCCCATCACGATGCCGTCCATGACGGCCACGTACGGCTTCGGGTAGCGGGCGATGCGGGCGTTGAGCCGGTACTCGTCACGCCAGAAGGCCACGGACGCGGCGCCGCCGCCCGCACGGATGTCGTCGTGGATGGACCGGATGTCGCCGCCCGCACACAGACCACGCGTACCGGCACCCGTGAGGACGACGGTGGCGACGGCGTCGTCCCGCTCCCACGCGGTGAGGGCGTCGTCCATCAGCCGGACCATGGCGTGGTTGAGGGCATTGATGGCACGGGGGCGGTTGAGAACGATGTGCCCCGCGCGGCCGTGGGTGCGCAGGAGAACGGGAGCTTCGTCGGAGTCGGCGGTGGGCATGGGGCGGTTGGCTCCTTCGACGACGGATCATTCGGCCGGCCGGCACACGAGGGTCTGCGCCCGCACAGATCGAATCTACGGTGTGGCTTCACCGGCCGACGGAGGGGGCACGGCCAGGACGTGAGCCGACCCCGCCCCCCCTCAGGCCTCCCCGGCCGAGCAGCCGCTCGCAAACCGAATACGGCGTGGTGGGATGGGGGCCGTCGATGCGGTCAGCGGAGGCGAAGGGGGGCGAACGGGGGTGTCATGGCGAGCGAGCACGACAGGGCATCGAACGAGCACGACAGGCATCGAGCAAGGCACGGAGCAGCGCCAGGCTCTCTGTTGACGCGCGCCCTCACCCGAGAGGCCGGACTGGCCCGGCAGCGCATCAGCACAGGCACGTGGCGCCTCGCCGCCCCGGATGCCGAAGCGGCGGCGGACGTCCTGGCCCGTCTCACGGCCCCGCTCCCGGTGCGCCGGGGCTCGGCGGCACGGACCCAGGAAGCGGACCGGGACCGACGGCTTCAACGCGTTCTGCGCACCGCCATGCATCACCTCGACGCGGGGGGCCAGGTCGGTCCACCCACCGCCGCCCTGCTGGCCGCCGTCGCCCGTGCGCTGCTCCCCTGGCATGCCGCCCCGAACCCGCCCGCCGCGGCGGCGGCCCCGAGGTACGGGGCGCCGAGGTACGGGGCGCCGAGGTACGGGGCGCCGAGGACGACGGATGGCATGTCGCCGCCGACCGATGCGGGCGAAGCCCTGCTCCCCGGGCTGATCGCACTGTTCACCGACCTCGTGGCGACGGGCGTGCGGGAGACCATTCCGCTCACCCCGGAGGTCGAGCCCTGGCAGGTTCGTTACGAGGGCCGGTTCCGTCGCCATGCCAGGCCCGCACCCGGGGTGTGGACCGCCGAGACCGTCGGCTGCCCGGAGTGCGGGGGCACTGACGGACCGTGGACCGTGACCTGCGACTGGCGTCGGGTCACGCTGGGCTGCGCCTGCGGGGCGGGGACCGATGAGCACGGTCTTGCCCTTTCCGAGGTCTGGCTCGTCCTGCCGGATGCCTGACCGCGTCCCCCGGCTTCAGGGCGAGTGGAACGCGACCTCCGGGTTGGCCTTCGAGGGGCCGTCAAGGAGGGGGCTGTGCCGGTCGCGGAGGTGCTTGTCGAAGAAGGCCGTCACGTATCCGGTGGTGATCTCTCCCGATCGCTTGCCGGAGAGCGGGGCCGACGGGTCGGTCATGTTGAGCTGGCCGCCGAGTATCGGCAGGTCGGTGAAGGTGAGGTGCCCGGAGCCCGCGACCGTGAGCCAGCGCTTCCAGCCGTGCAGACGCTGCCACTGGTGAGCCCAAGTGGCGTCCTCGGCGGAGGGGTTGTGGTCCTTGCGGGTGCCGAGCATGAGGACGGGGCGGTCGGTGCCGGCCGAAGGGACCGGGGCGAAGAACGTGCCGTCCAGGTTGGCGGCGGCGCGGATCCGGTGGTCCGTTCCGGTGGCCACGGCCGCCGCGTTGCCGCCGAGCGAGTGGCCCGCGGCCCCGATCCGCCGGGTGTCGATGAGCCCCGCGTAGTCATGGCGCCGCCCGTCGCCGGGCCGGGACCGCCCGGTCAACTCGTCGACGACGAAGGAGATGTCCGCTGCCCGGTTCCGGGCCGCCTCGGCCAGTATCTGCTTCTCCCCGGCGTCACCGTTCGGTGCCTCCTCGACCTTCTCGCACGCGACACAGGTGCGGATGCGCGAGGATCCCTTCTTGCCCGGGAATGCCGTCCCGAAGGACTCGTAGGCGTGGTCCACGAGGGCGACGAGGTAGCCATGGGAAGCCAGTGTCTCCGCAAGGGCGGTGAGTGTGGCGCGATGCAGGGTGAAGCCCGGGGAGAGGACGACCAGCGGGTGCTTGCCCCTGGCGGGACGGGCGTCGGAGCGGGCGTTGGTACGGACGGAGGTCAGCTGCTGGGCCTCGTACAGCTTGTCCAGCTTCTGCCCCTTCAGGAGCAGTTCGGCCTCTTTCGTCGACATGTACGGAGCGCGGTCGCCGTCGTCTCCGTCGCCGCCGCGCCGAGCCGGGTAGAAGACCGACACCATCAGCTCCCGGGTCCCCGCCGAGGGCACCCACGGGTCACGGCGCTTGTCGTCCACGAGATGGAGGGTGTCCCGTCCGGTCTCGTAGGGACCGGACGGGCGTGGCAGGGAGAGCGCCGCGGCTTCCGCTGCCGACGAAGAAGCGGCTCGCGCAGACGACGAGCCGCCCTCCTCGGCACAGGCCGCGACGGCAGGGGAGAGGAGGGAGAGGGTCAACAGAGCGGTGACGGCGTTGCGCTGTGCGCGGGTTCTGATCATGCCCTGGAGCTTATGAACTGGGGGAGTTGACCGGCATCGACGAAGGTGCCGGTCAACCCTCTACTTTCGTAAGGAGTTTCGGGGATCATCCCTAACCGACGGATCGGTCCGAACCGAAGGATCAGCCCGACCCGACGGATGAGTCCGACCCGCCCCCGCCCCCCTGAAACGCCTCCAGGATCCGCTCGGCCGCGATCGTCGCCGTCAACGTGCCTTCACGCACCCGCTGTTCGAGGTCAGGTGCCAGATCCCGCACCGCCTCGTGCCCCCGCAGCCGTTCCAGGATCTCGTCCCGCACCATTGTCCACGTCCAGTCGACCTGCTGGTCACGCCGCTTGGCGGCGAGACGGCCGGTGGAGTCGAGGAGCGTGCGGTGCTGTTCCAGGCGGTCCCAGACCTCGTCCAGGCCGCTGGACTCGCGGGCGCTGCAACTGAGCACCGGCGGCGTCCACGCGGCGTCCGCGGGGTGCATGAGCCGCAAGGCGCCCGCCAGTTCGCGCGCTGCCGAGCGCGCGTCCCGCTCGTGCGGGCCGTCCGCCTTGTTGATGGCGAGGACGTCCGCCAGTTCGAGGACACCCTTCTTGATGCCTTGGAGCTGGTCGCCGGTGCGGGCCAGGCTGAGCAGCAGGAACGAGTCGACCATGTTCGCGACCGCCGTCTCCGACTGGCCCACGCCCACCGTCTCCACGAGCACCACGTCGTAGCCCGCCGCCTCCATCACCACGATCGACTCGCGCGTCGCCTTCGCGACCCCACCGAGCGTCCCGGCGGTCGGGGAGGGGCGCACGAACGCCGCCGGGTCCACCGCGAGGCGTTCCATCCGCGTCTTGTCGCCGAGGATCGAGCCGCCGGTCCGGGTCGACGACGGGTCGACGGCGAGGACCGCGACCCGGTGCCCGAGCCCGGTCAGCATCGTGCCCAGCGCGTCGATGAACGTCGACTTGCCCACGCCGGGCACCCCGCTGATGCCGATCCGCCGCGCCCGCCCGCTGTGCGGAAGCAGCTGGGTCAGCAACTCCTGTGCCAGGGCCCGGTGTTGAGGCCGGGTCGACTCGACGAGGGTGATGGCGCGCGCGATCTGCGCCCGCTTCCCGTCGAGTACGCCCTTGACGTACGCGTCGATGTCGATCCGCGGCGCCGCCATGCTCACAGCTCGTGGCCGAGGTCGGCCGCCAGCCGCTTCACCAGGTCGTACGCGGCGTCCGGGATCACCGTGCCGGGCGGGAAGACCGCCGCGGCACCCATCTCCAGGAGGGTCGGCACGTCCTGCGGCGGGATCACACCGCCCACGACGATCATGATGTCCTCGCGGCCCTCGGCGGCGAGTTCCGCACGCAGCGCCGGTACGAGGGTCAGGTGCCCGGCGGCCAGCGACGAGACGCCGACGATGTGCACGTCCGCCTCGACGGCCTGGCGCGCGACCTCGGCCGGGGTCTGGAAGAGCGGGCCGACGTCCACGTCGAAGCCGAGGTCGGCGAAGGCGGTGGCGATGACCTTCTGGCCGCGGTCGTGGCCGTCCTGGCCCATCTTGGCGACCAGGATGCGCGGACGGCGCCCCTCGGCCTCCTCGAAGGACCCGACGAGCGTGCGGGTGCGCTCCACGGACGGGGACGAGCCTGCTTCGGTGCGGTACACACCGGAGATCGTACGGATCTGCCCCGCGTGCCGCCCGTACGAGGTCTCCAGAGCGTCGGAGATCTCACCGACCGTCGCCTTCGCGCGGGCCGCGTCGACCGCCAGGGCGAGGAGGTTGCCTTCGAGACCCGGGCCCGGGTCTCGCTCGGCCGCCGCCGTCAGCGCACGCAGCGCGTTCTGGCAGGCCGCCTCGTCGCGCTCCTCGCGCAGGCGCTTCAGCTTGGCGATCTGCTGGCTGCGTACGGAGGAGTTGTCGACCTTCAGGACGTCGATCTGCTCGTCGGTCTCCACGCGGTACTTGTTGACGCCGATCACGGGCTGGCGGCCGGAGTCGATGCGTGCCTGCGTGCGCGCGGCGGCCTCCTCGACGCGCAGCTTCGGGATGCCCGCGTCGATGGCCTGCGCCATGCCGCCCGCCGCCTCGACCTCCTCGATGTGCTGCCAGGCGCGGCGCGCCAGGTCGTGCGTCAGCTTCTCGACGTACACGCTGCCGCCCCACGGGTCGATCGTCCGCGTCGTGCCCGACTCCTGCTGGATGAGCAGCTGGGTGTTGCGGGCGATGCGCGCGGAGAAGTCGGTGGGCAGAGCGAGCGCCTCGTCGAGGGCGTTCGTGTGCAGCGACTGGGTGTGGCCCTGCGTCGCCGCCATCGCCTCGACGCACGTACGCGTGACGTTGTTGAACACGTCCTGCGCGGTGAGTGACCAGCCCGAGGTCTGCGAATGCGTGCGCAGCGAGAGCGACTTGGGGTTCTTCGGGTCGAACTGCTTGACCAGCTTCGCCCAAAGGAGGCGCGCGGCGCGGAGCTTGGCGACCTCCATGAAGAAGTTCATGCCGATCGCCCAGAAGAAGGAGAGCCGCGGCGCGAACGCGTCGACGTCCAGGCCCGCCTCCTGACCGGCCCGCAGATATTCCACGCCGTCGGCGAGGGTGTACGCCAGCTCCAAGTCGGCTGTCGCGCCCGCCTCTTGGATGTGATAGCCGGAGATCGAGATGGAGTTGTAGCGCGGCATCTTCTGCGAGGTGTACGCGAAGATGTCGGAGATGATCCGCATCGATGGCTTGGGCGGATAGATGTAGGTGTTGCGGACCATGAACTCTTTGAGGATGTCGTTCTGGATGGTCCCGGCCAGCTTCTCGGGCGGTACGCCCTGTTCCTCGGCGGCCACGATGTAGAGCGCGAGCACGGGGAGCACGGCGCCGTTCATCGTCATCGAAACCGTCATCTTGTCCAGCGGGATGCCGTCGAAGAGCTGACGCATGTCGTAGATCGAGTCGATTGCCACGCCCGCCATGCCGACGTCGCCCGTCACGCGCGGGTGGTCACTGTCGTAGCCGCGGTGGGTCGGCAGGTCGAAGGCGACCGAGAGACCCTTCTGCCCGGCCGCGAGGTTGCGGCGGTAGAAGGCGTTGGATTCCTCGGCGGTGGAGAACCCCGCGTACTGGCGGATCGTCCAGGGCTGGTTGACGTACATCGTCGGGTAGGGGCCGCGCAGATACGGCGCCACACCGGGGTACGTCTCCAGGAAGTCGAGGCCTTCGAGGTCGGCGCCCGTGTAGAGGGGCTTGACCGCGATGCCCTCCGGGGTCTCCCACAGGAGGTCGTCGTCGGCCTTGCCGGTGGACTCCTTGACGGCGCTGCGCCACTGGTCCTTGGAGACGGCGGAGGACTCAGAGGCGGCTTCGGACGTCAGGCCGACGCCGGTGAAGTCGGGGATCGCCATTACGCCACTCCCATGTGGTCGAGGGTGGAGGAGAGCACGGACACGGCGTCGCAGCCCGCGAAGACGTAGGCGTCGACCGCCTCGTACTCGGCGGGCCGTCCCGCGAGGAACACCCGTTGCGCACCTGCCGACTTGAGCGCCTCGGCAACCGCTTCGGCCTGTTCCTCGTACAGCGCGTCGCTGGAGCAGAGGCACGCCACCGTGGCGCCGCTGGCCTTGAACGCCTCCGCGGCCGTCGACGCGTCCACCGTCACCGGGTCGTGCACGGCTTCGATGCCGCCCGCCTGGAAGAGGTTCGAGGCGAAGGAGGCCCGTGCCGTGTGCGCGGCGGCGGGGCCGAGCCCGGCGATGAACACCCGGGGGCGGGCCCCCGTCGAGGCGAGGTGCGCGTCAGAGCGCGAGCGCAGGATCTCGTATGCCTCGTCGCGGCGCACGCGCGGCAGGCCGCCCGACGACTCGGGGGCGGGCGGGGCCACACGCTCGACCGGACGCTCCGTCAGGTTCGGGAACTCGCTGACGCCCGTGATCGGTTCGCGCCGCTTGGCCAGCTTCTCGCTGCGCTTCGCCCAGGTGGCGGCGAGCCGTTCGCCGATCAGACCGGAGCGCAGGGCCGCTGCCTGGCCGCCCGCGCGCTCGATCTCCTGGAAGAACTCCCAGCCCGCGTGGGCCAGTTCGTCGGTGAGGCGCTCCACGTACCAGGAGCCGCCCGCCGGGTCGATCACGCGGGCGAGGTGCGACTCCTCCAGGAGGATCGTCGAGGTGTTGCGGGCGATGCGGCGCGCGAACGCGTCCGGCAGGCCCAGCGAGTGGTCGAAGGGCAGCACGGTCACGGAGTCGGCGCCGCCGACGCCCGCGCCGAGGCAGGCCACCGTCGTGCGCAGCATGTTCACCCACGGGTCGCGGCGCGACATCATCACCGGCGAGGTCACGGCGTGCTGGCGCTGCGCCCCCGCGTCCGGGGCGCCGCAGACCTCGGCCACGCGGGCCCAGAGCCGCCGGGCCGCCCGCAGCTTCGCGATGGTCAGGAACTGATCGGCTGTGGCCGCGTACCGGAACTCCAGCTGGGCGCAGGCCGCTTCGACCGTGAGCCCCGCATCGGTCAGCTCGCGCAGGTAGGCGACCCCCGTGGCGAGGGAGGCGCCGAGCTCCTGCCCGGCCGAGCCGCCCGCCTCGTGGTACGGCAGGGCGTCGACGGCCAGCGCGCGGAGGTTGGGGTACTCCTGCCCGCACAGCCGGGCCAGTTCGACCGCGGCGGCCGGGTCGAGCCGCTCACCGGTGCGGGCCTCGTGACCGAGCGGGTCCGCGCCGAGGGTGCCGCGCGCCGAGTCCTTCGGGATGCCCCGCTCCTCGTAGAGCCGGAACAACTCGCGTGCGGCGGGCTCGAATTCGGCGCCCGCGTCCAGGGCGACCGGCGCCAGATCGAGGAAGACGCCGTCGAGGGCGCGCGCGATGCCGGACACCGGGAGCGCGCCGGGGCCGACGCCGAGCCACAGCGAGGTGACGCCGTTCTCCAGGTCCGCGAGCACCGTCTCGTTCGAGCCCGCGGGATCCGTGGCAGCGTGCCGCTGCCGTACGTCCCAGCCGGCCGCGGCAGTGCCCGCGGCGGTGCCGCCCCTGACAAAGGGGGCGAAACCCGGGTAACCGGCGTCAGGCGCGGCTTCTCGGGCGGTGTACAGGGGGCGGGTGCTGAGCCCGTCCTCGAGTGCGGTGGACAGCGCTTCCTCGGCGGCCGGCCCCGATACGTCCTTACCCGATTTGCGCAGCACGCCTTCCACCAGGCGCTGCCACTGCTCATGGGTCGCATCAGGGAACTCGGCGGCCAGGGAAAGCCCGTCGTCAGGCAGGACCGTCATGGGCATGATGCTAGGGCGGAACCCCTGGCACTCGGTGCCGTCCAGGGCTGTGACCTTGGCCTCTTCCGAACTCTCTTGATCTCAAACGAGCGGGCGGCTACGGCGGGGCGGGGTCCGGGCCCCTCCGCGCCCTCTCCGGAGTCATTCCAGGCCAGAGGCCTTGAAGACGCCCTCGGCCGTCTCGCGGTCGACGCGTTCCGCGAGCCGGCGCAACGCGGTCGCCCCGCACAGGAGCCGGCCGTCGTCGACAGATGTGCGGGCGCCCGCGGCCACGAGACGCCAGAGCGCCGGATTGACGACGAGCACCTCGGGGTCGAGGACGACCTCGCCACCGGACGCGTCCCGCAGGACGAGCCGCGGCGCGATCCCGTCGGAACGGCGCACCGCCACGAGACGGTCGAGGCGCACCGACCGGACGCGTACTGGACCGCGGGAGACCAGGACCGTGCCGTGCCCCGCCACACGCGGCGGCGTGAGCACGGCGAACAGCAGCACGCCGAGTCCCAGCCAGAGCAGCGCACGGCCGACGCCGAGCCTGCCGGTCGCCGCGTCGAGCGCGAGGAGCAGCCCGGACAACAGCACGGCACAGGAAGCCGCGGAGCGCGCCTCCCCGGCCCAGCCGCGGTCGTGCGTCCACGGACCGTGCGCCGCGGACCGGGACGTCGTACGGGCGCCGGGGATGCGCCGAGCGGGGCGCGTCATGCGTGGGGCCATGAGGGGGACGCTAGGCACATCGCCGGGCCGGGAGCGTCGCCGCGCGGAACGTTGACGCGGCACTGACACGGCGCGCGGCGACCTTTACGGGGGCCTGACGGGGCGGGGTGCGGGCGCGCGTGCGCCGGGGGCGAGTCACCTTCGCGGGCAAGTTCACGCGGGCACCCTCGCCGCCTTCGACGCGGGGCGCACGGCCGGGTTGCCGGTGGCGTGGTGGACGTACTCCCGGTGCAGCCGGAAACCCGCGGTCCAGGCCAGGAGGCGGCTCGGCCGGTTGTCGCGCGCGCACGTCCAGCTCGCGGTGCGGCCACGGGCGGCGATGTCCCCGCACAGGGCGGTGACGCAGGCCAGGGCGAGGCGCTCGCGGCGGCGCTCGGGCGCGGTGACGACGGCGACGTCCTCGTACGCTTCCCCGGCGAAGTAGCCGCAGGCGACGGCGGCGACGCGGCCGTGCCGGTCGAACGCGGCCCAGCCGTGGCCGGAGGCGGCGAGTCCCTCAGGGCCGCCCCAACTGGCGTGGATCCAGCCGGAGTCCGGAGCGGCCTGGGTGAGCGCGGCCAGCGCGGAGGCGTCGTTGGCGGCCAGGCGGCGAACGGTCACGCCCCGCGGCGGGCGCGGAGCGGACACCGGCTCGCGATGTACGTAGAGCATGCGCTCGGCAGGCACTACGCGGTCGAACGCGGCGCCGAGCAGCGGAAGGAAACGGGCCGTGGCCCCGACATGACTGTGGGCGAAGGGCGCGAGTTCCGCGGGGTCCACGGCCTCCGGAGCTCCGCGCAGCAGCACGTGCCCCGCACAGCTGACGGCCACGAACCGTGGGCTCAGGGCCCGGTCGGCCCACCACGTGCCCACACCGGTGGTGAAGGCGTGCTCGGGCAGCGAGCCGGTGCCGGGCGACCCCGCGGGGAACCAGCGGGCGAGTGCGTGCAGTTGATGCGGCGGAAGCTGGATCACGGGACGGTCCTCCTGGGACGGGGAAGCGGTGCGGGCACGCGGGGGCGTGCCCGCACCGCCGGTGGCTTCAGCGCGATGCGCCCATGGACATGGTGGCGTCACCTCTCACGTGGTGAGGGTGTTTCCGACGAGCAGGTCGGCGAGCTTGCTCAGGCGCTTGACGGTGCGGTCCTCCGTGGCGGCCGCGGCCGGTTCGACGCGCTCGTCGCATTCGTAGTACGCGCCGTTGACGATCTCCGTCGCCGGGTCGCAGAGGCGCACCACGTGCGCGGCGCCCTGCGCGGCCGACGCGCCTTCGTCGCCGTACAGGGACAGCAGCGCGGTGTCGCACACGCCGGGGTGCACGGAGACCGCCGTGACGCGCGGGTCCGACGCGAAGACGGTGAGCGCCAGCTGAGACTGGGCGTACGCGGCGAGCCGGGAGTAGCGGCGGGCGCGGTTCGGGTCGTTCCACTGGATGGACGCCGTGCGGTGCAGCGAGGACGAGACGTTGACGACACGGCCGCCGGGCTCTGCCGTCAGCGCGGGCTCGAGGAGGCCGGTCAGCAGGTAGTGCGCGAGGAAGTTGACCTGGAAGACGATCTCGTTGCCGTCCGACGTGATGGTGTGCCGCTCGGGCGCGGCCATGCCCGCGTTGTTCACCAGGACGTCCAGGTGCGGGTGTTCGCTGACCACGCGGTGCGCGAGGTGCTCCACCTCGTCGAGGCGGGCGAAGTCCGCGGAGAACGGGCAGAGTTGACCGGCGCCGATGCCCGCGGTGGCGGCCAGACGGTCGGCCGCGGCCCGTGCCTCGTCGGGAGTACGCCCGTGCACCAGCACGGTGGCCCCGCGTTCGGCGAGGAACCGTGCGCTCTCGTAGCCGATCCCGGAGGTCGCTCCGGTGATCAGGACGGTCCGTCCGGACAGGGATGCAGAAGACATGGCTGGTTCCTGGATTCGTGAGTGGGTGCACGCCGAGCGGCCCCCGGTGGGGGCGGTGGCGTGTGCGGTGGTGAGACGGCCGATCACGGCCGACGGGGGAGGTGCGGCGTCAGCGCACCGTCGAGTGAACAGGGCGCGGGACCGGCACCGCCGTATGAGGCGGCCGGTCGGCACGGCGCGAAATGCTGTTCACATCCCCTATCCAACTGCCGGACGGCCAGGGCCTCAAGAAGACCACGGAGTATTTGATGAGGCCCTGACGTACGTCCGGGCCGTCTCTGCGCAGGGGCCCCTGCGCAGAGACGGCTGATCGCGAACACGGCCGCGCGGCGGCGGGAAGGCAGGCGCGGCCGGTGCGAACAGCAAACGTAGCTTCCGCGATACCCCCGAACGGCTGTTGTACCTGGGTGTTTACGCGCCCCTGACGGTGCCCGCCCGCCCCCGTCAAGCCCTCGTCAACGCGGGCCGCCCCTCCGTCAACGTCCCGTCATGGAGGGGCGGGTGGCACCTGGTGCCGGGCATAGCGTCGGTGCAGGCCCCCGGGTTCCTGCCCGGCCCCTGGGGGCCGCCGTACACCGAGCAGGATCCTCAAGGAGGAACCCCATGGCAGAGATCCAGTGCGCCGAGGACCCCGAGCCGTCCGAACCCGGCCCGGCCGGACCGCTCTTCGTCCCCGTCCGGCCGGGACCCGCGGGCTGCGTCGCCCGCCTGTTCCGCACACCCGTGGGCGGCCGCACCGCCGTCGCCTTCACCACCCCGCAGCGGCTCAGTGCGGCCCTGGGCGGGCGCCAGGCCTGGATCAGGCTCTCGGAGCCGGCGCTGCGCGCGCTCACCGAGCCGCTCGGCGTCCACGAGGTGACCGTCGACCCACGCCTGGCCGCGCATCCCGTCGGCGCCCCCGCGCGGCGCACTCCCGCCTGGCGTGAGTGGGACCCGCAGGCGGTCGGCGCGCTCCGCGTCACGGGCGCCGCCGCGCTGGTCGGCGCCCTGACCACCTGGATCGGCTGAAGACGCGGAGACGGAATCGGAAGCGGACAAGGACGAGGACTAGGCGAAGAGAGAACCTGACCATGACCACCCTGCACGAACCCGTGACCCCGGACGCCACCGCCGACGACGACCTGTCCGTCTGGCCCGCGTCCACCGCACGTCTGGCCCACGGCGACCTCGCCATCGGCGGCGTACCGCTCACCGAGATCGCCGAGCGCTTCGGCACCCCGGCCTATCTCCTCGACGAAGGCGACGTACGTACACGCTGCCGCACCTACCTGCACGCCTTCCCCGACGCCGAAGTGCACTACGCCGCCAAGGCGTTCCTGTGCCGCGCGATGGCCCACTGGGTGGCACAGGAGGGGCTCGGCCTCGACGTCTGTTCCGCCGGCGAGCTGGAGCTCGCCGTCACCACCGGCTTCCCCGCCGAGCGCATCGTCCTGCACGGCAACGCCAAGAGCCCGCACGACCTGGAGGCCGCGCTGCGGCTCGGCGTCGGGCGCATCGTCATCGACAGTGCCTCCGAGATCGCCCGGCTCGCCGCCGCCGTGCCGCCGGGCAGCCATCAGAAGGTGATGGTCCGTGTGGTGCCCGGCATCGCGGCGGGCGGCCACGCCAAGATCCGTACCGGGACCGACGACCAGAAGTTCGGCCTGTCCATCACCGACGGTTCCGCACAGCACGCCATCGCCCGCATCATCGGCCAGCCCGGACTCGAACTCACCGGCCTGCACTGCCACTTGGGCTCGCAGATCACCACGGACAAGCCGTTCCTCGCGGCCGTACGCCGCCTGGTCGGCCTGATGGCCCGCATCAAGGACCAGCACGGCGTCACCCTCCCCGAACTGGACCTCGGCGGCGGCCACGGCATCGCGTACCGCCCCGGCGAGCCGGCGCTCGACATCACCACCCTCGCCCGCAAGGTGCGCGCCGAACTGATCGAGAGCTGCGCGGCGGCCGGGCTCACCGTGCCCCGGCTGCTCATCGAGCCGGGTCGCGCCATCGCGGGCCCCGCCGGAGTGGCCCTCTACCGCGTACTCGCCGTCAAGCGGACCGGCGGACGCACCTTCGTCGCCGTGGACGGTGGGATGAGCGACAACCCGCGGCCCGCGCTGTACGGCGTGCGGTACGTGCCGCGCCTGATCGGCCGGCGCTCCACGGTCCCGTCCGCTCCGGTGACCGTCGTCGGGCGGCATTGCGAGGCGGGCGACGTGCTGGCCTCCGACGTCGAACTGCCGGGCGACGTAAGGCCCGGAGACATTCTGGGCGTGCCGGTGGCCGGGGCGTACCACCTGTCCATGGCGTCCGGCTACAACCTCGTCGGGCGCCCGCCCGTGGTGGCCGTCGCCGACGGGAACGCGCGGCTCCTGGTGCGGCGCGAGTCCCTTGAGGACTTCCGCAGCAGGGATGTCGGCCTGTGAACGCCTGGAATTGATGGCTCGTCAGGATGGTTCGTCAGGAGCCGAGATAGCGCAGGACGGCGAGTACGCGGCGGCTGTAACCGGTCGTCCCGGTCAGTTCCAGCTTGTCGAAGATCGCGTTGATGTACTTCTCGACGGCGCTCTGCGAGACGTACAACTGCCCGGCGATCGCCGCGTTCGTGTGCCCCTGCGCCATCTTGCCGAGCACCTCGCGTTCCCGTGCGGTCAGGCGCTTGAGCGGGTCGGTGTGGCTGCTGAGGGTCAGCAACTGCCGTACGACCTCCGGGTCGAAGGCGGTCCCGCCCGATGCGACCCGCTCCAGCGCGTCCAGGAACTCGTCGACCTGGACGACCCGGTCCTTGAGCAGATAGCCGACGCCTTCGGTGGCGGTGGTCAACAGCTCGGTGGCGTAACGGCGTTCGACGTACTGCGACAGCACGAGGACGCTCGTCCCCGGCCACTCCTTGCGGATCTCAAGGGCGGCCCGCAGCCCTTCATCGGTGTGTGTGGGCGGCATGCGTACGTCGATCACGGCGGCGTCGGGCGGGTCCTCGGCCACGGCGGCGAGCAGCGCCCGCGCGTCACCGACCGAGGCCGTGACGGTATGGCCCTCGTCCGCGAGGAGCCTGGCAAGGCCCTCCCGCAGCAGCGTCGAGTCGTCGGCGAGCATTACGCGCATGGGAGCTCCGCGGTGATGAGGGTGGGCCCACCGGCGGGGCTTTCCACGGTGAGGGTGCCGTCGAGGGCGGCAACGCGCCGGGCGAGCCCGAGCAGACCGCTGCCGGACGGGTCGGCGCCGCCCCGCCCGTCGTCCTCGACGCGCAGGCGCAGCACGGCACTTCGCCGCTCGGCGTGGACGGTGACGAGGGTGGCGCCCGAGTGCTTGACGGCGTTCGTGACGGCTTCGGCGGCGACGAAGTACGCCACGGCCTGCGCGGTCGGCGGCGGGGTCTCGTGCAGGGCGCAGTCGAGACGTACGGGAATGGCCGCCCGCTCGGCGACCGTCTCCAGGGCGGCGGCGAGCCCGCCCTCGTCGAGGGCGGCGGGGTAGACCCGCCAGGCGACGTCGCGCAGCTCGACGAGGGCCTGCTGGGTCTCCTCGTGCGCCTGGGCGAGGAGACGGGCCGACTTCTCGGGCTCGGAGGCGCGGCGGGCCCTGCCGAGCAGCATGCCGAGGGCGACGATGCGCTGCTGGACGCCGTCGTGCAGATCGCGTTCGATGCGGCGCCGCTCGTCGTGCACGGCCTCCACCACCCCGGCGCGGCTCGCGACGAGCTCGCCGATCCTGCGCTCCATGAGCTGCCCGTCGTTCGGGCCGAGGAAGCGGCGCGCGTGGCGCTCGTCCGCGAGCGCGACGCCGTACGTCCCCTGCACACAGAGATAGAGCAGGAAGAGACCGCCGACCGAGGAGAGGATCAGGGTGCCGGGGGCGCGGATGTCGGCGACGAACCAGCCCCACACCGCCAGCGAGGCATATCCCGCCCCGAGCAGCGCGCAGGCCAGCACGACACCGCCGAGCAGCCCGAAGGCCCAGCGCGACGCGATGTAGTTCACCGCGGGCAGGCCGGTCGGAGGCGTGGCGAGCTCGGTGCGGAAGAAGACGGCCATGCGGCGCCGCTCCAGCTCGGCGAGCCTGCGGGCGCCGCCCACGATGCGGGCCTCGGCACCGCGCCCGGTGCGCCGCCCGAGCGTGGCGAGCAGCCACAGGCCGGCCACCAGGGCGAAGGCCAGCTCGACGAGCCCGGTGAGGGCACCGAGGAGGACGCCGACCGTCACCCTGAGCCAGCGCTGTAGATGCGTACGCATGATCGGTCACGCTAGCCGAGCGGCTGCCGCGCCGGGACTGCGGAAAACCACAATGCTGACCTGCGGTCCACCGCACACGACGTTTGTGGCCCCCCTCATACCGCCGGGCTCCGCTCTTTCCTAGCGTCGAACGCATGATCCTCACTGCCGGGTACGAAGCCACCGCCGCCGCGAACGAAGCGCCCACCGGCGGCATCGCGGGCTGGGCCACCGACCTCATGGACTCGATGGGCGCCGTCGGCGCCGGAGTGGCCATCGCCCTGGAGAACCTCTTCCCGCCGCTGCCCAGCGAGGTGATCCTGCCGCTCGCCGGCTTCGCCGCGAGCCAGGGCAAGTTCGGGGTCGTCGAGGCCCTGATCTGGACCACGGCGGGCTCCGTGATCGGTGCGCTCGCCCTCTACGCGATCGGTGCGCTGCTCGGCAGGGGCCGCACGGTCGCCGTCGCGGCCCGCCTCCCGCTGGTGAAGGCGTCCGACATCGAGCGCACGGAGAACTGGTTCGCCCGGCACGGCACCAAGGCGGTCTTCTTCGGCCGCATGATTCCGGTCTTCCGCAGCATGATCTCGGTCCCCGCGGGCGTCGAGCGGATGCGCCTGCCCGTATTCCTCGCCCTGACGACCGCGGGCAGCCTCATCTGGAACGCGGTCTTCATCCTGATCGGCCACGCACTCGGCTCACGCTGGCACCAGGTCACCGATCTGGTCGGCCTGTACTCCAAGGGAGTCCTTGCCGTGGCCGCGCTCGCGGTGCTCGCCTTCGTCACGCTGCGGGTCCGCAGGGCGGGCAAGGGCGAGCACCGCGCGACGCGCTAGGCGGCGCCCGGCCGGGCGATCAGAGAATGGCGCCCGGAATGTAGGCCGCGGCCTCGGGGTGCTCCTTGAGCAGGGCCTCGATCTGCGCGACGACTACGGCGACCTGATCGCTCGCCGCGCCCGTGAACGACAGCTTGTCGGCCATGAGAGCGTCCAGCTCGGCGCGGTCCAGCGGAATCCGGGAGTCGGCGGCGAGCTTGTCGAGGAGTTCGTTGCGCTCGGCTCCCTGCTCCCGCATCGCGAGCGCCGATGCGACGGCGTTCTCCTTGATGGCCTCGTGGGCCTCCTCGCGGCCGACGCCCGCCCGCACCGAGGCCATCAGGACCTTGGTCGTGGCGAGGAAGGGGAGGTAGCGGTCCAGCTCACGCGCGACGACGGCAGGGAAGGCGCCGAACTCGTCGAGCACGGTCAGGAAGGTCTCAAGCAGCCCGTCAAGCGCGAAGAACGCGTCCGGCAGGGCGACACGGCGTACGACCGAGCAGGAGACGTCGCCCTCGTTCCACTGGTCGCCCGCCAGCTCGCCGGTCATCGACGCGTAGCCGCGCAGGATGACGGTGAGGCCGTTCACGCGCTCGCAGGAGCGGGTGTTCATCTTGTGCGGCATCGCGGAGGAGCCGACCTGGCCAGGCTTGAAGCCCTCGGTGACGAGCTCGTGTCCGGCCATCAGACGGATGGTCTTGGCCAGCGAGGAGGGCCCGGATGCGAGCTGCACCAGGGCGGTGACGACCTCGTAGTCGAGGGAGCGCGGGTAGACCTGGCCGACCGAGGTGAAGGCGCGGTCGAAGCCGAGGTGCCCGGCGATGCGCTGCTCCAGCTCGGTGAGCTTCTCGGCGTCGCCGCCGAGCAGGTCGAGCATGTCCTGCGCCGTGCCGACGGGGCCCTTGATGCCACGCAGCGGGTAGCGGCGCAGCAGGTCGTCCACGCGGCGGTACGCGACGAGCAGCTCGTCGGCGGTCGTCGCGAAGCGCTTGCCCAGGGTCGTGGCCTGCGCGGCCACGTTGTGCGAGCGGCCGGCCATGACCAGCTCCGCGTACTCGCCCGACAGCTTCCCGAGCCGCGCGAGCACCGCGACGGTGCGGTCGCGCACCAGCTCCAGGGAGAGCCGGACCTGCAGCTGCTCCACGTTCTCGGTCAGGTCGCGGGAGGTCATGCCCTTGTGGACCTGCTCGTGCCCGGCGAGCGCGTTGAACTCCTCGATGCGGGCCTTCACGTCATGGCGCGTTACCTTCTCGCGCTCGGCGATGGAGGCCAGGTCGACGTTGTCGATGACGCGCTCGTAGTCGGCGAGGGCGGCGTCCGGCACCTCGATCCCCAGGTCCTTCTGCGCCCGCAGGACGGCGAGCCAGAGCTGACGCTCCAGCTTGACCTTCTGCTCGGGCGACCAGAGGGTGGCGAGCTCGGCGGAGGCGTAACGCCCGGCGAGGACGTTCGGAATACGGGGCTTTGCAGGCGCGACAGTCACGTGTACGGAGTTTACCTGCCGCCCGACCTGCTCTTTGACCGTCCGTACAGTCCGGAAGGCGCGGGCCATTGGAGCATCGTCCAGAGGGCGACTGCCTGCCGCCACGGTGATCACTCGCCGGGGGCTCCGGGGATGCCGGGGGCCCGCAGCACGCGCCGCAACGCTTCGACGCGCCGGCGCCACGGCTGTCCGTCCGACTCGTCCCAGAGCTCAAGAAGCTCCGAGCCGTCGGAGACCACGCGTCCCAGGGCCTGCCGCGCGGGCGCGCGCAGCGACAGGAGGTCGGGGATGGGTTGCTCCGGCCCGTAAACGGGGTCGACGGGCTCTCCGCCGGGACACTGCGCGGCGACCAGAGCGGCGGCGGCCACGGCCGTCTCGGCGAGGTCGGCGTCCAGCGCCCCGCCGTCGCCGACGGCGTTGTCCAGAGCGGCATGGACGAGGCCGAGTCGCTCCTCGGCCGGGGCGGCGTCGAGGTCCCCGCAGAAATCGACCGCGGTGTCGTTGTCGAACGGCCCGGCATCCCGAGTACCGCGCGCGCCTCCGCCCGGCTGTGCCGCAACTCCCGTTGATCCGTGTGCGTCTAGGCTTCATCGCATGGAGCAGCGCGAGATCATCCAAAGAGTCGTCGGCATCCTGACCGAGGCGATCGAGATGCGCAGACAAGTACGGGAGAACCCGGACGGCGAGGTCGAACCCAGCGGCGCGGTCGGCGCGATGCTCGAGGAGATGCTGCCGCGCATCGAAATCCCCGCCGACGCCACCGCCATAGAGGTCGCCGAGGTGGTGGGCCGGGAACTGAGCCCGGTCATCGAGCAGATCACGTCGGCCTTCGCCTTCTCCTTCGCGCAGCTGGCCGAGGCCCACGACGAGGGCCGCACTGACGTGACGTCGGCGGACGTGCTGCAGTCCATCGCGCTCCACTTCGAGGACGAGGTGGAGGAGTAGGGGCGAGCAGCCGAGCCGGACGGCGCGGGTGACCGGCCCCTCGGGCGGATCACCCGCGCCGTCCTATGCTGTGACCCCTGGTTCGCGGGGGCGTCATGGGGGGCGAGGGATGGATCAAGGACTTGCGGCCCTTCTCGGCGCGGCCGTGGGGGCGATCGCCACGGGGGCGGCGGCGCTCGTCACGGCGCAGTCGGCCTCACGTCTGAACAGGAACAAGGCGCGGCAGGAAGCGTGCCTGGCCTACCTCACCCTGGTCGCCCAGGTCCGCATGGCACTCGTCGACGTCAGCCGCCACTTCCGACCAGAGCTGACCGACCTCTACGAGCCGCTGGACCCCACGACCGCACGCGCCCGCGCCGCGGACATAGACGCCCAGTACCACGAGCTGATCACGAAGCACGCGGTCCTGATGCTGGCGGGACCCCGCCCGGTCTACAGACAGGCGGTACGGACGACGGACCTGATCGCCAAGCCACTGATGCTCGTCACCTGGTGGAGCGCGAGCCAGGAACCATCAGCGGCAACGGTCACGAGCGAGCAGCTGCAAGCTTTCGACCGCGACATGGAAGCCCTGGCCCAGGGCCTGGCCCAATTCGCCGACACGGCCAGGGAAAACGCGTAGCGCGAGCCGGGGTCGGACGCCGGGCGGCCGTGCTTACGCCCGCGGGTCCTCGAAAGGCAGTAGATCCGGGCGCTTCGCCGGGAGGCCGTCTCCTGAGGAGCGGCCCGTGAGGCGGCGGGCTATCCAGGGGGCCAGGTGTTGTCTGGCGAAGCGGAGGTCGGCTGCGCGGCGCGCCGTCCAGTTCGGTGGGGCGGTGGCCGGGAGCGGGGACTGCCAGTCGTCCTCGGGGTCGTAGCCGAGGGACTGCCACACCGCTTCGGCGACCCTGCGGTGGCCCTCGGCCGTCAGGTGCAGCCGGTCCACGTCCCACATGCGCTGGTCGCCGAGCGCGGCCGATCCGTACAGGTCCACCACCGTGGCACCGTGCCGTGCCGCCAACTCGTCGATGTGGACGAAGAGTTCCTCCATGCGGGGGCGGAAACGCTCCATCACGGGGCCGTTCCTGCCGGGGCTCCGCATCAGGACCAGCTGCTTGCACGCCGGGGCGAGCCGTTCGACCGCCTCATCCAGGAGCCCGCGTACGCGGACCATGTCGCACTTGGGGCGCAACGTGTCGTTGAGGCCACCCACCAGGGTGATCACATCGGGCTGCATGGCGGCCGCGACGTCCACCTGCTCGGCCACGATCTGCCCGATGAGTTTCCCGCGCACCGCGAGGTTCGCGTACCGGAAACCGGGGGAGGCGGCAGCCATCCGGGCGGCGAGCAGATCGGCCCAGCCGCGGTAGCTGCCGTCGGGCAGCAGGTCCGACATGCCCTCGGTGAAGGAGTCGCCGACCGCGACGAGACTGGTGTAGTTGGCATTCATCTGCATGGCGGGAGCGATCGTACATGGAGCTTCGACCCTTCGCCGTGGCGGACGCGGACACCGTGGCGCGCTGGCCCGCCTCCGCCGGTGAGGTGGCCCTGTGGTGTGGGCTGCGGGAGTTCCCCGTGGCCGCGAGGGTCGTCGCCGGCTGGCAGCTGGAAGAGGGTGTGCGGGGGCACGTGCTCGTCGAGGGGGAGACGCTCCTCGGCTATGGGGAGGTGTGGTGCGACGAGGAGGAGGGGGAGGCGGAACTCGCCCGGATCATCGTGGCGCCGGGCGCCCGTGGGCGGGGCGTCGGGCGGAGGCTGGTGCGGGGGCTGGTCGGGCGGGCCCTGCGGGCCGGATACGCGGAGATCTTCATGCGCGTCCACCCCGGGAACACCGCCGCCCTGCGCTGCTATCGCGGAGCCGGATTCCTGCCGGTCGACCCCGCTCTCGCCGCGGAGTGGAACGCCCCGCAGCCCGTCCCCTATGTGTGGCTCCGGCACATGGGCGGGGGCTCGGTGCACGAATAGCGGCGCCATCGCGCCGAGCGCCGTGGAGCGTCTTAGCGGGTCGGGGGAGCGGCTTCCGGGTCGGCGATCGCCGTACGGCCGACCAGCCTTTCGTAGCGCTGCCTCGCCGCCTGCGGTGTGCCGAGGCCGAGGCCGAAGGCGATCTCCGGCCAGGTCATGCCGCGCCCGCGCGCCATCTGCAGGAGCCCGGCCTCCACTTCGTCCATCTCGACGCGCGCCATCGGTATGAGCGTCAGCGCCGCGGTGATGTCCGCGTGGTCTACCTCCGGCTCTCCGTCCGCGGGGTCCGCGGTGCCGGTCAGCAGGAACGTCACGAGCCGCGCAGCCTCGTACGGACCGACCATCGTGGCGTGCACCTGTCGGCGCCGCTGCTCGTCGGTGGCCGCGTGGCGCTCGGCGATGCGGAAGAGGGCGGCCGGGGCGCGGCCCGCGCGCACCTGGTCCGGGTGCGTGGGGCTGAAGGGGTCCGCCTCGGCGGGCTGCTGCTCGGGGGTCGGGGTCATGCCGTCCAGCATGGTTGGCACACGTAATGCTGTCAACGGTGTGTTGTGAACATCTTGTTTGCGCGCCCCGGCCCCGTGGTGGTCCAGTCGCCGGGTGGGCCCCCGTATGGAACGGTGGAAAACACCTGAAATGCCATCCATGGCGAAGGGCGAATGGCAAACCTGGCGAGAGAGGGGAATCGCATGTCATCGAAGCGACGCCGTAAGAAGAAGGCACGCCGTAAGCACCCGGCCAACCACGGCAGCCGTCCCCAGTCCTGACCTCTGACGACCTCTGCCCCCGCAACCGTTTTCTGTGTGATCTCGTCAACAGCCTTGCCACCTGGGTCAACGGGTGAACAATGGTGCAATGTTGGAGTTGTTGCGAGAAGTCGGCGTGGAACTGCCGGGCGGCGCTGGGCTGTTGAAGTTCGGGATGACACCCGGCGAGGTCCTGGAACTGCTGCCTCCCGACAGGGTCACACACCACCGGCAGTGCATGGGCCTGACCCTGAGCCAGTACGCGGAGCTCCGGCACGCGCACGACGCCTGGCTCGGCGGCCTCCTCTACGAGCCCGAGTGGAGCTTCGACGCCGAGCTGGACGGCGTCGTCCTCGGCTTCGGCGGCGGCGGTCCGGGCGCCACGGACCGGCTCGCCCGCGTGGAGATCCAGGCGCGGGCCCAGCCGCGGGCAGAAGCGGAGCCCCCAGAGGCGACTCCGGTGGCCTGGGACGACATAGACCTCTTCGGCTATCCCGCCGCGGAGATCGTGGCCGTGCTGCCAGGGGCCGCCGCATCGTCCGGCGGGCCGCCGCCCGCCGAGATGGCCGTGCACGAACTCGGCCTGCGCCTCTCGCGGGCCAGGCCGACCGCCGAGCACTGGGAGCGGGTGACCCTCTTCGGGCCAGGGTCCGGCAGCTGGGGAGCCTGCTGCACGGGCGGACTCGTCTGCGCCGAGCAGGGGGACGGCCTCGTGGGGATCATGTACTGAACGGATCACGTACTGAACGGATCACGTACTGAACGGCCCCGGAAGCCGATCACCGCCGTGGCCCGCCCGCCCCCTCCAGCGCCGTCAGGATCCAACTCCGCGACTCCGCGGGGTCGATGACCGCGTCGATCTCCAGCGCCGCCGCGGCGTTCACCGCCTTGCCGTGCTCGTACAACTCGGCGACATGGGCATCGAACACCCGCTGCCGCTCCCCGGGATCGGCGATCGCGGCCAGCTCCTTGCGGTAGCCGAGACGGACGGCGCCCTCAAGACCCATCCCGCCGAACTCGCCGCTCGGCCACGCCGCCGTGGCCACGGGCGCGCGCGTGGAGCCGCCCATCATGGCCATCGCGCCGAGCCCGTACGCCTTGCGCAGCACCAGGCTCACCAGCGGGACACGGAGCTGTGCGCCGGTCACGAAGAGGCGGGAGAAGTGCCGTACGGTCGCGGTCCGTTCGGCGTCCGGGCCGACCATGAAACCAGGTGTGTCACAGAGCGAGACGACGGGAAGCCCGAACGCGTCGCACAGCCGCAGGAACCGTTCCGCCTTGTCCGCAGCGTCGCGGTCGATCGCCCCGCCCAGATGCCCGGGGTTGTTGGCGAGCAGCCCCATCGGCCGCCCCTCGACGCGCACGAGAGCCGTGATGACGCCGACGCCGAAGCCGCCCCGCAGCTCCAGGACCGAGTCCGTGTCGGCGATCCCCTCGATCGCGGCCCGCATGTCATAGGCGCGGCGCCGGTTCTCCGGGACCGCGTGCCGCAGCAGCCGCGGGTCCGGCGCCTCCCAACTGCGGCCCGTCTCAGGGGAGTACGAGAAGTAGCCGAGGTACTTCCGTGCCACCCGCACCGCCTCGGCCTCGTCGGCCACCGCGATGTCCACCACGCCGTTCGGCACCTGGACCGACAGCGGCCCGATCTCCTCGGGGCGGTACACGCCGAGGCCGCCGCCCTCGATCATCGCGGGGCCGCCCATCCCGATGCTGGCCTCCGGCGTCGCGATCACCACGTCGCAGCAGCCGAGCAGGGCGGCGTTGCCCGCGAAGCACCGCCCCGACGCGACGCCCACCAGGGGGACTTGGCCGCTGAGGCGCCCCATCTGATGGAACGTCGTCACGTCGAGCCCGGCGACGGACGTCGTGTCGGTGTCGCCGGGGCGCCCACCGCCGCCCTCGGCGAACAGCACCACCGGCAGCCGCCGTTCCTCGGCCAGCTGGAGCATCCGGTCCGTCTTGCGGTGGTTCTGCAGGCCCTGGGTGCCGGCCAGGACCGTGTAGTCGTACGACATCGCCACGCACCGCACGCCGTCGATCCGGCCCGTGCCGGTGACCATGCCATCGGCGGGCGTCGACGCGATCAGGTCGTCGAGGGAGCGGCGGCGGCGCTGGGCGGCGATCGCGAGCGCGCCGTATTCCGTGAACGTGCCGTCGTCGCACAGGTCCTGGACGTTCTCGCGGGCCGTGCGGCGCCCGATGCGGTGACGCTTGGCGACGGCTTCGGGGCGGTGTGCGTCCAGGCCGATCGCGTGCCGGGCCAGGGTCTCGGCCAGGTCGGGGCGGATGGCGTCCGGGTCCATGGCTTCCTCGGTGCGTGCCGTGGCCGCCTCGCCCGCAGTCGACGCGTCCACTGTCACCAAGGGGCGGCCTTCCGTCGCCGTGTCGCCCACGCGCACATGGAGGGCGGTCACGGTTCCGGAGGCGTCGGCGCGCAGCACGTGCTCCATCTTCATCGCTTCGAGCACGAGCAACTGCTGTCCTTCTGCCACCTGTTCGCCCGTCGAGACGTCGACGGTGACGACCGTCCCCGTCATGGGAGCGGCCAGCGTCGAACCGTCACCCGCGAGCACCTGCGGCACGTCAACTGGCGTTCCGTCGGCCAGGAGTTCCGCGATGTGCTCGGCCACGAAGTCCGTGTGCGCGCCGCCCGCGGTGAAACCCGGATGGGCGAGCAGCGCGCGGAGCAGTGGAATCCCGGTGCGTACGCCGTCGACGGCGAAGTCCGCGAGCGCGCGGGAGGCGCGTTCGCAGACCGCCGCGAAGTCCCCGTGCGGTGTGTGCGTGATGACCTTCGCGAGCAGCGAGTCGTAACGCGCCCCGATCTCGGCTCCGTTGCGCGCCGCGGTGTCCACGCGCACCCCCGGTCCCGTCGGCACGTCGAAGCGGGTGAGCGTGCCCGTGGAGGGGAGCGCGGTGCCGTCGGACGCCGGTGACTCGGCGTTCACGCGCGCCTGGAGCGCGTAGCCGCGCGGCTCTGGCGGAGGGCCCGCGAGCCCGAGCGCCGCGAGCGAATCGCCTGCCGCCAGGCGCAGTTGGGCCACCACGAGGTCGACGCCCGTCACCTCCTCGGTGACGGTGTGCTCGACCTGGAGACGGGGGTTGGCCTCGATGAAGTGGAACTCCTCGCCGATGAGCAGGAACTCGAAGGTGCCGAGGCCGGTGTAGCCGCACTCCCGGGCCATCCGCAGGGCCGCGGACACGAGCTTCTCCCGGACGGCCGGGGAGAGCCCGGGCGCCGGTGCGATCTCGACGAGCTTCTGGTGGCGGCGCTGTGCGCTGCAGTCGCGCTCCCAGAGGTGGGTGACCTCGCCGGCCGCGTCGCCCAGGATCTGGACCTCGATGTGGCGGGCGCCGTTCAGTAGCTCCTCCACGTACAACTCCGCGCGCCCGAAGCCCTGCAGAGCTTCGGAGCGGCAGCGCTCCCAGGCCGCCGCCAGGTCGTCCGGGCGCCGCACGGCCCGCATGCCGCGCCCGCCGCCGCCACCGATGGCCTTGACCATCACCGCGCCCGAAGGGCCGAGCCCCGCAAGGAACTCGGCGGCCTCGGCCAGAGTCGTCGGCCCCCGCGTGCCCGCCAGGACCGGCACGCCCAACCCTTCGGCGAGCGCACGCGCGCGTGCCTTGTCGCCGAACAGGCCGAGCACCTCCGGGGAAGGCCCCACGAACCGCAGCCCGGCCTCCGCGCACCGCCCCGCGAAGACCGCGTCCTCGCTCAGGAATCCGTAGCCGGGGTGCACCAGTTCGCACCCGGAGCGGAGAGCCGCGGCCAGTACCGCGTCCGCGTCCAGATACGCGGCAGGCCCCGTGCCGCCCAACGGCTGCGCCTCGTCGGCCAGTTGGACGTGCCGCGCGGCGGCGTCGTCATCGGCGTACACGGCGACCGTGCGCAGTCCGGCCTCCGCGGCGGCCTGGAGGATACGGACGGCGATCTCCCCGCGATTGGCGACGAGCACGGCGGCGGAACCCATGAAGCCCTCCTCAAGTCCTCCTGAAGTCTGGCGCCGCCATGCTCATTGACATTGGCGTCAACGTCAATAAGCTCGCCGCGTGGCACGACATCAACAGCCCTGGGCGACCCGCACCGCCCGCGACCGCAGCGACGCCCCGGCCCGCGGGCGGCTCCTGGACGCCGCCGAGGCCGTGTTCGCGCGGCGCGGGTACGGCGCGACGACCATCGCCGACATCACGGCGGAGGCAGAGGTCTCCCGGGCGGGCTTCTATGTGTACTTCGCGTCCAAGGAGGAGATCTTCCGCGTCCTCGCGGTGCGCGTACGGGACGCGTTCCTCGCCGCGCAGGACGTGCCGGGAGTGGACCAGGACGACGCCCGCGAGGTCTGCCGGGCCTCCACCGCCGCCTTCATCTCGGCGTACGCCCAACACCTGCCGCTGCTAAGGCTGTTGGAGCAGCAGGCGCAGAGCGACGACGACGTGCGCGCCCTGTGGGAGGAGACCCAGGAGCGCCCGATCCACCGCTCCGCCCGCTACATCCGGCGGCTCGCGGCCGAGGGCAGGGCCCGGCCGGTCGCGGAGCCGCTCGCCGTGGCCCGCGCGGTCGGCGGCATGAGCATCCAGTTCGCCCGGCTCACGGCGTCCGCCCCGGAAGCGTCCGCCCCCGAGACGTACGACGCGGCCGTGCGCGATGTGACCGCCATGTTCCTGCACCTGCTCGGAGTCGATCACCCACGCAGGACCTCACGCAGGGCCCCACAACAGAACCCACGCTGAGGAGCCGCCCCCCGTCGGCTACCTGGGCCACGACAGGTCAAGGCCAGGAGCGTCTTCCCCGCCGAGGTCGAGACCCTGCTCGCCCGGCACCCCGACGTCCTCGCGGCGGCCGTCGTCGCCGTCCCGGACGCGGAGGCCGGCCGGCGCTTCTACGCCTACGTGCGCACTGCCCCCGGCAGCGTGCTCACGGCGCAGGAGCTGCGCGACTGGGCGGCCGGTGCCATGGCGACGTACAAGGTGCCGGCCGTCGAGATCCTCGACGAGCCGCCCCTCACCGCGACCGGCAAGATCAAGAAGACGGAGCTCGCTGAGCGGGCCGCGACGACGGCCGCAGCCATGCCTACGGCCGTGTCAGCGCGGCCAAGTGGTCCCACGCCGCCTGCGCCGTGAACTCGGCCTGCCCGCCCCGGAGCAGCAGCCCCGCCGACGCGAACGCCGGTTCGTCCGCGTGGGCGGTCACGTAGGGGATCGCGATGCAGCGCATGCCCGCCGCGTGCGCCGCAGTGGCACCCGGAGCGGCATCCTCCAGGACCACGCAGTCGGCCGCGTCCGCGCCGAGGAGCGCAGCGGCGGCCAGGAACACGTCGGGCGCGGGCTTGCCGTGAGCGACCTCGTCGGCCGAGACGACCGTGGTCAGGAGCGCGTCGAGGCCGGTGCCGGAGAGGATCGCTTCGATGGCGGCGCGGGACGATCCGGAGGCCACGGCCATCGGCACCCCGGCACCGTGCAGCCTCTCGACGAACTTCCGCATCTCCGGGAACACGTGCGTGTCGGCGCGGGCCAGCTCCAGATAGCGGCGGTCGAGCTCCGGGAGCAGTTCGGCCACCGGTACGTCGATGCCGTACTGGTCCTGCCAGACGGCGAGGCTCTCCTGGGTGCTGATGCCCACGAACCGCTCGTTGTCGGCCCAGGTGTAGTCGATGCCGTACTCGGCGAGGAGACCGCGCTGAGCCGCGAAATAGTTCGGCTCGCTGTCCACGAGGGTGCCGTCGAGATCGAAGATGACCGAGGTGTCGCCGAAGGTGCTCATGCACTCCAGCATGCCAAAGCCGCAGATCAACGCCGCCGCACGGGTCGGTGGCGGACAGATCACTTCTGCTCGGCGCAGGCCCTGCCGATCGACTCGACCAGCGGCAGCAGACGGTGCGGGACGCGCTCGCGCAGCGCCATCTCGGTACGGGTGCGGACCACGCCCGGCATCTGGATCAGCTGCTGGACGACGTCCTCCAGGTGGCCGTTGTCCCGGGCGACGACGCGGGTCAGGAGGTCACCGCCGCCGGTGATCGAGAAGGCCTCGACGATCTCCGGCACGGCGGCGAGCGCGTCGCCCACCTCGTCCAGGTGCCCCTGCGTGACCTCGATGTGCACGAAGGCGAGCACCGGATGCCCGAGCGCGGCGGGCGAGAGGGAGGGCCCCGTCCCGGTGATCACTCCGTCCCGCTCCAGCCGGTCGAGCCGGGCCTGAAGGGTGCCGCGGGCGACACCGAGCACGCGCGCGTACTCACGGACGCTGGTGCGGGGCTGCTCCAGGAGGAGCCGCAGAATGCGGGTGTCGAGTTCGTCGACGGCCATGGGGCGGGGTCTCCCGGGTACGAGGGATGAACCTCGTGACTGTACCAATGGCAGGGGCCGGTCTCCGCGAAGAGACCGGCCTGACCTGCGCGTACTGGCGCGCCCTGCACCTACATCCGCTGGATCGCCCGCACCGCCTCCACCAGGGCCGTGACGCCCCGCTCGGCCTTGGCGCGTGGGCAGCCCACGTTCAGGCGCAGATGCCCGGGGGAGCCGTACGCCGTGCCGGGCATGATCGCCACCTTCTGGGTCTCGATCAGCTCACGTTGCAGGGTCTCGTCGTCCACGTGCAGGGGGCTTACGTCGATCCAGGCGAGGTAACCGGCCTGTGGCGGGGCCCAGTTGAGGCAGGTGAACGCCGTGTTCAGGCGGTCGGCGACGAGTTGGAGGTTGCCGCGGAGGTAGGTGCCCAGGGCTTCGAGCCAAGGGGCTCCCTCTCGGTACGCGGCGATGTGCCCGACGAGGGAGAGCACCGCCGGGGACGAGAGGCCGTCGGCTTCCTTGAGGTCGCGCAGGTACGCCTCGCGTGTCCCCGGGTCGCCGATGATGCCGTAACTGCCCGTAAGCGCCGGGATGTTGAAGGACTTCGAGGCCGATGTCACCACCGCCCAGCGGCCTTCGCGGCCACCGTGCAGGGACCACGGGCGGTGGACGTACGGCGGGTGGACGAGGTCCGAGTGGATCTCGTCGCTGATCACCGCGACGCCGTACCGCGCGCACAGGGCCGCGAGGCGGTCGAGCTCGGCCTCCGTCCATACGTGGCCGGTGGGGTTGTGGGGCGAGCACAGCAGCAGAACGGCCGTGTCCGGCAGGGCGAACAGCCGTTCCAGTTCGGTCCAGTCGCCGAGCGGGCAGCGCAGCAGCCGCCGTTCGTGCGCGGCGACGGTCTTGGGGAAGGCGTCGTACGCCGGTGTGTGGACGACGACGCCGTCGCCGGGGCGTGACCACAGCCGCAGGAGCCGGCCGACCTGGTAGATCACGGAGGGGCCGTAGACGATCGACCCCGGGTCCACGTCGGTGGCGTGGCGTTCGCCGTACCAGTCGACGATCGCGGAGAGGAAGTCGGCCTGGCGCCAGCGGGAGTAGCCGAGCACGCCGTGGTCGAGCCGGCCGCGGAGGGCCGCGAGTACCGCGGGGGCCGTCTCGAAGTCCATGTCCGAGATGGTGAAGGGCAGCAGGCCGGGGACGCCGAAGCGGTCCTCGACGTAGTCCCACTGCGTGCACCACGTGCCGTGCCGGTCGACGGGCACATCGAAGCCGAAGGGCTCGGTCACCGGTCAGCCCACCCGGACCAGCGACGCGATGGCGTCCTTCACCGACTGCACCTGCGGGCCGATGATGACCTGCACGTTGTGCGCGTCGAGCGTGATGACGCCGACCGCGCCGAGCTTCTTCAGACGGGCCTCGTCGACCTGCTCGGCGTCCTCGACCGTCATGCGCAGGCGGGTGATGCAGTTGTCGAGGGTCTGGATGTTCCCGGCGCCGCCGATCGCCTCCAGGATCGCCACCGCGTCGTACTTCCCGGCGATGAGTTCACGCGGGGACTCAGCCCCAGCCGTAGCCGCCTCTTCCGCCGCAGCCCCCTCTTCAGGCGCGGGCTCGTCGCGCCCCGGCGTCTTGAGGTCGAAGCGGGTGATGGCCCAGCGGAAGAGGAAGTAGTAACCGGCGAACCACACCGCGGCGATGACGGGTATCAGGTACCACTTCGTGGTCGTGCCTTGCAGGACGCCGAAGACGAGCCAGTCGATGACGTTGCCGTCGGTGTTACCGATGAACACCCCGAGGACGGCTGCGGTCAGGAATCCGAGGCCGACAAGGACGGCGTGGATCAGGTACAGCCACGGCGCGATGAACAGGAAGAGGAATTCGAGCGGTTCGGTGATGCCGCCGACGACGCACGCCACGACGCCGGAGATCAGCAGCGCCTTGATCTCCGGGCGCATCTTCTTGTTCGCGCAGTGATACATGGCGAGGGCCGCGCCCGGCAGTCCGCCGAGGTAGACCGCCATCTTGCCCTGGGACAGGAAGTGGGTGGCGCTCGTGACCGAATCACCGGGCGGGTTCGCGCAGTTGAGCTGGGCGTAGAAGAGGTTCAGCGCGCCGGACACGTGGTCGCCGCACACCGCGCCGGAGCCGCCGACATCCGTGAAGCGGAACATCGCGACGAGGATGTGGTGCAGGCCGATCGGGCGCAGGAGCACCTCGCCCATACCGAAGAAGAACGGGCCGAAGACGCCCGCGTGACCGATCGCGCGCCCGAGATCCGTGATCCAGCCGTTGAACGTCGGCCACACCAGCGGGATCAGCAGGCCGAGCAGGCTGAGCACGAGCGTCGAGATGATCGGCACGAACCGCAGACCGCCGAAGAAGGCGAGCGCATCGGGCATCCGCTGGGCACGAAACCGCTGGTGAAGGATGCTGACAACGATGCCAACAGCGACGGCGCCGAGCAGTCCAGTATCGATGGACTGGATGCCGATCACGTCGGCGATGCCGTAGTGGGCGATGGCCTTCTCGTCCTCCAGGTCCACGCCCTTCGCGGTGAGGTAGAAGTTCACCGCCAGGTTCATCGCGGCGTAGCCGACGAAGCCGGAGAACGCCGCGACGCCCTTGTCCTCGCGGGCCAGGCCCAGCGGGATGGCTATCGCGAACATCACGGGGAGGAACTTGAAGGCGACGAGGCCGGTGCTCGCCATCCACGTGAAGACGAGGTGGAAGCCCTCGCCTTGCAGGAAGGTGAGATTGTCGGTGACGGCTTCGCTGGAGAGCGACGAGCCGATGCCCAGCATGATGCCGCAGAACGCGAGCAGGGCCACCGGGAGCATGAACGTCTTGCCGAGGCCCTGGAGGAATTCCCAGAGTGCGGACTTGGTCTTCTGCATGTGTGGGGTCTTTCGGGCCTGAGCGGAGGCGAACAATGACCGGCCCACGGGCGCGCGGGCCAGGACGGTGGCCGGTCACATGCCGCACAGGGATCGCCTGCGGATCGGCGCGGAAGGTCCGTCGATCCACGCCGAAGGTCGATCGATCCGCCCGGACGGATGAGATCACAGCGGCTCGGGGGCTGTCCATGGCCGTTGCACATGGTGTACGACGCCTCAGGCGTCCCGCATCCGCAGCACCGTTCCCCCGGCGAGGAGCGCCGCCCCCGCGTACGCGGCGAGCACCCCGATGCCCGCCCACGGCCCGATCGGCAGCCGGTCCAGGTCTACGGTCGCCTGGATCGCGAGCCCGGCCGTCGCGGGTGCCGCCCGCCGGGCGTACTCCTGCCAGTCGGGGTCGGCGAGCAGCCCCGCGAGCAGCGGGAAGGCGTAGAACAGCCCGAGTACGGAAGTGACGGCGGTCGCCGTGTCGCGCAGCGCGGTGGCCACGCCGAGGCCGATCAGGGCGGCGAGCGTGAGGTAGAGGACCGTACCGACGGCCGCGCGCAGGGTCGCACCGTCCGTGAGGCCCGGTGTCGCGAAGCCGTCGGCGGCCAGCAGCATCCGCCCCGCGAGGAGCGAGCCGAACACCCCGGCGGCACCGGCCGCCGCGGTCAGGGTGCACAGGACGAGGGCCTTCGCGGCGAGCAGCCGTACGCGGCCGGGCTCGGCCGTCAGCGTCGTACGGATGGTGCCCGTGCCGTACTCGCCGCTCATCGTGAGCACCGCGAGGACGACGACCGCGCCCTGGCCGAGCCAGACCCCCGTGAGGCTGAGCTTCACGGTGTCCTCGTGGCAGTCGGCCGGGAGCGGGCACTCCCCGGCGGTGAGCGACGCGGTGGTGGCCGCGCCCGCGAGGACGGTCAGGGCCACCACGGCGAACAGAAGCCACCAAGTGCTCTGCAGCGTACGGAGCTTGGTCCACTCGGCGTGCAGGGTGCCGAGCGCCCGGCCGCCGCTCACGCGTCCCGCTTCCGGACGCGCCACACCGCGATGCCGAGCACCACGACGGCGTACGCGGCCAGCGTCGCGAAGCCTGTCCACGCGCCCTGCGGGTAGCAGCCGTCCTCCGGGAGGCACAGGCTCGCCACCTGGTCGTAGCGCGGCGTCGTCTCCTGGATCGCGAACCCCGCGACAGGCGTGAGCCGTTGCAGCCACTGCGAAAGGCCGAGCGGCAGCACGCTGACCAGGATCAGGGGCAGGACGATCACCACGACGACGGTGGTGATCGCGGCGGCGGTGCTGCGCAGCAGCGCGCCGAGCCCCAGAGCGAGCACGGCGACCAGGGCGAGCAGGGCCGCGGTGCCGAGCACCGCGCGCACGACCGGGCCGTCGGACAGCGAGAACTCGGGGAACAGCGGCGGCTCGTGACCGTTCTCGCGCAGCACCGGCATGCTGAGCAGGAACGACGCCAGCGACGCGACGAGCCCGGCCGCGAAGGCGACCACGCCGACCACCACGGCCTTGGCGACCAGGACCCGGCCGCGCCGCGGACTGGCCACGAACGTGGTCCGGATCATGCCGCGCCGGTACTCGGCGGTGATGAACAGGACGCCGAGCGCGGCGATCAGGACGAGGCCGAGCTGGGAGCCGTTCAGGGAGGCGGCGACGAGGTCGGGCTGCATGGGGGTGCCGGGCGCGATGTCGCCGGAGCCGGAGAGCGTGAACGTGCCGCCGGAGCGGCTCAGTTGGCCCTGGTCGCCGTTGGGCTGCCCGACATCGGTCCGCTGCCAGTCGGCCCCGCCCGCCGCGCCCTTGACCGTCACCTCGTCGAAGCGCGCGGTCGAGCGCGAGGGGCTGTCGCCGAGCGAGACGTTGCCGAACTCGCGTTTCATGGACTGCACGTTGGGCGACGCCACGAAGAGCCCGACGGTGACCGCGCCCGTCGCGTTGTCGAGTTCGGCCGTGCCGACCTTCCTCCAACCGCCGTCGTCGGCGGGCACGTACGCCGTGACGGTGGCGCCCGCCCGGGTCAGCCGCAGCCGGTGCGGCTTGTCGGCTGACGCGGCTCCGCCCGCGACGTCGCCGGTGAAGTGGCTCTGGAACCGCACCCCGTGCCCGGGGGTGACCATCAGGGCCGCGTAGTCGGAACCGCTCTCGGTGTTCTCCTTGACGAGCACCCCGGCCTTGGCCCACTCGGGCGCCCGGTCGGGGCTCACGCCCTTCGGTCCCGTCACCCGCGCGGTGATGCTGCCGTCGGCGGGGAGCGTGCGGTGCACGAAGGTGAAGTCGTCACGGATGGACTGCCCGCCGGGGCCGGTGGGCGCGGACGAGCCGCCGCCCGCGATATCCACGCTCGAACTGGCCGCGGAGAACAGGGAGATCAGTACGGTCACCAGGACCGCGGCCAGCAGAGTGAGGACCCAGCGGCGCACCGTACGCAGCTTGGTCCACTCGGCGCGGAGGAGCTGCAGGAAGCCGTCGCGGCCGACGGTGACCGTGCTCGGCCCGCGAGGTGGCGTCTCGGTGGTGGTCATGGCGTGCTCCCCTCGACGGGGTGCTCGGCGGCGAACTCCACGTCGTTCCTGGTCAGTTCCATGTACGCCTCTTCGAGCGTGGCCCGGTGCGCGGAGACCCCGGAGAAGGAGACGCCGGCGCCGCCGAGCAGTTCCACGACCCGTTCCGCCGCGAGACCGGAGACGGCGAGGGTGTCGCGCCCGGTGGCCGCGACGCTCGCGCCCGCGCCCGCCAGGACGGTCATGGCCGCCGTCCGGTCGGCCGTCCGCACCTCGACTCGGTCGCCCGACGCGGCGGCGAGCAGCTCCCGTACGCTCGTGTCGGCGATGACGCGCCCGCGGCCGACGACCACCAAGTGGTCCGCGGTGTCCTCCAGTTCACTCATCAGGTGACTGGAGACGAGTACGGCCCGCCCCTCGGTGGCCAGGGACTTCAGGAAGCCGCGGATCCACCGGATGCCCTCCGGGTCGAGCCCGTTGACGGGTTCGTCGAAGAGCAGCACGGGCGGATCACCGAGCAGCGCCGCCGCGATGCCGAGGCGCTGCCGCATGCCGAGCGAGTACCCCCCAGCCCTGCGCCGCGCGGCCTGCCCGAGCCCGACGAGCTCAAGGACCTCGTCGACGCGCCGCACGGGAAGGCGGTGCGAATGCGCCATCCACAGAAGGTGATCGCGCCCTCGGCGGCTGGGATGCACGGCGGCCGCGTCGAGCAGCGAGCCCACTTCAAGGAGGGGCGTGCGCAGTGCCCGGTAGGGGCGGCCGCCGATGAGGGCGGTGCCCTCGTCGGCGGAGTCAAGGCCGAGGACGATGCGCATGGTGGTCGACTTGCCCGCGCCGTTGGGGCCTACGAACCCCGTGACCTGCCCGGGTGCGACGGTGAACGTGAGACCGTCCACCGCGGTGACCGAGCCGAACCGCTTGCGCAGCCCGCGCACTTCGATGGTTGCTTCGCCACCATCGGGTGTTGCTGTGATGCCATCCATGGGAAGCGAGGCTAGAGACGCCGTGCCCGCGGGTCGTCACGCCGTGGAGCAGTCTTCGTATCCCTCACGTGAGGGACTCCGAGGGGGCGCCAGCCGGTGACAATGACTCGTGTGAGGGTGAAATCTTCCGGGGCGGGCCTCGGTCGCGGCCACGACCGGGGCCTTTGGGCGGTGCGAGGCCGCATCGCGCGCCGCCCGGAGACCCCGGTCGCGGCCGCGGCGGTGCTGGCACTCGGCGCCGTGATCGAGGTACTGCTGCGCGCGGACGGCGATGTCCCGCTGCCGCTTGCCCTGTCACTCGTACTGGGAACGACGGCGCCGGTCGCGGTCCTTGCGGGCGGCAACGTGGCGTCGACTTTGGGCCTACGCCCGCTGACCGCGCGCCGCCTGACCGCGCGCCGCCTCACTCCGCGCCTCCCCGCCCCACGACCCGCTCCACGCCCCGCCCGCGGCCTCCTCGCCGCCGCTGTCGTGCTCGCCGGCGCGGCGGGCATGCTGTCCCTCGCGCCGTTCCACGTGCTGACCGGCGCCGGTCTCTGCGCGCTGCTCGTCTCGCTCCATCAGGCCGGACGCCGGGGCCTGAGGTACCTCGCCGCTCTCCTTCCCCTGCCCTTCATCGCCTACGCGGTCACCGTGCCCGACGGCTCCGGGGCGGGGGACCGGTTCCTCGCCGCCCTCACCGCGGTGTGCGCCGCCGTCGCCGCCGGGACCGGTCTCGCCCGGAGCGCGCGCGACACCGCCCTCGTGAACAGCGCGGCCGAGCAGGCCATCGCGGACACCTTGCTGGAGCATGTCGCTCGGGGTGAACGGGCCAGGATCGCCCGGGAGTTGCACGATGTCGTCGCCCATCACATCTCCATGATCGCGGTGCAGGCCGAGACCGCGAGGCTGACCACGCCGGGCCTGCCCGCCGTCGGAGCCGAACGCCTCCTGGCCATCGGCGACACCGCCCGCACAGCGCTCACCGAGATGCGCAGACTGCTCGGCGTGCTGCGCGAGGACGCCGGGGGCGCCCCGCCGGACCGCCGCCCCCAGCCGGGGCTCCGACAGCTCGGCGAACTCGTCGACGAGGCCCGCGACGCTTCGGCCGCCGCGGTGCGCCTCATCGTCGAGGGCCCCGTGCGCCCGCTGGATCCCGGCCTCGAACTCACCGCGTACCGCATCGTCCAGGAGGCCCTCACCAACACCCGGCGGCACGCGCCCGGCGCCTCCGTGGACGTCGAACTCCGCTACACCCAGAGCGGGTTGCGCCTGCGCGTACGCGACAACGGGCCGAGTCCGCACACCTCGGACGGCCTCGGCGAAGGGCACGGCCTCGTCGGCATGCGGGAGCGCGCCGCGATGGTCGGCGGCGAGCTGCGCGCGGGCCCCGCGCGGCGCGGCGGGTTCCTCATCGAGGCGACGTTCCCCGCGCCGATGAGGGAGCATGCCGCATGAGCACCCCCGGCACCCCCGGCGCCCCCGCCCTGCGCCTCGTCATCGCCGACGACCACGAGGTCGTACGCGCCGGATACGCCGGGCTCCTCGCCACCCAGCCCGACTTCACGGTCGTCGGCACGGCGGCCGACGGCGCGCGGGCGGTCGAGCTCTGCCGGCAGCTGCGGCCCGACCTGGTCCTGATGGACGTCCGCATGCCGGTGATGGACGGCATCGAGGCGACCGGACGCCTCGCCGGGACCGGCACGCGCGTGCTGATCCTCACCACCTTCGACCTGGACGAGCACGTGTACGACGCGCTGAGCGCGGGCGCCGCCGGGTTCCTGCTCAAGGACGTCACGGCGGAGCGCCTCTTCGACGCGGTGCGGGTGGTGGCCGCGGGCGAGGGGCTGCTCGCCCCCACCGTGACCCGGCGCCTCATCGCGGAGTTCGCCCGCCTCAGGCCGGGACCGCCCGCCGGACCCACGGCCCGCGTCGACGCGCTCACGCCGCGCGAGACCGAGGTGCTGCGGCTGATCGCTGAAGGCCTGTCCAATCCGGAGATCGCCGGGCGGCTGCACGTCAGCGAGGAGACCGTGAAGACCCATGTGAGCCGGGTGCTCGGCAAACTCGGCCTGCGCGACCGCACCCAGGCGGTGGTCGCCGCGTACGAGTCGGGTCTCGTGGTGCCCCGGGCGGGGCCCTGAGCCCAGGCCCGATGGGCCTGCCCGCCGTACAATGGAAGGGCGGCAATGTGCACGACGGCGTAACTCGATCATGAACGCTCGCATCGAGGACTACGCCCTCATCAGCGACCTGGAAACCGCCGCCATGCTCGGCAGGGACGGGTCGATCGACTGGCTCTGTCTGCCGCGCTTCGACTCACCGGCCTGTTTCGCGGCGCTGCTCGGCACGGCGGACAACGGCTTCTGGCGAATCTCCCCCGTCGGCGCGGGCCCCTGCGCCCGGCGGGCCTACCGCCAGGACACGCTGGTCATGGATTCCCACTGGGAGTGCCCCACGGGTGCCGTGCGCGTCACGGACTTCATGCCGCCCCGCTCGGAGCTGCCCTGCATCGTGCGCGTCGTCGAGGGCCTGTCCGGCGCCGTGGCCATGCGCAGCGAACTGCGGCCCCGCTTCAACCAGGGCCGTGTCATGCCGTGGGTGCGGGCCCAGGAGCACTGCACGGTCGCCGTGGCCGGCCCCGACTCGCTCTGGATGAGCGCCGACGGCCCCATGGAGATACGGGCCGGCGCGGACTCCACGGCCCACGAGACCGCCACCGATCCCGGCATCCGTGACTCCACCGTCCTGGACTTCACCGTCTCGGCGGGCCAGCGCCTCGCGCTGCAACTCGTGTGGGCGCCCTCGCACCTGCCCGAACCGCCCGAGCCCCTCACGGTCCCGGCGGAGACGGCGCTGAAGGCCACCGGCGACTTCTGGCGGAACTGGACGGCCCAGTGCCGCTACCAGGGCCCCTGGCGCGAGGCCGTCACCCGCTCACTGATCACGCTGAAAGCCCTCACCTACGCGCCCACGGGCGGCATCGTCGCCGCACCGACCACCTCGCTCCCCGAGTGCGTCGGCGGCGAACGCAACTGGGACCACCGCTTCTGCTGGCTGCACGACTCCACGCTCACCCTGTCCGCCCTGCTGCGCAGCGGCTATCGCGACGAGGCGACGGCCTGGCTCGACTGGCTCGTGCGCGCCGTGGCGGGCGACCCCGCCGGGCTCCAGGCGGTGTACGGGGTGGAGGGACAGCGGCTGCTGCCGGAGGCCGAGGCGCCCTGGCTGACCGGCTACGAGGGTTCGCGGCCCGTCCGGTTCGGGAACGCCGCGGCCCATCAGCTCCAGCTCGACGTCTACGGCGAGGTTCTCGACACGCTCTATCTGTCGCTGCGGGCGGGGATCCCGATGCAGCCCCATCTGTGGAGCCTGGTGGAATCCCTGATGAGCCATCTGCGGGACCACTGGCGCGAACCGGACCAGGGGCTGTGGGAAGTCCGGGGCGCGGGGCGGCAGTTCGTCCACTCCAAGGTCATGGCGTGGGTCGCTGCCGACCGCGCCCTGCGCATGGGCGAGATGCTCGGCAGGAACGGATCCTCGGGGGAGTGGCGCGCCATGCGGGACGCGGTGCACCGGGAGGTGTGCCGCGAGGGGTGGGACGACGGACGGCGGTCGTTCGTGCAGTCCTACGGATCGTCCGCCCTGGACGCCTCGGCCCTGCTGATCCCCAAGGTCGGCTTCCTGCCCGCCGACGACGCGCGCGTGCGCGACACGGTCCGCGCGATGCGGGCCCTGGACCACCACGGATTCGTGCGGAGGTACGCCCACGACGGCCTCGGCACGCACGGCGTGGACGGTATGCGCGGCTCCGAGGGCACGTTCGTGGCGTGCTCCCTCTGGTACGCCGAAGCGCTGGCGGCGACCGGCCGGCTCCGGCAGGCGCGGGAGACCTTCGAACGCGTCCTGGACGTACGCAACGACGTGGGCCTCCTCGCGGAACAGTGGGACCCGGACAGCCGCCGCCAACTGGGCAACGCACCCCAGGCGTTCAGCCACATCGCCCTGGTCGAGACGGCGTTCGCGCTCCAGGAGGCGGGCGCCTGAGAGTGCCTGTCACGCCTGCCGCACAGCCGTCAGCAACACCATCCCGGAGTCGCCGTAGTCCGGCAGCGTCGGATCGGCGTCGATCCGGGTGACGGCGAGGCTCTCGGTGAGCGGGGCGAACACCTCGGTGACGACCGCCGGGTCCACCGGGCAGCCGGGCCACCGCGACGCGGGCCCGATGCGGTACGTCGGCATGTTCTCCATGAACGCCGCGACGAGACGGCCGCCGGGGATGACGGAGCGGACGAAGCGGTGGCAGAAGTCGGTGAACTCCGCGAAGTCCTCCGTGACGCCCTCGGCGACGAAGTTCATCGACGCGATGTCGTACGTGTCCGGAGGCAGTGCCCGGATGTCCTCGTGGACGACGCGCACGCCCGCGAGCGCCTCGGGAAGCGTGGACGGCAGATCGGGGTTGAGGCGGCGGCACAGCGCGTGGAAGGGCAACCAGCTGTCGTCGGGGGACCGTTCGAGCTGCCGGGTCAGATACCCGACGCCCGCCGCGCTCGCCTCGACGGCGTCGATGCGGCGGCTCGCGGCGGCGGCGAGCATCAGCGGATAGAGGTTCGGCCCCGCCCCGAACTCGAGGGAGCGTGCGGCGCTCCCGGGGGCGAACTGCCGGTAGAACGCGGAGTGGTGGGCGATGACCGCGGCGTCGGACGGATGCAGCTCGCGGTAGTTCTCGCCGAGATAGTCCTGGACGGGCCAGCTGTCCCAGTCGACGTCGTCGTTGCGGGTCGGAGCCATGGCGGGTCAGCTCCCCGGCCGCAGCGGGAACCGTTCGGACAGGCGCGTCAGGGCGGCGTTGAGCCGGTCGATGTCGTCGTCGGAGTTCGGGGCCGTGAGCTGCACGCGGAAACCCACGCGGTCGTGCGGCACGAGCGGATAGGCCGCCAGGGTCACATAGATGCCCTGCTCCCACAGGAAGCCGGCCACCGCGTCCAGGTCCGACGCGTCGGCCAGAGGAATCTCCACGATCGGCAGCTGATCGGAGTTGAGCGTCTCCAGGCCGAGCCCGGCCACGTGGTCGAGCACCCGGACGGTCTTGCGGTGCAGATCGGCACGGATGGCGTCGCCGCGCCGGTCATTGACCTCAAGACCGGCGAGCGCGGTCGCGAGCGACGCCGTGGGCGAGGGCCCGGAGTACAGATAGGGGGCGGCGGCGACCTTCAGATGGTCCTTGAGCCAGGGCGGCAGCGCGAGAAACGCGAGGAGCGACGAGTAGGCCTTGGAGAAGCCGCCGACGAGGACGATGTTGTCGTACGTCTCGCCCATGTGCCGCACGACGCTGTTGCCGCGCAATCCGTAGGGGCATGGTTCGTCGGTGCCACGCTCCCCGATCACGCCGAATCCGTGGGTGTCGTCGATGTAGAGCGTGGCGTCGAAGTCCCGGCAGATCCCGGCCAGTTCGGGCACGTCGGCGATGTTCCCGCTCATGCTGTTGACGCCGTCGAGGCAGACCATGCGCGGCGAGCCGTTCGGTACCGCCCGCAGCAGGGCGGCCAGTTCGTCGGGGCGGTCGGCGTGGAACCGCCGCAGCGTCGCGCCCTGCCCGCGGGCCGAGACGCAGCCGTCGTACACGGTGCGGTGTGCCGCGGCCTCGACGAAGACGTGCCCCTTGGCGGCGAGGACGGGGATGACCGAGGCGTGGATCAGCGTGGCCGTGGGGAGCAGCAGGGTGTCCGGCGCCCCGAGCAGCGCGGCAAGCCGTTCCTCGATCTCGGGGTAGAGCCGGGGGCTGCCCAGGAGCCGGGACCAGCTGGGGTGGGTTCCCCAGCGGCGTACGGCGGGTTCGATGGCGTCGATGATCTCCGGGTCGCAGTCGAAGCCCAGGTAGTTGCAGGAGGCGAAGTCGATGAGCCAGTGGTCCGCGCTGCGGATGTGCCGGCCGCGGACCTCGTCCAGGACGCAGTCGCTCATCGGGCTGGTGCGCCGCAGGTGGTCGAGATCGCCCCAGCGCGGTTCGCCCCGTACTCCCCGGAGTTCGGTGTCGGTGTCGGGTTCGCTCATGGAGTTCTGCCTCTCCGAGGGGGCCGTGGCCCGCCCCGCTTCAGGGCGTGGGCGTGGGCTTGGGCGTGGGCCGACCCCGTTGAGTCCCCGGCGCCCCCGCAGGAGCCGCTGCCCCTGCTCGGCCGTGAGCGGCCGCGCGAAGAGATAGCCCTGCCCGAACCCGCAGCCCATCCCGGCCAGCAGATCCCGTTGCGCGGACTCCTCGATGCCCTCGGCGATGACCTGGAGGCCCATCGTGTCGGCGAGGTGCACGATTCCCTCGACGAGGGCGAGCTGCCGGGCGTCGTCGGCGATGTCGTCGATGAACGTCTTGTCGATCTTGAGTACGTCGACCGGGAACTCGCGGAGGTAGCGCAGCGAGGAGAATCCCGTGCCGAAGTCGTCGACCGCGATCCGCACGCCGAGATCCTTCAACGCCTGCATGACCGCCTGGATCTGTCCGTCGCGCCGCATCAGGACGGATTCGGTGAGCTCCAACTGCAGGGATCCCGGGGCGAGTCCGGGTGTCGCCAGGGCGCTGCGCACCTCGTCGAGGAAGCCCGGGTCGCGGAACTGCCGCGCGGAGACGTTGACGCTGATGTAGGGGCGCCGGTCCGTGGCGGCGCCCGCGTTCTGCAGTCCGGCGATGTCCGCGGTGGCGTTGCCGAGGACCCAGGCGCCGAGCGGCGTGATGTGCCCGGTCTCCTCGGCGAGCGGGATGAACTGCTGCGGCGGCACCAGGCCGCGCCGGGGGTGCGGCCAGCGGGCCAGCGCCTCGAAGCCGACGATCTCGGCGGCGTGCGGCGCACCGTCCGACGGGCCACCCGACGGGCCGCCGTTCGCGCCGATGTCCACGACGGGCTGATAGCGCAGCGCGAACTCCTCGTCGGCTATCGCCCGGTCAAGGCCCGCCTGAAGGTCGTGCCGCTCCAGCATGCGTACGTGCAACCGCTGCTGGAAGCGGCGCCACTGACGCTTCCCCGCGGCCTTGGCGGCGTACAGCGCGAGGTCGGCGTGGGCGAGGAGCTCGTCGGCATTCACGCTGTCCACGGCCGTGGCCACGCCCACGCTCGCCGAGACACTCACGCTGTCGCCGGACAGTTGGAACGGCCTGCTGAGTGCCTGCACCATCTGCGCGGCCAGGATCTCGGCGTCGACGGGCTCCTTGGCGTCCTCCATCAGGACGGCGAACTCGTCGCCGCCGAGGCGGGCCGCGGTGTCGCTGCGACGCAGCGTCCGGGAGAGACGGGAACCGACGGCGGCGAGCAGCCGGTCGCCGACCGAGTGCCCCAACGTGTCGTTGACGACCTTGAAGTCGTCGAGGTCGACGAAGAGCACGCACGTCAGCGTCGACTCCCGGCGGCCGCGCAGCAGCGCGCGCTCGATGCGCTCCAGGAGCAGCGTCCGGTTGGGAAGGCCCGTCAGCGCGTCGTGGAAGGCCCGCTGGGTGAGCTCGTGCTCCAGCTGACGCTGCTCGGTCACGTCCCGCAGGGTGACGACGAGACCCCGCACGGTCGGGTCCTGGCGCAGATCGCTGCACCGCACCTCCACCTCGATGCGTCCGGCCTCCCGCGGCATCCACCAGTAGTCGTGCGGCTCCTGCTGTTCGCCGCCGCGCATGGTGGCGAGCACCCGCGCGGCCCGGTCCCTGTCCCGTGGGTCGACCAGCTCCGGCAGCTCCGCCCCGACCAGCCGGACGTCACCGAAGACGGCCTGTGCGGACGGGCTCGCGTACCGGACGGTGTTGTCGTCGTCGACGATGAGGATGACGTCGGAGGCGTTGCGCACCAACGTACGGAAGTACGCCTCGCTCTCCCGTCGGATGATCTCCTGCCGGAGGGTGATGCGCTCCTTCGCCAGGCCCGCGTGCGAGGCGAGGATCTCCAGGGAGCCCCAGATCTCGGTGAGCTGTTTCTCGGAGCCGCCCGCGATCAGTACACCCGGCGGCTCCGCCTCGGCCGGACGGTCGCGCTGGATCATCGGGCACACCAGCGCGCACTGCGAGGCCCCCAGGCGGGCGGAGATCTCCGGGCCGAGGGCGGCGGCCCGGACCAGACGCGTGCGGCGCAGGTCGAGGGCGGCGTAGGGGGCGGGCGCAAAGTCGCCCGGCTCCAGGAGCAGGGTTCCGGCAAGGGCTCCCGGCCCGGACAGCGCGGCGACCGTCGTCTCGCAGGTCTCGGTGATCTCCTCCGTCGTGATCGCCGCCACCAGCGAGGCAGCCGCGCCCCGCAGCGCGAGCTCGCGGTCCACGGCCTTGCGGTGCGCCACGACCATGCCCGCGAGCCGCAGGATCACCAGGAGGAACAGGGTGCCGGAGAAGGCGGCGATCACGGCCGCGTCATGGGCTCTGTCGAGGAGGCCCTCCGTGAGCAGGATCGCCGGAGCGATGAGGGTGGCCGCGGCGAGCAGCACGAGCCTGCGCGGCGGCGGGAGCAGGGTCTGGCGCTGATGCGTGTACGCGGTCAGCTCCACCATCGAGGGGTGCAGCGCGGCGAGGCCCCACGCCGTGTAGAAGACGATCCAGCCCATGTCCAGGAGCGTCCCGGTCTGCCACAACCCGTTGAGCTGCAAAATCCCGTACGCGATGTCGAAGGCGAGCAGGGTGAACGTGCCGAGCACGAGCAGCCGTACGGCGGGATTGTGGCCGGTCACGAAGCCCGGGGTGAGCAGCCGGGCGAGGAGGGCGAGGACCAGTACGTCGCCCAGCGGGTAGGCGATGCTGATGGCGCGCTGCGCCCAGGTCAGGCCCTCGACCTCGGTGAGCGGCTGGACGAGGTAGACCCAGACGGGCAGCGCGAGCCCACCGGTGATGATCAGCGCGTCGAGGAGACTCGGCAGGTCGCGGCCCGCGCAGCGGTAGCGGACGAGACCGAAGAGCCCCGCGGCGAGCAGCGGATACACCACGAGATAGCAGGCGTCGGCCGGGGACGGGAACGGATTCGACGCCTGGAAGTACTGCTCGACCACGTTGTAGTACGTGTCGCCCGCCGCGAACGCGAGCAGCCCGGCCGCGAGCACCCACCACGGCCAGCGGTGCGCGGGACGGTGGACGTGCACACCGACGAGGACCGCCGCGACGCCCCCGAGGCCGATGAGCGCCCACAGAGGGGCGCGCAGGGCCGGGAGCGTCATGTAGACGGTGGTGAGAGCGGCGACCAGGACGACGTAGGCGGCCATGAGCCGGCGTGCCCGTGGTTGATCCCGAGGATGTGCCCGAAGCAATGGCAAAGCGCCTCCCTGCGTGGCAGGGACACCCGGCCGAGAATCATGCGTCAACCCTGTCAATCCGGGGTCTCGCTCCATTCGATCGTAGGCCCGGGCGGTGGGCGCCTGCATCTTCAGCCCGGTCGCGTCCACTTCAGTCCGGCGCGGGCAGCGCGGCCCCGACCGGCGGAGGCGTACCGACGGCACGGCCGAAGTAGTCGACGGATCCGGGGTCGATGCCGAACAGCTTCCGCAGGTCGAGGCCCTTGTCGGCGAGGGCGTCGCACTCCGGGGCGAACAGCCGCGCGTCGTCGGGGGAGGTGATGGACGGCAGCTCGCCTCCGGCGAGGCAGGGGTCGACGGTCAGGCCGGAGGGCCGTCCTTCGACGCGTTCCTGGCCGGTCGCCTTCCGCCAGGTGTCGAGCCCGGTGTAGGCGTGGTCACCCCACTGCACGGCCCACTGGCCTTGCGGCGCACGGTAGTTGTTGCCCTGCACGAGGACGTTCTTGGCGGTGAGCCCCTGGTCCGCCAGGGCCAGCGGGGAGCCGTCGGTGACGAAGGTGTTGTTGCGGACGGTGACCCCCCTCTCGCCGTCCATCAGGCGCAGGGCGGGGCCGCTCTTGCCGTTCTCCAGGGCCGTCATCACCACGGTGTTCTGGTAGATCCGCAGGTTGCGCACGTCATGGCCGTAGACGGCGAGCCCGCCGAAGCGCGGCAGCTTGCGGCCGTCGTCGGAGGTGATGTTGTAGCGGATCGTGTTGTCGGTGTGCGCGCCGTTCACCTTGCGTGTGTACGCGTAGAAGCCGGGGCCGTCGTTGTGGAACGCCAGGTTGTACTGGATCGTCGAGTCCGAGACGTTCTCGTCGAACCCGAACCCGGCACCGTCGACCTTGGAGCCCGTGTGGTTGCGGTAGGCGGTGTTGTGCTCAAGGACTACGTCCTTGGCGTCGTACGCCCAGATGCCCACCGGGCCCGAAGGGGCCTCGCCGGACGACCTCGATCCATTGTCGTGGGCGCTGGAGTCGCGCACCGTGGCGTGGCGCACGGCACCGAGGATGATGCCGTCACCGGTGTGCCGGTCGTCCGCGCCGGGATCACCGGTGTTCCGGTACGCGTCGACGTCCGAGATGTCGAAGTCCTCGTGCGCGTAGGCCGGTTGACCGGGGTCGAACGCGGGGCCGTACGTCAGGAGACCGGCGTCCTTGTTGCCGTGCAGCTGAGCTTGACGGATCGTCACGTTCTTGAATCCGTTGCCCTTCTCCTCTCCGCCGACCGCGATGCCGACCTGGAATCCGGAGACGGTGACGTCGGAGACGGAGACACCGTCCAGCTTCGCGCCGCCCGGACGGTCGGCGTAGAGGTTGATGCCACCATCGCGGGCGTAGGAGGCGCGATCCCCGGTGACGGTGAGGTCGCGGATCTCCACGCCCGCGGTGTTGTGCACGGAGATGCCGGGGGAGCCCTCGGCATCGACCGTCGCACGGCCGTCGCCGTACGAACCGACCACCACGGGCCGGTCCGCACGGCCCGCCTCGGCGCCGCCCAGCGTGATGGTGCCGGTGAACCGTGCGCCGCCCTCCAGGAGCAGCCGGTCACCGGGTTCGAGCGCCACGCGTTCGGCGCGGGCGAGGGAACGCCAGGCCTGGGCGGGCGACGAACCGTCGTTCTGGTCGTCGCCCTGCGGGCTGACGTAGTACGTGCCGGAGCTCGCGCTGGTCGCGGGCGCGTAGTGGGGCGTGGCCACGCAGCCGCTCGCGCCGATCAGCGCGATCGCGGCGACGAGGGCGCCGGGGGCGGTGCGGCGCCCGACGGCGGCCGGTGCGGCTTTCCTGGGCACTTTCCCGGTCATGGGGATCAGGCCTCCACCGGCACCCGTGCGCGCCGCGGCGCGGACTGCGCGGCGAACCACGCCACCGTGTGCCGCAGGCCCTCGTCGAGGGGGACCCGGGGCATCCAGCCGAGCTGCTCCACGGCCCGGTTGATCACCGGGCGACGGCGGGCCGGATCGTCGACGGGTAGCGGGCGATACACGATTCGCGAGGGCGATCCGGTGATGCGCAGGACGAGTTCCGCCAGTTCGCGGACGGTGCGCTCGCTCGGGTTGCCCAGGTTCACCGGACCGCCGCGGTCGCTGTCCAGCATCGCGAGCAGGCCACGGACGAGGTCGTCGACGTAGCAGAAGCTGCGGGTCTGGCTGCCGTCGCCGTAGAGGGTCAGCGGCCTGCCCGCAAGGGCCTGGCGGACGAAGGTGGAGACCACGCGTCCGTCGTGCGGCCGCATCCGCGGACCGTACGTGTTGAAGATCCGTACGATGCCCACGTCGACGCCGTGGCCGCGCCGGTACGCCATGGACAGCGCCTCCGCGAACCGCTTGGCCTCGTCGTAGACGCTGCGCGGGCCGATCGGATTGACGTGGCCCCAGTACTCCTCGGGCTGCGGGTGGACCTCCGGGTCGCCGTAGACCTCGCTGGTGGAGGTGAGCAGGAAGCGGGCACCGTGCCGCTGGGCCAGGCGCAGGGCGTTCTCGGTGCCGCGGCTGCCGACGGCCAGGGTCTCCACGGCGAGCCGGTGGTAGTCCGGCGGTGACGCGGGGCTCGCGAGATGGGCGACGGCGTCCACCGGGCCCGGCACGTCGAAGGGCGTCGTCACGTCGGCGCGGACCAGCCGGAAGCGGGGGGCGCCGCGCAGGTGGGCGACGTTCTCCGGTTCACCGGTGCAGAAGTTGTCCAGGCAGTAGACCGTGTCGCCTCTGTGCAGCAGGGCTTCGCACAGATGGGATCCCACGAACCCGCCGCCGCCGGTCACCACGACCCTCATGACGCACCTCCGGTGAGTGCGGCCACCTTGGCTGTTGAAGAAGCCGCCGCGCAGAGGCGTGGGCGGCCCGGGGCGTGCACGGACCAGCCGGCCGCCGACCAGGACTCCGGGTCGAGGCTGTTGCGGGCGTCCAGGAGGACGGGGGAGCGCACGATGGGGGCGAGGGCCGCGGGGTCGATGTCCCGGTACTCGGGCCAGTCGGTGAGATGCAGGACCAGGTCGGCGTCCTCGCACGCCTTGTCGACGTCCAGGGCGTAGGCCAGTTCGGGGTGGGCACCGCGGGCGTTGTCGATGGCCTGCGGGTCGTGCACGCGGACCGTGGCGCCCTGCTCCTGGAGGGCCGCGGCCACGACCAGGGCGGGCGAGTCACGGACGTCGTCGCTGCCCGGCTTGAACGCCGCGCCCAGCACCCCGACCCTGCGCCCGGTGAACGAGCCGCCGAGCAGCCCGCGCGCCAGGTCGACGGTGCGCGAGCGCTGCCGGGTGTTGATCCGGTCGACCTCGTGCAGGAACTCCACCGCCTCGCCGGCGCCGATCTCCTCGGCGCGGGCGGCGAAGGCCCGGATGTCCTTGGGGAAGCAGCTGCCGCCGAAGCCGAGCCCCGGTGCGAGGAAGCGCGGGCCGATCCGCGAGTCCGCGCCGATGGCCCTGGCAAGGACCGACGCGTCGGCGCCCGCGGCGTCGCACACCTCGGCCATGGCGTTGATGAAGGAGATCTTGGTGGCGAGGAAGGAGTTCGCCGCCACCTTGACCAGCTCGGCGGTCGCCGGATCGGTGCTGAAGAACGGCACCCCGGCGAGGATCATCGGCGTATACACCGCCCGCAGCACCCCTTCGGCATGCCGCGAGGTCACGCCCACGACGAGCCGCTCGGGCCGCATCGTGTCCCGCACCGCGGACCCCTCGCGCAGGAACTCGGGGTTCCAGGCGACCTCCGTGCCCGGGGCCGTCGCGGTCTTGGCAAGGCGTTCGGCGAGGCGTGCCGCCGTGCCCACCGGCACGGTCGACTTGCCCACTACCAGGCTGCCGGGCCGCAGATGCGGGGCGAGACCGTCCACGACGGCGTCCACGTACCGGAGGTCGGCGGCCTGGCTGTCGGGGCGCTGCGGGGTGCCCACGCACACGAAGTGCGTCCTGGCGAACGCGGCGCCCTCGGCGAGCGAGGTGGAGAAGCGCAGCCTGCCCGACGCGACGGTCCTGGCGAGCAGTTCGTCGAGGCCGCTCTCGTGGATGGGCGCCCGGCCCGCCGACAGGGCCGCGACCCGTTCGGCGTCGATGTCGATGCCGAGGACCTGGTGGCCGATGTCGGCCATGCACGCGGCGTGCACCGTCCCCACGTATCCGGTGCCGATCACTGTCATCCGCATGACGTCGCTCCTTACAGGTCGTGACGGGTCGTGTCGTGTCGTGTCTCAGGGGGTCTGCTGCTGTTCGAGTGCCGGCCGGAACCGGCGTAGCCATGGGGGTTGAGCTGCTGGAAGCGCCACGCGTCCCGGCACATCTCGGGCAGCGCCCGGGTGGGCCGCCAGCCCCATGCGCGAGCCACCGCGCTCGCGTCGGCGACGAGTTCGGTCACGTCGCCCGGGCGGCGCGGCATGATCTGGTACGGGATGGCCCTGCCGCAGGCATGGCTGAACGCGGCGATGACGTCGAGGACCGAACGGCCGCTGCCGACACCGAGGTTGAACACCCGCAGGCCCGGCCCGTCGGCGAGGTGGTCCAGGGCGACGCGGTGTGCCTCGGCGGTGTCCATCACGTGGAGGTAGTCGCGGATCGCGGTGCCGTCGGGCGTCGCGTAGTCGTCGCCGAAGACGGGGAGCCGCTCGCGCCGCCCGACGGCGACCTGCGCCACGTACGGCATCAGATTGTCGGGGACCCCGCCCGGGTCCTCGCCGAGGAGCCCGCTGGGATGGGCGCCGACCGGGTTGAAGTAGCGCAGGGCGAGGACCGTGAACTCCGGGCAGCGGGCGCACGCATCGGCGAGCACCTGCTCGCACATCCACTTGGACGCCGCGTACGGATTGGTCGGCCTGGCCGGCGTGGACTCGTCCAGCGGGCCGCGCCCGGCGTCGCCGTAGATCGAGCACGAAGAGGAGAACACCAGCTGGTGCACGCCGTGTTCGCGCATGACACCCAGCAGCGCTGTCGTGCCGCCGACGTTGGTGTCGTAGTACTCGATGGGCATCCGTGTCGACTCGCCCACGGCCTTGTGCGCGGCAAAGTGCACGACGGCGTCCACGGAGTGGCGGTCGAATACGGCCGACAGGGCGCGCCGATCACGGATGTCCAGTTCATAGACGGCGCCGACGAAGCGGTCGGCGATCCGTTCCACCCGGGTGAAGACCTGCGGGGTGCTGTGGGAGTAGTCGTCGATCACGATCAACTCGTAGCCGTGGTCGAGGAGTTCGACGCAGGTGTGGCTCCCGATGAAGCCCGCACCGCCGGTGACGAGGATGGTGGAGGGTGCGCTCATGGCCTTTCACCAGCTCAGGACGGCGGCGGCGTACGCCGGGTAGAAGACGATGGCGGTGGCGACGGGCACTGCTGCCAGAAGGCCGAGGGCGACCGGGAGCCGCGCGGTCGACAGTGCCCGGGTGAAGGGGATACCGGCGGCCCGTGCCGTCTCCCGCACATGGAGCAGCGGGACGGCGAGGGCGACGGCCGCGTAGGCCGTGGCGGCGATGAGGCAGAGGAAGACATAACCGGCCGACGGGCCCGTCAGCTCGCCCACCAGGGCGACCGAGGACAGGGCGGCGGCCAGCGCGACGAACGGCAGGGTGAGCCGGACGGGCAGCGGCCGCGGTCCGCCGGTGTCCTTGGGCGTGACCTTGAAGGTCACGGGCCGCGGGCGCAGCTTCTGCGAGACGGCGCCGAACAGGCCCAGGATGACGAACGGCCAGCGCGCGAGCGCGAACAGCCACGTCTCCCAGCTGATCACCGGGGCGGTGCGCGGGCGCAGCATCCCGCGGCGGCGCATCAGGTACAGGGTCAGGAGCAGCCACACGGGCATGGACCAGAAGTGGATCAGGAAGTCCACGTAGTTGACGTTCATCCACGGCAGGCCGGTGAGGACGGCGATCGGCGGGAGCGTGAGGCCCGCGGTGATCATCAGGCCGAGGAGCGGGTAGTAGGCCAGGGCGTACGAGAAGCGCAGCCGCAGCAAGAGGGGTAGCCGTCGCAGATGGCGCGGCAGCAGACCGAGGAGCATCGTGGTCAGGCTCCGCGACCACTGGTACTCCTGGGTGATCATGTCGGCGAAGGTCAGCGGCCCGTCACCGTGCGCCTCGGCGTCGATGGCGAACGCACCGTGCCAGCCCGCCGAGTTGAGCAGGTACGTGGTGGAGAAGTCCTCGGCGAGCTCGGGACCCAGGCCCCCGATGTCCCGCAGCGCGCGGGTGCGCACGGCGTAGTGGGAGCCGATGCACATCGGCGCGAGGCCGTCGCTGTGCCCCAGCTGCACCGCGCCGTGCCAGACGGCCTCGCGGTGCAGCCGTCCCCGTGCCGCCCACGACTTCGCGCCGTTGGCGTCGCACATGCTGGGCGCCGCGACGTAGCCGATGGCGGGGTCGTCGAAGGGGCGGACCATCTCGGCGAGGTAGGTCGCCGCGGGCACGTGGTCGCAGTCGAGCTGTGCGACCACGTCGTAGCGGCGGTAGCCCCAGTTGTCGTAGAAGTAGGCGAGGTTGCCTTCCTTGCAGCGGGTGCGGCGCGGCCAGTCGCCGCGGTGGTACGGGAGCACGCCACGGCGGCAGGACATCCGCACCCGGTGCGCGCGGCACCAGGCGATGATCTCCTCGGTCGGGTCCTCGTCGCACAGCCACACGTCGTAGCGGTGCGGATAGTCCTGGGCCAGCATCGCCTCCAGCGTCTGCCGGGCGGTGGGCCAGGGCTCCGAGGGCGCGCGGGTCACGGCGAAGGCGACCGGGAGCGCGGGGACCGGCAGCTCCGGGTCGACGCGGCGCAGGCGCAGGGCGGTGACGAAGAAGTAGCAGGGGAGGCTGGTGAGGTAGAGCAGCAGCGCGCTGTTGATGATCAGGCCCGCCCAGCCGACGCGGTGCTCCGGCTGCAGCCACCAGGACCAGAACCACACGAAGCTCAGGGTCCAGCTCACGGCGATCACCAGGAGGGCCGCCCGGTCGCGCCGGGGGAGTGCGGGCACGAAGGTCGTCGGCCGTACGGTGCGCACCGGGGACGGACGGCCGAAGACGGGGCCGCCGGCGGTGACGCGGACGACGTTGCCGTCCGAGATCCGCGCGAGGTCGAGCTCCACCTGGACCAAATCCGCCGACATCGGCTCGCTGTGCGTCATGGCGCGACGCTCCTGAGGGGTCCGACGCTGTACGCTGACTGCGTACGTTTACGTCGTATATGTACGACTTTGCACCCGATGCTCTCTGCGGTCAAGGGGGCCAGAGAGGCGGAGGTGGCGGACATGGTGAAGGGGAAGGGAGCCGACGGGGCCGAGAGGCGGCGCGCCAGCGACCGCGGGCGCTACGGACGCCTCAGCAGGGAGCGCGTCCTCGCCACGGCCCTCGATGTCGTCGACCGCGACGGGCTCTCCGGTCTGAGCATGCGCAAGCTCGGCGCGGAACTGGGCGTGGAGGCGATGGCCCTCTACCGTTACGCGGCCGGCAAGGGGGCCCTCCTCGACGGCCTGGTCGAGGCGTTCTGCCAGGAACTGGAGGGCGATCTGGCGGCGAAGCCCCCGGCCGACGACTGGCGTCGCGAGTTGCACCGCATCGCGCTCGCCACCTACGGAGTCGCCCTGCGGCACCCGAACATGGTCCCCCTGCTCGCCACCCGCCTGCTGTCCACGCCGCTGGCCCGCCGCCCCGCGGCCGTGCTGCGCAGCGACGAGCGGGTCCTGGCCCTGCTCCATGACGCCGGTCTTGGCGACCGCCGCACGGTGCAGGTCCACCGGGCGTTCACGGCGTGGCTGCTCGGCTATCTCCTCGTCGAACTGCGGGCCATGGACGACGAGCCCGGCGAACAGGACCCCGCCTTCCGGCTCGGCCTGCACCGCATGCCCGCGCAGGAGTTCCCGCGGCTGCGGGCCACCGCCATCTCCCTGGACGGGCGGGGCGGCCCGAAGCAACTGGCCGCGGGGCTCGACGCGTTGCTCGGATCATGAGACCGCGGGCTCCTGGGGCACCCGGTCCGGCGGATTACCGTCGCGCACCGCGGCGAGGTACTCCACGATGGCGTCGCGGTTGCGGGCCAGGCAGTCGACGCGCTCGGTCATGCGGTCCCGCTGGTGCTCCAGGGTGGCGATCATCTCCGGTGTCGCGTCCGGGAAGTAGATGGTCCTCGGCTTGTCGAGGCAGGGCAGGATCTGCTTGATGATGCGGGTCGGAAGGCCCGCGTCGAGCAGCCCCCTGATCTGCACGACCCGGTCCACGAAGCGCTCGTCGTACTCGCGGTAGCCGTTCGCCGAGCGCGCGGCCACGATGAGGCCCTGCTCCTCGTAGTAGCGCAGCAGTCGCCGGGGTGTCCCGGTCCGCTCCGACAGCTCTCCGATCCGCATCCGATCTCCCTCGCAGCCCCTCGCTCGACCATCACATCAATGTGAGGGTCGAGCATACTCGGCAGGGGAGTTGGGAGTTGGACTGGGGAGTTACCCCAGGGGAACGTCGAGCCGGGCCTTGCGGTGGCTGAACGTGGCGATGGAGTGCGGGCCGTGGTAATTGCCGACGCCGCTCTCGCCGACTCCGCCGAACGGCAGCTCGGGTACGCGGAGATGAGCCATCGGGAGGCCGAAGCCGAGCCCGCCCGACGATGTCTCCGCGGCGAGGCGCTGCCGTGTCGTCTCGCTCTCGGTGAAGCCGTAGAGGGCGAGCGGCTTGTCGCGGTCGTTGATGAACGCGATGGCCTCGTCGAGCCCGTCGACGTTCACGATCGGCAGTACGGGACCGAAGATCTCCTCCCGCATCACCGGATCGTCGGGCTTCACGTCGGTGAGCACGGTCGGCGCGATGTAGACGTCGTCGCGGTCGCTCTGCCCGCCGAACGCCGTCGTCCCCGAGCCGAGGAGGGCCGAGACCCGGTCGAAGTGCCGCTCGTTCACGATGCGTCCGTACGCTTCCGAGGACTTGGGGTCCGCGCCGAACACCCGCGCCACGGCCGTGCGCAGCTCCCGGGCGAGCGCGGGCGCGGTGTCCGGGTCGGTCAGGACGTAGTCGGGGGCTACGCATGTCTGGCCCGCGTTACGGAACTTGGACTCGGCCAGGCGCGTGGCGACGGCCGCCAGGTCGACGCCCCGGTCCACGAACACCGGTGACTTGCCGCCGAGTTCGAGGGTGACAGGGGTGAGGTGCTCGGCCGCCGCGCGCATCACGATGCGGCCGACGGCGCCGTTGCCGGTGTAGAAGATGTGGTCGTAGCGCTGGGCGAGCAGCGCGGTGGTCTCCGGCACGCCGCCCTCGACGACGGCGACCGCGTCCGTGTCCAGGTACTCAGGGATGAGCCGGGCGATCAACTCCGAGGTGGCCGGGGTGACTTCGCTCGGCTTCAGGACGGCCGTGTTGCCCGCCGCCAGCGCGCCCACGAGGGGCACGAGCAGGAGCTGGACGGGGTAGTTCCACGGCGCGATGATCAGGACGGTGCCGAGCGGTTCGTACTGCGTACCGGCGGTCGAGCCGTCGGGCAGCCCCGCAAGGGCGCCGGACGGGAGCGGCTGCGGGCGCAGCCACTCCTCCAGATGGGCCAGCGTGTGGTCGATCTCCCGTACGGGGAAGTCGACTTCGGCGGTGTACGCCTCGGTGCGCGGCTTGTGCAGATCGGCGTGGAGGGCGTCCGCGATGTCCTCGCGGTGCTCCGTGAACAGGGAGCGCAGCCGGGTGAGCTGCTCCTCGCGCCAGGCCAGGGGGCGGGTGCGGCCGGTGGCGAAGGTGGAACGGAGCTTGGCGACGAGGGCTGCGGGGTCGAGCACTTCGGAGCCGGACGCTTCGGGGTCGAGCACGTCGGGGTGGCGGTGCATGAGGGGTCTCCTCGGGAGGTACGGGAGGGGGGAGGGGGGGGATCAGCGGGGCGTCGTCGTGGCGACCGGCGATCCGAGAAGCCCGGTCAGGAGCGCGTCCGTGGCGGGGCCGAAGAGCCGGTGGCCGTCGGACACGGACTCCAGGCCTATGACCAGGGAGATGCAGATGTCGGCGGCCTCGGCGGGCTCCACCGTGGCCGGGGTCCCCGCTTCGGAGAACAGGTCGATGAGCAGGCGCCGCAGCGAGCCGGTGAAGCCGTGGCAGATGTCGCCGAAGAGGCGGGCCTTGGCGTCGAGGAGTTCGGTGGAGTGCGGTGAGTCCCCGGCCAGGCGCAGGACCAGGTCGAGCTTGGCGGCGAGGACGCCCCGGATCCGCTCGGCGGCGGAGGTGTCGTCGGCCGCCGCCTGCCGGGCCCGCGCGAGCGCCTCGGCGTGCAGGCGCTCGGCGAGCTTGCGGAAGGCGTCGTCCTTGTTGCGGACGTACTGGTAGACCGCTGACCGGGACACGCCCATGGTGGAGGCGATGTCGTCCATCGTGGTGCGCCGTACGCCGTACCGGGTGAGGGAGTCGTAGGTGGCGTCGAGGACCTCTTCGAGCCGGTCGGTGCCCATGAGGGTCAGGCCAGCTTCTTGAGCAGCTCGTCCGCCAACGGAGCTGAGGAGGCCGGGTTCTGACCGGTGATCAGGTTGCGGTCGACGACCACCTTGGGGGCCCACGGCTCGCCCTCCTGGAAGTCGGCGCCCGCCGCGACGAGCCGGTCCTGGAGCAGCCACTTGGCCTTCTCGGCGAAGCCGGACTGCGTCTCCTCGACGTTGGTGAAGCCGGTCAGCTCGTACCCCGCGAAGGCGTTGGAGCCGTCCTCCTTGGTGGCGGCGAGCAGCGCGGCAGGACCGTGGCAGACGACACCGAGCGGCATGCCGATCTCCAGCGCGGCGCTGAGCAGCCTGCCGGACTCGGCGTTGACGGCGAGGTCCTCCATGGGGCCGTGGCCGCCGGGGACGAAGACCGCGGCGTACTCCGCGAGGTCGACCTCCTCCAGCTTGACCGGCGACAGGAACTCGGCGATCTCCGCGAGGGTCGTGGCGACCTTGTCGGCGCCTTCCTGGCCGCCGTTGAACTCGGGCGCGAGGCTCGCCTGGTCGACGGTCGGCACGACGCCCCCCGGTGTCGCGACGACGATGTCGTGTCCGGCGGCCTTGAACGCCTCGTACGGCGCGACGGCCTCCTCGGCCCAGAAGCCGGTCGGGTGCTGGGTTCCGTCGGCCAGCGTCCAGTGGTCGGCGCCGGTCACGACGAACAGGATCTTGGACATGGTGTCTCTCTCCGAGGCTGGAATCTCTGACGTTCTGTGCTCAGGACGTCAGTCGGTGCTGTCCTCGAAGGTAGGTGGGGCGACCCAACGAATTCCAATAGGCTGACCCATATGGGAGATAGGAATTCCAATGAGTCCGATGGGGCGGCGGGAATAGCTCCGCTGGACCTGAACCTGCTGCGCACGTTCCTTGCCGTGTACCGGTCGGGTTCCTTCACCGCCGCTGCCCGCCTCCTCGGCCTCTCGCAGCCCACCGTCACCACACAGATCCGGGCCCTTGAGCGGCAGGTCGACCGGGAGCTGTTCGAGCGGCTGCCCCGGGGTGTGGCGCCCGCACCGTACGCGGACGCGCTCGCCGCCCGTGTCGTCGATCCCCTGGACGCCCTCGCCGCGGTCACCGGACACGGCGGCCCCCTCGACGGCGCACCCGCGGAGCCCGTCCACCTGGCGGGCCCGGCCGAGATGCTCTGCCACTGCGCGCTGCCCGCGCTCGCGCCGCTGGTCGAGAAGGGGGTCAGGCTGCGCGTGACGACGGGCCTGACCGACCGGCTCCTGGACGAGCTGCGGACGGGACGGCACGACCTGGTGATCGCCACGGCCCGGCCCCGGGGGCGCTCCCTGAGTTCCGTGCCGCTGGCGGACGAGGAGTTCATCCTGGTCGCGGCGCCTTCGTGGGCCGAGCGCATCGGCGGCGCCGGGCGGATCGCCGCGGACGGCCCCGGAGTGCTGCTCGGCGTCCCCCTGGTGACCTACGCCGAAGACCTGCCGATCGCCCGCCGCTACTGGCGGCACGTCTTCGGCAAGCGGCTGACCTGCGAGGCCTCCGTCACCGTCCCCGACCTGCGCGGTGTGCTCTCGGCGGTCACGGCGGGCGCGGGCTTCTCCGTGCTACCCCGCTACCTCTGCCGCGACGCCCTGGCCGCCGGCACCCTGACCCTGCTCCACGACCCGGAGGACGCCCCGATCAACACCGGCTTCCTGGTGCGGCGCCCGGGGTCCGCGGACAACCCCCACGTCTCCCTCGTGCACGACCACCTCGTCCAGTCGGCCCGCGCCTGGTAGCCAAAGGGGCGCTAGGCGCCGGCGGCCTCCTCCGTGATCCGGTCCCACTGGGCGCCCATGGCCGCGGCGAGCGCCTGCGCGGCCGACAGAGGGCGGACCATGACCATGAACTCGTCGATCAGCCCCTCCTCGTTCACGTGGAGGAAGTCGCAGCCGGTGATCTGCCGGTCGCCGACCCGCGCCTCGAAGACGAGCGCGAAGTCGCGCCCTCCGGCGTCGTTGATCTCGCGTACGTACCGGAAGTCCTCGAAGACCCTCGTGACCCCGCGCAGGATCGCGGCGGTGGTCGCCTTGCCGGGATAGGGGCGGAACACGACCGGGCTTGAGAACACGACGTCCTCGGCCAGGAGGGCCTCGACGGCCGCGTGATCGTCGGCCTCGACAGCCTTGCGGAAAGCCTGCATGCCCGAACCTCGCATCGCGATCAGTAGTCAATTTGTTGACTAGGTGCGAAGGAGAGTAATCGCATCGGTGTACGGTGTCCAGATGTCTCTCAAGTACGCGGTGCTCGCGGCGCTCCTGGAGGGCGAGTCGTCCGGCTACGACCTGGCCAAGATCTTCGACGTGTCCGTGTCGAACTTCTGGTCAGCGACCCCTCAGCAGCTCTACCGCGAGCTGGAGCGACTGGCCGGCGACGGCCTGATCGCCGCGCGCGTCGTGCAGCAGGAACGCAGGCCGAACAAGCGGATGTTCACGCTCACCGACGCCGGGCGGCGGGATCTGCACGCCTTCGCCGCCGAGCCGCCCCGGCCCATCGCCATCCGGGACGAGCTCATGGTCAAGGTGCAGGCCATGGACGGCGTCGACCCGGCAGCCACCCGCGCGCTGATCGAGGAGCGCATGGCGTGGTCGCGCGGCAAGCTCGCCCGGTACGAACGGCTGCGCCTCCACCTCCTCGGTGGCCGCGAGGAGGAGGCGTACCTCCGCGAGGCCGAGCGCGTCGGCCCCTACCTCACGCTGATGGCGGGCAGGTCCCTGGAGGAGACGAACCTGCGCTGGGGCGAGCAGGTCCTCGAAATCCTCGACCGACGGTTCGACTACGCCGACAAGGGCGGCTCTTGAGGAGGCGGAAGCGGATGGCGTGACCGCCCGGGCCGCACCTATCCCGCCGCGTACACGTCCTCCACGTAACGCCCCTGCGCGGTCAGCTCGGCGAGCCACTGTTCGGAGTCTGCCGCCGTGGCCCCCGGGGTGCGGCCTTGATGGAGCGTGCGCAGGGTGTCGCGTACGCCCGGGGCCATGCGTGAGCCGTCGCCGCACACGTACATCCGGGCTCCGGCGGCCAGCAGCGCCCACACTTCGTCGGCCTCCGCCGCGATGCGGTGCTGGACGAAGGCCACCCCGTCGACGGGGGAGGCGCTGAAGGCGGGGCGCAGCGAGACCGCTCCCGCGGACTCCGCGGCGCGCAGTTCCCCGGCGTGCAGGAAGTCCCCGTCCGGGTCGTCGCAGCCGAAGTAGCAGAGCGCTGGCGGGAGTTGGGCTCCCTCGGTCGTCAGCGCCACGCGGTCCGCGATGGTGCCGCGGAACGGGGCGAGGCCCGTGCCCGCGGCGACCATGATGACCGGCGCGGCGTCCGCGTGGTCGATGCGGAAGGCCTCGCGGCACGGCTGGACCCGGGCCAGGACGGTGTCACCCGGCCGCACCCCGTTGAGATGGCCGGAGCCCGTGCCGCGGTACAGCCGCCCGCTGCCCGAGCGGGCCGGAGCCTCCAGGAGGGACACCATCAGGTCGGCGTGGCCGGGGCGCACCGCCGGTGATGAGGACACCGAGTAGTGGCGTGGCCGCAGGGGCGTGAGTACGTCGAGCAGCCGCGGCCACTCCAGAGCACCGCGCAGGGCGGGGCAGGCCTCGACCAGTTCGAGCAGCGTGCGCCCGTCGGCCGCGCGGGCCTCGGCGTCGTCGGCCAGGGCGGAGAGGGCGGACCGCTCGGGCGGGCAGGGGTTGGCCGCCGCCAGTACGGCCAGCTGACTCTCCGTGGGCCGCTCCTGCAACTCGACGTGGTGGGACAGGAGTTGGCGTACCGTCAGCGGGCGGTCCACGGCGAGACCGTCACGGCGCGGGCGGCTCGCGCGGATGTCGAGAACGGCGTCCAGGTCCACGCCGAGCGCGGCGGCCGCCCGCTCGACGAGCGCCGGGTCGTTGACCGGCAGCACGGTGAGGTGGTCGCCGGTGCGGTAGGCCGTGCCGTCTGGCAGGGCGAGCCGTACGAAGCGCTTCGTGCGGGGGTGGCCGGGCGCGGTGAGGTCGTAGGCCTCGGTGACCGTCATCGGGACGAGGCCGTGCCGCGCGGCGAGCGCGTCCAGCGGGCCGCCGGTCACCTCGCGGACCTCGTACGCGTCCGAGGAAGCGGCGGTTTCCGTGGCCTCCAGGGCGTCGGGGTCGCCGTACCGCTCAAGAAGAGCCGTACGCAGCCGAGCCGTGAACTCCCTTACGCAGCACCCGAGATCGCCCGAGGCATCGGCCGCCGTACGTTCCAGCAGCCGGGTGCCGCCCAGCTCCGCGAGCCGCTCGTCGAAGCGCGTCGGGACATGCTGATACGTGGCGGCCCAGTTGCGGTCGCCCACGCCGAGTACCGCGTACGTGACGTTCTCGGCGGTGGCCGCCGGGGCGCCGTCCAGCCAGGAGGCGAACGCCGTGGCGTCGTCGGTGGGCCGGCCGTTGTAGGAGGCGGCGGTGATGACGACCGGACGGTCGGCGGGCAGCGCGCCGGCGTACTCGTCCAGCGGCGCGACCTGCGTCTCACAGCCCACCGATGCTGCCTCGTCGGCGAGTTGGGCGGCGAAGTCCCGGCAGGTTCCGTAGTTGCTTCCGTGCAGGAAGAGCGCGCGGGTGCCGGGCACGACTCGCGCCGGCAGACCGGCGGCTTCGGGCACTGCTGCTGCCGATGGGGTTGCTGTGCCCGGAAGCCCGCCGTGCACGCGGTCGGCGGCGGTGCGCGGCGTCAGCGTGAGCGTGAAGCCGTCGGGCTTGAGGGTGAGCGTCTCCTTGACGGTGAGCCGGTAGTCGGCGTGGTCGTGAAGGCGGTAGCGGTGGACCAGCATGCCGAGCAGCATGGTCGCCTCGTGCAGCGCGAACTGCCGCCCGATGCAGGCCCGTTCACCGGTACCGAACGGCAGATACGCGTGCGGGGAGCGCGCCGCCTCCGCCTCGGCGGTGAAGCGCGCCGGGTCGAACAGCTCCGGGTTGTCACCCCACACGGGCTGCCGGTGCAGCATCGGCGTCAGGACGGTGACGCCCTGGCCCGCGCGCAGCGGGATGCGGCCGCCGAGAAGCGTGTCCTCGCGGGCGTGCCGGCCGAACGCGGCGGCCGTCGGCCACAGGCGCAGCGCCTCGTTGAGGACCTGCCGCGTGTACGTGAGCCGCCCGACGTCGTCGAAGGACGGCTCGGGATCGGCCGCGTCGCCCCACAGGGCGTCGACCTCGCGCCGCACGAGATCCAGCACGGCGGGATGCTTGGCCAGGTAGTACAGCGCGAACGACATCGCGCCGGACGTCGTCTCGTGCCCCGCGATCAGGAAGGTGATGACCTGGTTACGGATGTTGGCCGTGTCCAGCTTCGTGCCGTCGCCCGGGTGCGCGGCGCTGAGCATGAGGCCGAGCAGGTCGTCGGCGGGTTCCGCGCCCGGCGCGTCGCCCGACCGCGCGGAGATGACCTCGTCGACCACCCGCGCCAGATAGTCGGCGTCCGCCCGGAAGGCCGCGTCCGCCGCCGAGTGGTCACTGCCCGGCGTACGGCTCGGCCGCGTCATGCTCCACTCCAGGCAGCGGACCATGGAGTCGACGAAGGGATGCGGCTCGGCCCGCTCGAACGACCCGAAGTCGTAACCGAACCCGGCGAGCCCGATCGTGTCCAGGGTCATCCGGGTCATGTCGCCCGGAACGTCCACGGGACGCCCGTCCCGCGCTCCCCGGTCCCACGACTCGACGAGCCGGCGGGCGACGCGCAGCATCATCGGGTGGTACGTACGCATCGAACCCAGCGCGAACGCGGGCATCAGGATGTCGTGCGCGCGAGCCCAGTTGGGCTCGTCGTTGTACGCCGTGAACAGTCCGTCGGCGGTGAACTCGCGCACGTTCTCCAGGGCGGGGCCGACATGCTTGGCGAACCGGGTCTCGTCCGCGAGCTCGGTGACGAGATCGAGATCGCTCACGAACAGCGCCTCGCGGCCGTGCAGCCGCCGCCGCACCACGGGCCCGTGGCGCCGGACCAGTTCCATGACCTGCTGCAGTGGGGCGGGCCCCGGCCCGGTGGCGGAGATGTCGATCAACGGTACACCGTCGAGGTCGGAGCCTGCGTCCTGGGGGAGCGGTGCGGTGGTGGTGGGGGGCATGGCGTGACAACTGCCTTTCGCCGTACGGAAGTCACTGCCCACCAGCTTGATCGCCGATCCCCGCAGGTCCGCGCCGTACCACTACATGATTGTGTAGTGGAGAACGACGTTCCGCTCTTGACTGCCCCGGAAGGAGCCGCCCTGTGGACTCCGCGGACTCCGTGCTGTGGCGCAACCGCGCCATGCTCCTCTTCAACCGCATCCCGATGCCGGTCGCGGTCTGTGACGCGAGCGGGGCGATCATCCTCGCCAACCCGGCGATGGCGGCGGAGTGGGGCGAGACCTCCGGCACCCTGCGCGACCGCAACGTACTGGAGCTGTTCCGCCCCGATGAGAAGACACAGGTCCTGCGGATCGCCGAGGCGATGCGGCTGCGGCGCCGCTCCCGCTATCCGGTCGCGGTGCACTGGGAGGCGGCCGACGGGGTGCGGCGCCACGGCGAGCTGACGGCGGAGCCGGTGAGCGACACGGTCGACGAGACCCCCGGCCTGCTCGTGCTGCTGCGCGTCCTGGGCGAGGAACGCGGCCCCGCTCCGGCGCCCGCCGAAGCCGCCACCGCGGCCGAGGCCCGCATCCTGGCCCTGCTGGCAGGCGGCGCCACCACGGCCCAGGCCGCCCGCGGGACGGGGCTCACCACGGACGGCGTCACCTACCACCTGCGCCGCCTGACCGAGCGCTGGGGCGCGGCGAACCGGACGGAACTGGTGGCGCGGGCGTACGCGCTGGGGGTTCTCGCCCCGGGAGTGTGGCCTCCGGTCGCGTGAACCGGGCCTGCCGGGGGGAGGGAGTGGCGTGGCCCCTGACGGGAGGGGCGGGGCTCAGGTCGGGCTTTCGCTCGACTCTGACGTGGCGCGGCGGTACTCGGCGTTGATGCGCTGAGCCTCCTCGAGCTGGTCCTCGAGGATGACGATGCGGCATGCCGCCTCGACGGGGGTTCCCTGGTCCACCAGTTCGCGGGCGCGAGCGGCGATCCGCAGTTGGTAGCGGGAGTAGCGCCGGTGTCCGCCTTCCGAGCGGAGCGGCGTGATCAGTCGGGCCTCACCGATGGCTCGCAGGAAGCCGGGAGTGGTGCCGAGCATCTCGGCGGCCCGTCCCATGGTGTAGGCGGGGTAGTCGTCGTCGTCCAGACGACCACTGAGCGGGGTATCTGCTGTCATGTCACCTCGTTATGCCAACGCGTCGAGGGGCCCTGGTGCCGTACGGCACCAGGGCCCCGAAGGAAATTCAACACCATCTGTCGGCCCTAATGCTGCGCCGACCTCTTGTTTCCGCTGTCCGGCCCTGCCTGAGGGCGGGAACGCGGGGATCGCTGATGCGTAACCGAGGACCACCTTCCGTTCCGGGGTCTTGCGGTACCCGGGCCGAATCGATCTCGGGCCGGGCGATCCTGATGGCGTCTGCTCCCTCCGTTCTCCCTCTGGATTACAGCTACGAGAGAAACCCTAACCATGCGATCGCCCAATGTCTACTGTGGCGAGCATAGATTTTGTGCACTGTCACAGGGGTGCATACGAGTGGGCAACGCGAAGAGGGCCCCGCCGGCACGTGTCGGCGGGGCCCTCTTCGCTGTTCTGGGATCGTGTCCTACGTCTCCCGCTACACGGGAGTGGCGGCGCCGAGCAGGGCCGACGCCGTCTGGAGCGGGGTGAGAGCGCGCGGGGCCACGTCCTCGGAAGGGGTGCGGCAGGTGAAGCCGAGCAGCGCCATGGCGCGGGTGACTTCCCCGGCGCTGAAGTCACGACGGTCCTGCCGGGTGATGACCGCGCCCACCTGCTTGATGGGGTAGTGACGGCGGCCGATGATGACGGAGTCACCCGTGATGGGCTCGGGCTTGATGCCCTTCATCGAGTCCAGCACCCCACTCTTGGTGAGGTCGAACGGGAAACGGGCGATGACGCAGCGCATGATGCCTCACAGATGAGGAGTTGGGGCGGCTGACAGGGGTGAGGCGCTCAACGCGAGAGGGCGAGAACGTCCCGTAGGCGGACCTGGTCCGTGTAGGCGGGGCTGTCACGGACGGCGACGAGCCGGGCCAGGGTGATCAGGCCCGTGCGCTGGTCGTCCTCGTCGCACAGGAACAGATGGCCGGCGCTCGCGCCCGCCATGACCGACAGGGCCAGCTCGACGGTCATGTCGTCACGGACCTGCGGTCCGCGCGACGGTGCCTGAACCGGTGTCAAAGATTCCTCCTGCAAGGGTGGGTGAGCCTGATGGTCGCGAGCCCTAGGCCGCCGGGTTCGAGGCGGGCCGCCCCTGCGGGGCGCGGCGCGGAGCGCGGTCGGTGCGCCGGTCCTGGGCGCTGCGGCTGCGCCGGCCCCGGGAAGCGGAGGAGCCGCCGCGCCGGGGGCGCTCAGCGGCCGGCATGGTGATGGTGACCGGTACGCCCGAAGGAGCCTGGGCGCCGGTGATCCGGTTCAACTCGTCGTCGCCGGAGCGCACTTGGGCGGTCTGCGGGGTGATGCCCGCTGCGGACATCAGACGGGTCATGTCGCGTCGCTGGCCCGGCGTCACGAGGGTGACGACGCTGCCGGACTCACCGGCGCGTGCCGTACGGCCGCCGCGGTGGAGGTAGTCCTTGTGGTCGGTGGGCGGGTCGACGTTCACGACCAGGTCGAGGTTGTCGACGTGGATCCCGCGCGCGGCGACGTTGGTCGCCACGAGCACCGTCACATGACCGGTCTTGAACTGGGTCAGCGTCCGCGTGCGCTGCGGCTGGGACTTCCCGCCGTGCAGAGCCGCGGCGCGTACGCCGCTGTTCAGCAGGTGCTCGGTCAGCCGGTCGACGGCGTGCTTCGTGTCCAGGAACATGATCACCCGGCCGTCGCGGGCCGCGATCTCGGTGGTCGTCTGGTGCTTGTCCGCGCCGTGCACGTGCAGTACGTGGTGCTCCATCGTGGTGACCGCGCCCTGCGAGGGGTCGACGGAGTGGACCACCGGGTCGTTGAGGTAGCGGCGGACCAGCAGGTCGACGTTGCGGTCGAGGGTGGCCGAGAACAGCATCCGCTGGCCCTCGGGACGCACCTGGTCGAGCAGCGCGGTGACCTGGGGCATGAAGCCCATGTCGGCCATCTGGTCGGCCTCGTCCAGGACGGTGATGCCGACCTGGTTCAGCCTGCACTCGCCGCGGTCGATGAGGTCCTTGAGCCTGCCGGGCGTGGCGACGACGACCTCGGCGCCGGCGCGCAGCGCACCGGCCTGCTTGCCGATCGACATGCCGCCGACCACCGTGGCGAGCTTCAGCCTCAGGGCGCGGGCGTACGGCGTGAGCGCGTCGGTGACCTGCTGGGCCAGTTCGCGGGTGGGTACGAGGACCAGGGCGAGCGGCTGGCGCGGCTCGGCGCGCTGACCCTCCGTACGGGCGAGCAGCGCGAGGCCGAAGGCGAGGGTCTTGCCCGAGCCGGTGCGGCCGCGGCCGAGTACGTCACGGCCGGCGAGGGAGTTGGGCAGCGTCGCGCCCTGGATCGGGAACGGCACGCTCATGCCTTCGCGGCTGAGTGCGGCGAGCAGCGGCGCCGGCATCGCGAGATCGGCGAACGCCTCGACGGCCGGGAGCGCGGGGGTGACCGTGACCGGCAGGGCGAACTCGCCCTGGGGCGCGGACGGTCGGCGGCCGTAGCCACCGGAACGGCGGGGTGCGCCGGAGCTGGAGCCGGAGCCTGAGCGGGAACCGGAGCCAAAGCCGGAGCCGGAGCGGGCGCGGAAAGGGCGGTCGTTCGTGCGTGCGCGGTTCATGCGGAACCTTCCTCGATGCGGCACGTACCAAGGAATTTCCGCGGCGAGAGCGCAGCACGGAGAATCGCGAGAACGGGCCGGATGAAATGCGTGAAGCGAATCCGGCCGGCGACAGGTGTTCTGCGGGGCGGATGCGCGGGAACGATTGACGTTCCGGACGGGGCACGGCGAGCGCGGTACTGAAGGACATTCGCGCAAGGAATTCGTGACCCCGGATGATGCGGGAAATGCACGAGCTGGGGCCCGCACCCCAAGGTGCGGGCCCCAGCTACGAAGTACGCGTGAGCGTCAGGCGGGAACGATGTTCTCGGCCGTCGGGCCCTTCTGGCCCTGGGCGATGTCGAAGTTCACCTTCTGGCCTTCCTGGAGCTCACGGAAACCCTGGGCGGCAATGTTCGAGTAGTGGGCGAAGACGTCGGGGCCGCCGCCGTCCTGCTCGATGAAGCCGAAGCCCTTTTCCGAGTTGAACCACTTCACGGTGCCAATAGCCATGTCATATCTCCTTCGGGTGCAGTGCCCGGAGTCCGCACTGTGCGGACCCGGTGTCGCCGCGATGATTGCCCCGCCGGAAATGACCGGAAATACAAAAGTGCTCCCACCGGCCGAAAAAGGCGGTGAGGGCACTTGAAGTTTTTTGGGAACCACAACTGCAACTGAGATCGACAGTAGCACGCTGTGGTCGGCTCCGCGTGGTAAAAAATTCCGTTCCGGGCGTCGCGCAAGAAACCCTCAGAGCGCCTCGCGCTGATTTCTCTCACGGCCGGCACATATATTGGTTCGCTCGAAACACAGCGTTTCTGCGGGCCGGGCCTGACTCAGCCCGCGGGCGTGGGCGACGGCCCCGCGCCGAGGACCAGCGCGTAGGACCCCAGGCCGACCAGGCGGCTGCCGGGGACCTGCTCGCGCCCGACGTACAGATCGCCGACGCTGCCGGTGTCCGGATCGAAGGTGACTTCGGCGAGTGTGCCGATGTCCTCGCCGTACTCGGTGAGGACCCGCATGCCCAACAGCCTCTTGTGCGCGCGGGAGTGCGAGCCGCCGCGGCCCGCCTCGGTCGCGGCGTCGGCGCCGGTGTCGATGATCACGGCGTCCGGCCCCATCCCGCGCACCTGCGACCAAGGAACGCTGTCACCCCCGCTCTTGGCGTGCCGCAGGTACAGCTCCGTGATCCTGCGGGTCCGGGGATCGATGCCGAGTCCGGCCACCTCCCCGGCGGGGCGCGCGTCCTCGGCGCTGATGACCGGGTGTCCCAGAACCTGGCTGAGCAGCATCATCGGTCGTCCCCCTTCCAGAACCCCGTCTCACCCGCGGTCCGGGTCCGGTCCCACGCCGCGGCGAGCGCGTCCAGGTCGTCCACCGCCTGCCCGGCGATCTTGGCAGGGACCACCAACGTGTCCCCGGTCATGGCCAGTTGGCCGTGCGCCGGCAGGAAGGCACGACGCTCGTGCCGGCCCATCGCCTCGGTGGTCGCGACCTCGAAGCCGACCACCCGGCCACTGGTGCCGCCTTCGACCACCGCGTCCAGTACGGTGCCCAACTCGAGCCCCCCGTCGCTCAGTACGCGGGCGCCGCGCACCTGGCCGGTGCCGGCCTCGCCCTTGTCCACCACCGCGTCCCTGGCCTGTAGGACCTCGGCGGAAGGGATCATCACCGCGTCCGGTCCCAGCGCGTGGACGCCGGTCCAGGGCAGGCTCTGCTTGAGCGGCCCTGACAGCAGCCCGCGGCCCGCCAGTGTGAAGCCGGTGATCCGTCCGCCCGACGCGTCGAAGACGGTGTCCTTGACCTGGGCCACCGCCTCCCCGCCGAGGGTGACCACGGGCCGCTTGGTCAGCTCGGCGGCGAGCATCAGCGTGATCATCGAGTCCTCCCGCGTCCCGCGCGGCGGCCCCGCCGGACCACGATCGCGCCGCCGCCACGGCGCCGTGCCTGGGTCCCGAGGACCGCACCGGTCAGCAGGAGCAGTGCGACAAGCACCGCGGTCAGCCACATCCACCAGCTCACAGCCGTCCACCTCCCGTGTCGTCCCGCGGTTGCTCCGAGTTCCCAGAAAGGCGCTTCCTATACGGAGAGTCAAGTCACGGGAATGTAACGGGAGATGGTGGGTAAGAGCCCGTGCACAGCGCGCTCTCACCGGGAGGGTGCCATCTGTTTCGGGAGTGACGACGGTGGCTTCGACGACGAGCAGCCCAGCACCCACGGTGTCGTACGCCGAACGACATACCGCCGGCCCCGACATCGCCGCAGCCGAGCCGACGGCCACCGAGCACCCCCTGTCGCACACGGACAGTCAGACCCACACCGGCAGTCGGAGTACGGCCGACCTCCGGGCCCTCTCCAACGCGCTCTTCGCCCGCCTCGACGCGGTGGAGGAAGGAACTCCCGAGCACTCCTACGTACGCAACTCGCTGGTGGAGCTGAACCTCAACCTCGTGCGGTACGCGGCGCATCGGATGCGCCCGCGCGACGAATCGTACGAAGACGTCGTCCAGGTGGGCACGATCGGTCTGATCAAGGCGATCAACCGCTTCGACCTCCACCGGGGCGTGGAGTTCCCCACCTTCGCGCTGCCGACGATCATGGGCGAGATCAAGCGCTTCTTCCGCGACACCACCTGGGCCGTGCGCGTTCCCCGCCGGCTGCAGGAGCTCCGCCTGGACCTGGTGAAGGCCACCACCGACCTCGAACAGACCAACGGGCACGCCCCGACCACGGCCGAACTCGCCGAGCACCTGGACCTGGACGAGGCCGAGATCAGCGAAGGTCTCACCGCGGCCAACGGCTACACCACGGCCTCCCTGGACTACCCGGCCGACGGCGTCGACTCCGACGACACGCTGGCCGACCACGTGGGTTACCGCGATCCGGAGCTGGACAAGGTCGAGGACCTGCACAGCCTGAAGCCGCTCATCGCCGCGCTGCCGGAACGCGAACGCAGGATTCTCGCGATGCGTTTCGCCGCCGACATGACGCAGAGCGAGATCGGTGCGGAGCTGGGCATTTCCCAGATGCACGTCTCGCGCATCCTCACCCGGACCCTCGGCCGGCTGCGGGTCAAGCTCCTCGACAAGAGGTAGCGACACCGCACGGAGCTGTTCCGGGAGAGGCCACTGGGTTGATCTCGGTACGATGGCTCATGGGGGTGCGATGTCCACTGAGACCCATCGCCTGACCATCACCGAGCTCGCGAGTTGCTCCGACTCCGCGGTGCTACGGGTCAGCGGCGAGCTCGACCAGTCCTGCGAGGAGTACTTTCTGCGTACCCTCGGCGCTTCCGTCGAGGCCGGGCACCGGCATCTGGTCCTGGATGTGACGGCGCTGATGTTCTGCGACTCGCGCGGACTCAACTGCCTGCTCGCCGTGCGCTGGCTGCTCGCCCGCCGCGAGGGCAGGCTGCTGCTCGCGGGGGCCGGGCGCCGCCTTTCGGAGATGCTGGCGCTGACCGGCAGCACGGAACTACTGCCCGCCCACCGCACGGTGGGCCACGCCCTGCAGACCCTCCCGGCCGACGAGCGCCCCCAGTGGCCGCCGACGGAACCGTCGAAGCCGGAGTGATCTCACCGGGAGGCCGGGTTCCGTACGGCGGCGTCGCCCCGGGCTCTGCCCAGGGCGACGCATCAATGGCGTCCTCGGATCAGATCAGTGGCGCCCTCGGAACTTGCGCAGCATCCGCTTGGCCTGGGCCCGCTTCCTGGGGTCGGCCGAAGCCTGGCGGACCTGGCGGATCGTGCGCTGTCCCTGAGGGCTTCGGACGAACTGCTTGATGCGGTCGATGACTCCTGGCATTCCGACTCCTAAGACGTGAGAACTGCCAGCCTACGACGGAGTGCCCAGCTGGAATGGTCCGATGGTCCTCCTGTGGCACGGCAATACGGCTGAGTAGTGGGCCAATGGCTCAATCAATCTGATGCCTGTTGAGCCAGCAGGGCTCTGGATGGTGTGATGTGTCTGTCGATGGCGCTGCGGATCCCCGCGGCGCCTTTTTCATGTGGGCAGGCAGAGCTGGACGCGAAAGGGGCGGGGTAGCCGTGCTGAAGAGGGTGTTCGTGGCGCCGGATCCGGGACGGGTGCGGCTGCGGTTCGCCGCGCGGGCCGTCATCGGCATCGCGCTGGCGGTGACCGTGTGCGGTCTTGCCGGACACTCGCTCGTCGCGGCGATCACCGGTGGGCTCGCGGCGCTGCTCGCCCTGTTCACCGTGAGCGACGCGACGGTACGGGGGCAGGCCCTCAGCACGGCGCTGCTGCCCGTCGTCGGGTTCCCCGTGCTCGCTCTCGCCGCGGTCCTGCACGACGTGCCCGTGGCCAGGGACGTCGCCTTCCTCGCCGTGATGGGCGCGGGCGTGTACGCGCGGCGGTGGGGGCCGCGCGGGCACTCGCTCGGCGTGTTCGCGTTCATGATGTTCTTCGCGACGCAATTCCTGCACACGGGGCCGGGGCAGCTGCCCGAGCTGTTCGCCGCCATCCTGGTGTCGCTGTGCGCCTCGTCGGCCGTACGGTTCGGGCTGTGGTGCTACGAGCGCCGCCTGCCGCCCGCCGCCGTGCCCGCACCGCCGGGAGGCAGGGGCCTCGCCAGGACGACCACCCGGCAGGCGATCCAGGCGGTGCTCGGCGGCGCCTTCGCGCTCGCCGCGGGGCAGGTGCTCTCCCACGAGCGGTGGTACTGGGCCGTGGGCGCCACCTGGTGGGTCTTCGTGAACACCGCGTCGAGCGGGGAGACGCTGGTGCGCAGCTTCCGGCGGGTGCTCGGCACGGTCATCGGCATCGGCGCGGGCTTCGTCCTCGCGCTGCCGCTGCACGGTGCGCCGGTGCCCTCGGCGATCATCGTCGCCGTCAGCGTCTTCGGGATCTTCTACACCGCCGCTGTCTCCTACACCTGGATGATGCTCGCGGTCACCGTCATGGCCGGGGTGCTCTACGGGCTGCTCGGGGTGCTGAACCCGGGGCTGCTCGCCCTGCGGGTCGCGGAGACCGGCGTGGGAGCGCTCGGCGCCGTCCTCGCCGTGCTCCTCGTCCTGCCCGTCACCACACACGCCACGACGAACGCCTGGATCGAGCGCGCCCTGCGGTGCGTGCACGCCTGCACGGCGGAAGCCGCGGCCCGGCTCGCGGGCTCCGCGAGCGCCGACCCCGCGCCGCGCGTCGCCGAACTGGAGCAGCTCCTGGGGAAGGTGCGGTTCTCGCTCGCCCCGCTGGTCCACCCGTTCAGTCCGCTGCGGGCCCGCAAGGAACGCGCCCGTCAGGTGCTCGCGTTGCTCGACACCTGCGCACGCGAGGTGCGCGGGCTCGCCTCGATCGCCGCGGACCCCGAGGCCTCGCACGACGACCGGCTCGCCGCCGCCTGCTGGCGCGTGGAGGCCGCCGTGGAGGCGCTCACCGCTCCGGAGGACGCGCGCGGCCCGGCCGCCGACGCCGTCGCCCTGCCGCACCCCTCCACCGTCGAGCCCGTCCTTGCCCATCTCCACGGCCTGGAGAAGGCGCTCGTCGAACTGGCCGAGCCGCTGCGCAGTCCGACTCGTACGCCCCTGATCGGGGCCTGAGCAGGCTCATTCCCCTCGGTGTGGGACAGCGGACCGGTCATGGCGCTCGGTCGCGCCGATCGATGACTCCGGCCGTCGACACATGAGGTGGCTCATCGCGTGGTAGACGAACTCCCGCTCCTGCTCCTGGAGGCGCGCGACTGAGAGGGATGTTCACCATGCCGGAGGAATCACCGTCGATCGTGCATGACGTGTCGGTCGCGGCAGCCGTGGGGCGACGCGCGCTGCCGAACCGGCTCTGTACCGCCTTCACGGAGTCGCTGGGCGCGCAGCGGGCGGCCCTGTCCTGGCTGCCCCGGCTCGAACACTGGCAACTGCTGCACGCCACCGACGAGCCCGCGCTACAGGCCGAGGCCGCGCAGTTCACCCGCGCCGACGGCCCCTCGGTCAGCGCCGCACTGGGGATGCAGCCCGTGTTCGTACCGGACCTGCGCGACTATCCGTGCCGCACGGGACCGCCCCTGTCGGCGGAACTGCCGGGCACCCGGCGCGTGCTGGCGCTCCCGCTGCACGACGGTCACACACCGCTCGGCGTGCTGTGTCTCTACTACACCGAGCGCACCGACGTGACCTCCAGCCACATCATTCACGCGCAGCGCGCCGCCGCCCTGGCGCTCGACGCGCTGCTGCGCTGGCGGCCCGTGCACGACGCGGCGGGCACCGGCTGTCGGCGCCCGGTGTGGACGACCAGCACGCGCGCGGCGCGCTGGGAGCGCATCCACCAAGCGGCCGACTACGTCGCCGCGCGTCAGGAGTGCGCCGTCGCCGAGGGGTTGGCGTGGCTCCAGGAGGTGAGCGCGCGGGACCGTCTCTCGCTGCTCGACGTGGCCGACACCGTCCTGCAGCCGTCCCACGCCCACCACGAGGACGAGTCCGAAGGAAGGAGCGGCCATGAACGAGCCCGTGGAAGTGTTGCTTGACCGCGTCCAGGAACGCGGAGGGTACGCGGAGCGGCAGGAGGCAGCCGGAGCGGTGCAGAGCGTCCTCGAGGTCCTGGGGGAGCATCTGGTGGGGGACGACCGCACCGATCTCGCCCGCCTGCTGCCCCGTCAGTGCGGCCCGCTGCTCACCGCGGGCTCACCGGCCAGCGAACCCCTGACGCCCGCGGCCTTCATCGCGGCGGTGGGCGCGCGCGTCGACGTCGACGCGGGGCAGGCCCGCCGTGCCGTCACCGCGGTGCTCGCCACCGTCGCGGAGGTCGCCGACGACGCCCTGCTGCGCCGCATCCTCACGCAGCTTCCGCCGGGGCACGCCGGTCTGTTCGGCCGCACGGACCCCACGTGACGCGCAGGGCAATCCACAGAAGGTGCAAAGGCGCAGAAGAGGCAGTCGGAACACCCCCCTGAACACCCCCTGAATGGAGGCTCGTGATGGCACGGACAGTCCCGCAGGGCAAGGACAGGAAGGAAGCGGGGAGCCGGAGAACTCCCGGTGCGCCCCCGCTCTCCGGATGGGCGCGTGCGATGGCCATGCTGGTGGCCTTCGCGGGGACGGTGGTCTTCGCCGTGTTGCTCGCCCGGCTGACGCTGGAACCCTCGGCCGCCTCCGAGCCCCTGACCCACAGCAATCTGCGCCCGGGCGACTCGATCCGCGACTATCTCGCGCAGCCCGCGTTCCGCGACACCGTCAAACAGCTCGGCGGCAACATCGTGCTCGGCCTGCCGTTCGGCATGCTGCTGCCGGTGCTCGTGCCCCGCGCCCGGGGGCTCATACGCGTCATAGCCGTCACGGCACTGGTGATGCTGCTCGTCGAACTCGCCCAGGGCGTCCTGGTCACCGGGCGGGCCTTCGACATCGACGACGTCCTGCTCAACACCACGGGCGCCGTGCTCGGTTACCTGCTGATCGGCCGCAGGCTGGGCCGTGCCGTGCATCCTCGCCGCAGGCACTGGTGGCACCGCTTCACGAAGCGACGCACCGCCGCAGGCTAGTCACACGGTCAGCATGCCGTCGCGCAGGCGGGACAGGGTGCGGGAGAGCAGGCGCGAGACGTGCATCTGGGAGACGCCGAGGTGTTCGCCGATCTGGGACTGGGTGAGTTCGTCGACGAACCGCATGCGCAGGATCTGCCGGTCGCGCTCGTCGAGCCGGGCGAGCAGCGGGGAGAGGGTGTGGAAGTCCTCGACGAGCTCCATGGCGGGGTCCTCCGCGCCGATGAAGTCGGCGAGGGCCGCCTCGTTGTCGTCGTCGCGGTCGCCGTGGACGGCCGCGTCGAGGGACGTGGAGTTGTAGCCGTTCGCGGCGGTGCGGGCCTCGATGACCTCGTCCTCGGTGAGGTCCATCAGCTCGGCCAGTTCGCTGACCCGGGGGGCGCGGCCCAGACGGGTGCTGAGTTCGTCGGTGGCCTTGGCGAGTTCGACGCGGGCCTCCTGGAGGCGGCGCGGGACGTGGACGGCCCAGGAGGTGTCGCGGAAGAACCGCTTGATCTCCCCGACGATGTAGGGCACGGCGAAGGTGGCGAACTGGACCTCGCGGGAGAGTTCGAACCGGTCGATGGCCTTGATCAGGCCGATCGTGCCGACCTGGACGATGTCCTCCATGTCGTCGCCGCGGTTGCGGAACCGTCCGGCGGCGTACCGGACCAGCGACATGTTCATCTCGATGAGGGTGTTGCGGGCGTACTGGTACTCGGGTGTGCCCTCTTCCAGCGTGGCGAGCCTGGTGAAGAACAGCTTCGTCAGGTCGCGTGCGTCGCTGGGCCCGACCTCCTGGGGAGAGACGATCTCCGGCAGTTCCGCGATGCCGGTGTCCGTGGGTGTACCGGTAGCCGCTGTCGCCACTGTCATGTTTTTCCTCCCCAGTTCGCCGGCCTCCTGTCGTCCCCCGACCGGCCGGTGAGGCGCACGTACCCGCACGGCGGTGCTTCATGCGCGTCACTCCGCAACAAGATCCGTTATGTGCCGGGGCGTTACAGGCCCGGCTTAGCGGGCAAGTGTGCAACTCGAACAGCGGCCATCCCATATTCGGACAGAGGCCACCCCGTACGAGGAGGGCTCATGAGGACGCACGGGACGCGACTGAACACCGGACGGTCGGACCTGGACACCGGTCCGCCGGACCTGGACACGGGACCATCGGACCTGGACACGGGGCCGTCGGACGGAGCGGTCTTCGACAAGCGGCCGGAGGCCGTCGCCCACGCGCGGGACTTCGCCCGCGCCTTCGTGGACAGGCTCCGCCCGGCCGTGGAGGCCCAGGACGTCGTGAGTGTCGAACTCACGGTGTCCGAGCTCGTCACGAACGCCGTACGGCACGCACGCGGGACATCGTGCTCCCTGCGCTTGCAAGCCCAGCCGGACGGCATAGCGGTGACGGTCGGCGACGCCGATCCGCGACCGCCGCAGGAGCGGGCGCCCGACCTGGCGGGCGGCACCGGCGGATTCGGCTGGCCCATGGTCCAGCACATGGCCAGGGCGGTCACCGTGACCAGGGGCCCGCACGGCAAGACCATCCGGGCCGTCCTGCCCCGGTAGCGGCGCCGTGCGACGAGACGTACGGCATGAGAGCGCGTGGGCGGGGCAGGAGAGGTCAATGGACGACCTGTCTCAGCTACTCCAACAGACCATGCGCAGCCGTCATTTGACGCCGCAGGCGATCGCGGACAAAACCGGCATCCGCACCCCACGCATCCGGGCCTTCGCGGAGGACGGCGCCGACGGCCCCGTCCGCCCGACCGACGAGGAACTGGCGGAACTGGCCGGCGCCCTCGCACTGCCCGCCATCAAGGACGCCGCGCGGCCCACGGCCGCGGCAACCTCCCCTTGACCTCTTGACCTCTTGAGGCCTTGCCCCCTTGACCTCGGAGACCCTCACCCCGTGGACAATTCGCCCACGTCTGAGGCATGTTCACCGGGCACATACAGGGTGGATCACTCCATCGGAGGGGTAACTCCGCGGCTAACAGACGCGCGGACCGTGCGGGAGCGGTTCGTGCCCCGGAGCCGCCCCTGGGGGTGCACCATGCGGAAATCCCTGCGCGGGCCCGACACGGTCTGCCCGGAGCGTGCCGCGGGCCACGGAGAGACCCCCGCGCCGCCGCCCCCGCGCCCCGCGGACGGCTCGCTGGCCGGACCCGCCCTGCGCCGGGCCGCCGCCGAGTTCGTCCGCCTCCACCACGGCGAGGCCCGCCGCGGCTCCCCCGAGCCACGGATCTCCCAGGTGTTCGCCGAGATCGCGGAGACAGGGACGTACCGCCACACCCACGAGGAGCTCGTGTTCGGCGCTCGGCTCGCCTGGCGCAACGCCGCCCGCTGCATCGGACGCCTCTACTGGCGCTCCCTGCGCGTCCTGGACCGCAGGGAGCTGACCGGTGCCGAGGAGATAGCCGCCGCGTCCGCGGATCATCTGCGGGAGGCCGTCACCGGCGGGCGGCGGATCAGGCCCCTCATCACCGTCTTCGCGCCCGACGCGCCCGGCCGCCCCGGGCCCCGCATCTGGAACGAACAGCTCATCCGGTACGCCGGATACGAGCGGCCCGGCGGTGGTGTCGTCGGGGACCCGCGCAACGTCGGGATCACCGCGTTCGCGCGCGGCCTCGGCTGGCCCGGCGGCCCCGGCACCCCCTTCGACGTGCTGCCCCTGGTGATCCAGGGCACCGACGGCGAACCCCGCTGGTTCCGGCTGCCGCCCGACGCCGTGCTCGAAGTACCGATCGAGCACCCTGACTACCCCTGGTGGGCGGAGCTCGACCTGCGGTGGCACGCCGTCCCCGCGCTGGCCTGCATGTGCCTGGAGATCGGGGGAGTCTGCTACCCCGCCGCGCCCTTCAACGGCTGGTACATGGGCACCGAGATCGGCGCCCGCAACCTCGCCGACAGCGACCGCTACGACCTGCTGCCGCGCGTCGCCGAACGGCTCGGGCTCGACACGGCGAGCGACCGTTCGCTCTGGAAGGACCGCGCCCTCGTCGAGCTCAACCGGGCGGTGCTCCACTCCTTCGACCGGGCCGGTGTCACCATGGCCGACCACCACACCGAGTCCCGGCGCTTCCTGACCCATCTCGGCCGCGAGGAGAGCAAGGGCCGCACAGTCGGAGCCGACTGGTCCTGGATCGTGCCCCCGCTGTCCGGCAGCGCGACCCCCGTCTTCCACCGCACGTACGACCTGGTGGAGCGGCACCCCGCCTACGTCCACCACCCGGAGGCCCTCGCGAGGACGCGCGGCGAGAGCCGGGGCGCCTTGGTCTAGACCGACTGCTAGCGTCTGCCGCACGAGTGCCCCCTGGACACGGCGCTCGGTCGAGAGTCGAGAGGGGAACGCAGTGGTCGGCAGACACGGCGACAGTCACGACAGTCAACGGGCGTACATCGGGTCCTTCACCGCGGCGGGCGGTGCCGGGATCCTCACCGCCGCCGTCGACGCGGACAGCGGCGCGCTGACCGTCCTCGGCGCCACGGACACCGTCGCCGACCCCTCCTACCTCGCCCTTTCGGCCGCGGGCGACATGCTCTACGCCGTCAGCGAGACGTCCGACGGGGCCGTCGCCGCGTACCGCCTGGAAGGCGACAAGCCCGAGCAGACCGGGCCGCCGGTCGCCGTCGGCGGGGCCGCGCCCACGCATATCGCCCTGCACGCGGGACACGTCCTCACCGCCAACTACGGCTCCGGCAGCGTCAGCGTCGTGCCCGTGCGCTCCGACGGCAGCCTCGCGCCCGCCCTCTCGGGCGTCCTGGAACACACCGGCGCGGGGCCCCACCCGCAGCGCCAGCAGAGGCCGCACGCCCATCAGGTCCTGCCCGACCCGAGCGGCCGCTGGGTGGTGAGCGTCGACCTCGGCACCGACTCCGTACGCGTGTGTGAGCTCTCGGCGGCGGGCGAGCCGGCCCTGCGCCGAGAGATCGCGCTGCGGCCGGGTTCGGGCCCGCGGCATCTCGCGTTCCACCCGCGCGGCGATCGCGCGTACGTCCTGAACGAGCTCGCCCCCACCGTCACGATCTGCTCCTGGGACGCGGCCGAAGGGGCCCTCAAGCCGCTCGGCGAGGCGGCCGTCCTGCCGGGCCCCACGAACGGCGACGGCGAGGCCTTTCCCTCCGAAGTCGTCATCGCCCCGGACGGGCGCTTCCTGTGGACCGCGACCCGCGGTCAGGACGTCATCTCGGTGCTCGCCCTCGACGAGGCGGGGACACGGCCGCGGCTCACCGCCACCGTGCCGTGCGGCGGCCACTGGCCGCGTGACCTGGCCATCGACCCGTCGGGGCGCTTCCTGTACGCGGCCAATGAGCGCTCCGGCGACGTGACCTGGTTCACCGTGGACCCGGAGACGGGCATTCCGCGGCGCGCGGGCTCGATCGAGGCCCCGGCGGCCTCCTGCGTGATCTTCAACTGAACCACCGCACCCGCGTACGCCGATGGGCCCGCCCCCTGCATCAGGGGGCGGGCCCATCGGCGTAACGGCATCAGTTCTGCCGGCGCGGTGCGGTCAGTGGGCCGGCGCGCCCGACGGCTGCGGGGCGATCCCGAGCGCCGACGTGTACTTGGAGAGGGCGAGCTTGCCGATCGCCGGGTAGGCGCCGAGCGACTCGGCGACCGAGCAGCCGGCCTCCTTGGCGGCCGCGTCGAGCAGGCTGCCGTCGATCTCGGGACCGATCAGGTACGGGGCGAGCGCCAGCTGCGTGGAACCGGAGCCGCGCAGCTCCTCCGCGGTGTTCGCGATGGCGCCCTCCTGGTCGAGCGCGGCGGCCATCACCGGCACCGCGAGGCGGGCCGCGAGCAGCATGCCGGTGATCCCGGCGGCCTGCACGGCCTCCTCGCCGCCGACCGTGGCGAGGACGATGCCGTCCGCCGCGGTGGCCACCGTGAACAGGCGGGCGCGGTCGGCACGGGCCAGACCGGCCTCCGAGAGGCGCACGTGCAGCCCCTCGGCGAGCAGCGGGTGCGGGCCGAGGACGTCCGTCAGCTCGGCGGGGGCGCGGCTGTCCATCACGGCCTGGCGCACGCGCCGCATCAGCGCGTTGTCGGGGCCCGCGAGGAGGGGCACCACGACGGCGACGGGGCCGTCGGGCTCGGCGACGTCCGCCCCCGCGGCGCGCGCCTGCTCATAGCGTGCGGTGCGCTCGGTGGCGGCGCGCGCGAGCACGGAGTGCAGCGAGGGGAACTCCGGGAACGAGGTGGTCGTGGCGTCCTCGGTCCCGTCGAGGTACCCGATGCGGGCGTCGAGGCCGGGCAGCTCGGAGCGGGCGATGCTCACGACCTCTTCGGCGAGGCTGCGCGTGGCGCTGCTGGGTACGCCCGGTACGGCGAGAACGAGCGCGGGCGCGTTCTCGGGAGCCGCCACGGGCTCCGGGCGGCGGTGCCGACCGGGCTGGCGGGGTCGCGGCATTCGTACGGGCAGGCCTGATGCGGGCCCGGTGGGGGAGCTCATGGCCCCGCATGCTACTGGTCCACGGGGCTTCGCTGTTCGGGGAGGGTACAGGTGGGCGGTATAAGTCCGGTTTTGTCTTATGAGTTACGTAAAGCTCAACTGTCGTACTCCGTGTGCACGGTGAGCATGCGCGGGTCGAGCGGCAGGCGCAGCCGGTCCGCGGCGAGGTCGGCGGCGATGCGCACGGCGCCGTCCAGCGGGTCACCGGCGGCCGGAACGACACGGACATGCCGCAGGCGGCCCGTCAGCTCCGCGCGCATCGGGCCGAGCAGCGCGTCGCCCATCTTGAACAGGCCACCGGTCAGGGCGACTTCGGGCCGCTCGCCCTCGGTCACCGCGTCGGACGCCGGGCAGACCGCGGCCGCGGCTTCGGCGATGTGCCGGGCGGCGTCCCGCAGGATCGCCCCGGCCACGGGGTCGTCCGGGGCGCAGTGCGCCACTTCGGGTGCGAAGGAGGCGAGCATCGCGGGCCGGTCCGTACGGGGGTAGAGCTGTCCGGGGATTCCCTGCGCGGGGCCGAAGAGTTCCTCGGCGCGGGCGAGCAGCGCCTTCGAGCCGTGGCGCCTGCCGTCGAACGCCCGCATCGCCGCTTCGAGGCCCGCGCGGCCGATCCAGGCGCCACTGCCGCAGTCGCCCAGGAGATGCCCCCAGCCGTCGGCGCGGTGCCAGGCGACCAGGTCCGTGCCGATAGCGATCATGCCGGTGCCCGCGGCGACGACCGCGCCGGGCCGGTCACCGAGCGCGCCCACGTACGCGGTGACGCCGTCCGCGGCGAGCGCCAGGCGCCCAGCGCCCAGATCCCGGTGGAGCGCGGCCGGAAGCTCCGCGCGCAGCTCGTCACCGAGGCTCGCCATGCCCGCCCCGCCGACGGCTACGGCGGTGATCCGCCCGCCGCCCGCACACGCCAGCAACTCCCGTGCCATGGGCACCAGTTGCTCCGTGAAGTGCCCGGCGTCGATGCCGCGCTCGCCGGTGGGCACCGGCTCCTTCGAGCTCACCGGGGACGGGCCGCCCGCACCGTCGAGGCCACCGAGGGCGACCCGCATCCCGGAGCCGCCCGAGTCCACCCCGAGGACCCATGGGGCGTCCGTCACGGAAGCCGCCAGTCCACCGGCTGCCCGCCCTGCTGGACAAGGAGGTCGTTGGCCCGGCTGAAGGGGCGCGAGCCGAAGAAGCCGCGGTCCGCCGACATGGGCGACGGGTGCGACGACTCCACCGACGGCAGCGGGCCGAGCAGCGGCCGCAGATTGCGGGCGTCACGCCCCCACAGGATGGAGACGAGGGGGCGCCCGCGTGCGGCGAGCGCCTTGATGGCCTGCTCGGTGACCTCCTCCCACCCCTTGCCCCGGTGCGCGGCAGGGCGCCCCGGGGCCGTGGTGAGCGCCTTGTTGAGCAGCAGGACGCCCTGCTGGGTCCAGGGCGTGAGGTCGCCGTTCGACGGCGGAGGGAGGCCCAGGTCGGAGCCCATCTCGCGGTAGATGTTGATGAGGCTGCCGGGCAGCGGGCGCACCTCGGGCGCGACCGAGAACGACAGACCCACCGCGTGCCCGGGGGTCGGATAGGGATCCTGGCCGACGATCAGCACCCGCACCTCGTCGAAGGGCTGTTGGAACGCCCGCAGGACGTTCGGCCCGGACGGGAGGTAGGTGCGTCCCGCGGCGATCTCCGCGCGCAGGAAGTCTCCCATCTCGGAGATCTTCCCGGCGACGGGTTCGAGGGCCTTCGCCCAGCCCGCTTCGACGATTTCATGCAAGGGTCGTGGTGCCACGGCGTCACCCTACTGCCGTAAAGGGGGCGTCGATCAACCGATGGCCGCCGCCCTGACGCACAGTACGTCGGGCAGGTGGGACGCCAACTCCCGCCAGCTTTCGCCGTCGTCCGCCGACGCGTACACCTCGCCGTTGCGATTGCCGAAGTAGATGCCCGCGGGATCCTGGTCGTCGCTGCACATCGCGTCGCGCAGCACCGTGCCGTAGTGGTCGCCCGCCGGGAGGCCCGCGCTGAGCGGCTCCCAGCTCTTGCCCGCGTCCGCCGTGCGGTAGACGCGACACCGGTGGTCGGCGGGGACGCGGTCCATGTCGGCGTTGATCGGGAAGACGTACGCCGTGTCCCCGCGGTGGGGGTGGGCGACGGCGGCGAACCCGAAGTCGGAGGGCAGGCCCTCGCCGATGTCCGTCCAGTGCGCGCCCGCGTCGTCGCTGCGGAACACGCCCCAGTGGTTCTGCAGATACAGGCGGTCCGGGTCGACCGCGTCCCGCGCGACTTTGTGCACGCACTGGCCGAACTCCGGGTTCGGGTCCGGCAGGAAGACCGCGGACACGCCGTTGTTCGACGGGGCCCAGCTCTGTCCGCCGTCCAGGGTGCGGAAGACTCCGGCGGTGGAGACGGCGACCGTCACCGCGTCCGGATCCCGGGGGTCGGTCAGGATGGTGTGCAGACCTTCGCCGCCTCCGCCCGGCACCCACTGGGCGCGCGTGGGGTGCTCCCAGAGGGGGCGTACGAGCTCGAAGGTCTCGCCCCGGTCCAGTGATTTGTAGAGGGCGGCCGGTTCCGTGCCCGCGTACACGACGTCCGGTTCGGCGGCTGCGGGGTGCAGTTGCCAGACCCGCTCCAGGGAGGCGTCGGTGTCCTTGGGGAACTTGACCGGCGCCTTGGACGGCTCCGTCCAGGTCCTGCCCAGGTCGTCGGAGTGGAAGACGGACGGGCCGAAATGGGAACTGTCGCCGCCCGCGAGAAGGCGAGGCGTGTCACCTCGGGTGTCGATGGCCACCGAATAGATGGCCTGGGCGTTGAAGTACGGACTTTCGTCGAACTGCCAGGTGCTCGCGCCGCCGCGCTTGCGGCCGATGAAGAGGCCTTTGCGGGTGCCTACGGTCAGGATCATCTCGGCCATGGTGGCCACCTCCGGGACGTCGTTGTCTCAGGTATGGCTCAGTCTGCACCCCGGCACTGACAGTGACCCCCGGGCCGGGCGTCTCCGCAGGTCGGTGCGGGTGTGGCGGAGGTGCCGCCCGCCCTGACGCCTCGCTACGACCGCCTCGCTACGACCGCCCGGTCCCGGACAGCTCCGCGGCCACCCGCGTGATCGTCTCCGGCCCCACCCGGCAGCAACCCCCGATCAGCCGTGCCCCCGCGTCCCGCCACCCCGCGGCCCGGCCCGCGGAGAAGTGCGCCGGGCCCCGCCACGTCCTTGCGGCCGCGTCCCACGTCTCGCCGCTGTTCGGGTACGCCACCACCGGCTTTCCCGTGATCCGCGCGGCCAGGCGCACCGCCGCGTCCGCGTCCTGCGGGTCACAGCAGTTGACGCCGACCGCGAGGATCTCCTCGGCGTCGGCGGCCAGCGCGAAGGCCTCCGTCAAGGGCTGGCCCGCCCGCGTGTAGCCGCCGGAGACGGTGTACGAGAGCCAGGCGGGCACGCCAAGGCCGCGCACGGCCCGCAGCAGGGCCCGCGCCTCGTCCGTGTCCGGCACCGTCTCCAGGGCGATGACGTCCGGTTCCGCGTCGGCGAGGACCTCCAGGCGCGGGCGGTGGAAGCGTTCGAGCTCGGCCACCGTCAGGCCGTACCGGCCCCGGTACTCGGAGCCGTCCGCGAGCATCGCACCGTACGGTCCCGCGGACGCGGCCACCCACACCTCGCGCCCGGCATCCGATCCCGCGTCGCGGGCCAACTCCACGCTCAGGCGCAGCAGTTCCGCGGTGCTCACCGCGTCGACGCCGTGCTTCGCGAAGCCTTCGAACGTCGCCTGATAGCTCGCCGTGGTGGCGATGTCCGCGCCCGCCTCGTAGTACGCCCGGTGCGCCGCCGCGATGGCCCCGGGTTCGTCGGCCAGTAGCCTCGCCGACCACAGGGCGTCGCTCAGGTCGTGCCCGGCGGCCTCCAGCTGGTTGGAGAGGCCGCCGTCGAGCACGAGCGGGCGGCGGGTCAGGGCATCCGCGAGTTTCACACTGCCGACGCTAGCCGAGGCGCGGACAGGGGGAAGTGGCACGCGACCTGGTGTCCCGCACTGTTCGGGGTGGACACGGGCGGCTCCGTGGTGGCGCACACCTCCTGGGCCAGGGGGCACCGGGTGCGGAAGCGGCAGCCCGACGGCGGCTTCGCGGCCGAGGGCGTCTCGCCCTCCAGGGGGGTGCGGCCTGGGCCCTCCGCCGCTGTCGGGTCCGGCAGGTTGACCGTGTCGAGCAGCCCCCGCGTGTAGGGGTGCAGCGGATGGGAGTACACCTGCGCGGCCGGGCCCGACTCGACCAGCTTGCCCAGGTACATCACGCCGACGGTGTCCGCGAGGTGGCGCACCACCGCCAGGTCGTGCGAGATGAACAGATACGTCAGGCCGCGTTCCCGCTGCAGCTCCCGCATCAGGTTCAGGATCTGCGCCTGCACGGAGACGTCGAGCGCCGAGACCGGCTCGTCCGCGACCACCAGGTCGGGAGACAGAGTCAACGCCCGTGCCAGACCCAGGCGTTGGCGCTGGCCACCGGAGAACTCGTGCGGGTAGCGGTGCACGGCGCCGCGCGGCAGGCCGACCGCGTCCAGGAGTTCGCCGATCAGCTTCTCCTGGTCGGCGCGGGTGCCGACGCCCTGGATGACCAGGGGCTCCCGCAGGATCTCGCCCACCCGCATCCGGGGGTCCATGGCGGCAGTGGAGTCCTGGAACATCAGCTGCACGCGCCGCCGCTGCGCCCGCCGCTCGGCCCGCGACATCTCTGCCGGGTCGTGCCCCTCGAAGCGCACGCGCCCGGCGGTCGGCTCCTCCAGGCCCGCGACGATCCGGCCGAGCGTGGTCTTGCCGCACCCGGACTCGCCGACCATGCCGAACGTCTCGCCCTTGCGGACCTCCAGGGACACCCCACCGACCGCGCTCACCGTGCCCCGACGGCGCGAGAAGGCACCGCCCTTGAGGGGGAAGTCCTTGACCAGGGCGTCGAGTTCGAGGAGTACGTCGCCGGGTGCGCGCGGCGCGGGGACGGCCGGCGGGATCACGACCTCCTCCTCCGACGCGTTGTCCGGCACCGGATGGAAGCAGGCGAACCGGTGCTCGCCTCCCCGCACTTCGTCGTCCGCGAGCTGCGGCTCCCGCTCACGGCACTCGTCCGTCGCGAAGGCGCAGCGCGGCGCGAAGCGGCACCCCGTCGGACGCACCGCCAAGTTCGGTGGAAGCCCCGGGATGGTTTGGAGCGCGGTGCCGCTGTCCGCGGCGCGCTCGGGGAGCGAGGCGAACAGCGCCTCCGTATAGCGGTGCCGGGGTCTCGCGAACAGGCCGCGCACATCGGCCTGTTCGGCGACCTTGCCCGCGTACATCACCGCGACCCGGTCGACCCGGCTCGCGATGACACCCAGGTCGTGCGTGACCAGGATCATCGCCATGCCGAGCCGCTCGCGGAGCCCGTCGATCAGCTCCAGGATCTGGGCCTGCGTCGTCACGTCCAGGGCGGTGGTCGGCTCGTCCGCGATGAGCAGTTTCGGCTCGCAGACCAGGGCCATGGCGATCGCCACGCGCTGGCGCATGCCGCCGGACAGCTGGTGCGGATACGCCTTCATGCGCTCGGCGGGCTGCGGCATGCCGACCAGGCGCAGCATCTCCTCGGCCCGCGCCCACGCCTCTTTCCTGCTCAGCTCGGGGCGGTGCAGGACGAGCGGCTCCGCGACCTGCGCCCCGATCGTCATCGTCGGGTTCAGCGAGGTGAGCGGGTCCTGGAAGACCATGCCGATGGTGTTGCCCCGTACGTCCTGGAGGACCGGCGCGGTGGAAGCGGCCAGGTCCTGGCCGTCGAACAGGACGCGTCCGCCGGTGACTTCGCCGCCGGGCGGAAGGAGTCCGAGGACGCTGAGCGCGGTCATCGTCTTGCCGCAGCCCGACTCGCCCACGATGCCGAGGGCCTCACCCGGGGCGAGTTCGAGGGAGATGCCGTCGAGGGCGTGGACGGTGCGCTCGCGCGAGGTGATGTCGACGCGCAGATCTTCGATCTTGAGCAGAGGGTGGGTCATGTCTGGTGCTCCCTTACTTCCGCAGCCGTACTTCGAACGCGTCCCGCAGCCCGTCACCGATGAAGTTGAACGCGGCGACGACCAGGACGATCGCGATGCCCGGCGGGAAGATCAGCCACCAGTAGCCGTTCTGGGTGTAGGTGATGCCGGCCGAGAGCATCGAGCCCCAGTCGGCCGACGGCGGCGGAATGCTCAGGCCCAGGAAAGCGAGATAGCTGACGTAGAGGATGGCGTCGGCGATCTGGAAGGTGCAGTTGACGATGACCGTGCCGATCGCGTTCGGCACGATGTGCTTGAACACGGCCCGCGCGCCACCGCCGCCCATCATCCGCATCGCCTGTACGTACTCGCGGTCGCGCAGCGAGAGCGCCTCGCCGCGCACCAGACGGGCAGGGGAAAGCCAGGCCACCGACGCGATGATGACGATGAGGACGCCCTTGCTCGGCGTGATGATGGCGGCGACCACGACGAGCAGGAACATCGCGGGGATCGCGAGCGCCGCGTCCGTGATCCGCATCATCGCCGCGTCCACCCAGCCGCCGAAATACCCCGCGACCGCCCCGTACACGGTCCCGAAGAGCGTCGCCAACAGGCCCGCCGCAAGGCCTATTTCGAGCGAGGTCCGCCCGGCGACCATCAGCCGCCCGACCATGTCGTAACCGAGGTCGGTGGTGCCCAGGAGGTGGCCGGGGCTGCCCGGCGCGAGATTCGCCTGGGAGAGGTCGGTGCGCACCTGCTCGGTGGGGTGGAGCAGCGGCCCGAGGTAGCTGAAGGCCAGGAGCAGGACCAGGACCACCACGCCCGTCAGGGCGAGCTTGTTGCCGGTGAAGACCTGGAGCGTACGGCGCGCGAGCGAGGGCGTGGCCTGCGCCGCCGCCTCGTTCCCCGGCGTTGCCTCGGGGGTGACGTCTGCGGTCGCGGTACTCATGCCACGCTCCGGATCCGGGGGTCGAGGACGGCGTAGAGGATGTCGGTGAGCAGCGAGCCGACGACGGTGGCGACGCCGACGACGAGCGTCACGCCGAGCAGCACGGGGAAGTCGGAGCCCTGCGCTGCGTTCCAGAACAGCAGCCCCATGCCGGGGTAGTTGAACATCGACTCGACGACGAGCGCGCCGCTGAAGAGCGTCGGCAGGTACAGGCCGAGCAGCGTGGCCAGCGGGATGAGCGCGTTGCGCAGGACGTGGCGGACCATGATGCGGCGGTTCGACTGGCCCTTGGCCATCGCCGTACGGACGTACTCCTCGGTGAGGTTGTCGAGGACCGCCGAGCGCATGTAGCGGCTGAACATCGCCACGATGCCGAACGCCATGGTGACGACCGGGAGCACCAACCCCGTGAAGTCGCCGAGGAGTTCACCGACGCTCTCGCCCTGCGGTGCCTCCGCCGGGAGGATCGGCAGCACCTGCGCGAACACGATGATCATGATGAGGCCGAGGAAGAACACCGGCGTCGCGTAGAGGAGGAAGGCGAGCCCCGTCAGCGCGTAGTCCGACGCCTTGCCGCGCCGCACGGCCTGAAGCAGGCCCAGCGGGACGGCGATGACCACGGCGAGCGCGGTGGAGAGCACCGTCAGGAGCAGGGTCTTCGGCAGGCGCTGCTTGAGCAGCTCGAAGACCGGCGAATTGAGCTTGAACGACTCGCCCAGGTCGCCGGTGAAAAGACGCTTCAGATACATCACGTACTGCGCGGGCAGCGAACGGTCGTACCCCTGCTGGTGGTTGAAGTGCTCGATCTGCTGCGGTGTGCCCTTGGGGCCGAGAATGGCGCGGGCGGGCCCGCCGGGCAGCATGTGGAGCAGCGTGAAGACGATGACCGAGACGAGGAACAGCACGACGAGCGCCTGAAGGAAGCGCTTGACCAGAAAGCCGGTCACTTGTCGGCTCCCTTCTTCTTGACGTAGTACCAGTCCTGCGGCGCGAAGGTGACGGTCGGGTTCTGGCTGACGCCACGCAAGTCGTTGCGGATGACGGAGACTTGGTAGGCGGGGTTGGGCATCCACATCACCGGCAGCTGCTCGGCGAGGTACTCGCCGTACTCGTGCACGGCCTTCATGTCGGGCGAGTACTGCACCGCGCGGATGATCCGGTCGGCTTTCTTGTCGCTGTAGTTGCCGAAGTTGGCCGAAGCGCCGGTGGAGAAGAGCTGCTCACCGCTCGGGTTGAGCGGGTAGTACCAGCTGCCGGCCGTGCCGAAGAACGACATGTCCCATGCGCAGCCGGGGTCCTTCGCCTTGCAGGGGACGGAGTTGCCGAGCACCGAGTTCAGCGGCTGCTGACGCACCGTCAGGTCGATTCCGCCCTTGGAGAGCGAGGACTTGAGCTCCTGCATCATGTTCGTGGTCTCGGTGGAGCCGGACTGGGAGAGCAGGGTGAGTTCGAGCGGTGCGTTCCTCGCGATGCCCTTGCCGCACTCGTCGGGGCCCGTTCCGGGGCGTACGCAGCGGGCGGTCCCGTCCTCGGTCTTCCAGCCGTGCCCGGTGAGAAGCCGCTGGGCCTTCTGCACGTCGAAGGGGTACTGGTTCTTCTCCATCGCCTTCGACAAGTACTGGCTCTTCGGCGTCACCGGCACCGGTCCGAGCGTCGGCGTGGCGCTGCCCTGCCAGATGACGTCGCTCATCGCCTTCTGGTCGACGAGGTGCTGCATCGCCCGGCGGATGTAGAGCTGGTCCATCATCGGGCCCGCGTGCGTGGAGTTGAAGTTGTAGACGATGTACGTCGCCGCCCAGCCCTCCCAGGGGTCGACGCGATAGCCCTTCTCCTCGAACTTCTCCTTCTGTGCCATCACCGACGGCGGGATGTAGCCGTAGTCGACGCCTCCCGAACGCAGCACGTTGTACTCGGAGTCGGCCGTGGTGAAGGGCTTGAAGACGACCTTGTCGAGGTGCGGGCGCTGCGACTTGGGACCGGTGTACTTCTCGTTGGGCACGATGGTGACCTGACCGCTGTCGCGCCAACCCGCCAGCTTCCACGGGCCGTTGACGGTCTTCCAGAGAGGGTCGGAGCCGTACGAACCCAGGTTCTTGGCGTGCCGCGTGAGCCGCGCGAAGACGGTTTTGGCGCCTTCCTTCGTGCGGTCCCAGTCGCCGATCTCGCCGCCGTCGGTCTTGGCGTCCCAGGCGTGCCGGGGGAGTGCCCGCATCAGCGTGAGCTGGTTGGCGGTGAACCAGTCGGGGTTGTACGCGCGGCTCAGGTGCAGGCGCACGGTGTGGTCGTCGACCGTCTCGAAGCGCTTGACGTTGTCGGGCATCGTGCCGACCGAGTAGTTGCCCCAGTCCGCCTTGTTGGCCTTGAGGAGGTTGAACCAGAATTCCACGTCGCGCGAGGTGACCGGCTTTCCGTCGGACCACTTCACACCCTCGCGCAGCGGCACGGTCACGGTTTTGTTGCCGTCGCTGAACTTCGGCTCCAGGCCGAGCGTGCTCGGGCCGTGCGTGGTCAGCTCGCCCTTCTCCTGTACGGCGTCGTACACCGGCGTGAAGAACAGCGAGTAGATCCCGTTGTTGTACGAGGCGCCGTAGCCGGGCGGGCCGATCGGGAAGATCCAGTTCGGCGTCGCGGCGGGCGGCAGCGCCATCGTCACGGTGCCGCCCTCGACCGGAGTCCCGCCGGTGGGGGCCATGTCGATACGGCCGCCCTCCCGCGTGCAGCCCGTGAGCGCCGCCGCGAGGACGAGCAGCGCTGCCGCCGCGGACCTGAGTGAGCGCATGGCGATGGGCCTCCAAGGGGTACGGGACCGGCCCCGTGCCGGAGAACGACGAGGCGGCGCCCGAACGCTAGGCCGCACGAGAAAACCAAGTCAATAGCTTCATTCGGCAAGAAGTCCCAAAGTCGGGAGGGTCTGGCCAACTTGCTTCGAAGAGACCTAGTGTTCGTCCTGATGTCGAACGAACAGATCGAAGCAACTGGGGGCGGCATGGCCGGAACACCGCACGGCGAACGGGGGTCGGCGCAGCACATCCTGCAGCTGGTCTCCTCGGGCGCCGCCTCCTCGCGGGCCGATCTCGTACGGGAGTTGGGGCTCGCCCCCTCCACCGTGTCGCTGCGCGTCCAGGAACTCGTCGCCGCCGGCGTGCTCACCGAATCAGGCGAGGGAGCCTCACGCGGCGGCCGACGCCCCCGGCTCCTGCGCGTCCACGCGCAGGGCGGCGTCGCCCTCGCCGCCGACCTCGGCAGCCACCACGCCCGTATCGGCGTCGTCGACCTCGGCGGCACCGTCCTCGACGCCGTCGACCTGCCGCACGACATCACCGCCGGGCCCGAGTCCGCCGTCGACTGGCTCTGCGGCCAGGTCGCCGAACTGGGCGCTCGGCAGCGCGAGGCGGGCCGCACCGTCCGCGCCCTCGGCGTCGCGTTCCCCGGTCCCGTGCAGCCCGCCGAGGGCCGCGTCCTGAGCCCCTCCCGCATGCCCGGATGGCACCGCTACCCGCTGCGCGACGTCCTCGCCGAACGCCTCGGCATCCCCGTCACCGTCGACAACGACGCCACGATGATGGCCGTCGGCGAGCACCGCACCGCCCGCCCCGGACTCGACCACCTGGTCGTCGTCAAGGCGGGGCGCGGCATCGGCAGCGGCGTCATCGTGGCGGGCCGCCCGCACAACGGCGCGGGCGGCTCCGCGGGCGACATCAGTCACGTACGCATCGAGGCGGCGGGCGACCGCCCGTGCAGCTGCGGCAACATCGGCTGCCTGGAGACCGTGGCGAGCGGCGCTGCCCTCATCCGCGAACTCGCCCTCCAGGGCGTCGAGGTGGAGGACACCACCGAGCTGCTGCGGCTGGTCGCCGACGGCGACCCGCAGGCCACCACCCTCGTCCGCACCGCAGGACGGCACATCGGCACGGTGCTCTCCGTCGTCGTGAACTTCTTCAACCCCCAGGCCGTCGCCCTCGGCGGCGTCCTCGCCACCGCCGAACCGCTCGTCGCCGCCGTACGCGGCGTGCTCTACGAGCGCTGCCTGCCCCTGGCCACCGCCGACCTGGAGATCACCACCACCGTGACAGGGCGCGACGCGGGCCTCCTCGGTGCCGGACTCACCGCCCTGGGCCAGCACCTCCCGACCACCCCGGCACCCCAGGAAGAGAGCGCCCCCGCATGACCACGAACCAGCGCCGCCTCCGCATCGGCATCGGCGGCATCGGCATCGAGTCCTCCACCTTCTGCCCGCACCGCTCCACCGCGGACGACTTCCGTCAGACCCGTGGCCAGGACCTCCTGGACCGCTACACCTGGACCGGGCCGGAATCGGACCTGGCGTACACGGTCGAATGGGTGCCGCTCCTGCACGCGACCTCGCTGCCCGGCGGCCCTGTGGAGGCCGAGTCGTACCTGATCCTCAAGGACGAACTGGTCACGCGCATACGGGAAGCGGGCCCCCTGGACGGCCTCGTGTACGACATCCACGGCGCCATGAGCGTCATCGGCCTGACCGACGCCGAGGCCGACCTGACGGAAGCGGTCCGTGCCGCCCTGGACGCCGTCGGAACCCCCGACGGCGGCCGCCCGATGATCTCGGCCGCCATGGACCTGCACGGCAACGCCTCACGCCGGTTCGCCGAGCCCGTCGACCTGCTCACCGCCCACCGCCTCGCCCCGCACGAGGACGCCTGGGAGACCCGCGAGCGCGCCGCGCGCAATCTCGTACGCTGCCTGCGCGAGGGAACCCGGCCGCACCGCGCCTGGGTCCAGGTGCCGGTGCTCCTGCCCGGCGAGAAGACCAGCACCCGCCTGGAGCCCGCCAAGTCCCTCTACGCCTCGCTCGCCGACATCGAGAAGCTGGACGGCATCCTCGACGCCGCGCTGTGGGTCGGCTACGCCTGGGCGGACGAGCCGCGCTGCAAGGCCGCGATCGTCGTCACCGGCGACGACCCCGAACTGGCCGCCGCCGAGGCCGAGAAGCTCGCACGACGCTACTGGGACGCGCGCCGCGACTTCGTCTTCGTCGGCCCGACAGGCGGCGCGGAGGAGTGCATCGCCAAGGCCGTTGCCTCGGACAAGCGGCCCTTCCTGATCAGCGACTCCGGCGACAACCCCACGGCGGGCGGCGCGGGCGACCTCGCGTACATGCTCGGCAAGCTCCTGGAGAACGACGCCATCCGCTCCGGGAAGGTCACCGCCGTCCACCCCGGCATCACCGACCCCGTCGCCGTCGCCCGCTGCTTCGAGGCCGGAGTGGGCGCCGAGGTCACCCTGAGCGTCGGCGGCAAGGTCGACGCGCACCACGGCGGTCCGTACGAACTCACCGGCACCGTCGTGGCGTTGCAGCGCGCGACCGAGCAGAAGGACCGGGCGGAGGGCGGCGCCTACGACCGTGGCGTCGACATGGCGGCCGTACGGACCGGTGGCGTGACCGTCATCCTGGTCGAGCGCCGCAAGCCCTTCCACACCCTCGCGGATTTCATGGGCCCGGCGGACGGCGGCCTCGGCATCGACCCGCGCACCTTCGACCTGGTGGTCGTCAAGATCGGCTACCTGGAGCCCGAGCTCTACGACATGGCCGCCGACTGGCTCCTCGCCCTCACCCCGGGCGGCGTCGACCAGGACCTGCTCAGGCTCGGCCACCATCGCGTTGAGCGTCCGCTGTACCCGTTCGACGAGGACGCGTACGACGACGGGGCGGGCCCCGATCTGACACCCACTCAGCTGGGGTCGCCCGGCAGGTGAGAGGGGGCTTCACCGGCGGGATCGCTTCTGCGAAGGTGATCTCTCCGAGCCGCGAACCCGTACGGAGGAGCCCCCGTGAAGCGTGCCGCCACCCTGTCCGCCCTGGTCTGTCTGCTCGCCGTCACGGCCGCCGCGCCCGCGTCCCCCGACGCCGGGCGCGGCAAGGACCGCCACCACGGCAGCCTCCTGGACTCCGTGCCGAAGTCGGGGGTCCTGAAGGTGTGCACGACCGGCGACTACCGCCCGTTCACGCACCTGGACCCCGCCGACAAGACGTACAGCGGCGTCGACATCAAGATGGCCGATGACCTGGCGGAGAGCCTCGACGCCAAGCCCAAGTACGTGGCCACGACGTGGGCGAACCTCACCAAGGACGTCGCGGCGGGACGCTGTGACATCGCGGTCGGCGGCGTCTCCATCACCCTTCCGCGCGCCCGTCAGGTCTACTTCAGCGAGCCCACCCGCGAGGACGGCAAGACACCCATCGTGCGCTGCGCCGACAAGGAGAAGTTCGGCGAGGGCACGCTCAAGGACATCGACAAGCCGGGCACCAGGGTCATCGTCAACCGGGGTGGCACGAACGAGCAGTTCGCGCGCGAGAACATCAGGCAGGCCACGATCAAGCTGCACCCGGAGAACACCACGATCTTCAAGGAGATCATCGCGGGGCGCGCGGACGTGATGATGACGGACGCAAGCGAGACCCGCTACCAGGCCAGGATCCACCCCGAACTCTGCTCCCTGCACCCCGACAAGCCCTTCACCTTCTCCGAGAAGGCCTACGCATTGCCGCGCGGGGACGAGGAGTTCAAGGAGTACGTCGACCAGTTCACGCACCTGGCGACGCACGACGGGACGTACGCGGGGTACGAGGCGGAATGGATGGGTCCTGCCTCGGGGTCCTAGTCGCCACCGGTCGTCCCAGGTCCGGGGTTATCCCTGAGCCCGTCCCCGATGTCGGGGCAGTGGCGCCGCTCTACCTTCCTGGGCATGGCTTCCTTCCGTGAGCGGTGCATCCACAGCAGGCAGAGCGGTCGACTCGCGTCGACCACCACCGCCGACATCGACGAGCTCGTGGCCGGGCTCAAGGACCGGCCGCGCGTGGTGCTCCACTTCCACGGTGGACTGACCGACGACACGCTGGGGTTCGCCACCGCCGAGCGGCTCGCGCCCGTGTACGAGGCGGCGGGCGCCGAGCCTGTCTTCTTCGTGTGGAGCAGTGGGCTCATGGAAACCCTGCGGGGCAACCTGCCGCAGATCCTGAACGAGAGCGTCTTCCGCACGCTGCTCAACAGGGTCACGCGTTACGCCACCGGCACGATCTTCCGGGAGCCGGGACAGCGAGCCCTCGGGGCGGTGACCACCCCTTCCCCGAGGGCCGTAGCAGCCGAACTCGCCCAAGTAAGGGCGGGGCAGGAGCCTTACGCGCGGCTGACCGCCCCGCGCGAGGTGCCCCCGCTGAACGAGGTCGAGCAGAGGCAGATCGCCGCCGAACTCTCGGCGGACACCGAACTGGCCGAGCGCACCCGGGAGATCGTGAACTCGGTGACGCCCCGGGCCGGGGCCCAACCCACAGAGCCGGTCGCCGCGGCGCGAGACATCATCGGGGGGCGTGCCGCGGCGGCCACACTGATGTCACCGGATGTGGTGGCCGACCTCGCGGACAGGGCGGGCACGGGGGAACGTGCCCTGGTGAGCACCGCGTTGATCGTGCGCAAGACCGTGCGCGTCGTGGCGGCCGTCGTCGGCCGCTTCCGGCAGCGCAACGACCACGGGCTCTATGCGACGGTCGTCGAGGAGATCCTCCGCGAGTTCTACCTCGCCAACGTGGGCGCCGCGATCTGGGGCGCGATGAAGCGGCAGACCGCGGACACCTTCGCCGCCGCGGACGACGAGGTCCGCGCAGGACGGTACTTCCTGGACCGGTTCGCCGAGCTGCTCGCCGCCGGCACCCGCCCCCAGGTGACCGTCGTCGGCCACAGCGCGGGCGCCGTGTTCATCAGCAACCTGCTCGACGACCTCGTGCGCAGGCGCGCCGCGGAGAACGACCCGCTGCCCGCCGACTTCCGGCTGCGGGACGTGGTGCTCCTCGCGCCGGCCTGCACGGTGGCGCAGCTCGCGCCGGTCGTCCGCCGGCAGGCCGAACTCTTCGACCGGTTGCGGATGTTCACGATGACCGACAGGGCGGAGCAGGCCGACCACCTCGTGCCGTTCCTGTACCCGAGGTCGCTGCTCTACTTCATCTCCGGAGTCCTGGAGCGCGGGCCGTCCGGGCAGTCCGTGGTCACGCCGATCGCGGGCATGCAGCGCTGGTACCTCGACTCCGCCGCCCCGGGGCCCGACTCCGACGACCTGCGCGGCTTCCTGCGGGCGGACTCCGCGCGCACGGTCTGGTCGCCGGGCCTGGGCGCGGGGGCGCGCAGCCACGTCGCGTTCGACGACGACCCGCAGGTCCTCGCGAGCGTGGCGGCGATGCTCGCGGACTGACGGCGCGAGGACTGAACGTAGGGGGAGAGTCCGATGAACGACCTGCACTACGCCGTGGTCGTCGGCATCAACCGTTATCCGGCCATCAGTGACCTTCAGGCCGCGCGGGGTGATGCGGTCCGGTTCCGTGACTGGCTCGTCGACCCCAAGGGAGGCGATGTGCCCGAAGGCAACGTCACGCTGGTCACCGCCACCGAGGAGCAGGAGCGCGTCGCCGACTTCATGAGCGCCGTACCGACCAGGGAGAACGTCGATCTGGCGCTCTACCGGGCGAACATCGCGGTCCAGCGGGCGATAGAGGACCGGCCCGAGGAGGAGTGGGAGGCCGCGAGGCAGCGGACCCGTCTCTACTTCTTCCTCGCGGGGCACGGATTCATGACGCCCCCGAACAGCACCGCGCTCCTGATGGCCAACGCCGCCTTCGACCTGCTCGGCAATCACCTCGCCGTGGGCCAGTACTTGGACTGGTACGAGTCGTCGTCGCCGTTCCGCGAGATCGTCTGCTTCGCGGACTGCTGCCGTACGAGCAGCGGCAACGGCTCCATGTTCCCCTTCGGGCCGCCCTTCACCACGACAGCGGGGGCGCTGGAGAAGGTCGACTGCTTCGTCGGTTACGCCACCTCGCAGGGCGACCCGGCCTACGAGGAGCAGAACGCCGAACCCGACCTGGCGCGCGGGCACTTCACGACCGCGCTCCTCGACGGTCTCGGCGGTCGCAGCGCCAACCGCAAGGGGCTCATCACCTCCGACAGCCTCGCGGACTACGTCGTACGGCATGTGGAGGACCGCACCAGTCATCTGCTGGTCCCGCAGCAGCCCAGGTTCGTCAAGGGCAGCGCTCCGATGGTCTTCGCCCGTGACGTGGAGAACGGCATGCCCGCCGTCACGCTGCGCTTTCCCGACGGCTTCCGGGGCTGGGTGCAGCTGCGCGGCGGCGATCCCGACGAGCCACCGCTGAGGCTGCTCGTCGACGCCGCGGAACGCGTCGAGAAGCTCGCCCCGGGCTTGTACCGGGTGACGCCGGAGAGCTTGACGGCGGACGACTTCCAGAACGGTGGATTCTTCGAGGTAATGACAGGCGGTGGGAATGGTGTCCAGCTCTGAAGAGCGGCGGCGCGCCCGGGAAGATGCGGCGAAGGAGCGGCGGCGCGCCCGGGAGGAGACCGCGAAGCACGTGCCGTTCGTCGTCATACCGGACACCCCGTCGGTGCTTGTCACCGTCACGGACTCCGCGTTCCGCGAGGTGGCGCACGCGATGGGCACCATCGACACGACGCTGCCGCCCGGTATCTACCGCATCGAGCAGCGGTTCGGCGGCGAGGTGGAGAGCCGGTTCGTCGAGGTCGGCACCGAACCGTTCGTCGAGCGGCTCGCGCTGCCCCGCATGCCCACGGCCACGCCGGTCGAGGGCACCCCCACGACACGTGAGGACCACCGCGCGGCCGCGATGCGCTGGAGCGCGGAGGCGACGCACGGCGGGGGCCCGCCGACCCTGATGGTGCTCATCCGCAACCTGCGCCGGGGCTGGCAGCTCGACCCGTTCGCCCTGGAGGTCGCCGACGAGCACGGCGCGCCCGTGGACGGCGGCGCCGGGGGCTGGGAGCCTTCCGGAGGACAGGAGTGGTCGGCCTGGAGCGGCGAACTGCCGCCCGGCGGCTACCGGTTGAGGACGCGCAGGCAGCCCGCCGACGGGTTGCCCCTCGCGCAGGCGCTGCACGTCCTCGACGGGTGGACGACCTTGGTGTTCGTGAGCAACGGACCGCAGGGCCCGCAGCCGCAGTTCGCCTCGATCCAGATGGTGCCCCAGGGCATCGGCTGGCAGTCGGCGGACCGCACCCTGGACCTCGCCCTGGAGGCCGCCCTCTCGGGGCTGCGGCAGGGGATCGACCTCGTCTCGACGCGGCAGCTGCACGGCCTGCTCGACGCACGGAGCGTCAACCCCTTCCTCGGCATCATCGGCGCCCATGCCCTGCTGCTGCACCCGACCCCCGATCTGGGGCGGATCCGCGGCATCCTGGACCGACTCGTCAAGTACGCCCCCGACCAGCCGGACATCGCCGCCCTGTGCACCCTGCTCGGTGAGCCGGTGCCGCCGGTCGCGTCACCGCCCATGCTGGCCGCCTCCTGCCGCCTCCTGGTCCGGGCGGACTCGGCCGACCCCGGCATCCTCCAGGACGGTTCGGTGGCCGAGAGCGCGGCGGAACACCTGGTCGGGCGCGGCGTGTGGACGACCTGGCTGGAGCAGGAGCCACGGCCGGTCATCGCGGCGCGGGGCGGCCTCGTCGCGCCGGTGGCGGGGGACGTACTCGCGGCGAGGTGGTCCCGGATCGTCGATCCGGTCGACCGGGTCCAGCGCTACGTGTGGGAGATCGCGAGCGTCGAGGACAAGAGCGTCGACGACGTACTGAGCAGCATGGAGCCCAAGGACCTGTCACGCAGGACCGGCCTGCCGCACAAAGCGGTCGACAAGGCCATCGAGGAGCTCAGGAAGCCGCGAGGGGAGTGACACAGGGGGGATTGAAGGGGGGATAGGGGGAACGCGGTGACGGCCCCGGGAGGCATCGCCTGCCGGGGCCGTCACCGCTACCGGCGTCCCCGTACCGCGCTCGGCACCCCCGTGACCGTGCGTGGCGGAACGTCGGTGGCCTGCCGGCCGCGTCCCCCAACACGGCCGGCAGGGGTGGGTGGGACGACCTGCGGCCCGTGCGCCCCCGAGCGCGCACGGACAGACAGGCCGACGGTGACGTGGTGGCGCGTCACCCGCTCTTGAGGAACCCCCACCGCGGTTCCGGTCACCATGGCTGCCTCGCCTCCGGGTCGAGTCCGTCAGGACAGCGCGTGCCGCACCATCGTGCGGAACTGCTCCGAGGGTTCGACGCCGAGCTCCGTGCGGAGCAGCGTGCGGAACGCCTTGAAGTGCCGTACCGCCTCCGCGAGGTTGTTCTCGGCGAGGTGCACCGTCACGACCGCACGGTGCGCGCTCTCGCGCAGCGGATCGATCCTGGTGCTTTCCAGGGCGGCCTCCAGGGCGGGTGCGTACTGCTCGCGCACGACGAGCCGCGCCGAGAGGGCTTCGAGCGCGTGCAGCCGCAGCTGATGCAGCCGCTCGCGCTCGAACACCACCCAGTCCTGATGCCAGCCTGGCAGCAGCTCCCCCATGCCCATCAGTGCGGAGCACGCGGCCCCGGTTCCCTCAGCCGGGGCCGCGAGTATGCGACGTGCCGTGGTGGTGAAGTCCTGGATGTCCATCCGGACGCGCCGGCTGAGCGCGAGCACCCCGGGCCGGGGGCCGCCGACGGCCGAACTCGCCGCGTTGAGGCGCCAGATGGCGGTACGGAGGCAGGCCCGCGCACGTTCCTCGGTGACGTCGGGCCACAGGGTCCCCGCGAGCACCGAACGTGTCGCGGGGCCGCGGAGCCCGAGGAGGGCGAGCAACTGCTGCCCGCTGGCGGACACGTCGACCTGCCCGCCGCCGTCACCCTCGCCGCGGCTGAGGTGAAACCCCCCGAGCAGCCGCAGACGCAGGGCCGGTGGCGCGTCGCCGCATACCGCCGGACATTCCGTGACAGCCATCTGTGCACCCCCACTTGTGCATCACATCCCCTGACCAGCCAAGAAACTACGCCGGACAGAGGCGGGGGTGCCTCAGGGAACCGCCCAGGGATAACCCCGGTGTGCCGGGGCTCGGGCCTGGGGGCTTACTACGGTCTACGACGACGTGCGCCGGTCCTGGGGGGCGAAGTGGTGCACGAGCCCGATGCGCGAGGTGATGCCGAGCTTCGTATAGGTGTGGCCCAGGTGGTACTCGATGGTCTTGACGCTCAGTGCGAGCGCGGTGGCGATCTGCCGGTTGGTGAAGCCCTGCGACGCCAGGCGCGCGACGGCGAGCTCCTGCGGGGTGAGCCCTTCGGCGGCGGAGTCCACGTCCGCCGGGTCGTGCGCGGGCCGCGGGGGCGCCGCTCGCCCGCAGGCGTCCAACTCCCTTTCGCAGCGCGCGAGATAGGGCGCGGCGTCCAGCTGGCTCATCGTCGTGTACGCCGCCTGGAGCTGGGCCACGGCGACCGAGCGGCGGCCGATCCTGCGCAGGAACGCCCCGTGGTCCAGCTGGACGCGGGCGCGGCCGAACGGTGACGGGATCTGCGCCGCCTGGTCGTGCGCGCGCAGGAACGACGCCTGGGCGCGGTCCGTCTCCCGGCGCGCCGCGTGCAGATTGCCCCGCACCCGGGCCGCGGCGGACAGCGCCGCGTGCTGCCCGCGTGCCTGCGCCCGCTCCTCGTAGGGCAGCAGGACCGCCTGAGCCTCGTCGAGGTCGCCGAGCTGGATCAGCGCGTCGACCAGGAGCTCACGCCAGGACACCACGCCCGGTTCGTTCACCCCGTCGTGCGAGGCGAAGTCCAGGAGCGGCCGCAGCGCGTCCACCACCCGCTCGGGCTCCGCGCGGGCCTCGGCGAAGGCCCCGTGCGCCGACGCCGCGTACGCGTAGGCCAGCGCGCTCTCGTCGCAGCCGGGGGCGTCCAGGGCGAGCCGCAGGTGCACCGAGGCGCGGTCCCAGCTGCCGCGTGCCGAGAGGATCCAGCTGGCGATGGCGTGCGTGACGGGCTTCAGCCACGACTGCTCGGTGTCGTCGGCGATCGAGGCGGACGCCTCGGCGTGGATCAGCGCCTCGTCCCAGTCGCCGAGCCGGTGCAGGGTCTGGGCGAGCGCGGAGGCCGAGAGCAGCCGCAACGGCACCGTCCCCTTGCGGCAGTTGGCCACGGCGCCCAGCAAGTCGGCGCGCGCGCCGAGGAGGTCGTCCGACCAGAGCCTCAACTGGCCGCGCGCAAGCAGCAGATCGATGTTCGACGGCGGCACGAGGAGCGGATCGGGAAGGTCACCGGCGAGTTCGATTCCCTTCTTGGCGCACCCGCTGAGGCCCAGCGCGAGAAGGTGGTTGAAGCGCAGCATCCGGCTCGGCCCCTGGAGGGTGGAGAGCCGCTGGGCGCGCTCCGCCCACTGGGCGGCGTCGGCGGAGCGCCCCCGCATGACGGCGGCGTAGCTCAGCTGCTCCGCCGCCCGCGCCGCCAGCGAGGGATTGCTCTCGTGGTCGCACTGGTTCCAGGCGTCGACGAGCAGCGTCTGCGCCTGCTCCATGCGGCCCTGGACGCGGGCCACATATCCGCGTACGTACCCGCGCAGCGCCGGGTCCGCGCCGGCCGGAAGTCCCGCGGCGAGTTCGGCCGACTCGTGCACACGGCCGTCGAGCAGCAGCGCCTCGACCGCCTCGACGGCGAGCCGGTCGCGCTCCAGGTCGGTCGTCGCCACGCGGGAAGCGTGCCGCAGGTGGGTGCCGGCCACCGCCCACTGCCCGGTGGCGGCCTCGCGCCTCGCGCAGGCGGCGAGGGCGGCGGCGAGATGTTCGTCGGGGCCCGTGGCGGCGAGCACGCGGTGGCGCAGACTCGCGTATTCGTCGTCGACCAGGGCCGCGGCCCGCGTGTGCAGATCGGCGCGGTGCGCGGGGCCGATGTCCTGGTAGACGGCGGCATGGACGAGGGGGTGCGGGAAGGCGATCTCGGGTGCGGCCCCCGGGTGCGTCTCCTTCAACAGGCCTGCCTTGACGGCCCGTTCGAGCGCGGGCAGCGGTGCGGTGACGCGGGCGAGCGAGGCGGCCGCGCTCAGCGGGCAGGAGAGCCCGAGCACGCTGACCGCCTGGACGAGCCGCAGCGCCTGTGCCCCGCACTCCGCGAGGTTGGCGAGCACCAGCATGGCGTACGAACGCGGCGCGGGCAGTGGTGTGGTGACGTCCCGTAGTACGTGCGCGGGCACCTGGTCAAGGAGCGCGCGGGCATGCAGCGGATTGCCGTGCGTGTGGTCACGCAGGCGTACGGAAGCGGAGTGCGGGAGCCGGTCGCTGCCCATCTGCGCGCTGAGGGAGCCCAGTTCGTCCGGGCTGAGCCCGTGCAGCGGGATGCGCCGGGTGCGCACGTCGGCGAGCAACCTGCGGATGCCTTCCGGCAGTTGGGGTGCCTGCGGGTCACGTGCCGCCACGATCGCGAGGACCTTGTCGACGCGCAGCCGACGCAGCGCGAACGTCAGCGCGTTCAGCGACGCGGAGTCGGCCCAGTGGGCGTCGTCGAGCACCAGGATGACGGGGCCCTTGTCCTGCAGCTCGCTCAGCAGGTCGAGCAGACCGAAGCCGGCCGCGAGCGGCGGCAGGGTGCCGGGCGCCGAGCGGGGCGTGCGGACCAGTGACCCCAGGCTGTCGGGCAGCGGGAGAGGGCTCTGCCCGACGAACTGGGCGAGCACCCCGCAGGGCAGCGCGCTCTCGTTCTCCTCGCCGCTGGCCTGGAGCACACAGGCGTCGCCCGCCGTGTCCAGGAACCTGCGCACCAGCGCGGACTTGCCGATGCCGCCGGGCCCGTCGATCAGGACGAGCCGCGGCACGCCCTCGCGCGCGTGGCGGAACTCCTCCTGGAGCGCCGTGAGTTCGCGCGTACGACCGGAGAACGCCTCATGGGGCGCCGGTGCGTGGACATGGCCGTTCAGTATGTCGCCGGACGTCATCACCGCCCCCACATGTCGGCACCCGGTACGGGCGCCATGACTGTGACGGTGACCCGTGCCGGGCGCATGGCCCTGAACGTCCACGATGATGCCCAAACCGCTCTCGGGACAAGCCGATTCCCCACTCCCGGAGAGCCGGTTCCCGCGAGGCGGTATCAGGCGTCACAGGAGTCATCACCTGCCGCGCAAGAACGTTCTCCGGCTTCCGCGGACGCGGCGTCCGGGGGCGGTTCGAGCAGCGAGAGCAGTTCGAGCCAGCCGTGAAACGGCGTGCAGTGGCCCGAGTCCCCCTCCTCGCAGCCCGTATCCACCACATTGCCGTGCACGCCCCCGGGGGAGCGGAACACCTCGATGACGTAGCGCACAACGTCCTCCCGAGGGCCGGTACAGGCCCCGAACCGTGACACATCGCGACAGCGCCACGGTATGAACCCCGGTCGGGGCCGCGCTTCGGGGAGTCACCTAGGGATGACCCCAGTCCCCAACCCTTGGCCAAGGCTGGCGCGGCACGTGGGCCTGTGCCGTGGGGCTCAGACCATCCGGTGGTACTGCTGGGGCGTGGCGACCTCGCCGCCCAGGTCGTTGGCGGCGTGGCGCGCCCACGAGGGGTTGCGCAGGAGTTCGCGGCCCAGGAGCACGGCGTCCGCCTCGGAGTTGGCGAGGATCTTCTCGGCCTGCTCGGGGTCGGTGATCATGCCGACGGCCGCCACGGGGAGCGCCGTCTCCGCCTTCACCCGCGCCGCGAACGGGACCTGGTAGCCGGGGCCCGCCTCGATGCGCGCCCTCGGGGCGTTGCCTCCGGTGGAGACGTCCAGGAGGTCCACGCCGTGCGCGTGCAGTTCCTTCGCGAGCCGTACGGTGTCGTCGGCCGTCCAGCCCTCGCGCTCGTCCTCGGGGTTCTCCGTCAGCCAGTCGGTCGCGGAGATCCGGAAGAAGAGGGGCAGTTCCTCGGGCCATACGGCGCGGACGGCGTCGACGACTTCGAGGGCGAGCCGGGAGCGGTTCTCGAAGGAGCCGCCGTACTCGTCCGTGCGGTGATTGGAGAACGGCGAGAGGAACTCGCCGATGAGGTAGCCGTGGGCGCCGTGGATCTCGACCACCTGGAAACCGGCGTCAAGCGCGCGCCGTGCCGCGGCCGCGAACTGGCCGACGACGTCACGGATCTCCTCCGTGGTGAGTTCGTGCGGCACGTGGTGGCCCTCATCGAAGGGGAGCGCGCTGGGCGCCACCGGCTGCCAGCCGTGCTCGTCCTGGCCGACGGGTCCGCCGCCCTTCCAGGGGCGGTCGGTGGACGCCTTGCGGCCCGCGTGGGCGAGCTGGATGCCCGGGGTGGTGCCGTGGGTCTTCAGGAAGCCGGTGACGCGGCGGAGCGCCTCGACCTGCGTGTCGTTCCATATCCCGAGGTCCGCGGGGCTGATGCGGCCCTCGGGGCTCACGGCCGTCGCCTCGACGAGGATCAGGCCGGTGCCGCCGGCGGCGCGCGCCGCGTAGTGGGCGAAGTGCCAGTCGTTCGCCACACCCGCGTTCGGCCCGAACACCTCGGCCGAGTACTGGCACATCGGGGCCATCCACACACGGTTGGGGATGGTCAGCGATCGCAGGGTGTAGGGCTCGAACAGCGCGCTCACGGCGGACTCCATTCGTCACGGACGTCGGTACGGTTCGTACGATAGACCTCGTAGTACGGCAGATGTCAAACTACGATGACTCTCGTACTATGGAGGCCTTCGAGAAGACGTGAAGCCCCGACGTGAAGCCCGACGTGGAGCCCCGACGAAGTGGAGCCGTCATGACGACCGCACCGATCAGCAGCCGTGCGCTCGACCATCCGACGCGTGCGGAGATCCGCCTCGAGGGTGTGCTGCACGCGTTGTCGGACCCGATGCGCCTGCGGGTCGTGCGGCAACTGGCCGGGTGCGAGCCGGGCCTCGACGGACTCTCGTGCTCACAGATCGACCTGCCCGTCACGAAGTCCACGAGCACGCACCACTTCAGGGTGCTGCGCGAGAGCGGCGTGATCCAGCAGATCTACCGCGGCACGGCCAAGCTGAACGGCTTGCGCCGCGAGGACTTGGACGCGCTGTTTCCGGGCTTGCTCGACGCCATCCTCACCGCAGCCACCGCTCAGGCGCAGCGCACGGGGGCCCCGTAAGGGGGCCCCGCCAGGGGCGCGGGGAACTGCGCGCCCAGCCCCCACCGGCCCGCGGCCAAGATGCTGACCGGCTCACCGCTCACCGCCGCGCGCAGCGCCCAGCAGCCCCGCCCAGTCGGCGATCTTCACCGGCCCACGGCCAAGCGCAGCGCCGAGCTGAGCCTCCGCTCGCTCGATCGACTGCCAGCCCTGCCACTCCACGGGGTCGAGTCCCGCATCGCGCAGACCCCGCAGAGGATCGTCCGGCACCCCTCTCCGTACGAGGGCAGGCGCATCCTCCAGGAGGGACAGCACCGTCTCCTTGGCGCACGGGCGGTTGGTCCCGATGACGCCCGTCGGCCCCCGCTTGATCCAGCCCGCCACGTACTCGCCGGGGGATGGGGCACCCTCCCGCAGCACCCGACCCGCCGCATGCGGCACCGTGCCGAGCCCGGGGTCGAACGGCAGCCCCTCGATGGGCACCCCGCGGTAGCCGACCGAGCGCAGGACCAGCTGCCCCGCGATGTCCTCGTACTGCCCGGATCCCGTCACCCCGCCGAGGCCGTCCGGCAGCGTCCGCTCGAACCGCACCCCGCCGACGCGCCCCGCGGCCTCCGTCACCGCCACCGGACGCAGGAAGAAGCGGAGCCGGATGCTGCGCGGCAGATTCCGCGCGGGGCGCTCGGCCCAGCCGCGCATCACCTCGACGTTACGGCGGCCTACCGCGGGCAGGCCGGAGGGGTCGGCGTACGCGGGATCGAGCGCCAACTCCGCGGGATCCACGATCACTTCGGTGTCCGGGAGCGAGCCGAGCTCGCGCAGCTCCTTGGTGGTGAAGCGCGCCTGCGAAGGGCCGCGCCGCCCCACCATGTGGACCTCGCGCACCCGGCTCTCGGCAAGCACGCCGAGCGCCGCCTCCGGCATGTCGGTGGGCTGCAGCTCGGCCACGCCGCGCGCCAGCATCCGGGCGACGTCCACCGCGACGTTGCCGACGCCGATGACCACGGCGGACTCCACGCCCCCGATGAATCCGTCGGCCGTCGCGTCCGGGTGCGCGCTGTACCAGGACACGAACTCCGTGGCCGAATGGCTGCCAGGCAGGTCCTCGCCCGGCACCCCCAGCTTGCGGTCCGCCGCCGCGCCCACGCAGTAGACCACCGCGTGGTAGAGGTCGAGCAGCCGCGCGGTGGGGAGGCCGCCGGGGCCGATCTCGATGCCGCCGAGGAAGCGGACGCTGTCGTGTTCGAGGACCGTGCGCAGGTTGTTCTGGAGGGACTTGATCTTCTCGTGGTCGGGCGCGACGCCGTAACGGACGAGGCCGTACGGGCAGGGGAGCCGGTCGATGACGTCGACGCGCACCCCCGGCACGAGGTCCTGCTGGACGAGGGACTGCGCGGTGTAGACCCCGCTCGGGCCCGATCCGACGACGGCGACCTGCAGCACGGCGGTGCTCCTTCCGCGAGGCGGCCTCGGGGGATGTCTTCAGCATCGCACCCCTGTGCGTGAAGGGGGAGACGCCGTGAGGGGCGCGTTGATCCGGGCGCCCGGGCGCCCCGCTCAGGGGCCGTACGCCGCGCGGGCCCTGCGTGCCGTTCGTGACCTAATGCGATCGCACGGCTACCTTTTGATTGTGCTTGAGAGCCCCTTTCTTGGCGTTTCTGATCACTATCGACCGAATGCTGATGGCTCGCCCTCTTTCTCACCCAGCCCCGCCCTCGTTCCATGTACGGCTGACCTTCGGTGACGGAGCCGCCATCGACGCGAGGGCCGTGGTGTCGGAAGGACGGATCACCCTGGAGGGGCTGCACGCCCAGCCCCCGCACGCGGATGGCGGCGCGACCGCTCCGACCCGCCGCGACGCCCTGCGCCCGCAGGACCGGCCCGCCGTACGCCGCGCCCGCCCGCCCTGGCCGCGCGGACGCGAGGGGCGGCTGATGGTGGCTCAGGAGTACCGCGCGGCGCAGAGCGCGGGGCGGGACCCCGTCCTCGCGGTGATGCAGGCGACCGGCCGCAGCCGCCGCAGGTCCCTCAAGCTCATCGCCTCCGCCCGGGACGCGGGAGTGCTGCCACCGCGCCACAACCGCCGCTAGGCGCATGGTTGTGGCCGCGCGACGCCGTGGTTTGACCTGCGGACCCCTCGCCGGTTTGGATGCCGCAGGTCAAAGTGAGTGTGTTCGAGCGCGCGGCAAGGGGTGGCACGGGGTATGGCGGCCAGGCGGTCCCTCGGGCGGCAGTTCGGATGGCTGTGGGCGGCCTACACGGTCAGTGTGTTCGGCACGCGGCTCGCGTTCGACGCGTTCCCCCTGATCGCGATCCTGGCCCTGGACGCCGGTCCGACGGAGGTGTCGGTTCTCGCGGCGGCCGGGTTCGCGGTGGGCGCGGTGGTGGCGGTGCCGCTCGGGCCGTGGGTGGAGTTCCGCCGCAAGCGGTCGGTGATGATCGCGATGGACCTCGCCCGGTGCGCGGCGCTGCTCAGCGTCCCCGCCGCGTACGCGCTCGGTCTGCTGGGCTTCGGCCACCTCCTGGCTGTGGCGATCGTGGTCGGCGCGGCCGACATCGCCTTCAGCGCGGCGAGCGGTGCGTGCCTCAAGGCGCTCGTACGAAAGGAGGACTTGATCGTCGCCAACGGCCGCCTGGAGTCCACGAGTTGGACCGCTCTGATGCTCGGGCCGCCGCTGGGCGGGGCCGTGATCGGGCTCTTCGGTCCGGTGATCACGGTGCTGGCCGACGCGGTCAGCTATCTGCTCTCGGCCCTGGGGGTCCGCGCGATCGGCGGCAAGGAGCCGCACCCCGTGCGCACCGGGCCGGCGCCCCGCTTCCGGGCGGGCGATCTGCTCGACGGGTGGCGCTACATCCTCGCGGGCCCCGCGCTGCGCCCGCTGTTCTTCAACACCGTGCTGAACAACGGCCTGATCATGGCGACTTCACCCCTCCTGATCGTCCTGATGGTCGGCGAGCTCGGCTTCGCGCCCTGGCAGTACGGCCTGGCGTTCGCCGTGCCCTGCGTCGGCGGCCTGATCGGCTCGCGGCTCGCCCGGCCGCTCGTCGAGCGGTTCGGGCGGCACCGGGTCCTGCTCACCGCAGGGACGCTGCGGGCGTGCTGGCTCATCGGCCTCGCCTTCGTCGGCCCCGGTGTCGCAGGGCTCGTACTCGTCATCGTCGTCGAGTTCGGCCTGATCACCTGCTCGGGCGTGTTCAACCCGGTGTTCGCCACCTACCGCCTCGACCACACCCCGGCGGACCGCGTCGCCCGCACCCTGTCCGCGTGGTCGGTCACCAGCAAGCTCTCCATCGCGGCCATGACCGCACTGTGGGGCCTGCTGGCCGGAGTCACAGGACCGCGTACCGCGGTCGGGATCGCCGGCGTCCTCATCCTCGCCACCCCGCTGCTGCTGCCGCGACGGGACCACGAGCCGCACGACGAGCGGGACGCCGCGCGGACCGGCGGCTGACGCCCGGCGCCGCAACGCCCGGCGCCGCACGGTCCGCGCCCCGATGCCCCGCGCCGTAACGCCCGGTGCCTCACATCTTGCGCATCCGGCTGATCTCCGTCGTCTGCTGCGCGATGACGTCGTTGGCCATCTCCTCGACCTGGATGTTGTTGCCGTCGGAGAGCACATCAGTGGCCATCGTGACCGCGCCGTTGTGGTGCGTGATCATCAGCTTCAGGAAGAGCTCGTCGAACGTCTTCCCCTTCGCGGCGCGCAGCTGCTTCAGCTGCCCCTCGGTGGCCATGCCCGGCATCGTCCCGTGGTCGTGACCTGGCTGCTTCTTCGCGCCGCCGTTGCTCTTCAACCAGCCCTTCATCGCGCCGATTTCGGGGCGCTGCGCGGCCGAGATGCGGTCGGCGAGGCGCTTGACCTGCGTGGACTCGGCGCGCTTCGGGGCGAGTTCGGTCATCGTGAGCGCCTGGCCGTGGTGCGTGATCATCATCTGGGTGTAGCTGAAGTCCGCGGAGTTGGGGGTGTTGTCGTCGGTTCTCTGCTTGGCCGCGTCCTCGGCGGACATCGTCGCGGCGCTCTCGCCCGGTTTGCCGGGAGCGATCACCGAAGGACCGGGCGCGGCCTTCTTGTCCGGCTGTGAACCGGCGTCGGAGCCTCCTGAGTCGCAGGCGCCGAGCGCCAGAGCGGCGGCCGTGAGGAACACGGTGACGGCGGGCGTACGGCGGTGGTGCACGGCTGCCTCCTGTGGCGCGCGGGGGAGTTGGGGACCGTCCTAGCACGCTTACGCGCGGTATTGATCAAAAACTTTCATTACAGATGTGTTGCCACCTGTTGATCTGTGCATGATGAGCACGATACTGCGGGGTGTCCGTGAACCGTTCAATTACGAACGGCGACTAGGGAGGACGCAGTGACCCTGAACAACCCCCGAACACGGCGCAGACGCTTCGGTGTCGGCGCGGCCGCGCTCGGTCTGATTGCCGCACTGTTCAGTGCGGCGCCCGCCGGAGCGACGCCCGATCCGGGCGACTCGCCGGCCGCACCCAAGAGCGTTTCGAAGAGCGATGCCGCCGATGCGAAGGCGGCCATCAAGAGCGGGGAGATACCCGCGCCCGACGAGATCGTGCACTCGGACAACATCAAGCACCTCGCCAACATCCCCAAGGACGCGCTGCCGGGCACCAACTCCGACCTCGCGTTCCAGGGGAAGTACGCCTTCGCGGGCAACTACGACGGCTTCCGCATCTTCGACATCAGCAACCCGAAGAAGCCGCGGACCGTCTCCCAAGTCCTGTGCCCGGGCTCGCAGAACGACATCTCCGTCTCCGGGAACCTGCTCTTCCTCTCCACCGACTCCTCGCGCAGCGACAACTCCTGTAGCAGCACCTCGCAGCCCGCGACGGAGAAGTCCTCGTGGGAGGGCATGAAGGTCTTCGACATCAGCGACAAGTCGAACCCGAAGTACGTCTCCGCCGTCGAGACCGCCTGCGGCTCGCACACGCACACCCTGGTGCCGGAGAAGCGGAACGTGTACGTGTACGTCTCCTCGTACTCCCCGAGCGCGACGTTCCCGGACTGCCAGCCGCCGCACGACGGCATCTCGATCATCAAGGTGCCCCGCAAGGCCCCGCAGAAGGCCGCGGTCGTCGACTTCCCCGTCCTCTTCCCGGGTGAAGGCCCCGACGGCGGCGGGAACCCGGGCGGGCCCACCAACCCGGGTGTCTCCAAGACCACCGGCTGCCACGACATCACCGTGCTGCCCTCCAAGGACTTGGCCGCTGGCGCCTGCATGGGCGACGGGATCCTCTTCTCCATCAAGAACCCCGAGAAGCCCAAGGTCATCGACCAGGTCCAGGACAACAAGAACTTCGCGTTCTGGCACTCGGCGACCTTCAACCAGAGGGCCGACAAGATCGTCTTTACCGACGAGCTGGGCGGCGGCGGCGCCGCCACCTGCGACGAGGCCACCGGCCCGGAGCGCGGCGCCAACGGCATCTACGACGTCACAGGCAAGGGTGACAAGCGCAAGCTCGTCTTCAAGAGCTACTACAAGATCCCGCGCCACCAGGCCGCGACCGAGAACTGCGTGGCCCACAACGGCTCGCTGATCCCGGTCAAGGGCAAGGACCTGATGGTCCAGGCCTGGTACCAGGGCGGCGTCTCGGTCTGGGACTTCACCAACTCCTCGAAGCCGAAGGAGATCGGCTACTTCGAGCGCGGTCCCCTGAGCACCGACGCGATCCAGACCGGCGGGTCCTGGTCGGCGTACTACTACAACGGCTATGTCTACTCGAACGACATCGCCAAGGGCTTCGACGTCCTGAAGATCGACGACAAGCGGACGGATCCCGCCGAGCGTGTCCGCGTCCGTGAGCTCAACGTCCAGACCCAGCCGGACTACTTCGACTGAGTGGACTTCTCAGCGGACCGCTTGGCGGACCGCGTCTCCTGCGCGGCCTGATCGGCGACTCGCGCATGTGTCCCGCCGGGCGGTTCCTCGCCCGGCGGGACTCCGAGCTCCCAGGCGAGCCCGTACCGCTGGAACAGCTCGGCACGCAGCGCGCACAGCGGCATCGGAGCCCCCGGAAGCAGCACCGCGAAGACCGCGCCCATCAGCAGGGCGCGCAGCAGCGGATAGTCGGTGTCCACGTCGGGCGACCCATGGCGTACGACGGTGTCGCGGAGCAGTTCTGCGAGGTGCTGCTGCTCAGGGCAGCGCACGAACCCGTCCGCCTGGAGGATCCCCGCCATGTGCGTGCGCATGAGGACGGGCTGGTCCCTGGCCAGGCCCAGGATCGCGTCGATGGCACGGGCCAGGAGCTCATCGCCGTCCGTCGACCGCGGCTCCTGTTCGAGCGCGGCCTCCAGCGTGCGGTGCATCAGCCGGTGCACCGCCGACTGCAGGAGCTGACGTTTGCCGGGGAAGTAGTACGACACCAGGCCGCGGGCCGAGCCCGCGCGGTCCGCGATGTCGCCGAGTGTCGTCGCCTCGTAGCCGCGCTCGCTCACCAGGTCGACGGTGGCTTGCAGGAGCCGTTCCCTGGAACGCCTTCGCAACTCTTCATTGACCGACGGGCTACGCGGGGACATCCTGTAACTCCTGCGTTGACTGGCTGGGAGCCAGTATACTCAGCGTGTCTCGGACCCAGGCCCTCAGTGGTCGTCTCATCGTGGTCCGGTGCGGCCTGGGGCAGGCAACACCGCGGGGGAGTGTTGCCTGCTCACAGGTGCCGATCGGCCGAACCCTCCTTACAGTGGGCCGGGGGGCCGAGGAGGCGTACTGAGATGGATCAAGAGCAGATTCTGTCCCGGATCGCGTCGATGGTCGACGACGAGCGGACGCTGCGGGACTCCCTGGCGTCGGGAGCGATCGACGAGGCGACGGAGCGTGCGAGGCTCGGCGTGATCGAGCGTGAACTCGACCAGTGCTGGGACCTGCTGCGCCAGCGGCGCGCGAAGGCGGAGTTCGGCGAGAACCCTGACGAGGCACGGGTGCGGCCTGCCGCCGAGGTCGAGGGCTACCGGTCATGAGCCGTGCCGCGCCCCGGGCGTAGGCCGAGGAGCCGCATGGGCGCCGAGCGGGCCAAGCCGTACCGAGGAGAGCACATCACCGTCACGTTCGACGGTCGGCGCTGTCTGCACGCCGCGGAGTGCGTACGCGGGCTGCCCAGGGTCTTCGACACCGGGCGCCGCCCCTGGATCTCCCCCGACGCGGCACCGGCGGACGAGGTGGCCGACGTGGTGCGCCGCTGCCCGTCCGGGGCGCTGCAGTACGAGACGGCGGCGGGGGCGACGGAGAGGCCGACCGCCCCCACGACGGTCGAGCGGCGGGCTGACGGCACGCTCGTGATCCGCGGTGACCTGCGGATTAGGGCGGCGGGGGACGGCGGGGCTGGGCGGGAGATGCGCGAGACGCGCGTGATGCTGTGCGGCTGCGGCGCGAGCGGGAACCAGCCGTACTGCGACCACGGGGGCACGTGCGGAAAACGGCCAGGCAACGCCTGACATCTCAGCCTCTCACTCTCTCAGCCCCGGTCGACGAGGCCGAGGACGGGGCGCAGCCCGGCCGGCCGCTGGTCCACGGGCAGATGGTCCACGAAGCGGACGGCGCAGCCGATCGCGGCGGCGCCGCCGTCCGCGTGCCGGTCGTCGCCGACCACGGCCGGTGACGGTGTCTCAGGGGCTGTGCGCCGCGGCCCGTCGGCTGGGAGTGGGCTTGTTACGTGGGGTCCGTTGGGCGGGGGGTCGGGCGGTATGCGTATGTGGCGATTGCCAGGGTGACCATCAGGGCGCCCAGGAGCCAGCCGCCTACGACGTCCGACGGCCAGTGCACGCCGTTCCAGACTCGGGTCACGCCGACCCCGACGACGGAGACCACGGCGATCGTTACGCTCGTGCGCCATACGGCGGGCCCGACGCCGTACACGCGCAGCAGCCACAGGAGCAGCCCGCAGACGACCATCGCCGTCATGGCGTGGCCCGAGGGGAACGCCGCGTAGTGCGCGGAGTCCACCGGGTCCGGCCACCGCGGGCGCGGCTTGTCGACCGCCGCTTTGAGGCCCTGTTGCACCACGGTGCCCACCACGCAAGTGACCGCGAGCCACAGGGCCAGCCCGTACGCCCCGCGGAAGGCGAGCCACACCACGGCCACGGAGACCAGCGCGCGCATCGTCCACGGATCCCACACCCAGTCGGTCAGGATGCGGCTTGCCTGGGTGACGCCGTCGTGCGCGACGGCCCAGCGGTGCATGGTGCGCGCGATGTCTCCGTCAAGGGTGCCAAGTGGTCCCCATTCCAGCTCGACCAGGAGGATCAGCAGGAGCGAGGGGACGCACAGGAGCGCGGCGACGAGCGGGGCGCGGGGCCTGCGCGGACGGGGCGGACCGGGCGGCGAGTCGAGGGGTGCGGCGGGGTGCATAGGGAGATCCTCGCCGACGGGCGGCGCCGGAGGCCATCCCGGGGCGTGGTCCCGCGGGGTGAGCCCCGGCAGCCGCGGCCTCCGGCGGCAGGCCACTACCCCAGCGCGCGCAGCCCCGGCACGAACGTCACCAGGAGCGGGACCACCGGCACCAGCGCCGCGGCAGCCGTCAGCCGCAGCCGCCGCCCCGCGGTGAGACGGGGCCGCGCGGACAGCAACCGGTGCACCCGCTGCGGCACATGAGCCTGCGGGGTGGGGCAGGGTCCGAACACGCCCCGGTCTTCGTTCAGCTCGACCAGCGCGAGGGCGATCGTCAGGCGCCCGAAGCGCCGCGAAGCCACATCGTCGGCGGCCAGCTCGACCAGGCGGTGCATCTCGTCCCGGAACGCGGCGAAGACCGGCACCTGCGGGAACCCCGTGGCCAGCGCGCCCGAGCAGTGCAGGAGCCAGTCGTGCCGCGCCTGCGCGTGCCCCTGCTCATGGGCGAGCACGGCATCCAGCTGACGGCCCTTCAGGCGCCGCAACGCTGCGGTGGTGATGACCAGTTGGGGCGCGGCCCCCGGCAGCCACCAGGCGTCGGGGCGCTCACCCTCCAGGACGACGAGACGGTCGGCGCCGGGCTCCTCGCCGGGCAACAGCGGTGCGCGCAGGAGGAGTTCGGCACGCCCCTTGCGGCGCCTCGCCCGAGCCCGGGCGATCTCCCGGGTCAGCATCGCGGCGGTCCACACGCCGCCAAGGGCCAGCGCCACGGCGGTCGCGGGCGCCCAGTAGCCGCCCGCCCCGAGCGCGTAGGCGTCGACCACGTCGTGCGGCGCGGGCGCGAAGACGTGGCCGCGTACGGCCTGCCACGCGGCGGCGGCGCTCAGCGTCATCGACAGGGCACAGCACATGAGCACACCCGCCACGACGCACTGCCACGCCCACAGCGCGACCACCGGTTCGCGCTCCGGCCAGTCGGCGCGTGCGAGGAGGCGCGGGGCGACGACGGCGGTGAGGGCGCCCAGCAGCAACAGCGCAACGGGGAGCAACATGTGTCAAGACTATGAGGGCGGCGCTGTCGGAGGGTATGGCCTATCGCCTCAAGTGACGCACGCCACGGCCGATCGCGGGATATCGCCCCTTACGGCCCGGCCCTCCAAGGCCTCGCGTCCTCTGCCGTGGTGTTCTACAGCGTCAGCAGCATCGCGATCATGGCGATCCCCATGGACAGTCTGCACGCCATCGCCAGTTCGGTGAGGTCGGCCCACCCCGTGACCGTCCCGCCGCCGCCCCCCTCCGCCACCGCGAGCGTCGGTACGGGCAGTAGGCGGGCCCCCGACCACAGCACGTATCCCGCGAAGTACAGCAACAGGGCACCGGTGAGCGCCGGAGTGCCCCCGACGCCGTGGCCCGCGTGCGCGGTGGGTGTCGCGGCCATGGCCACCGCCATGTAGACCATGGCGCAGGCGCCGACCAGGTGATGTAGGTGATGCAGGTGGTGGCGGTGGTGCCGGTTCCGGCGGACGGCCCAGAGCGCGTGGAGCGCCGCCGCGCCGAAGACGGCCGCATATCCCAGCCAGGCCCACCGTGGCGGAGCCGGAACGGCGGCGGGCAGGGCCATCAACGCCATCCCGAACCCCATGAGCGCCTCTCCGCCGGCCGTCCGGCGCTGTGCCTCGATCCTGCTGCGCATCCGCAGCAGGCAGTAGGACCCGGTCGCCGCGCACAGCGCCACGAGCAGCCAGCCGGCCTGCGCCGGTCCGTGCACCGCACACCTCCCCGATCGACGGTATCGACGGTGTCGTGTCGTCGGGTCGATGCCCTCGCACGGGGCGTCGTACGCGAGCGCACGGGTGTACGTGGGGAGCGCGGGGGGAGCGGGAGGTGGTTCCCCATGTGAATCATTTCCGAGTAAAACACTTGCTAATGTTCTAGGTATGAGCAGTGCACCGGTGAGCAGTACGCCGCCACCTTCCCCCAGCCCTTCCACCACCTCCAGCCCCTCCAGCCCCTCCCGTGTCCGACGACTCCCGCTCGCCGGTGTGCTGCGCCCGGGGCAACCGTCCGACATCTGGTTCAAGCCCGCGTCCAGCGTGGTCGTCGCCACCGCGATACCGAATCTGACGCTCCTCGCGATCGGCCGCCTTGACCTCGCCATGTACACGATGGCCGGATCGTTCTGCGCCCTCTACACCCACAACCTCCCCTACGCAGCGCGGGCCCGCGCCCTCGCCGGTGTCGTCCTCGGCATGCTCGCTGGCGTCGGCATCACCATGGTCGCCGCCTCGCTCACCACGTCGGCGGCGGTGCTCGTCGCGGTCGGGGCGCTGCTCGCCGCCGCGCAGAAGACGCTCTGCGACGCGACCCGCATCGGCCCGCCCGGCCACCTCATCTTCACGTTCATCAGCTCCGCCACGCTGTTCGCGCCGCAGGCCATCGGACAGGTCCCCGGTCACCTCGCCCTGACGCTCGGCGCGGGCGCCGTGGCCTGGCTGGTCGGCATGGCCCCCGCGCTGGTGCGCCCGCACGGCCCCGAGCGCCGGGCCACCGCGCGGGCCCTGCGAGCGGCGGCCGCGTACGCAGAGGCAGCGGGCCCCGGCCGTGAGCGCGCCCGGCCGGCGGCGGCAGCGGCCGTCCACGCGGCGTGGCAGTCCCTGCTCTCCGCCGGTGCCCGCACGGCGGCGCGGCGGGCCCTGGAGCGCCTGGTCATCCGCGCCGAGGAGGCACTGGCGGCACCATCGGCGGCGGACCCCGCCCAGCTGCGCGCCTGGGCGGCGGGACTGCGCGGCACGGGCGCTGTGCCCCGCGTCGGCGGCGTACGCCCCGAAGAGGAGGACGAACTCCTCGGAGTGGAAGCCGAGTTGGCGTCGGCTCCCTCTCTCTGGCGGCGCCTGGGCCCCGGATCGCCGCTGCTGCCCATCGCGCTGCGCACGGCCGTCGGCTGCGCGCTCGCGGGGTACGCGTCGCTGGCCCTCGGCGTCGGCCGCCCCTACTGGGCGCTGGTCACGGCGGCGTCCCTCTACCAGGCCAACGTCACGCTCACCTGGAACAGGGGAGTGCAGCGCGTGGTCGGCAACCTCGTCGGGGTGCTCGCCTTCGCCGCGATCGCCCCACTGGCCCACCTCAGCCAGGCCGCGCTGATCGTCTGCTGCCTGGCGCTCGCCTTCGGGGCGGAGGCGCTGATGGGCCGCAACTACTGGCTCGGCAGTGTGTGCGTCACGCCGATGGCGCTGCTCGTCACCGAGTTCGCACGGTTCCAGCAGCCAGGGGAACTGATACTCGACCGGGTCGTGGACACGTTCGTCGGTGCGCTGCTCGGCATCGTCGCGGCGATCGCCGTCACCAACCGGCGCGCCGCCGACCACATCGAACTGGCCATCGACGCCACGGACCGGGCCCGCGCCCGCGCCGAGCAGGCCCTGACGACCACCCCCGCCAACCTGCGCCCGGCGCGCCGCGACCTGACCGCCGCGCTGGTCGACCTGCGCGCCACCCATGACGCGGCGGCGGGCGAATGGTGGCAGCGCGCCCTGCCGGAGCAACGGGTGCTGGCCGCCGAGCAGGCAGGACACCGTACGCTCGCGGCGACGGTACGCGGCATGGAGCACGGCGAGCGCGTACGGGTGTGACGATCCGGGCGACACGAGGACAGGGGCGCATGAGGAACGGAAGCGAACGGGCCACGGCGGGAGAAGCCGCGGCCCGTACGGGAGATGGCGGCACGGACGGCCCCGCCCCGGCGCCGCGCGGCGATGCCTGGGCGCCGGGCAGCGCCGACTCCGCGTCGGGCGGTGCGGGTCGTGCGTCGGGCGGTGGCGTCGCTGGGTCGGGTGGTGCTGGTCCTGCGCCGGGCGGTGGCGCCTATGCGTCGGGCGGTACCGGCCCTGCGTCGGGCAGTCGCGTCTCGGGCAGCGCCGGTCCTGCAACGGGTGGTCCCGCCGCTGCCACGGGCAGCACCGCGCCCGCGTCGGGTGGCGCCACGCCCACGACGAGCAGCGCCCTCTCCGCGTCGGGTAGCGCCCTCTCCGCGTCCGGCAGCGGCGCCTCCGCGGCGGGTGGTGCCGGGCCTGCATCGGGCAGCGCCGACTCCGTGCCGGGGCGTGCCGCGGCTGCGGAAGGTGGTGCCGCGCCCGCGTCGGGTGGTGCTCCCTCCGCGTCGGGTGGCGCCGCCCCCGGTGCGGCAGGCGTCGCCCCGCGCGCGCCCCGTGACACCGTCGCCGCTGTCGTGCGGCAGTGGCAGGCTGTGCGGCCGGATATTGATACCGGGCCCATGGAAGTCATCGGTCGCATCAACCGTTGTGCTGCCCTCCTGCAACAGGCCGAGGACGCCCCGCTGCGCCGCGTCGGTCTGACCCGGCCCGAGTTCGACCTCCTCGGCGCGCTGCGCCGCACCGGGCATGAACTGACCCCCGGTGAACTGGCCCGCGAGACCTTCTCGTCGGGTGCCGCCGTCACCAAGCGCCTCAAGCAGCTCCAGGAGCGCGGCCTGGTCGACCGGCGCGCCGACACCCGTGACCGCCGTGTCTCGCACGTCGGCCTGACCGACGCGGGCCGTGACCTGGTCGACTCGATCCTGCCCGATCAGCTCGCCTACGAGACCGTCGTCCTCGCAGGGCTCGACGAGGACGGGCAGAGTCAACTCAGCGCGCTGCTCGGGGATTTGCTGGGTCAGCTGGAGGGGCGGCTCGGTCTCTCACCCGGCTTCCGGGGTTGAGCCGGGGGTGAGTCCAGGCTTCGTCAGTGGTCCTCCATCGACGCCGCCAGCAACTCCCTTGCCTCGGGCTCCACATGCTCCGCGTAGTACTCGTGCAGTGCCGTCCGGCCCAGGCGGGCGGCGAGTGGGGCGTCGCCCGCTGCGATCGCCGTCAGGACCTCGCGGTGATGGGCTATGGAACGCTCCATCCAGGCCGCCGTGTCCGCGACGCCCGCGATCTTCTTCTCGATGACCTCCACCACCGCCTCGTGCACGGCACGCGCGCACAGGCCCAGGAGGGAATTGCCGCTCGCCTCGGCGATCGCGCGATGGAAGAGCGCGTCCGCCTCGCTGAACGCGTGCAGGGACGCCGGGCCGCCCCGGCTGAGGGACTCCATGCGGGTGATCTGCTCCCGCATCCGGGCGAGGTCGTCCTCGCCGTGCAGACGCGCCGCCAGGCGGTTGCTCTCCGCGTCCAACACCATGCGGAACTGGACCAGTTCGCCGAGCGTCGCCACGCTGGAGCGGGTCAAGCGGCCCAGAGCCTGGCTGAGGTTGTCGGGGGAGACGCCGAGGACCTCGGCGCCCAGCGGGTCGCCGGGCCGGGAGCGGATCAGGCCCGCCGACTGCAGGACCCGCAGTGCCTCGCGGACCGTGGACCGGCCCACGCCGAAGCGGTTGACCAGCTCCCGCTCGGCGGGCAGACGGGAGCCGGGCGGCAGATCACCGCTGAGGATGCGCTCCTCGATCTGCTCGGCCACCCGCTGATAGGCGCGGACCGGTGTGACCGGCCGGAACAGGTCGGTGTCATCGGCGGCCATCGGCCCGCCCCCCCTCCACGGTGCGTATCTGATGCGCGGCTGATACGCAGCTGGTACGCGGTGTCGGCGCGGGAAAACCAAGATCTGGTGGTTGACCCGGCCCTGAACGTGCAGGCAGAGTACGGGAATTCAACTGGTCTGACCAGTCGACTGGCCTCTTGGCCGACCGACTTGGAGGTTCCATGCACACCAGCTCAAGTCACACCAGCTCAAGCCACGCCGGTCCGGGGCCCACCGGATCGAGCACGTCCGTCCCCGGCCCCGTCCCTGACATCGACCCCACCGCCGTCGTCGCCTTCACCCAGGATCTGGTCCGGCTGCGTACCGTCAACGCGGCCGGAGCCACCGACGTGGAGCGGCCCGCGGCCGAACTCGTCGCCCGCCTCTTCACCGAGTTCGGCTGGGAGTACGACGTGGTGGAGGTCGCGCCGGGGCGGCCCAACACCGTCGCCGTCATCGAGGGCGGGGGCGGCGAAGGACCGACCCTGATGTTCGAGGGGCACATCGACGTCGTCACGGAGGGGGACCCGGCGGACTGGAGCGTCGATCCCTACGGCGCGGAGATCCGGGACGGCAGGCTCTGGGGGCGCGGCTCCGCCGACATGAAGTCCGGTGTCGCGGCGATGATCTACGCGGTGCGTGCCCTGCAACTCTCCGGACCCTTCCCGGGCCGCGTCGTCCTCGGCGTGCTGTGCGACGAGGAAGGGCTGATGCTCGGCGCGAAGGCGTTCGCCGCGACCCCGCTCGCGCGTGAGGTGGACGGGGTCATCGTCTGCGAGCCGGAGGGGTACGAGGTGTGCACCTCAGCCCGCGGCGGCATCCGGCTCAGGCTCGATCTCGACGGGGTGATGGCCCACGGCGCCATGCCGCAGGAAGCCAGGAGCCCGATCGTCGCGGGGGCCCGCATCGTCGAGGCGCTCGCCCGCGTGCAGGACTGGGCCCAGGAGCGGTACGGCACCCACCCGCACGCCGGGAGCGTGACGGTCACGCCGACCGTCCTGCACGGCGGGGACCCGGACCAGCTCAACGTCATCCCCGCGCACGGGCTCGTCGGCATCGACGTACGCACGATCCCCGGCACCGATCACACCGAACTCATCGGAAGAATAAGGGAGTTCGCCGTCGAGGCGGCCGGGACCGTGGGGGTCGGCGTCGGCCTCACCGTGGTCGACGACCGGCCCGCCATCGAGATCCCCGAGGACCACCCCGTGGTCACCGCGCTCGTCGACGGTCACCGCCAAGTGCACGGCAGCCCACCGCCGTTCGGGGCCGTGCCCGGCACCACGGACGGGACCATCCTCACCCGCGACGCCGGTCTGCCGACCGTCGTCTACGGACCCGGCGGGAAGTGGATCGCGCACCAGAAGGACGAGTTCGTCGAGGTACGCGAGATCGTCGAGTACACCCGCGTGTACGCCGCGGCGGCGCGCTCCTTCCTGAACGGCGCGACCGGAGGTGCGCGATGACCCGCCCCGAGACGTGCCCCGCAGGGCTGCCCGTCGGAGACGGCTGGGTGGCCGCGCCCGCCAGTGGGCCCGTCCGCTTTCCGTACGACGGCAGCGAGATCGGCACGGCGCCGATCGGCGACGAAGACCTCGCGGTACGGGCCGTCGAACATGCCGCGGCGTTGCGGGCGGGGGTCGGCAGGCTGACCGCCGGTACGCGGCGGCAGGTCCTCGCGGGAGTCGCGGCGGCGCTGGCCGACGCGGTGCCGGAACTGGTGGACCTTCTCGTCCTGGAGACCGGGAAGCCGCGGGTCGACTGCGAGGTCGAGATGCGGCGGTCCGTGGCGACCTGGCAGTCCGCCGCCGACGAGGTGGCCCATCTGCACGGCGAGACCGTGCCGCTGGACCTCCAGCCGTCCGGGGAGGGTCTCTTCGGCTTCTGGACGCGCAAGCCCGTCGGCGTCGTGGTCGGCATCGCGGGCTTCAACTACCCGGTCCTACTCGCCTCCCACAAGATCGCACCGGCGCTCGCCGCGGGCTGCCCGGTGATCGTCAAGCCCGCACCGGCGACACCGCTGGCCACCCTGCGGCTCGTCCATCTCGTACGGGAACAGCTCACGGCAGCCGGTGCGCCCGCCGGAGCGGTGCAACTCGTCACGGGGGACGCGGAGGTCGGCCGTACACTCACCACGCACCCGGAGGTCGCCGCGGTCTCGTTCACCGGGTCGGCGGCCGTCGGCCACCGCATCGCGCGGGACGCGGCGCCCCGCAAGGTGGTCCTCGAACTCGGCTCCAACGCGGCGCTCGTCGTGGCCGCGGACGCCGATCTCGACGCGGCGGCCGACGCGGTGGTGCGGGGCGGGTTCTACGCCTCGGGGCAGGCCTGCATCTCCGTACAGCGGGTCATCGCCGTGGCCGCGGTCGCGGAGGCGTTCGAGAAGCGGCTCGCGGAGCGGCTGCCGGACGTGGTGGTCGGCGACCCGCGGGACCCCGGGACCCGCGTCTCGGCGCTCATCGACGGGGCGGCTACGGAGCGGGTGCTGGACTGGATCGGACGGGCGCGGGCGGCGGGCGCGCGGCTCGTGGCCGGGGGAGTGCGCGACGCGGGCGGCCGGTGCGTTGCCCCGACCCTGCTCGCGGAGGTCCCCGACGGCGAACCCGCCTGGGACGAGGAGATCTTCGGCCCGGTCGTCTGCCTGCGCACCGTGCCGGACCTGGACGCCGCGTACGACCTCGTCAACGCGAGCCGCTACGGCCTGCACGCGGCCGTCTTCACCCGGGGCCTGCGGGCGGCGCTGGAGGCCGTGGACCGTCTTGAGGTCGGCGGCGTCGTGGTCAACGAAGTCCCCGGCTACCGCAGCGACGTCGCCCCGTACGGCGGCGTCAAGGACTCGGGCATCGGCCGCGAGGGCCCCAGGTTCGCGATCGAGGAGCTGACGGTGACGCGGATGGCGGTCGTGAGGCCCTAGGCGAGGACCGGGCCGCTGTGCCGCTGTGCGGCGGTCTCCCTCGCGCCTGCGGGCCGGGCGGAGCCGCCACCCTGCCGAGCGCCTGGGCCCAGCTCGCCCCGGCCCGCAGCCCGCCCCTCAGCAGACAACCCACGACAACCGACCTCGACCCTGACCCCCGGACCCGGCCCCCGCCAAGAGAGGCAGCATCACCATGGACTACGGCAACCTGTTCCGGCTCGACGGCCGCCGCGTCGCGGTCGTGGGCGGCGCGAGCGGCATCGGCCGCGAGGCCGCCCGCGCGCTGGTCGCCCAGGGCGCGCACGTCATCGTCGCCGACCGGGACGCGGAGGGGGCGGCGGAGACTGCCGCGCTCGCGGTGAGCGGGGGAGGGCGCGGCGAGGGTGCTCCCGGCACCGCGGTGTCCGGTGGTCCGGCGGCCACGGGGCCCGCTGACCCTGCGCGGCCCGGCGCGTCGGACCGTACGGGGGCCGACGCACTGTCGCCGGACGCCCCGGCGGCGCCCGGCGTCAGTGCCGCCCCCGCCCCCGGCGAGGCCCCCGCCCCCGGCACCGCCGCAACCCACCCCCTGGACGTCCTCGACCCCGACGCCGTCCGTGCCGCCGTCGCCGCGTGGGAGCCGCTCGACGGGCTCGTGGTCACCGTCGGGGCCAACGTGCGCAAGCGCCTCGCCGACTACAGCCTCGAGGAGTTCGACCGCGTCATCGCGTTGAACCTGCGCTCCTACCTCACGCTCATCCAGGCCGTCGCCCCCGGCATGGCCGAGCGTGGCCGGGGGAGCGTGGTGGGGTTCGCCTCGATGCGGGCCTTCCAGGTGGAGCCGGGGCAGGGGCCGTATGCCGCGTCCAAGGCGGGGCTGATCCAATTGCTGCGGACCGCGGCCGCGGAATGGGGGCCGCGGGGCGTGCGGTTCAACGCTGTCGCGCCCGGCGTCGTCCGTACTCCGCTCACCGATCAGATCGCCGCAGACCCCGCATGGTTCGATGCCTACGCCCAGGCCTCCGCGCTCAAGCGGTGGGCCCGCGCCGACGAACTCGCGGGCGCCGTCGCCTATCTCGTGTCGGACGCGTCCACCTTCGTCACCGGCACCGTACTGAGCGTCGACGGCGGCTGGACCGCGGTCGACGGGCGTTACGACCCCACGGTGTGACTCGCCCCGCCCTCCGATTTCGCCCCTCCGATTTCGCACCTCCCCAAGGAGCCTCCGCATGCCCCCCACAGCCGAAGCCGGCGGCGAGCAGGGTCCGCCCGACCCCGCGGCCTCGCCCCTGGACGGCCTCCCCACCCTCCGCGGCGTGGCCCGGCCCTCCCTCTGGCTGCTCCTCGTCCCCGTGGTCCTCTACGGCTCCGCCCCGTTCGTGGCCAACCGCATCGAGCCGCGCGTCCTCGGTATCCCCTTCCTCCTGGCCTGGGTCATCGCCGCCACGGTGATCAGCCCTCTGGTCATCTGGCTCGCCGCCCGGCTCGACCCGGCGTACCGCGCGAACGCCGTGGAGCCCATCCCGGCCGACGACTTCGCCGACGGTCTCGCAGCCCCCGCCACCGAAGGAGGCCGCCGATGAACGGCTCAGCGGCCGTCGCCACCACCATCTTCGGGCTCGCCATGGTCGCGACCATCCTGATCGGCGTCTGGAGCGCCCGCGGCCGGTCCAAGGGCCTCGCCGAGTGGTCCGTCTCCAGCCGCGGGCTCGGTGTCCTGTTCATCTGGCTGCTCATGGCCGGCGAGACGTACACGAGCTTCTCGTTCCTCGGCACCGCGGGCTGGTCGTACTCCTTCGGCGCGCCGATCCTCTACCTGGTCGCCTATCTGACCGTCGGTTTCGCCGTCGCGTACGTCGTCGGCCCCGCCCTGTGGACGTACGCGTCCCGGCACGGCCTCATCTCCATCGCGGACATCGCCGAATTCCGGTTCCGCTCACGGCCGGTGGGGATTCTCGTCGCCGTCGTCGCGACGGTCTTCATCGTCCCCTACATCCAGGTACAGATTCAGGGCATGGGCGTCGTCGTGAACGCGATGACGTACGGCAGTGTCGATCTGAAGGTCGCCGCCGTCATCTCCTTCGTCGTGGCGGAGGTGTTCATCCTCGTGTCCGGTCTGCGCGGCTCGGCGTGGGTGAGCGCGCTCAAGGACATGCTGGTGATCGTCGCCGTCGTGTTCCTCGCCGTGTACATCCCGATGCACTATCTCGGCGGTTTCGGCGACTTCATGCAGCGCATGGTGACCGAGAAGCCCGAGTGGCTGACCTTCCCCGGGCACGAGTCCGGAGGGCGCAACGCCATGTGGTTCCTGAGCACCGTGGTGCTCAACGCCGTGACGATCACCATCTTCCCGACCACTGTCGCCGGCTACCTCAGCGCGAAGAGCCCGAACGCGCTGCGCCGCAACGCACTGCTCCTGCCCTGGTACCAACTGCTCCTGTTCGTCCCGATGGTGGTCGGTGCCACGGCCCTGTTCGTGATGCCCACCCTGGGCAATCCCGACCTGGCGCTCTTCAGCCTCGTCACCGATTCACTGCCCTCGCCCGTCGTCGCGCTCATCGGCGTGGCGGGCGCGCTCTCGGCGATCGTGCCGATGAGCGTCTTCATGCTCTCCATCGGCACGTTGTGGGGCCGCACGGTCCTCGGCGGCGGCAACGGCGCCGACCCGCGGGCGCGCCGCCGCGCGCCGGGTGCGTCCGGCGACGCGAACGACATGCGGGCCAAGCGGCTCTCCCAACTGGTCTGCGTCGTCGCGGGTCTGATCGCCCTCGCGGGCAGCCTCTTCTACCCCAACACCCTCGTGGAGCTCTCCGTCCTGTCGTACGAGGGCCTCGCGCAGCTGGTGCCTGTCGTGCTCCTCGCCTTGTTCTGGCGGCGGTTGACCGCGCGGGCCGCCGTCGCCGGGATGCTCACCGGGCTCGTCGTGATGACCGCGCTGTGGGCCACCGACAACGACCCGTACCACGGTGTGAACGGTGGCATCATCGCCCTCGCGGCCAACCTCGTCGTGCTGCTCGCCGTCGTCCGGATCGCGCCGGGCCCGGGACCGGCCGCGGTGCCCGCGGCCAACCCGGCGGTAACGGACGGTAGTTCGGCGCGAGCCACCGCGAAGGAGCCCCGATGACGGACAGAGACAGCTTCGATGTGCCGGGCCTCCAGGAACCCGTGGAGATCCGGATCGACCAGTGGGGCGTCCCGCACCTGTACGCGGCGTCCCAGGACGACCTCTTCCTGGCCCAGGGCTTCAACGCCGCCCGCGACCGCCTCTTCCAGCTCGACCTGTGGCGGCGACGCGGACTCGGCCTGCTCGCCGAGGTGTTGGGGGAGCGGTACGCCGAACACGACCGCGCGGCTCGGCTGTTCCTCTACCGCGGCGACATGGCCGAGGAGTGGCGCGCGTACGGCGACGACACGGAGCGGGTGACGACGGCCTTCGTCAACGGCATCAACGCCTACGTATCGCTGTGCCGCGCGGACGCGACGCAACTCCCGCCGGAGTTCGCCCTTCTGGCATACGAACCGGCGTACTGGCAGCCTTCCGACGTGGCCCGCGTCCGCAGCCACGGCCTGCAGTACAACCTCCGCGACGAGGTCGCCCGAGCCCTCACCCTGCGCGATCACGGCCCCGAGGCGGAGGATCTGCGCCGCCGGCGCGAGCCCGCGCCGCACCGGCTGCGCGTCCCCGAAGGCCTCGACCTGTCCGTCATCCCGTCCGACGTCCTGCGCGTGTACGAGATGGCCACCACGCCCCCGTGGGCGGCGGACGCGGCGCCCCGCCAGGGCCTGGACGGCTCCAACAACTGGGTCATCGCCCCGTCCCGTACGGCAACCGGCCGCCCCCTCCTGGCCAACGACCCGCACCGCGGGATCGCCCTGCCCGCGCTGCGCTACCTCGCGCATCTCTCGGCGCCGGGCATCGACGCCATCGGAGCGGGCGAACCGGCCCTGCCCGGCATCTCCATCGGCCACAACGGCCACGTCGCCTTCGGCCTGACGATCTTCCCGATCGACCAGGAGGACCTGTACGTCTACCGCACGAACCCGGCGAACCCGTACGAGTACTGGTACGAGGACCGCTGGGAGCCGATGACGCACGTCGCGGAATCGATCCCGGTGCGTGACGCGGACCCGGTCCAGGCGGACCTGTGGTTCACCCGCCACGGCCCGGTCATCCGCGAACTCCCCGAGCGGAACGCCGCGTTCGCGGTCCGCGCGGCCTGGCTGGGCCCCGGCATGGCCCCGTACCTGGGCAGCATGGACTACATGCGGGCGGCGAGCCCCGACGCGTTCGTTGCGGCGATGGCCCGCTGGGGAGCGCCCGGCGAGAACCAGGTCTACGCGTCCCCCGACGGCACGATCGGCTGGCGCCCCGCCGGACGTGTCCCCGTCCGCCCCGGCTGGGACGGCACACTTCCGGTGCCGGGCGATGGCCGCTACGAATGGGACGGCTTCCTGGACGTCGAGGAACTGCCCTCGGTCCGCGACCCGGCCCAGGGCTGGTTCGCCACGGCCAACCAACTGAACCTGCCGCCCGCGTACCCGAACGCGGAGAAGACGGTGACGTACGACTGGTACGCGCCGACCCGCCACGACCGGATCACAGAGGAACTGAACGCGCACGCGGCCTGGACGGTGGAGGACTGCGTACGACTCCAGACGGACTACGTGAGCCTGCCGGCCCGAAGGGTGCAGAGGCTGCTCGCGGAACTGGGGGATGTCGTGCCTGGCGATGGCGCGATCGGGGGCGGCGTGCCCGGCGATGGCGCATCCGCCCAAGCGACGCCGGTCGACGACGCCCACGCCACCACGGCGGGTGGGCCCGCCCCCGGTCTGAGCGCTGCCCTCTCCCTCCTCCGTGACTGGGACGCCCGCATCACCGCCGATTCACCTGCCGCCGCCCTCTTCGAGGTCTGGTACCGGCGGCATCTGCGGCCCGCCCTTCTGGCGCGGGCCCTCGACGGGGTCGTGGGTGAGGAGCAGCGGGAGCGGGCTCTGGCGCGGGTTCTTCCCGTCGAGGACGCCGCGGCGGACGCCCGCGTCGATCTGGAGCTTCTGGAGGGGGACCCGGACCCCGCGCTGCTGCTCGGCACGCTCTCGGCGGCTGTCGACGAGGTCGCCGGGCTTCTGGGGGCCGACCCGGGCGCCTGGTCCTGGGGCGCCCTGCACCACGCCCACCCGCACCACCCGGTCGCCGCCCTGCTCGACGGACCCGCCCCGGAGTGGGCCTCCGTGGGGCCCGCCCCGCGCGGCGGCAGCGGGGACGCCGTGGGAGCCGCCGCCTACGGGCCCCGGTTCCGGCAGACCGCGGGGGCCACCTTCCGGATCGTCGTGGACGTCGGTTCGTGGGACGAGTCCGTGGCGATGAACGCGCCGGGGCAGTCCGGCGTTCCCGGCAGCCCGCACTACGACGACCTGTTCGCGAACTGGGCCGCCGACGGCTCCTTCCCGCTCCTCCACTCCCGCGACGCGGTGGAGAGGCACACGCGGCGGCTCATCACGCTGAGCCCGAGTCGAAGGGCAGGTAGTCCACCTCGTACCCGAAGCAGCGGGGGCCGGTCAGTGCGAGGCCTGCCGGAGTGATCCAGCGTGGGTCGCAGCGGGCGGCGATGATGCTCACGCGCTGGCCGTAGCGCAGGGACTCCGTAGTCACCGGGTCACCGGTCTCGCTGTCCAGGACACAGATCAGGTCGGGGGTGGTCGCCACCGTCGCCCCGTCGCGCGTGGCGAGCAAGTGCTCGTTCTGGAAGCCGAGTTCGAGCACCCGGCCCGCGTCATCCCGCGTCCCGTCGACGCGGGCGTGACCGCGCGCGAAGCCGCCCTCCGTGCGACGGATCACGTCGGCCACCTTGCCCGTCAGGAGGGGGACGCCGTCCAGCAGCGACCGCGCCGCCGCCACCGGATCGCCGTGCGCGGCGCGCGCCTCCCGTACCACCGCGCCGAGCCGCCCCGCCAGCGTCAGCGTCGCCGGGACCAGACCGTCGGCCAGCTGATCGCCACGCAGCACCGTGTCCGCGCAACTGATCTGGCAGCCGAGCTCCACACACACCGCGCGGGCGATCCGCTCGGCGGCGTGGTTGTCGACGGCGTCGACGATGACGGTGTTGCCCTTGTCGTCGGCAAGCGCCATCGGCGAGTTGCTGATCCCGGCGAGGCCGGGCAGCACCATCTGTGCCTCGGGGAACGCCCGACCCATGGCGTCCCCGTCCACGAGGGGAAGCCCGGCCTGCGCGGCGCACGCGATCGGCAGCATCGAGTTGACCCCGCCGACCTCCAGCGGCGTGAGGTGCGTGGCCCTGCGCCCGAGGTGTCGCTCCAGGGCGCGCAGCGCGGCCAGGCACTCCCGCCCGTTGGGCACACGCTCCAGGAGGACGGTGGGCGCGCCCATCCCGGAGATGGGGACCACGGTCGCGTCGGCGTCGACCTCGCCGATGTGGGCGACCCGCACCGGACCGTGCGCGCGGATCGCCTCACGGGCGAGCAGTTTGCCGATGTAGGGGTCGCCGCCGCCCCCCGCGCCGAGGATCCCGGCGCCCCGGGCGATGTCGTCGAGGTTGTCGAGGGTGATCTCACGCACGGGACATCACCTCGGAGCCGGACGCGGTGGCCTCGCCGAGGCGCCGCAGGTCCAGATCGCCCACGGCCTTGACGCGGATGCGCGTCGCACCGCCGGGCAGATAGGCGAGCGGCACCTCCTCGATGTCGACGACGCGTACGCTGCCGGGCCGCGCCCCCGCGTCCAGCGCACGCCCGACGGCCTCCTCGCGGGCCCCGGCGAGCACCGCGTCCCGGTGTCCGTCGGGAACCCGGAAGACCCGGTCGACCTCGCCGCCGACCTGCGCGATCGCCGCACCCACCGCGTTGGCCACGTCGAAGTGGCCCGGCCTGCGCACATCGGTGAAGCCGGGCAGCACCTCGGGCACGAGGATGGAACCGCCTCCCACGGCGACCACGGGCAGCACCGCCGCCGAGGTCCGCATCCGGTCGACGCCTTCGGCGAGCCGCTCGGCGACGCGGCCAAGCGCGCGCACGGTGAACTCGCGCCCCAGATGGGCGACATGGGAGCGGTCCCCGATGTCCGCGCGCCCCGCCGCCACCGCGAGATCCGTCGCCGTGAGCCGCGTGCCGCCGAACACGAGCGCCTCCTCCGTGAGGAGGTAGCCCACCGACCGAGGCCCCGTCTCACCGTCGCGCGACACCAAGGACCCTCCGCCGATGCCGAGCGAAAGGACGTCAGGGATACGGAAGTTGGTGCGGATCCCCGCGGCCTCGCTATCCCCCGCGGCCTCGCGCGGAAAGCCCCCGCTCAGTACGCCGATGTCGGCCGTCGTGCCGCCCACGTCGACGACCGCGCAGTCCCCGAGCCCGGAGAGCAGCGCCGCGCCCCGCATCGAATTGGTCGGCCCCGAAGCGAACGTCGCGACGGGGTACGCGCGCGCGACGTCGACATCCATCAGCGTTCCGTCGTTCTGCGACAGAAAGAACGGCGCCGTGACCGACATCTCGGCCAGCGCCTTGCCGAACGACTCGACGATGACCGAGGCCAGGTCCCGCAGCGACGCGTTGATGATCGTGGCGTTCTCCCGCGCGAGCAGCCCGACCCGGCCGAGGTCGTGCGAGAGCGAGAAGTGCACGCCCTCGCCGAGCTCCTCCCGCAGAATCTCGGCGGCGCGCCACTCGTCAGCCTCCGCGACCGGCGAGAAGACCGACGACACGGCGACGGAGGTGAGACCGCGCGCGGCGATGTCGGCGGCCGTCCGCCTCAGCTCGTCCGGGTCGAGCGGCGACAGCGGCCGCCCGTCGAACTCCCTTCCGCCGTGGCAGAGATAGCCGTGCCCGCCGACGGCCGCCCGCTGCCGCGCGGGCCAGTCAGCCATGGGCGGCAGGGCGGCGGTGGCGGGCAGGCCGAGACGCACGGCGGCCACGGGAGTGAGCCGGGCGCCCTCGACGAGCGCGTTGAGGAAGTGCGTGGTGCCGATCATCACCGCGGTGACGGATTCGACGGGTGGTGCAAGGCCCTGGACCGCCGCGGTGACGCCGGAGGTGATGTCGGGGGTGGTCGGTGACTTGGTGGCCGCGAGCACTCGGTCGTCGTACCCGAGGAGGACGGCGTCGGTGTTGGTCCCACCGACATCGATGCCGATACGCATGGTGGTGGAGTCCTTCGTGTGGCGATGGGCGAGTGACGCGTAGTACGTACGTGGAGTGCGCCGCGATCAACCAGGCGGCGAGACGGCGGGTCCGGGCCGTCTCTCGGCCATCTGGCGGCGGGCATCGACCTTGAGACGAGGGCCGCGGCATTCCGGAGCCCAGAGCAAGGCCTCGGCACGTTGCGGCGGCGCCTACCCCACCACTGGTAGTCGCCCGCCGCCCGCACGACCAGAGAGGCAGCGATGTGCCCCGGCGTGCGCGCGCGAGCCGGTGCCGCTCACGCGCGAAGGCCGGTGCTCGCTGACTGCGAGCACCGGCCTCCGATCGAACTCTCCGACGGGCTAAGGGAACAGCGGCTTCTCCGGGGCCATCGAACGCGCCGCCACCTCCGACGACATCCGTGCGTGGATCTCCTCCGGCGAGAGATAGACGTCCGTCTTCTCGAAGTCCGCCAGCGTGGCGGGCCGTTGGGACTGGAACCCGGTGCGTACGTAGTCGTCGCCGGCGAGCGCGTTGAGGCCCCAGTTCGCGGCCGTACGGAAGCGCGCGGTGACGGTGCGCAGCGCCCCCAAGTGGTAGCCGCGCGCGACGATCTGAGCGGGCAGGCCGCTCAACTGCACGCCCAGCGGCTTCGATACGGCCTGGATGCCGCCGAGGTCCACGACCAGGCCCATGTCCTTGTGCCGGTAGGCGGTCAGCGGCGCGCCCCGCAGTGCCGCGGTGACGTTCTTCGCGGCGGCCCACCCCTGGCGCATCGCGTGCTGCGCGGTCGGCGGGCAGATCGCGCCGCCGCCCTTGGCGAGGTCGGGGACGGCCGCCGCGTCGCCGAGCGCGAACACGCCGTCCATGCCGGGAACCGTCAGCTCGGGGTCGACGACCAGGCGGCCCTTGTTGGTGTCGGCGCCCAGCGTGGCGATGAGCGGGCTCGGCGCGACACCGGCCGTCCAGATCAGCGTCCGGCAGGGCAGCACGCGCCCGTCGGTGAGAGTGACGGTGTCCTCGGTCACCTTGTCCACCGTCACGCCGAGCGACACCTCGAGGCCGCGACGCCGCACGATGTCGAGGGCCTTCTCCCCGAGCCGGTCGCCGAGTTCGGGCATCAACTTCGGTGCCACGTCGACCAGATGCCACTTGATCTGCGAGGGGTCGAGCCCCGGGTACCGTTTGACGGCGGCACTCGTCAGACGGTGCAGATACGCCGCCGTCTCCGTCCCCGCGTAACCGCCGCCGACGACCACGAACTGCAGCCGGGACTCACGCTCGGCCCGGTCGGAGCTGGCCGCCGCCAGGTCGAGCTGCGAGATCACGTGGTCGCGGATCCAGGCGGCCTCGGCCAGCGTCTTCACGCCGACGGCGTGCCGGTCGACTCCGGGGATGTCGAACTGCCGGGTCACGCTGCCCGGCGTCAGGACGAGATAGTCGTAGCGCTCCACGACCTCCTCGCCGTTGATCTTCCGTACGATCACGGCCTTCGCGTTCGGGTCCACGCCGATGGCCCCGCCCGGCACGATCGCCGTACGGCGCAGCATGCGGCGCAGTGGCACCGCGACCGACTGCGGGGTCAGCACGCCCGACGCGACATGGGGAAGCAGGGGCAGATACAGCTGATGGTCCTGTGGGCTGATGAGCCGTAGTTCGGCGTCCTGTGCCTTGAGCGTCCGCTCCAGCTTGTGCGCGCACTCCATACCGGCGAAGCCACCGCCGATGATCAGAATCCGGGGACGTTGCATACGAGATCGCTCCAGGGTTGGGCGAGGGGTCCGGTCAATCCTCCGACGAGGGGCTGCCCGGCGCACGTCGGGTGCGCCGGGCGAGGAACCCGAGTACCCCCGAACCGCCGGACGATTGCACCCGAACCGTCGGATCAGCCGCCTGCCCCGGCGAGCCGGAGATAGTCCCACGGATCGTGCGCGTTGAGGACGGTGAACTCGTCCGTCCGGGTGGCGACCTCCCGTAGCCGCCCCTGATTGGCGACCCGCAGCTCGGCGTCCACCTGGGCGTCCAGCTGGATGATGTCCATCAGGGGATGCGAGTGCGGGGCTTCCCGCGCGATCTCGCGGTGGTAGAAGTACGCGTCCCCGGCATGCACGAGCCACCGCCCGCGATCGCGTACCGCCACGGCGGCGTGCCCCGCGCTGTGCCCGCCGAGCGGCACGATCAGGAACTCATCGCCGAGCCCCGCCAGTTGGCGGACCCCGGAGAATCCGGCCCACTCCTCGCCGGCGTTCTCCTCGTACGTCTCCCAGCGCGGGCCGTGGGCCCAGTGCGCGGGCCGGTAGCGACGGCTGGGGGCCTCCGCGAGGGCCGCGGTGAGTTCGGCGGCCATGAGGTGGACGCGTGCCTCGGGGAAGTCGGGGAGGCCACCGCTGTGATCGACGTCCAGGTGGGTGAGCGCGATGTGCCGTACGTCGGATGCCGCGTACCCCAGCCGTTCGACCTGCGAGAGAGCGGTCTCGGCGAAATCCAGTTCAGGGGCGGCGAGTTCGGTCCACTCCGGATCGAGGGATTCGAGCGGCCTGCGCACATCGCCCCGCCCGAGCCCGCTCTCGACGAGCACGAGCCCGTCCGCGTCGGTCTCCACCAACAGGCAGTGGCACACGGCGTGCAGCGGCGGCGGCCCGTCGTAGGTGGGCTCGATCTTCATCATGGACCCGCAGTTGAGGTGGTGAACCTTCACGCGTTCCTCCCCGTTCCCTTGTCAGGGTGCGCAGCACTCTCCAGGCTCCGCGCGACGACCGAGCCGACGCGCCGGGCCACCGACGAGACGACCGCGGTGTCACGCCGCACCTGCGCGAGGAGGAGGGCCCCCTGCAACGACGACATCACGAGCTCGGCAAGCTCATCGGCCTCCTCATCGGCGGCGCCCCACCCCCGGAACGCCTCCGCGAGCCCCGACAGCCAAGAGCCGTAGGTGACCTGACAGACGTCGCTGATGGGTCCCTCGCCCCCGGCTTGCTCCAGCGCGACGGTGGCGACGGGGCAGCCGTCCCGGAAGCCGGACTCGCGCAGCCCTCGCGCGAGCAGTTCACCGATCCCGAGAACGGCTTCCTCCGCCCCGCCCGAAGAGCCCACGACGGAGGCTATGCGCGCCCCCATCTCGCCCCCGGCGAGCGCCACGGCCTCGGCGGCCAGCTGCTCCTTGCCTCGCGGAAAGTGGAAGTACAGCGACCCCTTGGGGGCGCCACTCTCGGCGAGCACTTGATTGAGTCCCGTCGCGCCGTAGCCCTGCCGCTGGAACAGATCGGCTGCGGTACGCAGGATGCGGGCGCGGGTGTCACCGCGTGTCTTGGTCACACACAGGACTCTAGACCGACCGGTCTAGAGATGACAAGAGGTCAGGGGGATGGCAGGTGGTAGGGGCAAGGTCTTTCGTCAGATCCCGGGCCGGTACCTGATGGGATGTTCCTCCGGTACTTCGACGATGACGATCTTTACGCCGTCGGGGTCCGCGATCCACATCTCGACAAGACCCCAGGGCTCCTTCACCGGCTCCCGCACCACCTCGACGCCCCGCTCAAGCAGCTCCGCGTGCGCCGCCCGCACGTCCGCCACCTGGAGCCAGAGCTGGAGGCCGGGGGAGGGCGGACGCTCCGAGCGGCCCGAGACCTCGAGGTGGCCGCCGCCCAGGAAGTAGACCGTGCCGCGGTCCGGGCCCGTGCCGAACTCGCGGTAGACGGCGAGGCCCAGCGCGTCGCCGTAGAACGCCCGTGAGCGCTCGGGGTCGGTGGGCCGGAGGAGGATCCTGCTGCTCAGTACATGCACCATGCGGCCGCACCTTAGTGGGGGGATCGGCCGGGGGGATACGCTCGGCGGTGCCTCGCCCACGCCGCGCCCGACAGCGGCGGGCCAGAGAGATATCGGAGAACCCGCCCCATGGACACGGCCCCGCACCCCAGCACGAGCGACCTCACCTTCCGTGACGCCACCGACGCGGACGTCGACGTACTCGTCTCGCTGATCCAGTCGGCGTACCGCGGCGACTCGAGCCGGGCGGGCTGGACCACGGAGGCGGACATCCTGGAGGGTCAGCGGACCGACCCGCAGGGCGTCGTCGCGGTCATCAAGGCCCCTGCGAGCAAGCTGCTCACGGTCGAGCGCGACGGCGAGATCGTCGCCTGCTGCCAGCTGGAACACCGCGGGGAGCACGCCTACTTCGGGATGTTCGCGGTGAGCCCGGCGCTCCAGGGCGCGGGCCTCGGCAAGGTGATCATGGCGGAGGCCGAGCGGATCGTCCACGAGGTGTGGGGCGTGCGGGAGATGCACATGACCGTGATCTCCGTACGCGACGACCTCGTCGCCTGGTACGAGCGGCGCGGCTACCGCCGTACGGGAAAGATGACTCCCTTCCCGTACGGCGACGAGCGGTTCGGCATTCCGCAGCGGGACGACCTTCAGTTCGAGCTGCTGGTCAAGCCGCTGGTCTGAGCGGGGCACGGTCAGGCCGTGAAGCGGCCCGTCCGCTTGATCTCCGGATAGTCCGTGGTCGCCCCGTCCAGCTGCAGCGCGCGCACGAGCCGCAGATCGTCCTGCGTGTTCACGACCCAGCCGATGATCCGCAGGTCGGCCTTCTTGGCCCGCTCGACGATCTCCAGCGTCAGACGCCTGATGTTCAGGACGAGGGTGGTGGCACCGACCGCCGTGGCGCGCTCCACGACGTCGGTGCCGTAGCGGCTCGCGACGAGCGCGGTGCGTACGCCGGGGACGAGCCGCGCGATCTCGGCGATCGCCTCGTCGTGGAAGGAGATCACCTCGACGCGGCCCACCAGATCGCGCCGGTGCATCACCTCGGAGAGGGCGCGGGCGGCGGCCACATCCTTGATCTCGGCCTGCAGCGGCGCCTTCACCGCGTCCAGGACCTCTTCGAAGACGGGGATGCGCTCACCGCGCCCCGCGTCGAGCTCCCGCAGCTCGGCCAGGGTCTTCTCGGCGATCGGTCCCTTGCCGTCGGTCGTACGGGCCACGTCGGCGTCGTGCATGACGACGAGGGCGCCGTCCTTGCTCAGATGCAGATCGAGCTCGATGAGATCGAGGCCCGCGGCTTGCGCGGCGATGAAGGACCGAAGGGTGTTCTCGGGTTCGACACCCATGACCCCGCGGTGACCGATGGTGAGGAAGTTCAAGGTTCACTCGCTTCCGTCGACGGCGGCTCGATGGCCGCGCGGCGAGGACAGTGGGTGCCACGCGGCAAGGTCGCAGCCTAACGGCCCGCTTCCGCGAAGGAACCGCCCGTACGGGGGTGCCCGGCCGAATCGGAGTCGTCCCCTCTGCTTCCCACGATCCCGAGCAGGAGCCCGGTGATGACGGCGGCGACAAGGACGGCGCGGGTGGTCACAGGTGCACTGCTCCGTACGGCGGGGTCGGCTGACCCCGCCCGTCCTACCGGCCGCGGCCCCCGCGCCGCGAGCCACGTCACCCGTGGGTGGGCGAGTCCTCGGGGGGTTGACCGGAGGGAGCGGAGGCGCCGGTTTCCGCGCGCTCGGTGGGCGTCGGCGTCGCCATTTCCGTGAGATCGGCGAGCATCGCCTCCGCGAGCTCGATCTCCGCCTCTAGCCGCCGCCCGCTCCAGCGCAGCGCGATCAGCGGATGTGTCCAGGCCGCCTCCCCCTCCGCCCGGGCGAGCGCGTCGTGCACCTCCTTCAGCTCGCCCCGCGTGTGCGCGATGTGCTCGTTCACCAGGGCCCGCAGATGATCCGGCGACGCGAGGTGCCCGAGCCAGACCCGCAGGAGCAGCGGGTGCTTCAGGACGGCGGGACCCGCGTCCCCGGCGCCCCCAGCCCATCCGATCAGCGCCGCACGGCCCTCGGCCGTGATGGCGTACGACCGCTTCGCACGGGGCTCCTCGGGTCCCGAGCGCCGCGACGTCGCGTACCCGAGCGCTTCGAGGCGCCGCAGCTCGGCGTAGATCTGGCTGATGGCGGGGGACCAGTAGAAGTGGCGCAGCGAGGCGTCCGCCCACTTCTTCAGTTCGTACCCCGTCCGCTCCCCGGGGAAGGAGAGCAGGCCGAGCACGGCCCACGCGGTCGGCGGCAGCTCGGAGGGCCGCTGCGGTGAGGTCGGACGGGGGGCTGCCATATGACTGATTGAAGTGAACGTCACAGTCCCGGCGCAAGATGTGCGCGGTGCGAAGAGCGTGCGGGGGTATAGGGGGTGCATGAGTGATCTACCGACCTCGCACATCCGCAGACTGCTCGGTGCCACCGACCGCCTGGCGTTCCACCGCGTGGCCTCCCGCTCCTGGCCGGCGGCGCAGCCTGTCCTGCCGCGGCTGAGCCGGAGCGCCGACCACGGGCTGCTGTGGTTCGGCATCGCCGCGGGGATGTGGGCGTTCGGCGGTGCGCGCGGCAGGCGTGCGGCGGTGCGCGGCGTCGCCTCGCTGGCCCTCGCGTCGGCCACGGTCAACACCCTGGGCAAGAGTGCGGTGCGCCGCTCCCGGCCGCTTCTCGACGCCGTGCCGGTGATCCGGCACCTCTCGGAGCAGCCGATCACCAGCTCCTTCCCCTCCGGGCACTCGGCGTCGGCGGCGGCGTTCGCCACGGGCGTGGCCCTGGAGTCGCGGGGGATGGGCGCGGCCGTGGCCCCGGTCGCGGCGTCGGTGGCCTTCTCCCGCGTCTACACCGGCGTGCACTACCCCAGCGACGTCCTGGTCGGCGCGGCCCTCGGCGTGGGCGCCGCCTACGCGGTGCGCGGCATGGTGCCCTCCAGGGCGCAGATGCCGCCGCCCGCGCGGCCCCGGACGGACGCGCCCGCGCTGCCGGACGGCGACGGCCTTGTCGTGGTGGTCAACCCCTCCTCCGGGGCCCAGCCCCAACTCATGGACCCGGTCCGGCAGTTGAAGACGGCCCTGCCCCGGGCGGAGGTGGTCCTCTACGAGGAGGAAGCGGGGCCGCTGCCCAAGGTCCTCGAGGAAGCGGCCAGGGACGCGGCCCGGCGCGGCGGTGTCTTCGGCGTGTGCGGGGGCGACGGCACGGTGAACGCCGCCGTGACAGCGGCCCTGCGCTTCGACGTGCCGCTGATGGTGCTGCCCGGCGGAACGTTCAACCACTTCGCCGCGGACCTGGGCGTCGACACGGTCGCGGACGCCTGCGCCGCCCTCGCCGAGGGCAGTGCCGTACGGGCCGACGTCGGCCGGATCAAGCCCCTGGCCGGGGTCGGTCCCGGCGGCAGGACGCACGCCGAGCCGGTGTACTTCCTGAACACGTTCAGCCTCGGCGCCTACCCCGAGCTCGTACGCATCAGGGAGGAATGGTCCCCGAAGGTCGGCGGTCCGCCCGCCGCGCTGCTCGGCGTCGCCCAGATCGTGCACACGGGGCGGCCGCTGCGCGCGGTGGTGAACGGCAAGCCCCGCTCGATGTGGCTGCTCTTCGCGGGCAACGGCGCCTACCGCAGCACCGGCATCGCCCCCGTGCGCAGGCACGACCTGGCCGACGGGCTGCTCGACGTCCGCATCGCGAGCGGCGGCCGCTTCGCCCGCACCCGGCTGCTGGCCGCGGCGGTGGCCGGCCAGCTGACCAAGACCCGCCTGTACGCGTCCGCCAAGGCCCAGCGCCTGCTCATCTCCGGCCTGCCCGAGGGCACCCAGATGGCGTACGACGGCGAACTCGCCCCGGCGCCCGCCGCGCTGCTCCTCGACAAGCTCCCCGAGGCGCTCACCGTCTACCGGCCGACCCTCGACTGACCGCGGATCTGACCGCGGGGCGGCCACGGAAGGTGTTACGCCAAGCGGAGCATTCGGGGTGCGGGTCGCTCCCGTCGCCAGTGTGCTGGCCTTCATGGGCTACGACATAGACAGCCCGCGTGAAGCGGGCAGCACACGACGCGACGTACTCGGCGTCGCCGCGGTCCTCCTGGCCGGCGGCGCCTTCACGGTGGCGGGACCCGCGCCGCACGCCGCCGCCGAGACCGACGGCGACTGCGGCATCGGCTACGACGAGGAGTTCGAGGAAGCCCTCGCCGAGGCGGACGAGGCGGTCCCGGAGAACCGGGCGCTCGCCCAGGACAAACCACGGCGCAAGTTCGCCTTGCCGATCCGCCGGCGCTTCCGCGTCTCCGCCCGCTACGGGATACGCGGCAACTGGCTCGCCGGACACCACACCGGCATCGACCTGGCGGTCCCCACGGGGACCCCGGTGCACGCCGTCGGCGGCGGCACGGTGGTCCTGGCCCGCTGGTCGGGCGCGTACGGCAAGGCGGTGACGGTGCGGCTGCGGGACGGGCACTACGCCGTGTACGGGCATCTCTCCCGCATCTCCGTGCGCCAGGGGTCCCGCATCGGCACCGGCGACCGGCTCGGCAGCAGCGGGGCCACGGGCCGGGCCACCGGGCCCCACCTCCACCTGGAGATCAGGGCCCGGCGCGGCTACGGCTCCGACATCAACCCGGTCCGGTACCTCGCGAGACGGGGCGCCCGGCTGCTGTGAGGGCGCGTGCCGCCTAGCCCACGCTGGCGCGTCCCGCGACCGCGGTGGACGTCGTCGTGGTGTGGGCCAGGCGCGCGGTCCGGGTGGCGACGTCGACCGTGTAGGTGTCGACCGTCATGGCACGCTCGGAGACCTTCAGGACCATGAACCCCACGTCGGAGAAGTTCTGCCAGGCGGCGGGGTGGTCGAAGTGGGCCCTGCCGTCACCGGACTTGGCGGCTGCCCCGCAGACGATCTGGCGGGTGCCTGCCGTGCGGGTCGTGGGCTCCAGGATCTGGAGGGTGTGGTCGTGCCCGGACAGGATCAGGTCGGCCCTGCCGCACACCACCTCTTCGTACAGCTCCTTGAGGTGGATGCCGCTCGTGTAGTGGCCGATGACGAACCCGTCGTACGAACCGGCGCTGCCGTGCTTCCCGTTGTTCAGGTAGGGGTGGTGGCCGAGCACCACCTTCCAGCGGGCCCGGGACGCGGCGAGCGCGGAGTCCAGCCACTGCCGCTGGGCGCGCATGTAGGGGCCGTCCCACCGGTAGTGGCGCGAGGTCTGGGCCACCGTGGAGGCGACGGGGTTGGTGTCGAGGGCGAAGAACTCCACCACCGGGTCGCCGTCTCCCGGGGCGTCGGACGACGGCAGGGCGACGTTGTAGTAGCGGCTCGGCATGTACCAGCGCGGTGACGCGGCCGCGTAGGAGACCTCACGGTCGCCGCGCGAGGGGTCACCTCCGCTGCCCGGGATCAGGCCCGAGCAGTCGTGGTTGCCGAGGACCATGAGCCAGGGGACGTCGATGCCGGTGTTGGGCGTCTCGAACTTCTCCCGGAACTCGGAGTCGTGGTCGGACTCGGGCCCGTTCTCGTAGATGTTGTCGCCCAGGCCGACGGCCAGCGAGATCCCCTCGTCACGGCACACCCGCCGGGCGGCCTCGGTCACGGCCAGCTGCTCCTCGCCGCCGGTGCCCGCGTCGCCGGTCACCAGGACGGCGAACTCCCCCTGCCGGTTCGGCGCTTCGGGGAAGGGGAACTTGGCGGCGCCCTGCGCCGCCGTGGCCTGCGGGGCGCCGAACGGCAGCACGGCGAGCGCGGCCCCGGCGGCGGCACCGCCGAGCAGCGTCCGCCGGTGCAGCGTGAGGGCCTGCGGCCCCCACGTGGCGGCGAGGTCCTGGGCGAGCGATTCGTCGGCCCGCAGCCACTGCTTCTCGGTCAAGTCCGCCCTGGGCGGCATCAGTTCGTCATCGCACACCCGAGCGTTCTCCCACAGCGGTGCGGACAGAGGAAGACGATCAGGCGAATTACCGGTGGAGATTACGGTGGGCAGGTCCCACGCGCCACGCACAAGGAGACCGCCGCACATGCCCGATGAGCCCCGCCCCGCTTCCCCCTTGCTCGGCATGAAGGTCGTCGACCTCTCGAAGATCCTCGCCGGTCCCTACGTCACCATGTCCCTCGCCGACCTGGGCGCGGACGTCATCAAGGTCGAGCACCCCCAGGGCGGCGACCCGACCCGCGCCTGGGGCCCGCCCTTCAACGGCCCTGACGCCACCTACTACTTGGCGGCGAATCGCAACAAGCGCTCGGTGACCCTGGACCTCAAGTCCCCCGAGGGGCAGGAGGCCGTCCACCGGATGCTCGCCGACGCGGACGTGATGGTGGAGAACTTCCGTCCCGGCAGTTCCCTGGCCGACGTCTTCGACTACCGCACCCTCAGCGAGCGCTACCCCCGCCTGGTCCTGCTCCACATCTCGGCGTTCGGCGACACGGGACCGCTGCGCGACGAGCCCGGATACGACATGGTCGCCCAGGCGAGCGCAGGCCTGATGTCGCTCACGGGCGAGCCGGAAGGGCCGCCCGTCAAGGCCGGGTACGCGATGGGCGACCTGGGGGCCGCCCTCTTCGGCCTCATAGGCGTCACATCGGCCCTCGTCGAGCGCGAGCGCACAGGACGCGGCCAGTACGTCACGACCTCCCTGTACGAGTCGCAGCTCGCCCTGCACATCAACTGGGCCACCGGCTACTTCGCCACGGGCGAGCGGCCCACCCGCCTCGGATCCGGCCACCCCAGCCTCGTCCCGTACCAGGCCTACCCGGCATCCGACGGGCACTTCGTGATCGCCGTCGGCAGCGACGGACTCTTCCGCCGCCTGAGCGAGTCGCTCGGCCACCCGGAGTGGGCCGACGACCCGCGCTTCGCCACCAACCGCGCCCGCGTCACCCACCGCAGAGCCCTCAACGCCAAGCTGGAGGCGGTACTCGTCGACGAGACGGTGGCCCACTGGTGCGCGCTGCTCAAGCCGCGCGGCGTCCCCGTCGCCCCCATCCGCACCCTCGACGAGGTCTACGACTGCCCGCAGACCGAGGCGCTCGGCATGGTCCAGAAGGTCGACCACCCCGATGTGGGCCCGCTCCAGCAGGTCGCCTTCCCCGTCAGCTTCCGCGGCGAGCGGCCCGCCGTACGCACCGCCCCGCCCACCCTCGGTCTGCACAGCAGGGACGTACTCGCCGAACTCGGCTACGACGACGCGGACATCGACCGCCTGCTCGGCCACTCGCGAGGGCCCCGCTGAACCTCAGCGGCCGAGCCGGTGCAGCGCGGCGCCCACCAGGGTCCGTACGCCCGGCAGCAGGACCGTGAGGTCCGGGGCGAACAGAGGGCTGTGGTTGCCCGGCACCCCGGTGATCTTCTCGCCGAGTTTCTGCCCGGGGGCGGCCTGCCACGCGGCCTTGGGCGTGGAGGGCACGAACCAGAAGTCGTAGGGCACCCCGGTGGGCACCAGGAGGGAGAAGTCCTCGCTGCCCATCGCGGGCCCGAAGTCGAGCACGCTCTGCGCGCCGAAGAGTTCGCGATGCAGGTCGGCGATCTCCGCGTCGAGCGCCGCGTCGTTGACCGTGGCCGGGAAGCTCGCGCCGGTGTTCACCTCGGGCGGCTCGGGGCATCCGGCGGCCTGGCACTCGCCTTCGACGATGCGGCGGACGGCGGAAAGGACCCGCTCGCGCACCGTCGCGTCCTGAGTACGGAGGTTCAGCCCGAGCCGGGCCTCGGCGGGGATGATGTTGGGCCGCTGCCCGGCGTTGAACTGCCCCGTCGTCAGGACCACCGCATCCGACGCGGACACCTCACGGGAGACGACGGTCTGCAGCCGCGTGACGATGTACGCGGCCGTCACCACCGGGTCGACGGTGGCCTCGGGCCGTGAACCGTGGCCGCCGACCCCCGGCACCACGATGTGCAGGTCGTCGGCGGCCGACATGATCAGCCCCGGGGTGTGGGAGACGAGGCCGACGGGGCCGGGGGCGACATGCTGGCCGAAGACGGCGTCGGGGCGGGGGAACCGTTCGTGCAGCCCGTCGGAGACCATCGCTCGCGCTCCGTCGCCCCCTTCCTCCGCGGGCTGCCCGATCACGACGAGGGTGCCCGACCAGGTCTCACGGCCGGCGGCGAGGGCCTCGGCGGCGAACGTCAGCCAGGTGACGTGCATGTCGTGACCGCAGGCGTGCATCACACCGTCGACGGTGGAGGCGTACGCGAGGCCCGTGGTCTCCGTGACCGGCAGCGCGTCCATGTCGCCGCGCAGCCACACCACGGGCCCGTCGCCGTTCTCCAGGACGCCCACGACGCCGGTGCCGCCGACTTTGGTGGTCACCGCGTACCCGGCGCCGCGCAGCCGTTCGGCGAGGATCCCGGCCGTGCGGTGCTCCTGGAAGGAGAGCTCGGGGTGGCGGTGCAGGTCCTGGTAGACCTCCTCGAGGTCACGCGTCTTCAGCCCTGAGGTGAGGTCCAGGGCCAGGCTCGCTGCGGTGGCTGCCGTGGGCATGCGGCTCCTTGCGTTCGAGGTGTTCGAGGCGCGGTGTCCGAGGTACGAGATCACCCTCTGAGCCACCCTCGCACAGCGTGTGCCGCCCGGCAGGGGCTGCCTCGGAAGGTGCCTCAGGTGACAAAGTGCAAAAATCGTGCCATACCCCTCAGGAGGAGTGTGGTCAGTGTGTCGCGGAACCGCCGTCTGATCCTGGCCTCGCCGGCCGAGGTCTGGAGCCTGCTGTCCGACGGCCACCGGTACGGGGAGTGGGTGACGGGAACCCAGGAGGTCCTCGCGGCGGACCCGCACTGGCCCGCGGTGGGTGCCTGCCTGAAGGTCCGGGTCGGCGTCGGCCCTCTGGTCCTCGACGACTCCTGCGTCGTCCGCATCAGCGAGCCGGAGAGCCGTCTGCAACTGGAGGCGAAGGCGGGCCCCTTCGGCGCGGCCCGCATCGCCATCAACCTGATCCCCTGGGGCGAACACACCCTCGTCATCCTCGACTGGCACCCGCTTCGGGGCCCCGGCACCCGGATGCACGGCCTCCCCGTGGACTACGTGGTCGCGATCCGCAACGGCATGATGCTGACGAAGCTGGCGCGTATCGCGGTGGCCGAACACGGCCGGGCCGTCTGACCGCCAGGGGCGGGTCGGCTCAGGAACGTGGCTGCGGGCGTTGCAGACCCCGGAGGAGGAGCTCGATCAGGCGCCGGGCGTCGTAGCGGCTGGGATCGGTGTCGTGTCCGATGCAGAGGTTGCCGATGCCGCGCATGAGTTCGTAGGCGCGCGTACCGGGCTCGATCTCGTCGGCGTCGGCCGCCGCGTCGAGCAACTGCTCGCAGACGGGCACCAGGCGGTCGAGGAAGTACGTGTGCAGCGCCTCGAAGCCGCTGCTGTCCGACTGCATGGCGCCCGCGAGCCCGTGCTTCGTGACCAGGAAATCGACGAAGAGATCGATCCACTGGCGCAGTGCCGCCAGCGGGGAGTCCGCGCCCGCGAGCAGGGTCGGGCCGGCCTCGGCGCACGCCTCGACCTGATGGCGGTAGACGGCGACGACGAGATCCGCCCGGGTGGGGAAGTGGCGGTAGATCGTTCCGACCCCGACGCCGGCACTGGCCGCGATCTCGCGGATCGGCGCGTCGACGCCGGAGGTGACGAACACCGCGGCGGCGGCGGTGAGAAGCGTCTGTTCGTTGCGCTGCGCGTCGGCCCGTTTGCTGCGGGCCGGCACCTCTCCGGAGTGGCTTGCGGCGGGCATGCGCCCCCTTCCAGTGGTCGTTGACAAAGCGGAACAGCGTTCCGTATCGTAATCGGAACAACGTTCCGCTTTCAGGGTATCTGAAGCCGGGACGCTTCTGACCGCCTCCCTGACTGCCGGTCGCGCGAGACCGGCGGCAAAGGCCATCGAAGGGAAATGCGCACCATGAGTGCATCGACTTCCACAGCCGACATCTTCAGCTCGCCCAGTCCCGTCCTCTCGGTCAGCCCCGTCGTCCTGTCGGCTCCCGACCGGGCCGTGGACCTGGAGCTGCGGGTCTCCGCGCCCGTGACCGGCAGCGATCTGCCGGTCATCCTCCTCTCGCACGGTCAGGGCTTCTCGAACCATCTCTCCTCACTGAACGGCTATGCCCCCCTCGCCAACTTCTGGGCGGCGCACGGCTTCGTCGTGATCCAGCCGACCCATCTGAGCTCGCGGACGCTGAGCCTGGACCCCAAGGCCCCCGGGGCGCCCCTGTACTGGCGGTCGCGGGCCGAGGACATGAAGCGCGTACTCGACCGGCTCGACGAGATCGAGTCCGCGGTCCCGCAGCTCCGCGGGCGCATGGACCGGAGCAAGATCGCCGTGGCCGGACACTCGATGGGCGGGCACACCGCGAGCCTGCTGCTAGGCGCGCGGCTCACCGATCCGGACGACGGGAAGGAAGTGAACCTGGCCGACCCCCGCATCAAGGCAGGCATCCTGCTCGCCGCGCCCGGCAGGGGCGGTGACGCCCTCACCGAGAACGTGGCCAAGAGCTTCCCCGCCTTCTTGACCACGGACTTCTCCGAGATGACGACGCCGACGCTCGTGGTCGCGGGCGACAAGGACGAATCCGCCCACATGACGGTCGCGGGCGCGGACTGGCACGCCGACCCGTACGTCCTCTCCCCGGGCCCCAAGTCCCTGCTCACCCTCTTCGGCGCGGAGCACGGCCTCGGCGGCATCTCCGGATACGACGTCGCCGAGACCACGGACGAGGACCCCGAGCGCGTGTCCGCGGTCCAGCGCCTCACCTGCGCCTACCTCCGAGGCGAACTCCACCCCGGGGACTCCGCCTGGCAGACCGAGCGCGACGCGCTGGCGGCCGCGTCCGAGCCGCTGGGGCGAATCGAGTCCAAGATCGAGTCCAAGATCGAGTCCAAGATCGAGTCCGAGTAAGTTCAGCGGACGACGTCGAAGACGTTCTTCTGGATGCCGTTGGCGTAGGCCTCGTGCTCCACGAGCTTCAGCTTCTGGGCATCCTTGTCCGTGTCGCTGAACAGGCGCTTGCCCGCGCCCAGCAGCAGCGGGAAGACGAGCAGGTGGTAGCGGTCGATCAGACCGGCGTCGGAGAGGTTGCGGTTCAGGGTGGCGCTGCCGTGCATGATGATCGGGCCCCCCTCGGTCTTCTTCAGTTCGGCGACCTCGTCCAGGGAGCGCAGGATCGTCTGCTCGCCCCAGCCGGAGACCAGCTTGTCCTCGGTGAGGGTGCTGGAGACGACGTACTTCGGCATGTTCTTGTACTCGGCGAACTCTTCCATGCCCGGCCAGACAGGGCTGAACGCCTCGTAGCTGACCCGGCCGAACAGCATCGCGGTGGCTTCCTCCTGCTCCCGGCCCTTGATCTCATAGGCCTCGGGGAGGAACTCCACGTCCTTGAAGGTCCAGCCGGAGTTCCGGTAGCCGGGCTCGCCGCCCGGGGCCTCCACGACTCCGTCGAGGGAGACGAAGGCAGTGCTGATCAACGTACGCATCTCAATATCTCCTGGTGATGTTTAGCCGGTCGCCGCTTCATCATCGCGGTTACGGGGGTACTGACTGCCCTGCACGCCGAAACTCATCGGCCGTCGTCCTACAGGGGCTCCGCGGCCCGGAGAAGCCGTGCGGGGAGGTAGGGGGACGAGACGCGGATCGTCCAGCCCCGTCGGCGCGCATGGCAGGCCAGGGCCAGGATGTTGAGGTTGACCGCGGCATCGGGGTCCTCTGCCCGGTCCGCCACGCGGTAGTGATCGCGGTGCGTCTCGAGCGCGTCGAGGAGCGCGAGGTTGAAGCTCTCCTCGTCGCCCTCGACGAGCTGGGACAAGAGGATGGACGGAGGCGGCGCGAAGCCCCCGCGTGCGCACTTCTCCAGATCCGCGACGGCACGGTCAGTGGCGGGCTCGGGGTCCACGCCGCGCAAGTAGTCGTGCAGAGCCTGGTAGTACGACGCGTAGGCGGAGCCGTCGGAGAGCAGCGCCGGATCGACGAGGACCAGCGGAGCGAGGTCTTCGCGCGTACCCGTGATCAGAGCGAAGCTGACGGCGGTGAGCCAGCGCCAGGCGCCCGTGTAATGCCGGTCACGCGGGTCGTCGCCACGGGCGGAACGGAAGGCCTCGGCCCCCTGCCGCGAAGCCAGGGTGAGGTTCTCGAACTGCTCGTCGGTGACATCGGGCGTCAGCGTGGAGCGGAACCGGAACAGCAGCTCCTGGTCGTTCATCGCATCCGACCAGTCCGCGGCGGAGACCGGTTCCTTGCGGTTCGGGTCGAGGATCTCCTTTGTGTCCATCTCCAGCTGAGCCACGTACTCGTCGGTGACCGGCAGGGGATTCTCGGGGCGCTCGAACTCGACGGGCCCGGCGGCGAGTTGAGCCACCGCGTCGGGGCGCCGGTCGCGGCCGTACGCCCCTACGCGTGGCCCCGCTTTCTCGAACCCCGTGACCAGCGCCCGCGGAAGGTAATCCGTCTCCACCGGCACCTGCCACCCCTCACGGCGGTGGGCGAGCGCGGCCAGCGTCAGGGGGAGCAGCGGGAGCAGGGCCTCCGTACTGTTGCTGCGCGCGGCCACGCGGCTGTGATCGGTCAGCAGGGTGATCAGCGCCGCGGCGAACGCCTCTTGGTCACCCGCGGCCAGGGCGCGCAGGCCGCGCAGCGCCGTGCTCTCGGGCTTGTCCGGCAATCCCGCGTCGAGTTCACGGTCCAGGTCCTGGATCCGGGCGAGCGCGGCGTCGATGGCGGCCAGCTTCTCCTCCCTCGACGGCGGATATCTCGCGTCGTCGTCCCCGGTGTCCCCGGCGACGTACGCCATCAGACCCTGGACGAGCTCGGCGGCCGGGCGCCCCGCCGCGCCTTGCAGGGGCGCCTCGCGGGCGAAGTGGAAGGCCTCGCCGTGCCATTCGGCCCGTTCGGCGAGGACGGCAAGGCAGAAGGCGTCGATCCAGTCGTGCGCCGAGACGGTCTCGGGAGCTCCCTCGGACCCGGCGTCGTACGCCATCCCGAAGTTCACGTAGTTCAGGGAGACCTGGAAGGAAGCCACCGGGAAGTACGCGGCGTACGCGACCTTGCCCGCCGCGGCCTCGGCGGCATCGCCCAGGACGGCCTTGGCCTCCGGGGTGTGCAGGTCCGGTGTCTCGACGGAAAGCGCGCCGAGGTAGTCGAGGAACTCCTCGGCCAGCATGCCCCACTCGTACCCGGTGACCGGGCCGGCCTTCGACATCGTGCGGACCTCGCGGCCGATGCGGTTGGTGAAGTCCTCACGCACCGCCAGGACGGCGGCTTCGTCGATGTGGTGGCGTTCTATTCGCACGGACCTGCTCCCCGTAGATGATCTCGTGACCGCAGCCTAGAGCGTGCCGCGCGAGCGCCACATGCCGCGGTCGCGGGCGGCGGGCGAGGTGAAATGGTGACCACCGGCCGCCCCAGGGGTGAGCAGCGGATACGGTGCTCTGGTGACTGATGGGGAGGGGACGGTGCCCGGGACCGCGCTGCTGATCGCGGCCGCGCCGGTCGGCAAGGCCCGTATGGTGGACGCGGCTTCCGTGCTGCCCGTGCTCGCGGCGGTGTCGCCGGCGGTACTCGCCGGGACGGCGACCGCGAGCGTCGTGGAGCTCGCGGACCCGCTCGATCCGCAGACCGTGCTCACGCGGCTGCGTGCGGCCGCGATGGCGCCGGGGCCTTTGACGGTGTACCTGGTCGGGCAACTGCACCTCGATCGCCGTCAGCGACTGCAACATGTGGCCCTGGCGCGGACCACGGCGGCGACGGTGCGCTACACCGGTTTCCCCTGGCACTGGATCGCCCAGGAGCTGCGGCTGCGCCCGCCCGGCAGTACGACCGTCATCGCCGATCTGCACGCCGACGCGGACAGTTGGCAGCAGCTGGCGCAGCGCGCCCTGGACGTGGGGCCGGGAGTGGCGCTGTACGGGCGGATCGCGCCGCCGCCCGGTCGGCGTGCCGTGGCGGCGCCCTCGTACATGAAGGCGCTGGCGACGGTCTTGCGCAGCGGGCACCGGCCGCCGCTGGCGGACCTGCACCAACACGTAGCCGCCCAGACGGTGGAGGAGGGGGCGACCGGCGTCGTACTGCTGTCCGCCGACCCTGCCGTCGCCTTCACCGCAGGCGGACTTGGGGGCATGCCCGACAACCGTGCGCCGGTGCCCGCCCAACAGCAGGGCATGCCGCCCTCCATGGCGCCGCGGACCGCGGGTGCGGACCCGCATGCGGCGATCACCAAGGCCGTGGAGGCGGGGCGGCACGGCGAGGCCGCGGCCATGGCGGCGGCCTGGGAGCAGGAGGCGCTGCGTACGTACGGGCCTTCCTCGCCCGAGGTGGTGCACTGGATGGAAGTCCGCGGACATCTGGCGATCTTCGCCAAGGACCCGGGACGCAGCTGCGAGATCTGGCTCGCCGTGGTCTCCACCAGGCTCACGGCAGGCCAAGCACCCGACGCCCCCGATGTCGAGGCCGCCGCGGATCTGGCCCACCACCAGTGGGAGCAGGTCCGCGACCCGGACACGGTCCGCGAACTCGGCCCGGCCCTGGTCGCGTTGCGACGCCGCGTGCCGGGCCGTCAGCGCGGCACGGTGAAACTCGTCCAGCAGCGCCTGGTGCAGTTCCATACGCAGGTCGGCTGAGGCCCGGGCGGACGGGCGTCCTAGCTCGGTGCGCCGAACCACCTCGGCAGTTGGTCGAGCAGATCCTGCTGGTCATCGCCGACCCACGCCACGTGACCGTCGGGCCGCAGCAGCACCGCGGGCACGTCCAGTTCCTCCAACTCCTCGCTGACATCCACGACGTGGTCGACCCGGTCGGCCCACCCGGCGACCGAGAGCCGCCCGGTCTGGTCGAGCAGCAGTCCGCGGCCCTCGTGCATCAGCCCATAGAGACGCCCCTGCTTCAGCTCCACGTCCCGCAGCCGCAGGCCGAGCAGTTCGTGTCCCTCTCCGAAGTCGTAGCGGACGTCGACCGCGGTGATCATCCCGGTCACGTACCGGTTCACCTCCTCGAAGTCCATCAGCTTGGAGAACAGCGCCCGCAGCGCGGTCGCACCCGGATCGGCCCCGAGCAGCGTGATCTGCGCGCGGGTGTTGTCGATGACGCGGGCGCCCACCGGGTGCCGTTCGGCGTGGTAGGTGTCGAGGAGGCCGTCCGGCGCCCAGCCGTGAACCGCCGCGGCCAGCTTCCATCCGAGGTTGAACGCGTCCTGCACGCCGAGGTTGAGCCCCTGCCCGCCGGTCGGCGGATGGATGTGCGCCGCGTCGCCCGCGAGGAACACCCGGCCGACGCGGTAGCGCTCGGCCTGCCGGGTTGCGTCGCCGAACCGGGAGAGCCAGCGCGGCGAGTGCACGCCGAAGTCGGTGCCCGCGTAGGCCCGTAGCTGCTGCTTGAAGTCGTCCAGGGTCGGCTCGGTGGCACGGTCCTCGACGACACCCTCGGCGGGCACGACCACGCGGCACACACCGTCCTCGTTGGGCGGGGCGATGCCGAACCGCAGCTGGGTCTTGTGTACTTCCTTGACGGCGGCGGCGACCGTCTCCGGGTCCGCGGTCACCTCCATCTCGCCGAGGAGCGTCTCGACCTTGGCAGGCTCGCCGGGGAAACCGACGCCGAGCAGCTTGCGCACGGCACTGCGGCCGCCGTCGCACCCGACGACGTAGCGCGCGCGCAGGTGCGTGCCGTCCGCCAGCTCGACGGTCACTCCGGCCCCGTCACCGCCCCCGCTCCCGTACCCGTTCCCGTCCTCGTCGTCGGTCTGACTCAGCCCGACCACTTCACAGCCGCGCCGGATGTCGGTGCCGAGTTCGACCGCGCGCTCGTTGAGCAGCCGCTCGGTGACCGGCTGCGGGGTGGCGACCCCGTACGGGTGAGCCGTGTCCAGCGTGTCCGGCCACGGCTTCACGACGCCGCCGAACAGGCCTCCTGCCTGGAACTTCTCATTGACCGCAAGGAACCGGCCCAGCAGACCGCGCTGGTCCATCACCTCGACGCTGCGCGCGTGCAGGCCCTGCCCGCGGGACTGCGCGGTGGGCTTCTCCGCCTTCTCCAGGACGACGGTGCGCACACCGTGCAGCCGAAGCTCGCTCGCCAGCATCAAACCGGTCGGTCCGCCGCCGACCACGATCACGTCAATCATTGTTCTCATTCCGCTGGGTTCTGGCGCAGGCTGTTCTGGCTCAGACCGTTCTGGTTCTGGTTCTGGCTCAGGCCGATGATTCTGCGGCAGGACCGGGGCCTTGCCGCAAGGCCCCCCTTGCGCTATAAGTTGAGAGTGGCAAGGAGTTCGAACACTCCTTGCCTTTGTCATGCCTGGCCACTGGTACGCGACGAGGAGCGTCACGGCATGAGCACTCTCGACATCCTGTCCGAGGACGAGCAGTCCGTCGTCGCCACGGTGCGGGACTTCGTCGACAAGGAAGTGAAGCCGGTCGTCCAGGAGTTGGAGCACTCCGACACCTACCCCGAAGCCCTGATCGAGCAGATGAAGCGCCTCGGCGTCTTCGGCCTCGCCATCCCCGAGGAGTTCGGCGGCACACCGGTCTCCACGCCCTGCTACGTCCTCGTCACCGAGGAACTCGCCCGCGGCTGGATGAGCCTGGCCGGTGCGATGGGCGGCCACACCGTGGTCGCGAAGCTGCTGCTCCACTTCGGTACGGAGGAACAGAAGCGCCGCTACCTGCCGAAGATGGCCACCGGCGAGGTCCGGGCGACCATGGCGCTCACCGAGCCGGGCGGCGGCTCGGACCTCCAGGCCATGCGCACCTCCGCCCGCAAGGACGCGGTCACGCACAGCGACTCGGGCACGCACCCCGACTCGGACACGGCCGGATACGTCGTCAACGGGACGAAGACCTGGATCACCAACTCCCGCAGATCCGGGCTCATCGCCCTGATGTGCAAGACCGACCCGGCTGCTCGCCCCGCCCACCACGGCGTCTCGATCCTGCTCGTCGAACACGGCCCCGGCCTGACGGTCTCGCGCGACCTGCCCAAGCTCGGCTACAAGGGCGTGGAGAGCTGCGAGCTGTCGTTCGACGACTACCGGGCGCCGTCCGACGCCGTACTGGGCGGGGTCGAGGGCAAGGGCTTCGCGCAGATGATGAAGGGCCTTGAGACCGGGCGGCTCCAGGTCGCGGCGCGCGCACTCGGGGTCGGCAGGGCCGCTTTCGAGGACTCCCTCGCCTACGCCCAGGAGCGCGAGACCTTCGGCGAGCCGATCTGGAAGCACCAGTCGATCGGCAACTACCTGGCCGACATGGCCACTTCGCTGACTGCCGCGCGCCAACTCACCCTGTACGCGGCCCGGGAGGCGGACGCGGGCCGCCGTGTGGACATGGAGGCCGGCATGGCCAAGCTCTTCGCCTCCGAGACGGCCATGCAGATCGCTCTCAACGCCGTACGTATTCACGGTGGTTACGGCTACTCCACCGAGTTCGACGTGGAGCGCTACTTCCGCGACGCCCCCCTGATGATCGTCGGCGAGGGCACCAACGAGATCCAGCGCAACGTGATCGCTCGCCAGTTGGTCAAGCGCGGAGGCCTCGATTCCACGTGACTCGACGCACGCGGGGCGTCGGCATCGCCGATGCGATGGCTCACCACGTCATTGATGGCTCACCACATTGACGACCCGCCCGTTCGGGTCCCGCACGAAGAACCGGCGCACTCCCCATTCCTCGTCCCGCAGGGGATGCACGATCTCCGCGCCGCTCCCGCGCACCGCTGCGTAGACCGCGTCCACGTCGTCCACTTCGACACTCATGTCGGGTACGACGGGCGCGGTCTTGTCGTGGCTCATGAAGGTGACCTGGGCCGTGGGGTTGGAAGGAGAACCGAGGGTCATCACCCAGCCGAGGTTCATGACCTCCTCGAACCCCAGAAGGCCGTAGAAGTCCAGGCTCTCCTCCATGGCCTCGGTTCGGATGTCGGGCATGGCCCGGCGAATGGACATGGGGGCTCCTACGGGCAGACGGGATCGAACGTGTCCCTGATTCTCTCCAGGAGCGCAACGTCGCACTCGTCGCAACACACACGGTCGGCGAACGCGTCGTACGGGCGGTGAACGCGTCATACGGGCGGTCTGCGTCCGAGTTGCTTCTCGGCACCGCACGTGACGGAACTTCGAGGGGCGGGGAGGCGTTGGCAGGAGGACGCGTGGAATGCGCGCGGACGAGCTAACAGGTAGCCGAGGTGGCACGGATGGCGATGTGGGACCGGATCAAGGACCAGGCCAAGGGTCTGCAGCAGTCGCAGGGGGCGCGGAGCTCCGGCGGTCAGGGACGGCCGGGATCGGGATCGGGGACAGGGTCAGGGTCCGGAGGGGGGTCGAAGGCGCAGCTCGTGGGCGTGCTCAAGTCCCAGCTCGCCTCCCTCAAGACGGAGCTCAAGAGCGGCGCCTACCGTGACGCCAGCATGGCCATGTGCGCCCTGGTCGCCGCGGCGGACGGCTCCGTCGACCCGGCCGAGCGGCAGCACGTGGAGTCGCTGATCCTGCAGAACGACGTCCTGAAGAACTTCCCGCCCGAGCAGCTGCAGCAGCGGTTCAACAAGCACGTCGACCAGTTGACGTTCAACTTCCAGCAGGGCAAGACCGAGGCCATGCAGGAGATCGCCAAGGCGGCGAAGAAGCCGATGGAGGCCAAGGCGGTCGTCCAGACCGGCTTCGTCGTCGCGGGCGCGGACGGGTACATCGCCCCGGCCGAGGAGCAGGTCCTGCGCGAGGCGTGCGCGGCGCTCGGCCTCTCCCCGCAGGAGTTCGGCCTCTGATCGCAGGCGCACTTCGCTGCCCGAGCTGGGGCCCGCACCCGAGGTGCGGGCCCCTCCGGGCAGCCGACGCAATCCCCGCACCCTTGCGCCGGACGGTGCCCGTGTAGTCCGCTGAGCCGCATGGGGAAGAGGAGCATTGCCGCAATGACCGCCGCCCTTGTCGCGGGGTCCCTTCTGACGGGCGTGACGAAGGCACCGAGTGCAGGTGCGCAAGCCGCCGAGCACGGCACCGGCAGCTCGTCGCCACCGACCGGGGCACCGCTCGTGGCCGGGGTCGATCTGGACACTGTGACGATTCCGGAGTTACAGGCGCGCATGGCGGCCGGTTCGCTGAGTTCGTCGACGCTGACCCGCGCCTACCTGCGGCGCATCGAGCACGTCGATCCCAAGATTCACTCGGTGCTGCGTACCAGCCCGACAGCCCTGCGCCAGGCGGCCGCCAGTGACGCCAGGCACCGGCGTGGCGAGACCCTCGGGCCGCTGGACGGCATCCCCGTACTGCTCAAGGACAACGTGAACACCCGTGACATGCCGACGACGGCCGGGTCGCTCGCACTCGCCGGAAAACCGCCCGCCACCGATGCCGCGCTGGTGACCCGGCTCCGCAAGGCGGGGGCGGTGATCCTCGGCAAGACCAACCTGTCCGAATGGGCCAACTTCCGCGCGGCCAAGCCGACATCGGGGTGGTCGGCGGTGGGCGGGCAGACCAACAACCCCTACGTCCTCGACCGGAATCCGTGCGGTTCCTCCTCCGGCTCGGCCGCGGCGCTAGCCGCGTCGCTGTCGCAGGTGGCGATCGGCACCGAGACGGACGGTTCCATCGTGTGCCCGGCCGGGATGAACGGCGTCGTCGGCCACAAGCCGAGCCTCGGCCTGGTCAGCCAGTCGGGCGTCGTGCCGATCTCCGCCGAGCAGGACACGGCAGGGCCCATGGCGCGCAACGTGACCGACACCGCGCTCACGTTCTCGGTGCTGAGCGAGGGCAAGGCCAAGGAGGCGGCCCCAGGCCACGGAAGCAGTCTTCGCGGCAAGCGGATCGGTCTGTGGCGACTGCCTTCGCTCGGACCCGACGTGGACGCGGTGATGACCCGTACGGCGAAGAAGCTGCGCAAGGCCGGAGCCGTGGTCGTCGAGGTGACACCCCCGTACCAGGCGCGGCTCGCCGAGCTCGAATTCCCGGCGCTGCTCAGCGAGTTCCACCGGGACATCGACGCCTACCTCGGCACGCGCGAAGGCCCCCGGAACCTCGCCGAGCTGATCGAGTTCAACCGCGCCAGCCCCGAGGAACAGACCTGTTTCGGCGGTCAGGAGCTGTTCGAGCAGGCACTCGCCGCGCCGTCCACCACCGATCCCAAGTACCGTGCCATGCGCGCCGAGTTGAAGGACCTCTCCCGGCGCTCCCTCGACGAGACCATGGCCTCCCATCACCTGGACGCCATCGCCGCGCCCACGAACCCGCCCGCCTGGACGACCGACTGCGCGCGCGGCGACAACGACGTCATCCCGTCCTCCACACCGGCGGCCGTCGCCGGATACCCGTCTCTCTCGGTGCCCGCCGGGTCCGTGAACGAACTGCCGGTCGGCCTGCTCCTGATGGCCGGTGACCACCAGGACGCCGAACTCCTGTCGCTGGGCGCCGCGGTGGAGCACCGGCTGAAGGCCTGGCGAGCACCGCGCTACCTGCCGAAGGCCGGGTCCGGAGCGCCGCGGTGAACACCGGATCCGGGCTCGCTAGAAGGTGTGCGGCGCCCCGTCGTGAGAGGTCATACGGCTCACGGCGGTCTCCCGCGCCACGCGTGACAGCTTCTCGGGGTTGCGGACATGGTAGGCCCCGGTGACGCGGCCGTTCTCGACCCGCAGAGCGACGACGCCGTCGACCTCCCCGTCGACCCGGACGAGCAGCCCCGGGCCGCCATTGATCTGAACCGGCTCGACCGACCTCTCGGCGTCACGCTTCCACCAGCCGGCGGCCAGCAGGCGGGCGACGTTGTCCGCGCCCACGATGGGCCGCAGCAGGGCGTGTTTGACCCCGCCGCCGTCGCTCAGGGCTACGACGTCCGGCGCGAGGATGTCGAGCAGGCCCTGCAACTCGCCGGTCTCGACCGCTTGTTGGAAGGCCTGGAGCGCGGCTCGGGTCTGGGTCGGGGAGACGGTGCCGCGTGGTCGGCGCGCGGCGACGTGTGCGCGTGCCCGGTAGGCGAGCTGGCGGACCGCGGCCGGGCTCTTGCCGACGGCTTCGGCGATCTCGTCGTACCCGAGATCGAACACCTCGCGCAGTACGAACACCGCTCGCTCTACCGGCGCGAGCGTCTCGAGGACCAGGAGCATCGCCATCGAGATGCTGTCGGCCAGTTCGACGTCCTCGGCCACGTCCGGGGTGGTCAGCAACGGCTCGGGCAACCACGGCCCGACGTAGGACTCCTTGCGCCGGCCGAGCGCACGCATGCGGTCCAGTGCCTGCCGGGTGACGATCCGCACCAGGTAGGCACGTTCCTCCCGCACGGTTGCCAGATCGACGCCCACCCACCGCAGCCAGGTCTCCTGGAGGACGTCTTCGGCGTCGGCGGCCGAACCGAGCATCTCGTAGGCGACGGTGAACAGCAGATTGCGGTGAGCGACGAACACCTCGGTGGCGGAGTCCGCCGACTGCCCCCGGCCGGCCCGGCCGATCGGCTCGGCTGTGCCCGTGGTTCGTTCGCTGTGCTCACTCATACCCGGCTCCTGCCCGTTCGTTCCCACTTCTGCTCCACGCACTGGACGCCGGTGCCCGCCGTTTCATAACACCCCCGACCGGTGGCCTACGTCACACGGCCGTGATTGTTACGGGCTGCGGGGCGCCGGCGTCTCGTGTTCGTCAGGACTGCGAGGCCGAAGAAGGGCAGGGAACATGAGCACCAGTAAGTTCGCGGTGGCGGGAGCGACCGGGCGGCTGGGACGCCACGTCGTGGACGTCCTCGCGGAACAGGGGCACCAGGTCGTGTCGATGTCCCGCGCCACCGGCGTGGACATCATCGCTGGTGAGGGGCTTGCCGCGGCGCTCACCGGGGTCGACATCATCATTGACGTCGCGTCATGGCACGCCTCCGACCAGGAGGCCGCCACGGAGTTCTTCCGCACCGCCACCCGCAACCTGCACGAGGCGGGCCGGCGTGCGGGAGTCGCACGGATCGCCGCCGTATCCATCATCGGCACCGACAAGGCCACCGCCGGTTTCGTCGCCGCCCAGCAGGTGCACGAGGAGGCCAACCTGTCCGGCCCGCTGCCCGCTCGCATCCTGCGGGCCGCGCAGTTCCATGAATTCGTCGGTCAACTCCTGGACTGGCAGCAGGGCGATGTCGCGTACGTCCCGGCCCTGCCCACCCAGCTCGTGGCCTGTCGCACCGTGGCCGAAACGCTGGTCGCGCTGGCCACCGACCCCGACGTGCCCGCCCAGCAGAGCCCCGGAACACCGATCCCCGAGATCGCGGGGCCCCGCAGGGAGAGCATGGCCGAAGCGGCCCAACTCCTGGGTGCCCGCCGAGGGATCAAGGTCGTCGAGGTCGACGGCTCCGGCATGCCCGATGCCGAGACCGCGGCGGCCGGCGGCTTCCTGCCGAGCCCGCACGCCGAACTCGCCGGCCCCACCTTCCAGGAGTGGCTCGACACCCAGCCCTGACGCGAAGGGTCAGTCGAAATACGATTCGAGCGTGCCGCGCCGCCGGACATCGAGTGTCGCGCAGTGGAATGAGCCGCCGAACGGCGCGTAGTGCAGCAGGTCGCACGGGATCGGCTCGAACCCCCATCTCTCCAGCGCGCGCAGGGTGTCCGTGTGGTGCCGCTCCGCGATGACCCGCTTTTCGTCCACCATGAGCACGTTCATGTTGAGCCACTTGCCGCACATCGAGGTCATCTTGAGCAGACGCTCGTCGAGGGGGTTGGGCTCGGGGGCGACCAGGACGTCCCAGGAGTTCAGCACGTCGGGCAGGCGGTCGACGTCGATGTAATCGGGATTGACCAGCACCTTTCCGGGCGCGAGCAGGAGGAACGTCGTGTCGATGTGCATAGGCGTCCGGCAGCGGCTCTCGATCTCGTGGATGCGGTATCCACCTCCGAGATGGCGGCGCAACCAGTCGATGCCCATGCGGTTGGTGACATTGCTCCGCGTCACGAACAGGTCGCGTCCCGCGCGGACGAAGTCCGCCGCGTCGAAGACCGGCTCGAACTCGGTGAGGATGTAGCGCATGGGCTCGTCGTCCTCGGGGGCGCTGAAATCCTCGTCGAACAGCTCGTCGGTGAGCTGCGGCCTCGGCGCCGCGGTCCAGCGCGCTCCGCGCCGGAAGTAGTCCTTGAGGACCGTGCGATACGAGTGCGTCTCGAAGTACCGGCACGGCCAGGCCATCGGTGTCTCGATGATCTCGTCGCCGATCACGAGCATGCTGTCGCGCGGACAGGTGTTGCAGAATCCGCGCGACGACCAATCGGGGGTGCTGAAGCGCTGCCTGTGGTCGACCTCGTCAGGGCGCGTGACCGTGACGCCGAGGGACTGCAGGAGAGCGATGAACTGGTCGAGCTCCTGCTGTGCCGGCTCGATCAGCAGGCTCGGGTACTCGAAGCCGCCGGCAAGGCCCTGCAGTCGCGCCGCCCACGGCGGGATGTTGCAGGCCACGACCGGATGGTTGGAGGGGATCGTGGCGCCTTCGAGACGCCCGACGATGACTTCCTCCAGCGGATCCCACTCATTGTGCGAACTGACCGGCGAAACGGGAGTCCCCCCGGCGTCACCGGTCGTATCCGTCGACGTCGCCATGTTCAACCGCTTTCGATCAGGGCGATCGGCAACGGGCCGCGCCGCCCGGTGCAGATCGACTCATCCAGGGATGGTGTGCCAGAAAAGGTGCCAGCAGGCTGGTGTGAATGCAATCGCCCTTCAGTGAATGGCGCTTCGCGTCTACCGAACGAGGTACGGAGCGTCGGGACCTCGCGCTCGCGCGGCCCTGACCGAAAAGAGCCCGCGCGCAAGCCCTTGCTACTTCAGCACCTGACGACTAGTCATATGGCTAATCGAAACAAAGGCGCCCACGCGCACGACGCAGCGGCCCAATTCCCTGGAGGGCACGTGAAGTTCTCCGTCATCTTCGAAGCGCAGCTCGCCGACCCCACAGTCGAGCGCGAGCATCAACTCATCCGTGACAGCGTCGAACAGGCCGTCCTGGCCGAGCAGATGGGCTTCGATCGTGTCTGGGCGGTCGAGCACCACTCCCTCAAGTGGTACGCCCACATGAGCGCACCCGAGATCTTCCTGACCTGGGTGGCCGCGCGCACCAGCACCATCCGCATCGGGCACGGCGTGGTCTGCATGCCGTTCAAGTTCAACCACCCGGCGCGGGTGGCCGAGCGCGCCGCCATGCTCGATCTGCTGTCCGGGGGACGGCTTGACCTCGGGGCGGGGCGCGGCGGGACCCTCCAGGAGACCTCGCTCTGCGGCGTCGACAAGGAACGTACGACCCAGGAGGTCGAGGAAGCCCTGCAGATCATCGGGAAGGCCTGGGAGGGGGAGGAGCTGGAGCACCACGGCGCCCTGCTCGACATCGACCCCCATCCGATCCTGCCCCGGCCGCGGCAGACCCCCCACCCCCCGCTCTTCCTCGCCTGCAGCAGGACCGAGACCCTGACGCAGGCCGCCGAACTCGGCGTCGGCGCACTGGTGATGGGCTTCGCGGGGCCCGAGTCGATCGCCGAGATGCGTGCGGCGTACGACGCGGCGATCGCGGGCCGCGGCGACGCGCGCTTCGTGTCCAGCGTCGTCAACGACCACTTCTCCGTGCTCTGCCCGACCATCGTCCTCGACGACCGGGACGCGGCCCGGAGCGTCGGCATCCGCGGCCAGCGGTTCTTCGCGCAGTCCATCGGGCACTGGTACGGCGGCGCCGGCATTCCCGACGAGGCCGTGGTCGAAGGCGCCGACGAGGCGGCCGCGATGCGTGAGGCCGCCGAGCAGGTCGTCGCGCGGCTGCACGAGCACGACATCCCGGTACGGCCCACCTCCACGGCCACCTTCAACGCCGATCACGCCTATGGAACCGCCGACGACGCCATCGTGTACGTGGAACGGCTCCGCGACGCGGGCGCCGACGAGATCATGTGCCTCATCCAGATGGGCACCGTCCCGCAGGAGGCCTGCATGGAGACCCTGCGGCAGTGGGGCGAGAAGGTCATCCCGTACTTCCGCGCCCAGGAGGCGGGGTGATGGCGGCCGACGGCACGTACGGCGATCGGCTCGCCCCTCAGGCGCGCACCCTCGCCGACGCCCTCAGCGCCGCCTTCCCCGACCTCGGCGGCACGGTCACCGACGCGGCCGAGGCCCGCCGCATCCTCGCCGCGGCGCCCCCTTCCGGCAAGGCCGCGCCGCCTGTGGGGACGGTCGAGGACCGGAGCATCCCCGGTCCCGCCGGGGCCCCCGACCTGCCCGTACGCGTCTACCGCCCCGAGGGTCTGAGCCGCTCACGCCCCACCGTCGTCTTCTTCCACGGCGGTGGCTACACCCTCTGCGGCCTCGACACCCACGACGCCACGGCCCGCACCCTCTGCGCGGAGTCCGGAGCCGTCTTGGTCTCCGTCGCCTACCGCCTCGCCCCCGAGCACCGCTTCCCCGCGGCCGCCGAGGACGCGTACGCGGCCCTGTGCTGGGCGGCGGCCGAGACCCGGGCGGGCGCGCTCGGCGGTGATCCGGGCGCCGTGGTGACGGCCGGGGACAGCAGCGGGGGCGGCCTCGCCACCGTGGCGGCCTTGATGGCGCGGGACCGGGGCGGGCCCGCCGTGGCGCTCCAAGTGTTGATCTACCCCGTGCTCGACGCGGGGCAGGGCAGCGACTCGTATACGTCGAACGCGACCGGCTACTTCCTCACCGCCGCGCACCTGAGCTGGTTCTGGGAGCAGTACCTCGGCCCGGACGGCGACGGCACCCATCCCTACGCCTCTCCGCTGGGCGCGGACGTCACCGGGCTGCCGCCCGCGCACATCGTCACGGCGGGCTGCGATCCGCTGTGCGACGAGGGCGCCGCGTACGCGGAGAAGCTGCGTCTGGCGGGGGTTCCGGTGACGCGGGGGCACCATCCGGAGATGTTCCACGGGTTCCTGGGCTTCCCGCTGCTCCTGGACGATGCGCGGGCCGCGGTGGGAGAAGTGGCAGAAGCAGTCGCCTCGACGGTGTCCGGCAGGAAAATTAGCGGTGATGTCGGGGGTGTCACAGGATAATTTCCCGAGCCCCCTCTTGTGGTGGAGAACCTCGCACACATACGGTGTTCTAACGCGAGGTTCTCCCGTGGAGGTTGACAAGTGACGGAAATTCTTGTGCAGAGGGTTACGGAAGGGGCGGTTCCTCCCGCGAGTGGGGGTGCCCCAGTGGGAAGGGTCGTGGAGCACCCGGCTTGGCCGATGCTCAAGGACGCCGTGGAAGAGATCCGCCCGTGGCAGTCCGCGGACGGCTCGATCGACTTCGACGCGGAGGACGCCCCGGCGAAATCCGTGGCCGAACTGGCCGTGGACCGAGTGATATCCGCGATCGACCAGCTCGCCCCGCTCCTGCCGCACGACGCCGCGTACCACCAGGCGCTCGGCACGGACCTGCGGCGCTGGGCCGACGGCGGCTTCGAAGTGCCGGACTTCCTCGACTCGCTGCTCGCCTTCCAGCCCGCGGCGCACCGCGAGGACGGCCTGCAGCACCTCGTGGTCTTCCCGATGTACACGCAGAACGGCAACCCGGACCGCAACCTCGAAGCGGTCGTGCTGCGCATGGTCTGGCCGGAGTGGCTGGCCGAGCTGGAGCGCACGCGCTACGACAACCCGCTGTTCTGCGGCATCACCTTCGAGGACTTCACCGCCGGGTACGACACGAACTCTGCCGTGCTCTTCCCGGAGACCATCGCCGTGCGCGAGGCCCCCGAGCGCTTCAGCTGGGGCGGCATCTTCTGCGACCGCGAGGCGGCCCGCTTCCGCCGCGTCACCGAGGCCTCCGTCGACATCCTCGGGCTCGAACTGCCCGACGACATCCGCGAGATGATCGGCGACCAGGACCGCTGCCAGCAGGCGTTCGTCCTGTGGGACATGGTCCACGACCGCACCCACAGCCACGGCGACCTGCCCTTCGACCCCTTCATGATCAAGCAGCGCCAGCCGTTCTGGATGTACGGCCTCGAGGAGCTGCGCTGCGACCTCACCGCCTTCAAGGAGGCCGTGAAGCTGGAGGCCGAGGGCGTCCCGCAGGCCCGTGACGTGCAGTACGCCGTCCTCTTCGACCGGATGTTCCGCTTCCCGGTCACCGGCGACCGCGTCAAGAACTACGACGGGCTCGGCGGCCAGCTGCTCTTCGCGTACCTCCACAAGCACGACGTGGTCCGCTGGACCGACAACAAGCTCAAGATCGACTGGGAGCGCGCGCCGCAGGTCACCAACCAGCTGTGCGCCGAGATCGAGGAGCTGTACCGCGCGGGCATCGACCGCCCCAAGCTGGTCCACTGGTTCGCCGCGTACGACCTGGTGTCCCAGTACCTCGCGCCGCACCCCGGATCGCGCTGGGCCAAGGGCCCCGACGCCCTGGATGTGCAGCTTCCGCCGAGGAAACTCGTCGACGACGTGCTTCCTGACGAGTTTCCGCTCAGCATGTTCTATGAGGCGCTCTCCAAGAAGCTCAAGCACGTGATCGCCTCCACCAAGGGGATCACCGCGGCGCGCGCCGAGCAGGTCGCCGCATGAGCGACCGCACCAAGGAGGCGAGGACGATGTCCGCACTCGATGGAGCCGTGGTCGCGGTCGCGGGGGCAGCCGGTCCTGCGGGCCGTGCCACGCTGCTGAGGCTCGCGGAGGCCGGTGCCACGGTCGTGGCGTCCGACGCAGACGCGGCCCGCCTGGCGGAGGCCGTGGACGCCGCGCGGTACGCGCACGGCGGGGCCACCGTCATAGGCGACACGGTCGATCTCCTGGACCTCGGCGCGACCCGGGAGTGGGCCACCCGCACCGAGAAGGAGTTCGGGCGGATCGACGGCCTGGTCCACCTCGTCGGCGGCTGGCGCGGCAGCGCCACCTTCGCCGAGACCGACCTCGCCGACTGGGACCTGCTCGAAAAGCTCCTGATCCGCACCGTGCAGCACACCTCGCTCGCCTTCCAGGACGGCCTGCAGCGCAGCGACCGCGGCCGCTATCTCCTGATCAGCGCGGCCGGCGCCTCCAAGCCGACGGCGGGCAACGCCGCGTACTCGGCTTCGAAGGCGGCGGCGGAGGCCTGGACCCTCGCCCTCGGTGACGCCTTCCGGAAGGCGGGGGCCGAGAAGGGCCTGTCATCGGCGGCTGCCATCCTGGTGGTCAAGGCGCTGGTGCACGACGCGATGCGCGCGGAGCGGCCCAACGCGAAGTTCGCGGGCTTCACGGACGTCAAGGAGCTGGCCGAGGCCATCGCCGGAGTCTGGGAGCGGCCCGCCGGAGAAGTGAACGGAACCCGCCTGTGGCTGACCGAGAAGCCGTGACCGCTCGCGACCCCCGTGACCGAGAAGCCGTGAACCCTCCGAAGACCGACGCGCGCCGTCACCACGACCCGGACGTACGGGGGTTCGCGAGCGACAACTACGCGGGCGCCCACCCGGAGGTGCTCGCCGCCATCGCCCTCGCCAACGGCGGTCACCAGATCGCGTACGGCGAGGACGACTACACGGCCAACCTCCAGCAGGTCATCCGCGGTCACTTCGGCCCCACGGCCGAGGCGTTCCCGGTCTTCAACGGCACGGGGGCCAACGTCGTCGCGCTCCAGGCGATCACCGACCGCTGGGGCGCGGTGATCTGCGCCGAGTCCGCGCACATCCACGTGGACGAGGGCGGCGCCCCCGAGCGCATGGGTGGCCTGAAGCTGCTCACGGTGCCGACGCCGGACGGCAAGCTCACGCCCGAGCTGATCGACAAGCAGGCGTTCGGCTGGGACGACGAGCACCGGGCGATGCCGCAGGTCGTGTCGATCGCGCAGAACACCGAACTGGGCACGCTCTACACGCCCGACGAGATCCGCGCCATCTGCGACCACGCGCACGGCCTCGGCATGAAGGTGCACCTCGACGGCTCACGCATATCGAACGCCGCCGCGTCCCTCGACGTCCCCATGCGGACGTTCACGAACGCGGTCGGCGTGGACATCCTGTCCCTGGGCGGCACGAAGAACGGCGCGCTCTTCGGGGAGGCCGTCGTTGTCCTCAATCAGGACGCCGTCAGCCACATGAAGCACCTGCGCAAGATGTCCATGCAGCTCGCCTCCAAGATGCGTTTCGTTTCGGTGCAGTTGGAGGCCCTGCTCGCCAAAGATCTCTGGCTGCGCAACGCCCGGCACGCGAACGAGATGGCGCAGCGCCTGGCGGAGGGTGTGCGCGCCGTCCACGGCGTGGAGATCCTCTACCCGGTGCAGGCCAACGCTGTCTTCGCGCGGCTTCCGCACGACGTGAGCGAGCGGCTGCAGAAGCAGTACCGCTTCTACTTCTGGGACGAGGCGGCGGGCGACGTCCGCTGGATGTGCGCGTTCGACACGCGCGAGGAGGACGTGGACGGCTTCGTCGCGGCGCTCAAGGAGGAGATGGCGCGCTAGCCTCTCCACTTCGGTATAGAACTGCATAGGTATGCGATCGACCGTAAAAGCATTGACCCGCGGTCGGTCGCATTTCTATGCTCCCGTGGCATGCAGCTGATCCAGGAAACCCCTGACCTGTCCGCCTACTTGGCCGCCGACGACGTCATCGATCACCACCATCCGCTCGTACGCGAGACGGCCGCACGCATCGCCGCACAGGCCGAGGATTCATATGCATACGCCCGCGCGGCCTACGAGTTCGTGCGGGACGCCATCCCGCACTCCGCCGACAGCGGCGATCTGCGCGTGACGTGGCGCGCCTCCGACGTCCTTGAGCAGCGCACCGGCATCTGTCACGCCAAGGCTCACGCGCTGGCCGCGCTGCTGCGGGCCGAGGACATCCCCACCGCGTTCTGCTATCAGCGGCTGGCGTACGACGCGGGTACGGGGTACTGCGTACATGGTCTCGTCGCGGTCCGATTCCGGGGAGCCTGGCATCGGCAGGACCCCCGCGGGAACAAACCCGGAGTCGACGCCCAGTTCTCCCTCGACGGGGAGCGGCTGGCCTTCGCGGCGGATGTCGAGTCCAGTGAGATGGACTATCCGGTACTCTTTGATGTACCGCACCCGGTGGTCCTCCGCGCCCTGAAAGACGCTCCGGACCGGCCGTACCTGTGGGAGCACCTCCCCGACACACTCTGAACGCAAGGCAGACGATGACCTTCCAGATCACCGTGACCGACGAAGTGCGCGCCCTCGCGCCCGGCTTCACCCACGTCGCCATCGAGGCCCACGGGCTCGTCAACGGCCCGAGCACCGAAGAGACCTCGGCCCTCCTCGACGAGGCTGCTCGCCGCCTCGCGGAGCGGCTCGACGGCCGTGCCCCGCACGAGGACCCGCACATGGTGGCCTGGCGCGCGGCGTACACCGCCTTCGGCGCGAAGCCGTCCCGCACGCGCAACTCCGCGGAGGCGCTGGCCAAGCGCGCCCTCGCCGACGGCGGTCTGCCGCGGATCAACACCCTCGTCGACGTCTACAACGCGATCAGCGTCGCCCACCTGATCCCGGTCGGCGGTGAGGACCTGGACCACATCAAGGGCGGCATGCGCCTGGTGCGGGCGGACGGCACCGAGGACTTCGTCACCATGGCCGCGGGGGAGCAGGCCGTCGAGCACCCGGACGCGGGCGAGGTCGTGTGGTGCGACGACGAGGGCGTCACCTGCCGCCGCTGGAACTGGCGCCAGGGGCCGCGCACCCGCCTCACGGAGGAGTCGGTCAACGCCATCTTCCTGCTGGAGGGGATGGGGCCGGACTCCGGCGTCGAGGAAGCGGGCGCCGAACTGGCCGAGCTGCTCGCGAAGTTCAGCCCCGGCGCGCGACTCACCGTCCACGCGCCGGAGCGGGCGTCCGATCGCCCGGAGTAATCGATTCAGCTCGCCTCGGCGGCCTTCACCTCGGCCGGAGTCGGCGCGGTGCCGCCGAGGTGCGCCGGCATCCACCACGTGTCGTCCGGGCCCTTGGGGCGTACGGGATAGGCGCGCTGCGCGGCTTCGAGGAGCTCCTGGCAGCGCTCGCGAAGGCGCCGGGTGATCGCGCCCGCGAACTGGTCCTTCGGGGCCTCGACCGGCTCGCCGACGCGGATCGTGATCGGGATGTGGCTGCGCTTGAAGTTGCGCGGCTGACCCTTGGTCCACAGCCGCTGCGTGCCCCACAGCGCCATCGGGATCAGCGGGACGCCGGCTTCCTGCGCCAGGCGCGCGGCGCCCGACTTGAAGGTCTTCAGCGTGAACGACGGCGAGATCGTCGCCTCGGGGAAGACGCCGATGATCTCCCCGGAGCGCAGCGAGTCGAGCGCGTGCTGGTACGCCGCCTCACCCTGCTTGCGGTCGACGGGGATGTGCTTCATGCCGCGCATCAGTGGACCGGAGATCCTGTGCCGGAACACCGACTCCTTGGCCATGAAGCGCACCAGACGCTTCTGCGGCAGGGCCGCGAGGCCGTCGAAGATGAAGTCGAGATAGCTGATGTGGTTGCTGACCAGCACCGCGCCGCCGGTGCGAGGGATGTTCTCCGACCCCTTGCAGTCGATCTTCAGGTCCCATGCCTTGAACAGGGTTTTCGCGGCACCGATGACCGGACGGTAGACAAGCTCTGCCATGGGTGGGGATGACCCTTCGTTTCTGCCTGGGGAGGGGGTTCCCGGCGGGAAGTTACGCAGCCGTAGGTTTTTCGGCGTTGCGCAGATCGTGCCCCAAGAACGGACGGCTGGCCACCCATCGTGCCCGGCGGGCGCGAGATTCTCGTCACGTTGGGAATGTTCGCGTGCGCTGGGACGCTGAAGCCGAGGACGGTTGGATCATGACGCGGGGCGGGAGGCTGACGTGCGGATACGCGAGGCGGGGGACCGGCTCGAGACGCCGGCGCCGGACACATGGGCGGGGTACGGACTGGGGGAGCGCGCCACGCTCGTGCAGTTCTCCAGCGCCTTCTGCCAGCCCTGCCGCGCGACGCGGCGCGTCCTCTCCGAGGTGGCCGAAATGGTCCCCGGCGTCTCCCACGTGGAGATCGACGCCGAGGCAGAACTCGATCTCGTACGGGACCTGCGCGTCCTCAAGACGCCGACCGTGCTGGTGCTCGACGCGGACGGACGGGTCGTGCAGCGCGCGGCCGGGCAGCCGCGCAAGGCCGATGTGATCGCCGCCCTCGGCAAGGCCGTGTGAGATCCAGGGCACGGGGGAGGAGGGGCATGACCCAGGGAACGACCCAGGCAGTGACCCAGGGACGTCTTTCACATCTTTCACATCGCGGAACGGACTTGACTGCACCCCGCATCCATCGCCAGCCTGCTCCCATGCCTCCGGAGCTCCTTCTCTACGAGCGCGTCCACGTGGACCTCGCCCGTCATGCAAGTGCGCGCTGTCCGGGCTGCTGAGCAGCCACGGAACCGCTCGTACCTCCTGCAGAAGGACAATTCCATGACGGCCACGCCCGATCTCCGCACTCCCCAGCTCGCCTCCCCCGACCTCCTGCGCTCCGTCTTCCGGCAGCACGCGGCGGGGGTCGCCGTGATCACCGCTCAGGGCCACTCCGGGCCCGTCGGCTTCACCGCCACCTCGCTGGTCTCGGTCTCCGCCGAGCCCCCGATGCTCTCGTTCGGCATCGGTACGGGTGCCTCAAGCTGGCCCGCGGTCTCCGAGGCCGAACACGTCGGCGTCCACATACTCGGCGAGCACCAGCTCGACCTCGCCACGACCTTCGCGCGCAGCGGCGCCGACCGCTTCGGCGGGGACACGCGCTGGTACGAGGGGCCCGAGGGGGTGCCGGTGCTGGATGGCACGCTGGCCTGGCTGGTGTGCAGGGTCGCGGCGCGCGTGCCCGCAGGTGACCACCGGATCGTCCTCGCGGAGGCGGTGGTGGGCGACCCCGCGGGCGCCGGCCGGCCGCTGCTCTACCACCAAGGGCGCTTCAACGCGCTGCGCGACTGAGAGTTCCCGAATGCCCCGCTCCGCGCCCGATTACGGAGCGTTGGGAAGGTCACAGTTCAAAGCGCTTGCTTAGTGGGAATGTACTGGGTGTACTGGCGAGTAATATTCTGGTCGGAGCGCGGGCCGCCCCGACCGGGATCCGCCCCTTCAGGCGCCTATGCTGCCTGCAAGAAGGCAGTGGCCAGAGCAAGGCAGCAGCCCAGTAAAGACGATGCAGTAGGAGAGCCGGCGTGAGCTTGAGGATCGTTGTCACCGTGAAGTACGTGCCTGACGCCACCGGCGACCGGCACTTCGCCGATGACCTGACCGTCGACCGTGACGACGTGGACGGCCTGCTGTCGGAGCTCGACGAGTACGCGGTCGAGCAGGCCCTGCAGATTGCCGACGAGGCGGACGACGCGGAGATCACCGTGCTGACGGTGGGCCCTGAGGACGCCAAGGACGCGTTGCGCAAGGCCCTTTCGATGGGCGCCGACAAGGCGATCCATGTCGAGGACGACGACCTGCACGGCACCGACATCATCGGCACCTCGCTGGTCCTGGCGAAGGCGATCGAGAAGGCCGGCTACGACCTGGTGATCTCGGGCATGGCGTCCACGGACGGCACGGCCGGTGTGGTCCCGGCGCTGCTGGCCGAGCGCCTCGGCGTCCCGCAGGTCACGCTGCTCTCCGAGGTCTCCGTCGAGGACGGTGTCGTCAAGGGCCGCCGCGACGGCGACGCCGCCTCCGAGCAGCTGGAGGCCTCGCTGCCCGCCGTCGTGTCGGTCACCGACCAGTCGGGCGAGGCGCGTTACCCGTCCTTCAAGGGCATCATGGCCGCCAAGAAGAAGCCGGTGGAGGCCTGGGACCTCTCCGACCTCGACCTGGAGGCCGAGGAAGTGGGCCTGGAGGGTGCCTGGACGAAGGTCGAATCGGCCACCGAGCGTCCCGCGCGCACCGCGGGCACGATCGTCAAGGACGAGGGCGAGGGCGGCAAGCAGCTCGCCGAGTTCCTCGCGGGCCAGAAGTTCATCTGAGCTTCAGCCACCCCTGAAATCCGCCCAACTTCTTCGTAACCGCAGGAGATTGAAGTCCCATGGCTGAAGTTCTGGTCTACGTCGACCACGTGGACGGCTCCGTCCGCAAGCCCACCCTCGAGCTGCTCACGCTGGCCCGCCGCATCGGCGAGCCCGTCGCCGTCGCCCTCGGCAACGGCGCCGCCGACACCGCCGCCGCGCTCGCCGAGCACGGCGCGGTCAAGGTTCTGACCGCCGACGCCCCGGAGTTCGCCGACTACCTGGTCGTGCCGAAGGTGGACGCGCTGCAGGCCGCCTACGACGCCGTGTCCCCGGCCGCGGTGCTGGTGCCGTCGTCCGCGGAGGGCAAGGAGATCGCCGCCCGCCTGGCGGTGCGCATCAAGTCCGGCATCATCACCGACGCCGTCGACCTGGAGGCCTCCGACGAGGGCCCGGTCGCCACGCAGTCCGCGTTCGCCGCGTCCTACACGACCAAGTCGCGCATCTCCACGGGCACCCCGGTCATCACGGTCAAGCCCAACAGTGCCGCCGTTGAGGCCGCCCCGGCAGCGGGCGCCGTCGAGGCCCTCACCGTCTCCTTCTCGGAGCAGGCCACCGGCACCAAGGTCACCGGGCGCACGCCGCGTGAGTCGACCGGGCGTCCGGAGCTGACCGAGGCCGCGATCGTGGTCTCCGGCGGGCGAGGGGTGAACGGCGCGGACAACTTCCACCTCATCGAGTCCCTGGCCGACAGCCTGGGCGCGGCCGTGGGTGCCTCGCGCGCCGCGGTGGACGCGGGCTGGTACCCGCACTCCAACCAGGTCGGCCAGACCGGCAAGAGTGTCTCGCCGCAGCTGTACATCGCCTCTGGTATCTCCGGCGCGATCCAGCACCGGGCGGGCATGCAGACCTCGAAGACGATCGTGGCGATCAACAAGGACGCCGAAGCCCCGATCTTCGACCTGGTCGACTACGGCGTGGTCGGCGACCTCTTCGACGTCGTCCCCCAGCTCACCGACGAGGTCAACACCCGCAAGGGCTGAGCTCATCGATCGCACGAGGCCCTCACCCCGCAATGAGCGGGGCGGGGGCCTCGCCGCGTCACAGGGTCAGCGAGGCCTGCACCGGCAGATGGTCGCTCGGGAACTGTCCGCCCTGCGAGAAGGTGTTGATCACCGCCGAGTGGACCCGCACCCCGGGCGTCGCCAGGATCCAGTCGATCCGGTCACCGTCCGGCACCAGCGGCTTGTAGCCGTGGAAGGTGGCGTACGCCTTGCTGCGCTCGTCCGCCGCGTCCCACGTGTCGACCAGACCGGCGCCCAGCATGGTGTCGTAGACCGGGTTCTTGTGCGCCGCGACGTTGAAGTCACCCGTGACCAGAAGCGGCAGGGACGGGTCGAGGGTGGCGATCCGTTCGGAAATCAAACTCGCGGCACGCGTGCGTGCGTACTGGCTCGCGTTGTCGAGGTGGGTGTTGAGGACGTACAGCTCGGTGTCCGTGCGCAGGTCGTGGAAGCGGACCCAGGTGACCATGCGGATGGAACCGCCGCCCCAGGTGTTCGATCCGATGACGTCCGGGGTGTCGGAGAGCCAGTAGTGGTCGTACTCGATCGGCGCGAGCCTGCGGGTGTCGTAGTAGACGGCCATGAACTCGTCCCGGCTGCCGCCCGCCCGGCCGGTGCCGATCCAGTCGTAGTGCGGGCCCAGATCCTCGGCGATGTCCTGTACCTGCTGGTAGAGGCCTTCCTGGGTGCCGATGACATGAGGGCGCGCGCGGCGCAGCAGCTCCCGGGTCACCGGGCGGCGGTCGGCCCAGGTGTTGGGCGGCGTGGTGCTCGCGTAGCGGAGGTTGAACGACATGACCTCCAGGCGGCGCCCCGCGCGCTCCACCCCGTGGGCGGGCGAGGCGGCCAGCGCGGTGGTGAAGAGGGGCAGGGCCACCGCGGCGAGCGCGGTCTGCAGGCCGAAGCGGCGCGTTACTCGGGTGTCATTCGGCACGCGGTCTCCTTCAGTGGGTGGCGGTCAGGATGAGGTGCGGGCACGCGAGTGCGGAAGCAGGATCTGAGACATGGATGAACGCACGAGGTCCGGCAGACGAGAGGGTGTTGACCAGCGGGAAGGTCGACGGATAACTTCGCCATGCGGATTGTTGATTCCGTGAAGCGGAAATATTGAGTGGTCCTGAGTGTGTGGTCCTGAGTGTGTGGAGGGTGCAGGAATGGGTCAGCAAGAGAAGGTGGCAACGAGCCTCGCCGGCGCGGTCAGCGAGGGCATCAGCGCTTCCCTCGCCCCGGTGGACGCGGAGCTCGAGCGCCGCTACCCCGGAGACCCGGGCACCCGCCAGCCGGTCCACACCGTGTACGTCCCCGGTGAGCTCTTCGGCGCCGACACCATCCGTACGTGGGGCGACCAGGCCCTGAAGGCCCTCGACGAGCACGCGCCGGACGCCGCCTCCTTCGCGGCCGTCCTCGGCCTCGCCGACGACCTGGCCGCGCCCGTCTACGACCGCGTGCGCGCCAAGCTGGAGCGCGAGCCGATCGAGGACCTGCGCATCGACTTCGAGGACGGCTACAAGGGCGCGGACGAGGACCAGGACGCCGCCCGCGCGGCCCGTCTGGTCGCCGAGGCCTACAAGAACGGCACGGCCGCCCCGTACATGGGCATCCGCATGAAGTGCTTCGAGGAGAACGTGCGCGACCGCGCCATCCGCACCCTCGACATCTTCCTGTCCGGCCTGATGGAGGCGGGCGGGCTGCCCGACGGCCTTGTACTGACGCTGCCCAAGGTCACCTACCCCGAGCAGGTCACCGCGATGGTGCGCCTCCTGGAGGAGTTCGAGAAGGTGCGCGGCCTGGAGCCGGGGCGGATCGGCTTCGAGATCCAGATCGAGACCAGCCAGTCCATCCTCGCCGCCGACGGCACCGCCACCGTGGCCCGCATGATCGGCGCCGCCGAGGGCCGTGCCACCGGCCTGCACTACGGCACCTTCGACTACAGCGCCTGCCTCGGTGTCAGCGCCGCCTACCAGACCAGCGACCACCCGGCCGCCGACCACGCCAAGGCGATCATGCAGGTCGCCGCGGCAGGCACCGGCGTACGCGTCTCGGACGGCTCCACCAACGTCCTGCCCATCGGCACCACGGAGAAGGTCCACGACGCCTGGCGGCTGCACTACGGCCTCACGCGCCGCGCCCTGGCCCGCGCCTACTACCAGGGCTGGGACATGCACCCCGGCCACATCCCCACGCGCTACGCCGCCGTGTTCGCGTTCTACCGCGAGGGCTTCGAGCAGGCCGCCGCGCGCCTGTCCGCGTACGCCGCGCACCGCGAGGGCGGCGACGTGGCGGACGAGCCCGCGTCGGCCAAGGCGCTCGCCGGGTACCTGCTGCGCGGCCTGGACTGCGGCGCCCTCGACGTCGGCGAGGTCACCCGGCTCACCGGCCTGACGCTGGCCCGCCTGCAGAGCTTCTCTGGCCCGCGCCGCGGGGACCTCACGCCGCACGGCAAGTAACTCCCGGCACGCACTGTCACCCCTGCCCCGTAGTCTGTGAGCCACGAAAAGTGGTGTCACAGGAACGGGGCAGCGGTGACTTCGGGGGATCAGGAACAGAGAGGCGGTATCGGCCGCCTTCTTGCCGGGCGCTATCGCGTGACCGCGCAGCTCGGGCGCGGCGGCATGGGGGTCGTCTGGCGCGCCGTCGACGAGGTGCTCGGCCGCGAGGTCGCCGTCAAGGAACTGCGGACGTACACGGACGCGGCCGGGCCCGAACTGGCCGACCTGCGCGTACGGATGCAGCGCGAGGCCCGCGCCGCCGCCCGCGTGCGCCACCCCGGAGTCGTCGCCGTGCACGACGTCGCGGAGGTCGACGGGCGTCCCCTGATCGTCATGGAGCTGGTCGAAGGACCCTCCCTGGACGACGTCCTGCGTGATCGCGGCACCCTCGACCCCCACGAAGCGGCGGCCATCGGCGCCAAGGTCATGGACGCGCTCGCCGCCGCCCACCGCGCCGGAGTCCTGCACCGCGACGTCAAGCCCGGCAACATCCTCCTGGAGACCGGTGGCCGCGTCGTCCTGACCGACTTCGGCATCGCCACGATGGACGACCCGGGGGACGGCTCCGCCACGCACCTCACGCGCAGCGGCGAACTTGTCGGCTCCCTGGACTACTTGGCGCCCGAGCGCGCCCAGGGCCAGGACCCGGGCCCCGCGTCCGACGTGTGGGCCCTGGGCGCCACGCTGTACGCGGCGGTCGAGGGCGCGTCCCCCTTCCGCCGTACGTCGACGTGGTCCACGCTCACCGCGATCGTCACCGACCCGCTGCCCGAACCGCAGCGGGCAGGCCCGCTGATCCCCGTGCTGCGACAGCTGATGCACAAGGACCCGCAGGCACGCCCGGCCGCGGAGCAGGCGGCGCTGACCCTCGCCGACGCGGCCGGGGGCGCCGTCACGGCCGCCCCGCGCGAGCAGGCGCCGAGGCCGAGGGAGGCCACCGAGCGGAGCATCCCGAGCGGGCCACCGCCGGGCTTCGGGCCGCCGCTTTCCAGTGGTGTGGTGCCACCCGGGGCGGTGGCGCCCGGGGCGGTGCCACCCGCCGCGCCCCCGCCCCCGGAGCGGCAGTCGCGCCGCGGGCGTGCGCTGCTCGCGGCTGTGGCCGTGGTGGTCGTCCTGGCGGCGACGGGCGTCACTGTCGCCCTCCTCAACGGCCAAGAGGACAGCGGAAACCAGGCCCAGCGACCCGCCTCCTCCGGGGGCGCTGCCGAGCCGGAAGCCGACAACAGCCGCGGCGCCCTGGAGGGCACGGACGGCCCCAAGCCCTCGAAGCAGGGCGACGAGAAGTCCCGTAAGCCTGACGCGAAGGAATCCTCCTCGGGCAAGGAAGACGACCCCAAGTCCACGGACAGACCGGCGACCCGCCCCAAGCCCTCCGCCGAGCCAACCTCCAAGCCCACCGGGGACGATGGTGCGTCGGGCGGCGGCGACGATCCGGCGCCCGAAGCCGCCTGCCACGCCGCGGGCGGCGGCAAGTACAACTGCTCGGTCTGGCGTACGGCCACCTCGTACACCGCGTCGGGCGCCGAGGCGGGCGTACTGAACGCGGGCACGAACTACTTCTACTGCCAGCAGAACTTGGGCCGCCGCGAGACGCACGGCGAGTGGACGAACGTCTGGTGGGCCAAGACGGACGACGACAGCGGCAACAGGGACGTCTTCGTCAGCGACGTCTACATCAAGGGCGGCGACAACGACAAGCCGCTGCCCGGCCTCCCGGTCTGCTGAGCGCGCTCTTGCCGCCAACTGTCATTCCGCGGGCGGCAGTTCGCCCGACCCGCGCTTGATGAGCCGCGTCGGGAGCTCGATGCGCTCCGGGGTGTCGGACGCGCCGTCCAGCTGCCGGAACAGGCGCTCGGCGGCGGTCCTGCCCAGCTGCGCGGCGTCCTGGGCGACGACGGTCACGCCCGGCTGCAGCAGGTCCGCGAGCTCGATGTCGTCGAAGCCGACGAGGGCCACGGGGCGGGGGAGCCCGGCGAGGACGCGGACGACGGTCACCGTCACACGGTTGTTGCCCGCGAAGATCGCCGTGACCGGTTCGGAGCCGCCCAGCATCGTCCTGGTGGCCTGCTCGACGCGGTCCGGGGCGGTGGGGCCGAGGGACATCCACTCGTCCTCGACGGGGATGCCCGCGTCCTCCATGGCCGCGCGGTAGCCGCGCAGGCGCTCTATCGCGGTGTGGATGCGCGGCTGGTCACCGATGAAGCCGATGCGGCGGTGGCCGTGGGCGATGAGATGGGCGACGCCGTCGCGCGCGCCGCCGAAGCTGTCGGAGAGCACGACATCGGCGTCGATCTTCCCGGCGGGGCGGTCGACGAAGACGGTCGCGACACCGGCGGCGATCTCCGGCTCCAGATAGCGGTGGTCGTCACCGGCCGGAATGACGACGAGACCGTCGACCCGGCGCGCGCAGAGCGCGAGCACCAACTCCTGCTCCCGGTCCGGGTCCTCGGCGCTCGACCCGTTGATGAGGAGCGCGCCGTGGGCGCGCGCCACTTCCTCCACGGCGCGGCTGAGCGGGCCGTAGAAAGGGTCGGCGAGGTCTTCGAGGACGAGGCCGATGCTGGCCGTGCGGCCCTTGCGCAGGACGCGCGCGCTGTCGTTGCGCCGGAAGCCGAGGGCGTCGATGGCCTCCTGCACACGGCGCTCGGTGTCCGGGGTGACGCCCGGCTCGCCGTTGACGACACGGGAGACCGTCTTGAGGCCGACTCCGGCGCGGGCTGCGACGTCCTTCATGGTCGGACGGTTGCCGTAGCGGGGTTCGGGTCGCTCGGGTCGGCTGGCGGTCTCGGCCACGGTGCGCTGTCCTGTCGTCGACGAAGGTGAGCTGAAAGTGGTGCGTAAGTGATGTGGCGTCGAGCATAGAACCTGGACAACGTTGTCAGATGCAAGAGAGACTGTCCATCGCATTCTCCGGCCTGCCCTTTCACCGGGAGAGCCCGGGAGAGCGGCCTGCCCATTCACCAGGAGATCTGACACTGATGCACACGGACCTCGTCGCCGCACTCGACATCGGCGGCACCAAGATCGCCGGCGCCCTGGTGGACGGGCGCGGACGGATCCTGCTGCGCGCCCAGCGGCCCACGCCCGCGCGCGAGGACGGCGACACCGTGATGCGGGCGGTCGAAGAGGTTCTCGGCGAGCTCACGCGCTCCCCGCTGTGGGGCAGGGCGCGCGCGGTAGGCATCGGCAGCGCGGGCCCCGTGGACGCGTCGGCGGGGACGGTCAGCCCCGTCAACGTCCCCGGATGGCGCGGATACCCGCTGGTCGAGCGGGTGCGTGCGGCCACCGGCGGGCTTCCGGTCGAGCTGGTCGGGGACGGCGTCGCGATGACGGCGGCCGAGCACTGGCAGGGCGCGGCCCGTGGCCACGACAACGCGCTGTGCATGGTGGTGTCCACGGGAGTCGGGGGAGGACTGATCCTCGGCGGCAAGCTGCACCCCGGCCCCACCGGGAACGCAGGCCACATCGGCCACATCAGCGTCGACCTGGACGGTGACCCCTGCCCGTGCGGGGCGCGGGGGTGCGTGGAGCGCATAGCCAGTGGGCCGAACATCGCGCGGCGTGCGCTGGAGGGCGGCTGGCGTCCGGGGGCCGACGGCGACACGTCCGCCGCCGCGGTGGCCCTCGCGGCGCGGGCCGGGGACCCGGTCGCCGTCGCTTCCTTCGAACGGGCGGCGCAGGCGCTCGCCGCGGGCATCGCGGCCACGGCGACGCTCGTCGAGATCGACATCGCCGTGATCGGGGGCGGGGTGGCGAAGGCGGGGAACGTGCTCTTCGACCCGCTGCGACGCTCCCTGAGGGACTACGCCACGCTCTCGTTCGTACGTCATCTGACCGTGGGTCCGGCCTTGATGGGGACGGACGCCGGATTGGTGGGCGCCGCGGCCGCCGCGCTCAGCCAGGAGGACAGGGCCGTCGACTTGCGTCCAGCCGTGGGGAGTTGACCGTGCTGGGGGCCGGGCTGCACGACGTCAGCCCGACCCCCAGCCCTCGATCAAGGGGTCACGCGGCTCAGCAGCTGAGCACCGGGTCCGCCCAGTCCGCGTGGTCGGAGTCCCTGCCGTCGCCGCCGTCCGTGACGACGAGGCGTACGACCTGGGCGCCGGTCACGTCGGCCGAAAGGCCTTGCGCGGCATGGGCGTTGGTGAGGACGCCGGTCGACGCGGCCTTCTTTCCGTCCGCCCAGATCTCGAAGGCGACCGTTCCCTTCAGGCCCTTCTCGTCGTCGACGCCCACCTGCGCGGTGACCTTCTCGCAGGCGCCGCCGGTGTAGTACTCGACGGCGCTCTCCGCGTGCACCCCGAGCCCCTTGGCATAGACGGTCCCGCCGATGGTGATCGGATTGCCGTCGCCCGCCGCCTCCTCGCCGTTGCTGGTGTCCTTCTCGACCGGGCCCCAGCCGTTGACCGTCGACATCCACGGCAGGTCACTGACCGCCGAGTTGCCCGCGGGCGGCGGCACCACGACATGCGCCGTCAGCGGCAGCACGCTCTCGGCGCGGGTGCCGGCGGGGGAGCGGTAGCTGGTCCTGAGCGTGAGGTCGTACGCTCCCGGAGCCGCGCCCGGCGGTGCGGTCACCGACCACGACGTACTCAGCGACTTGCCCGTACCCAGGGAGCTCGCGGTCGAGGGTGACGTCGCCTTGATCTGCCAGCCGGAGGGGGCCGTGAAGGTGGCGGACACCTTCTGTGCGGGGGTGCGGCCGAGGTTGGTGACCTTCGACGTCAGCTGCGCGGGCTTGCCCGCCTCCACCAACGGGGCGCCGCCCAGGCCGAGTTCGACGGCGGGCGGGTTCTTGGCCCACTTTCCGTCCGCCGAGACGCGCAGCAGTACGGTGCCGTGCGCGGGGACGGTCGCCGAGATCCTGCCCGCCGTGTTGTAGCTCTTGTGCTTCCACAGGTCCCGCAGCGTGTATCCGTCGGCGTCCGGGAGCCCGACCGCCTTCGCCGATGTGGCGATCGACTGGGCGGTGCCCGTCTCGTTGAACAGCGCCACCGCCCGGCTGCCGTCCTTCATCTCCTTGGCGACGACCCAGCGACCGCCCTCGGACGACAGCACATCGCCCTGCTTGCCCAGCGGGTCCTGGTCGACGGCGATGACTTCCTTGTTGCCGATGATCTCGAAGGTCTCGGGTGAGGCCTTGCGCAGGTCGGAGCCGATGAGCAGCGGCGCGGCCATGATGGACCACATCGAGAAGTGCGTGCGGTACTCGGTGTCCGTCATGCCGCCGTTGCCGACCTCCAGCATGTCCGGGTCGTTCCAGCGGCCAGGGCCCGCGTACTTCGCGAGCGGCAGGTTCTGCTTCATGATCGACAGCATCGACGACCAGTTGTCGCTGATGTCGCCCGTGGTGCGCCACAGGTGGCCCACGTCGGCTGCCCACTCCCAGGGCTTGTTCTCGCCCCACTCGCAGATGCTGTAGACGATGGGGCGGCCGGTGGCCTTCAGCGCGTCGCGCATCGCGATGTACCGCTTCTTGGCGTCGACGCCTTGGTTGTTGCAGTTGTCGTACTTGAGGTAGTCGACGCCCCAGTCGGCGAACTGCCGTGCGTCGCTGGCCTCATGGCCGAGTCCGCCGGGGAAGCCCGCGGTGTTGCAGGTCTTCGTGCCGGCGCTGGTGTAGATGCCGAACTTGAGCCCTTTGGCGTGCACGTAGTCGGCAACTGCCTTGATTCCGTTGGGGAATCGCTTGGGGTCGGGCACCAGCTTGCCGTTCGCGTCCCGTTCGGGAAGCGCCCAGCAGTCGTCGAGGTTGACGTACTGGTAGCCGGCGTCCTTGAGGCCCTTCTCGACGAAGATGTCCGCGATCCCCTTGACCATCGCCTCGTCGAAGTCGGCCCTGCAGTGGGTGGAGTTCCAGTTGTTGAAGCCCATGGGCGGGGTGAGGGCGAGACCGTCGGGGAGCTGCGCTCCGGAGGCGCCGTTGGGCTTCGCTCCGTCGGTGGAGGGCTTTGCGGCCGTGCTCCGTTCGCCCGTGTCACTCGCGCCGCCTGTGCCGTTCGCGCTGCCCGTGTCGCGTGCCGCCGCCGGGGCCGCGAGCCCCGCGGCGCACAGCAGTGCGGCGGCCAGCGATCCGACGACTCTTCGACGCGTGGCGCGGGCTGAGAGATGACGCATCGTTACATTCCTCCGTACTCGCAGAAGTTGGGGGCTGCATGTACGTGTCAGAGGTGCGCGCTTACGGTAGGGCGTGTTGGACTCTGTTGGAAGAGGAGCCGTAACGGTTCGAGCACCCGGACGCCGAAACCCTTGACTGTGGTGGCGCTTGGGAGTGGGATCGCAACCCTTGCGTTCGGTTGTGTTCGTTTGCACCCCGAGGAGGGGGACATGGCACAGTCATCGTTCATGGGTCCTGCCACGCCTCGTAGCATGTCAGGACATCGGATGTCCCGACGGAACGTCCTGCGTGGTGCCGCCGCCGGAGCCGGAGCGGTCACCCTTCCGGCCCTGCTCACGGCCTGTGGTGAAGGACCGGGCGGCAACAAGGACGAAGTCACGATGGGGTCCAATTCCTCGGACGCGGTGCCCAAGAAGGCGTTCGCCGCCGCCTTCGACGCCTATGAGAAGAAGTCGGGGAAGACCGTCAAGGTCAACACGACAGAGCACAACGAGTTCCAGCAGAACATCACGCGTTATCTCCAGGGCACGCCGGACGACGTCTTCATGTGGTTCGCCGGATACCGCATGCAGTACTTCGCCGAGAAGGGCCTGCTGATCGAGATCAGCGACGTATGGAAGGGATTCAAGGGCTTCTCGGACGCGCTGCGGGAGCAGTCCACACACGAGGGCAAGCAGTACTTCGTGCCGTATTACTACTACCCATGGGCCGTCTTCCACCGCAAGAGCCTCTTTGAGAAACAGGGCTACGAACAGGCCAGGACGTGGGACCAGTTCATCGCGCTCGCCAAGAAGATGAGCAAGGACGGCATACCGGTCGCCTTCTGCGACAAGGACGGCTGGCCCGCCATGGGCACCTTCGACTACATCAACATGCGCTTGAACGGATACGAGTTCCACGAGAGCCTGATGGCCGGTGAGGAGGCCTGGACCGACACCAAGGTCAAGAAGGTCTTCGACCTGTGGCGCGAACTCATGCCGTACTACCAGAAAGGCGCGCTCGGCCGTACCTGGGAAGAGGCGGGGCAGGGGCTCCAGCAGCGCAAGACCGCCATGGCCGTCTTCGGAATGCCGCACCCGGGCCAGCAGTTCCCGGCGAACGAACGTGACGACATCGACTTCTTCGCCTTCCCCGAGATCGATCCGGCCCACGGTCAGGACGCCGTCGAGGCGCCGATCGACGGATTCTTGGTGGCCAAGAAATCGAAGAACGTCGACGGCGCCAAGGAACTCCTGAAGTGGCTCGGGACACCGAAGGCCGAGGACATCTACCTGGCCGGAGACCCCAACAACGTCGCGGTCAACGACGGTGCCGACACCAGCAAGTACAGCCCGCTCCAGAAGAAATCGGCCGAACTCGTCGCCGGGGCCAAGCAGATCTCGCAGTTCCTCGACCGGGACACCAGGCCCGACTTCGCACAGACCGTCATGATCAAGGCGCTACAGGACTTCATCGACAATCCCAAGGACGTCGACGGCCTGGTCAACAGCATCGAGCGCCAGAAGAAGGACATCTTCTCCTCGGACGTCAGCTGAGCAGCGGGGGATCGCGCCCGTGCCGCAGAAACCCGTGCCGCAGAAATCCATGCCGCAGAAACCTGTGCCGCAGAACACCGCGCGGCGCGCCGGACGGCGGGGACCACGGCGCTTCACACGCCGTGACATCGCCGTGCTCGGCGTGCTTCTGGGAATTCCCGTACTCCTTGACATCTTCATCATCTGGGGCCCGACCCTGGCCTCCATCGGCCTGTCCTTCACCTCCTGGGACGGCATAGGCGACATCCAGTGGGTGGGCGGAAAGAACTACGAGAACCTGGTCGACAACTACCCGGCGTTCTGGCCCGCCGTCCGCCACAACCTGCTGTGGATCGCGTTCCTCGGCCTGGTGGCCACGCCTTTCGGCCTGCTCCTCGCGGTCGTCATCGACCGCGGAGTGCGCTTCAGCCGCTTCTACCAGTCCGTGCTCTACATGCCGGTGGTGCTCTCGCTCGCCGTGGTCGGTTTCATGGCCCAGCTGATACTCGGCACCGACCAGGGCGTGGTCAACACCATCCTCAACAACCAGAACGACCCGGTCGACTGGCTCGGTAACTCCGACATCAACATCTGGATGATGATGCTGGCCGCGAGCTGGCGGCACACGGGTTACGTCATGATCCTGTACCTGGCAGGGCTGAAATCCGTCGACCCGGCCCTGAAAGAAGCAGCACAGATAGACGGCGCGAACGCCCGCCAGACATTCTTCCGCGTCGTCTTCCCGACACTCCGCCCGGTGAATGTCATCGTCGGCGTCATCACGGTCATCGAGGCCCTGCGCGCCTTCGACATCGTCTACGCGGTCAACAAGGGCCGCAACGGCCTGGAACTGCTCTCCGTACTCATCACCGACAACATCATCGGCGAGGCGAGCCGCATCGGATTCGGCTCCGCCATCGCGGTCGTACTCCTGACTGTCTCGCTCGGATTCATCGTGACGTTCCTGGTCCAAGAGCTGCGAGGTGCGCGCGACCGATGACAGCCGACATCCACACGACGCCGCTCGACGAAAAGCCCGCACCCCTTGCGGAGAAGCCCGCGGGCCGCGGTCGCCGCCCCGGCCGTTTCGGGGTGCACATCTTCCTGATGGCGGTCGCCCTCGGCTTCCTGGCGCCACTCCTCCTGGCCGTCTACGCCTCACTTCGCCCGTACGAGGAGACGGCGCGGCACGGCTATTTCTCGTTCCCCAAGAGCCTCTCGTTCGACTACTACCGCCAGGCCTACAGCGATTCCGGCATGGGCAAGTACTTCACCAACACGCTGCTCATAGCGGTGCCCGCGGTCCTGATCACGCTCTTCCTGGCGTCGTTCGTGGCCTTCGCCGTGTCCCGCCTGCGGATCCGCGGCGGAATGATCCTCCTGATGTTCTTCACGGCAGGAAATCTGCTGCCGCCACAGGTTCTGGTCACCCCCCTCTACGTTCTCTTCCTCAAGATCCCCCTCCCTTGGTGGATGTCCGATTCCCTTACCCTGTACGACTCGTATTGGGCGATCATCATCGTCAACATCGGCTTCCAGGTCGGTTTCTGCGTCTTCGTGCTCTCGAATTTCATGCGGACGCTGCCGCAGGAAATCCTGGAGGCGGCGATCGTGGACGGCGCGGGGGTATGGACGCAGTTCTGGCGCATCACTCTCCCATTGTGCCGCCCCGCCCTCGCGGCGCTGGGCACGCTGGAATTCACCTGGATCTACAACGACTTCCTCTGGGCCCTCATCTTCATCTCCAACCCCGACAAACTCCCGATCACGTCATCCCTGAACAACCTGCGGGGCCAGTTCTTCACGGACTACAACCTCCTGGCGGCAGGCTCGGTCCTGGTGGCGCTCCCCACGGTCCTGGTCTTCCTGCTCCTGCAGCGGCACTTCATCGCGGGGCTGACGCTGGGGTCGAGCAAGGGGTGACTTCGTCCCATCCGCCACCGACAGATCACCCCGGAAAACCTCCACACCTTTCGGGCACCGCCGAAAGGCGGCGACACGCACCCGGCGAGTGCCTACCGTCGCGCCATGAACCTTCTCAGCGCGTCGACGAGACGCGGACTCAGCCCCGGGCGACTGCTCGGGCTCCTCACGCTGTTGTTGGCTCCCGCCCTCGCGGCACCAGCCCTGGCCGCGGCGCCCGCGGAGGCCGAGCCCAACGGTGACCCCGGCTTTCTCCAGGTCTACGACGCCAACGTGGAGAACCTGCCGACCTCGGACGAGCAGCCGCCCGCCACCTGTGCCGGTGACTGGCACGACCTCATGTACTACATGCGCACCCAGGAGTTGAAGCCCGACGTCTACCTGGTGCAGCAGCTCAACAACAAGGCCCAGCTCGATCTGCTGCTCGACCGGATGGAGACACATTTCGGCGAACGGTACGCCGGTGTCCTCGCCGAGAATGACCCGGAGCCGTCCAAGGAGAGCGCGGGCGGCGAGTGCTGGGACTTCAAGAAGCGTCAGACCAACGCCGTGATCTGGCGGACCGACCGGCTGCAGCTCGTCAAGTCGCAGCCCCCGGACAACCGTTGGCAGGCGCAGAACCTCGTGGACGGCCAGTGCGTGAACAACAATCAGCCACGCACCAAGGGCGTCAAGGCCCTCCTCCACGACAAGGTGTCGGGCAAGACGGTCACGGCTGCTTCGTTCCACTGGCCGACGATGGGCCACGGCGGCACGGAGTGCGCCGACGAGAACGCCGTGGAGCTGTCGAACGAACTGACCGAGGACGGATACGACAGCCACGCTCCGTACGGCGCGACCGACCTGTACATCGCCGGCGGCGACACCAACGCCCACGACCGGGAGGACGCAACCTGGCGCAAGTGGTACGCCATGGCCAACGGCGACCTGCCCGGCAGCACCCTCGGATTCCGTGACGCGGTCTACGCGGACTGCCAGACCAAGCCGGACCCGAGTGCGTGCCGCAAGGACCGGTGGACCCTGGTGACGAGCGTGAACCGGCGCGTGGACTACATCCTCGGCCGCAAGCCCGGCGGCGCGCTGCCGCGGATGACGGACGCGGTGGTGCCGACGTTCGACGAAGGGGATCTGGCCGACGAGGCGCTCTCGGGCGACGGCGACAACCGCGACCTGGACTACTCGGACCACAGGGCGGTCGGCACGCGCGTGCACTACTGAGTTCGCGGGAGGCCCCGGACGGCGGCCGTGCGGACCGGCGCCGTCCGGTGTGACGAGTGGTCGCGGAGACGGCCGTCCGCATGATCCACTCTGTGTCATGGGGCGTCACATCCCGTACTGACCAGGGGGATTGAGATGGTCGGAGTGTGCACACCGACCACCTCCAGCAGACGGAGCGCTCCGCATGAAAGCCCCGAAGTACGCGCGTGACATCCCTGGCCTGTGCTGGGACGAGAGGCCCGGTGATGTCCTGCACTGCACCCTCGCTCAGGACCATGCCGGCGACCACTTCCACGCCTACACGCGAACCCGGTGGCCCAACCGCGCCCGTGCTGCCCGGCCTGCGGCGAAGCCACGGTGAGTGCGTGTTTCACACGGGGTGTGAACGGAGTGCATATATGCATCGTGCGCGCCTACTCCCGGCAACGGCGTATGCGAGGCAGGCTCTGAGTGCTGCCCGGACCCCGCAGCACCCCTGAGAGCCCGCCGCCCCCTGAGGCGGGCTCACTTCTGCCGCAGCGCCTCCTCCAGCGTGGAGACCGGTAACAGCATGGGAGTCAGACCCGTGAGCCGCAGGACGCGAAGGGTCAGCGGGTGGGTGCAGACCACGGACAGGCGGGCACCTCTTGCCTTCGTGCGACGACGTGCGCGGACCAGCAGTCCGAGACCGGAGCAGTCGAAGAACGTGGTGTGGGTCAGGTCGATGATCACTGCTGGCGCTGTTCCACCGGTGATGGGGTCCAGGAGCGGGATGATCCGCTGGTAGGCCAACAGGTCGACCTCACCGTGGAGTTCGACGACGACCGCGCCGTCGTGGCCGTACACCCGCGGCTGCGGGTCGGATTCCTCGAAGGCGAATTCGTTCAGTGCATCGAGTTGCACGTGTCCCCCAGAGTCGGACATCGGCCGGATCCTCGCGCGGACGGGGTGCATCGAAAGAGCCGGATTCAGGAGGTCACCAGGGGCTGGGGCGCCTGGCGGATCACGCTAGCGGGGGAGGGCCCGCCCCGCAGTGAGGGAACGATTCATGCAGGGTGACTGCCACCCGATGGGGTGAAGTGGAAGCGAACCGCTTGACATGTTGTGGCGCCTTTCGGTCCAGGCAATGGCCGCCTCATCAGGGCCTGGTTTCCGTGGCAGGGTGTTGCGGGCAAGCCACAGGGGGCCAACAGAAGAGGGGGAACCGTGATCGTCTGGATCAACGGCGCGTTCGGTGCGGGCAAGACCAGCGCCGCACGGGAACTGATCGAGCTGATCCCGAACAGCACACTCTTCGACCCCGAGGTCATCGGCGGCGGACTGCGCGAACTCCTGCCGCCCAAGCGCCTCGCCGAGGTGAGCGACTACCAGGATCTGCCGCTCTGGCGGCGCCTTGTCGTGGACACGGCGGCGGCCCTGCTCGCCGAGGTCGGTGGCGTCCTCGTGGTGCCCATGACCCTGCTGCGGCAGGACTACCGCGACGAGATCTTCGGCGGCCTCGCCTCGCGCAGGATCGCCGTACGACACGTCGTCCTGGCCCCGGACGAAACGATCCTGCGCGAACGAATATCAGGTCGCCCCGTCCCGGACCTGCCCGACGGCGAGATGCGCGTGCGGCAGTGGTCGTTCGACCACATCGAGCCGTACCGCGCCGCGCTCGCGGGCTGGCTCGGCGCCGACGCCCACCGCATCGACACCGGCGCGCTCACCCCCTGCGAGACCGCCGAGCGCATCGCCGACGCCGTACGCACCGGGGCCGCGTCCGTCTGCGACATCGTGCAGACCCCGGAGCCCACCGCGGAGACACTCGCGGCCGGCGTGCTGCTCTTCGACGAGCGGGACCGGGTGCTGCTCGTCGACCCGACGTACAAGGCCGGCTGGGAGTTCCCCGGCGGCGTCGTCGAACGGGGCGAGGCGCCCGCGCGCGCGGGCGTGCGCGAGGTGGCCGAGGAGACCGGCATCCAACTCGCCGACGCCCCCCGGCTCCTCGTCGTCGACTGGGAGCCGCCGAGGCCGCCCGGCTACGGAGGGATGCGGTTCCTCTTCGACGGCGGGAGCCTCGACAGCGGCGAGGCACGGCAGCTGCTGCTGCCAGGACCCGAACTCCGCGCCTGCCGCTTCGTCACCGAGGAGGAGGCGGCCCGGCTGCTGCCCTCCGTGCGCTACGAACGGCTGCGTTGGGCCCTGCGGGCGCGGGAGCGCGGGGCCGTCCTCTACCTGGAGGCGGGGGTGCCGGTCGGCGGCCAGTGACCGTCAGCGCGCCGCGTACTTCTGGAGGAACAGCGCCTCGGCCACCGAGAGCCGCTCCAACTCCTGTGGCGACACGCTCTCGTTGACCGCGTGGATCTGCGCCTCGGGCTCGCTGAGACCGATGAGCAGGATCTCCGCCTCGGGGTAGAGCGCGGCGAGGGTGTTGCACAGCGGGATCGAGCCGCCCTGCCCCGCGTACTGCATCTCCTCGCCCGGGTACGCCTCGCCCATCGCCTCCGCCATCGCCGCGTACGCCGGGCTCGTGGTGTCGGCGCGGAACGCCTGGCCCTGCCCGATCTGCTCGGTGGTCACCCGCGCGCCCCAGGGGGTGTGCGACTCCAGGTGCGCCTGAAGGAGCTTGGTGGCCTCGGCCGCGTCCACGCCCGGCGGCACCCGCAGGCTGATCAGCGCCCGCGCAGCCGCCTGTACCGACGGGGTCGCGCCGACCACCGGCGGGCAGTCGATGCCGAGCACCGTGACCGCGGGACGCACCCAGATGCGGTCGGCGACCGTGCCCTTGCCGACGAGGCGGACGCCGTCGAGGACCTTGGCGTCCTTGCGGAAAGTGTCCTCTTCGTACTGAAGCCCGTCCCACACCTCGTCGCCCGTGAGCCCGTCGACCGTCGTCGAGCCGTCCTCCGCACGCAGCGAGTCGAGCACCCGGATCAGTGCCGCGAGCGCGTCGGGGGCCGCGCCGCCGAACTGTCCCGAATGCAGATTGCCCTCAAGGGTGTCGATGCGGACGCGCATGAGGGTCATGCCGCGGAGCGTGGCGGTGACCGTCGGCAGGCCGACGCGGAAGTTGCCCGCGTCGCCAATGACGATGGTGTCGGCCGCGAGGAGGGCGGGGTGCTGCTCCGCGTACCGCTCGAGACCGCCCGTGGCCTGCTCCTCGGAACCCTCGGCGATCACCTTGACGGTCACCGGGACACCGCCGTTCGCCTTCAGGGCGCGCAGCGCGAGCAGGTGCATCAGGATGCCGCCCTTGCAGTCGGCGCTGCCGCGTCCGTACCAGCGCCCCGCACGCTCGGTCAGCTCGAACGGCGGGGTCGTCCACGCCGACTCGTCGAGCGGCGGCTGCACGTCGTAGTGCGCGTAGAGCAGCACGGTGGGAGCGCCCTCGGGGCCCGGCAGCAGGCCGTACACCGACTGTGTGCCGTCCGGGGTGTCGAGCAGGGCCACGTCCTGGAACCCCTCGGCGCGCAGCGCGTCCGCCACCCAGTTCGCGGCGGCCTCGCTCTCGCTCTTGGGGAACTGATCGAAGTCCGCCACCGACTTGAAGGCCACCAGTTCGGTGAGCTCCGCCTTCGCCTCCGGCATGAGCGAGGCGACGGTCTCGGCGATCGGATTCGGCGACATGGGCACGCTCCTCGTAGGTGCGACGTTGTACGTATGTGGGTGGTGTGATCCTCCCACAGGAGGGTGGCCGAGGTGCCCGCCGTAGGATGCCTTGGAAAGCGCGGCCAACAGCTGGATCGGGAGCGGTAGACCAACGTGAGCAGCGAGAACTCAGCGGACGACGCGCAGTACGTGTGGGACGTCGTCGTGGTGGGAGCAGGGCCGGCGGGGGCGTCGGCGGCCTATGCGGCGGCCGTCGCGGGACGCAGTGTCCTCGTCCTGGAGAAAGCCGAACTGCCCCGGTACAAGACGTGTGGCGGCGGCATCATCGGCCCCTCGCGTGACGCGCTCCCGCCCGGGTTCGAACTGCCCTTGAGGGACCGGGTGCACGCGGTGACGTTCACCCTGGACGGCAAGTTCTCCCGCACCCGCCGCTCGAAGCAGATGCTCTTCGGGCTGATCAACCGCCCCGAGTTCGACCAGCAACTGGTCGAGCACGCCCAGAAGGCGGGCGCCGAGCTGCGCACCGGCGTCACCGTCGCGCGCGTGGAGCAGCACGGTTCCTCGGTGCCCGACCGGCGGACGGTCGCGGTGGTCCTTCAGGGCGGCGAGACGGTGCTCGCCCGCGCGGTCGTCGGGGCCGACGGCAGCGCGAGCCGCATAGGAGCACATGTCGGCGTGAAGCTCGACCAGGTGGACCTGGGTCTTGAGGCCGAGATCCCGGTGCCGCAGAGCGTCGCCGAGGACTGGGCGGGCCGGGTCCTCATCGACTGGGGCCCGATCCCGGGCAGTTACGGATGGGTGTTCCCCAAGGGCGACACCCTCACCGTCGGTGTCATCTCCGCACGCGGCGAAGGCTCGGCCACCAAGCGGTACTTGGAGGACTTCATCGCCCGCCTCGGTCTCGCGGGCTTCGAGCCGAGCATCTCCTCCGGCCATCTGACGCGCTGCCGCAGCGACGACTCGCCGCTCTCGCGCGGCCGGGTCGTGGTGTGCGGTGACGCGGCGGGGCTGCTCGAACCGTGGACGCGCGAAGGCATCTCCTTCGCGCTGCGCTCGGGGCGGCTCGCGGGGGAGTGGGCGGTGCGGATCGGCGAGGCGCACGACGCGGTCGACGCCCGCCGCCAGGCCCTGAACTACGCGTTCGCCATCAAGGCGGGCCTCGGCGTCGAGATGAGCGTCGGGCGGCGCATGCTCACCGTCTTCGAGCGCCGTCCGGGCGCGCTGCACGCGGCGATCACGGGGTTGCGTCCCGCGTGGAACGCGTTCGCGCGGATCACCCGTGGCTCGACGACGCTCGCCGAGCTGGTGCGGAACCACCCGCTGGCGGGCCGGGCGCTGAGCGCGCTGGACCGGTAGGCCGGGCAGGGCTGGTGGGATCGGTCCGCTCGCGGTAGCCCGGCCTCACTTCGTGAGGGCGACGCGGAAGACGGGGTGGTCGCCCGCGGCCGCCTCGATCTCCGCGTCCGTGGACTTGGCGGTGACGCCCTTGAAGTACTGGTTGACCTCCCAGCCCCACTTCTCCAGATAGCCGCGCAGCAGCGGCAGCTTCTCGGCGTCCGGGACCTCCTCGACGGTGAACGCGCGGACCTTGCGCCCCACGCGCAGCTCACCGCCGCCCGCCACGCGCATGTTGCGCACCCACTGCGAGTGCCCGCGGGCCGAGATCAGGTACTGGGCACCTTCGTACGTGAACGGGTTGACCGGGATGCGCTGCAGCTGCCCGCTCTTGCGCCCCCGTACGGAGAGCTCGACCGATCCCGCCAGGCTGATTCCGCGCCGCGCCAGCCAGCCGATCACGCTGTTGAGCCGCACGGCGAGCGGGCTGCCCTTGAGGTAGTAGGGGGTGGGGGAGCCGGAGGAGGAAGACGCCGAGGGGGAGGAGGAAGACATGGTGACCGCCAGAGTCGGGAGGGATTCCGAGAGCACTGCTCTCGCTTAAGAGCAGTGTGCACGAGATGGGTGCTCCATTTCAAGAGCAGTGCTCTCGAAAATGTGCGGTGCTCACGTCGAGGTGCGCTGATCTCGTTTTGGTGCACCGCTCCGAACGCATGGCACACTGCCCGTATGAGCAGCGCCACCAGCGGGGCCAGGGCCCGCGCCCGAATCGAAGTCACCGCCGCCATCAAGGACGAGGCGCGCAGACAGCTGGCCGCCGACGGCGCCGCCAAGCTCTCGCTGCGCGCCGTCGCCCGCGAGCTCGGCATGGTGTCCTCCGCCCTCTACCGCTACTTCCCCAGCCGCGACGAGCTCCTGACCGCGCTCATCATCGACGCCTACGACTCCCTCGGTGCCGCCGCCGAGCAGGCGCACGCCGAGGTCGCGTCGGCCGAACCTGTGCGGCGCTGGACGGTCGTGTGCGAGGCCGTGCGGTCCTGGGCGCTCGCGCATCCGCACGAGTACGCCCTCATCTACGGCTCGCCCGTCCCCGGTTACAGCGCGCCCGCCTCCACGGTCGAAGCCGCCGCCCGCGTCGGGCAGCTGCTCATCGGGATCGTGCGTGACGCTCATCAGAAACGTGGTGTCGCCGTGCGGCCGCTGCCGGGCGGGCTGCGTACCGAGGCCGAGCGGATCGCGGCCGATCTCGCGCCCGATCTGCCGCCTGCGGTGATCACGGCGCTGGTCGCGGCGTGGGCCCAGCTGTTCGGGCTCGTGGGCTTCGAGGTGTTCGGGCAGTTCAACCGCGTCGTCGAGGACCGTGCGGTGTTCTTCTCGTACGCGGCCACTCAACTCGCCCATGGGGTCGGTCTTTTGGAGCAGAGCTGAGCAGAGCTGAGCAGAGCTGAGCCTTCGGGCTCAAAGACCCGCCCCCTCGCGGGTGTGGCCTCGGGTGCCTTCGAGGTACTCCCGCGGGAGTACGCGTGATCGCCACGTCCGGGTGACGCCCGCCGCCCGCCGCGCGGTCTAGCGTGGCGACATGGATGAGCAGCGCGAACACAGGCGCGGCGGTCCGCCCCTGCCCTGGGGCGGACCGGCGATGTGGCGGCAGGGGCCGCCGTGGTGGAACCAGCGCGACGAGACGGGGAACGTCAGCAGGCTGCCGTGGCTGACGACCCTGGCGATCACCGTGTTCGTACAGGTCGGCTCGAAGTACGCGGCGGAGGGCCAGCTCGACCGCGAACCGCTCGACATCTACGCCCGGCTGCTCCTCCTCGCGGGCACGCTCTCGCTCCTGCTGCGTCACCGCCACCCGATCCCGGTCGCGTACGTCACGGCAGGGACCGCCCTCGTCTACCTCGGGGCCGGGTACGCGTACGGCCCGGTCCTGATCACTGTCGCCGTCGGCTGCTTCGCCGCGGTCGTCGCGGGGCACCGGCGTGCCGCGTGGGGCGCCGTCGCGATGCTGTGGGCGGGGCATCTGCTGGTCGCGCACTGGCTCTACCGGTGGCTGCCGCCGGACGGTGACGGACCGCGGACGTGGGGCGAGGAAACCGTCGTCGCCGTCTGGGTCGTCGCCATCATCGCCGTGTCCGAACTGGCCCGCGTACGACGTGAGCAGTGGATGAAGGAGCGTGCCGAGCGTGCGCAGGCCGCCAAGAGGCGGGCCGACGAGGAGCGGCTGCGCATGGCCCGCGAGCTGCACGACGTCCTCGCGCACAGCATCTCCGTGATCAACGTCCAGGCGGGCGTCGGCCTCGCGCTCCTCGACTCCGACCCCGAGCAGGCCCGCACCGCCCTGACCACCATCAAGGCCGCGAGCAAGGAGGCCCTCGGGGAAGTCCGCCAGGTCCTGGACACCCTTCGAACGCCCGGCGACGCGCCCCGCGCACCGGCTCCCGGGCTCGACCGGCTGCCCGAACTCGTACAGCAGGCCGCAAGTACAGGGCTCACGGTCGACCTCGACACGCAAGGGACCGGCAGAAAGCTGGCGCCCGGCGTCGACCTCGCCGCCTTCCGCATCGTCCAGGAGGCCCTCACGAACGTCGTACGCCACTCGGGATCGCGGCACGCGCGCGTCCTTGTGCGGTACGAGGCCGCGGCGCTCACCCTGCGGGTGGACGACGACGGCCCCGCGACCGGCGCGGACGCGGGCGGCAGCGGCAACGGTCTCGCGGGAATGCGGGAGCGCGCCGCCACCCTGAATGGCACGATCGAGGCGGGCTCGCGCCCGGACGGGGGATTCCGGGTCACCGCGGTACTGCCCACCCGCACGTCACCTCAGGAGGATCAGTGATCCGCGTACTGCTCGCCGATGACCAGTCGCTGGTCAGGGCAGGGTTCAAGGCGCTGCTCGACGCCCAGCGGGACATCGAGGTGGCGGGAGAGGCCGCGGACGGCGAGGAAGCCGTGCGCAGGGTGCGGGAACTGCGGCCCGACGTCGTCCTGATGGACATCCGCATGCCGCTGCTCGACGGGCTCGCCGCGACCCGGAAGATCACCGAGGAGCCGGACCTGAACGACGTCAAGGTGGTCATGCTGACCACCTTCGAGCTGGACGAGTACGTCTTCGAGGCGATCCGTTCCGGGGCTTCGGGCTTCCTCGTCAAGGACACCGAGCCCGAGGAACTGCTGCGTGCCGTCCGGGCGGTGGTCGACGGCGACGCGCTGCTCTCGCCCGGTGTGACGCGCCGCCTCATCGCCGAGTTCGCGGCCCGCTCCAAGGAACCCGCGGGGCCCGAGCCGCTGGGTGAACTCACCGAGCGGGAGCGGGAGGTGATGGCGCTGGTCGGCATCGGCCTGTCGAACGAGGAGATCGCCCGCCGTCTGGTCGTCAGCCCGCTCACCGCGAAGACGCACGTCAGCAGGACCATGGTGAAGCTCGGCGCCCGGGACCGCGCCCAACTGGTCGTCCTGGCCTACGAGTCGGGCCTCGTACGCCCCGGCTGGCTCGGCTGACGCGTCGCGCGCCGGTGGCGTACGAGGATCGTCACCAGGGAGACGGCGAAGACGACGGCCCCCGCGATCAGGCCGGCCCGGACCAGCGTGCCCTCGCTGGGTGACGTCACGCCGAAGAAGAACGCCGGTGAGGCCACGGCCAGCGCCGTGATGCCCGCGAAGGACGTGGCGGCGAAGAGCGCGAAGCCGATCTCCACAGTGTCCGCGTCGCGCTCGGCCTGCGTCCTTCGTCCCATCCTCAGAGTGTGCGGTGCGCGCTCCCGGCGGGCAAGCAACTACACGCCGGGAACGGCCTGTTGATCTGTGAGGCGGTCAGTCGCGGGCGGCCACCGGCTCCCTCTCCACCGCCTCCTGGGGCTGCGACTTCGCGACGACGACCGTCTCCCGCGTACGCCGCGTCCATACTCCGGTGAGGGTGATGAGCAGCCCCGCGACCGCGATGGCCGTCACCACGATCAGGCCGGGCCGGTAACTGTCGAGCACGGCCTGAGGCGAGGCGTCGGCGCCGTGGGACGACGCGGTGATCACGGCCGTGACGACGGCGAGGAAGATCGCGCCGCCCACCTGGATCGAGGTGTTCAGGAGGCCCGAGACCATGCCCTGCTCGTCGTCGTCCACGCCGTTGGTGGCCTGGATGTTGAGCGAGGGGAAGACCAGGGCGCACGCGAAGCCGAGCAGGATCATGGAGGGCAGCACCATGGACGCGTACGACGGGGTGAGGCTGACGCGCAGGAACAGCGTGTACGAGGCGACGAGCAGGACGAAGCCCGCCACGATGACCCGCGGAGTGCCGAACCGGTCGATCACCGAGCCGACCTTCGTGGACGACAGGGCGACCAGAGCGCCCGCGGGCAGGAAGGCGAGTGCGGTCTCCAGGGCGGACCAGCCGAGCAGTGTCTGGAAGTACTGCGTGGCCAGGAACTGGAAGGAGACATAGCCGCCGAAGAACGTCATCGCTCCGATCTGCGCCCGGAGTTGGGGGCCCGAACGCAGCACGCCGAGGCGGATCAGCGGGCTCGCGGTGCGCAGTTCGATGCGTACGAAGACGGCGAGCAGCACGGCCGCGGCGAGGAACGACAGGAGGGTGCGGGCCGAAGCCCAGCCGGCCTCCGGTGCCTCGACGACGGTGAAGACGAGCAGCAGCATCGCCGCAGTGCCGGTGACGGCGCCCGGCACGTCGTAACCGCCGACGTTCTTCTCGCGGGGGCTGCGCGGGATCAGCTTGAGCCCGGCGATCAGCGCGATGACGGCGATGGGTGCGGGCAGCAGCATCGTCAGGCGCCAGCTGGCTTCGGTGAGCAGTCCGGAGAGGACGAGTCCCATGGAGAAGCCGGTGGCGGCGCAGGTGGTGTAGATGGTGAGCGCGCGGTTGCGGACCGGGCCCTCGGCGAACGTCGTCGTGATGATGGACAGGCCGGCGGGCGCGGTGAACGCGGCGCTCAGGCCCTTGATGAAGCGGCTCGCGATGAGCAGCGGACCCGAGTCGACGAACCCGCCGAGCAGCGAGGCGAGGGCGAAGACGGCGAGCGCGATGAGGAAGACGCGGCGCCGGCCGAGCAGGTCGGCGGCCCGGCCGCCCAGGAGCAGGAGGCCGCCGTAGCCGAGGATGTAGCCGCTGACGACCCACTGGAGGGTCGAGGTGGAGAGGTTCAGTTCTGAGCCGATGGAGGGCAGCGCGACGCCGACCATCGATACGTCGAGTGCGTCGAGGAACATCGCGGCGCAGAGCACGAGGAGGGTGCCCCACAGACGCGGGGACCAGCGCTCCGGGGACGCGGAGGCAGCTGTGAGCGGAGAAGTCATGCGGAGCACAGTACATGCATGTGCATTGACTGCAAGTGCATTTAATTCCGATGCAACAAAGGGGGTGTTTTCTGCTACCGTGCGATGTCATGGCGGCGAAGAAGGCCGAGCAGGGGCTCGTGGACCAATGGCGCGACATCCTCGCGGTGCACGCACGCACTCTGTGCGAACTCGACAACGCCCTGCGTGAGCACGGCCTCGGGGCGAGCGACTTCGAGGTCCTCGACGTCCTGTCCGAGGGCGCCGCCGCGGACGGCGACTGCGCCTACCGCGTGCAGGACATCGCGGGCCGGGTGCATCTGAGCCAGAGCGCGCTCTCGCGCCTCATCGGCCGCCTGGAGAAGGACGGCCTCGTGGAGCGCGCCATGTGCAGCGAGGACCGGCGCGGGGTGCGCGTCGTGCTCACCGACAAGGGGCGCCGGCTGCACGCGGAGGTGCGGCCGTTGCAGCGCGCGGTCCTTGAGCGGATGCTGGCGGAACCCAGCTCCAAGTAGCCCTCCTTGGGGCTCACACGCCCGACGTCTCGCTCCACAGCGCGCTGAGCGCGGTGTCCCCGCTGACGTGGGGGAACGGCGCGCGATTCCATAGCGCGAGATAGAGGCGCTCCGCGGGTCCCGACACCTCGCAGTCGGCCGGGCCGTCGTCGCCCCGCTCCGTGGCGGGCGGCTCCTGGGACAGGCGGACGGTCCACACGGCGTCCGCGTCGGCGTCCGTCGCCCGCACGCGCAGGACGCGCGGCTCCGGCGTACGCACCCTGCTGCGCGAGCGCGCGTGAAACCCGCGGAGCAGCTCGTCGATCCCGTCCGCGGCGAACTCCGTGCCGATCGGCGACGGCGCGCCCCCGCGCGCGGACTCGGCGTCCACGCGGTGGATCGTCGTCTCGTTCGCCTGCCGCCGCGCCCAGAACGCGAGCGGGGACGGCGCGGGCAGGAACGCCCAGCACCGCACGTCGGGCGCGGCGACCCGAAGCGTGGCGACCAGGTCGGCGTGCGCCTGCCGGTACCAGTCGACCAGCGCGGCACCGTCGAGCTCCGGCGGGTCGCCCAGAGGTCGCGGCGAGGCGTGCTCCTCGGCCACGAACGCCCCGGCCCAGCGGTGCACCGCTCCCGTGTGCCGCAGCAGATCGCGCACCACCCAGCCGGGGCAGGTGGCCACCTTGGCACCCGTCCCGGCCGCATCGGCGGCGCGGGCCAGCAACTTGCCTTCCGCGTCCAGAACTTCAAGGTGCTCGGAGATCTCCATGTGCGGGATTGTGCCGGATGGAGTGAGCTCCAGGGGATCGGGGTCCGCTTCTACTTCTGCTCTTGCTTCTGCTGCTTCAGCGTCTCTCTCCCGTTGAGTTGATACAGCTCGGGCACGGAGACCTTGATCGGTTCCTGCGTGGTCCGGGCGATCACGACGACCGCGGGCTCGTTCGGATCCGGGTTCTCCTCCCGGTGTGGGACGAACGGCGGCACGAGGAAGAAGTCACCCGGTTCGGCGGCGAGCCGCACTTCCTCGGCGCCGTCGTGGTAGACGAACACGGGGTGACCGCTGACCACGTAGATGCCCGCCTCCGAGTCTCCGTGATGGTGATTGTCGGTCGCGCTCAACGGCGGGTTCTCCACCATCCCCATCCAGAGCTTCTTCGAACCGACCGTGCCGCCACTGATGGCGGCGAAGCCGTCCAACTCGCCGGATCCGACGTGGTGGACGCGGTTGTTCAGCGGTGCGTTGTCAGTCATCGTGCGGCCTCTCGGTTTCGATCTCCTTTACGTGGACCAGGCTGCGACCCCAACTCCGCCTGCCGCAAACGTTGTTGCGGTTATGGCAAAGAAGCGGGTCTCATTGGTTAGGGTGGCGGACAGAGACTGATCCGGGGCCTTCGGCCAGGGGGAAACGGGGAGCCGCTGCGTCATGACCGCCTCTCAGTCGGCGCCCGCGGTGCTGCCCCCGACCCTGCGCGTGTGGCTCGGTCTTATCGCTGCCCTCGCCACGCTGGTGGTGGTCGTGCTCGGGGTCCTGTACGCAGGCCACGGCGAGCCCGGCAGGGTGGACAGGTGGGTCATCGATCCGACGGCGGACAGTGTGCGGCCGCCGTGGCGGCAAGTCGCCCTGGCCACGGACTTCTTGGCGGAACCCGTGGGAGCGGCGCTGCTGGTCGTCGCCGCCGTGGCGGGCTGTCTGCTGCTGCGTCATCGCCGCGCGGCCGTGCTCGTCGTTGCCGGCGCAGGACTCACCGTGGCGACGACGACGCTGCTCAAGCACCTCGTGGGACGCACCATCCACGGCGACGGCAACCTGTCCTATCCGAGCGGCCACACCGCCTTCCTCACCGCGCTCGCCCTCGTGGTGGCGCTGCTCGCGACTGGCAGGCTCGGCCTCGGCAGGACGGCGGGCACACTACTCGTGCTCGCCGCGGCGCTGGTGGCCGGAGCCGGAATGGGCTGGGCGCAGGTCGCCCTGGGCGCGCACTACCCGACCGATGTCCTGGGCGGCTGGTGCACCGCGCTTGCGGTGACACCGGCGACCGCGTGGCTGGTCGACAAGGCGGCTGACGCCAGGCGGCGGGAGCCACATTGACGTCACGTCACATCACGCGGCGCCACGCCACCTAACGTCACGCCAAGCGGCGGAACACAGGCTTCACCGGACGCCCCGCCAGCCACGGCGTGGGATCCGCGGCGTCAAGTGCCTTCCGGTACACCGCACATGCCTCGGCCACCACATCGACGGTGCGGTCGATGTCGGCGGCGTCGAGCGCGCTGCTCACCACGAACGACGGGGCGAGCACCCCGCCCGCGAGGAGCTTGCGCAGGAACAGGGTGCGGTACTCCTGCGACGGCTGCCGGTTCTCGTCGAGGGTGGCGAAGACCAGATTGCTGGCCCGGCCCCGGACCACGACGTGCTCGCCGACGCCCATACCGGCCGCGGCCTCGCGGACACCGGCCGCCAACCGCTCGCCGAGGGCGTGCAGTTGCGCGGTGATGCCCTCCTCGGCGTAGGTGGTCTGCACGGCCATCGCGGCGGCAAGGGAGTGCGTCTCGGCGCCGTGCGTGGTGGACAGCAGGAACACCCGGTCACCGGAGTGACGAAGCCCGCCCCGCTCCATCAACTCGCGGCGCCCGGCGAGCGCGGAGACGGCGCATCCGTTGCCCAGCGCCTTGCCGAACGTGGAGAGGTCGGGAGTGACGCCGTACAGGCCCTGGGCTCCCGCCTCGGACCACCGGAAGCCGGTGATCATCTCGTCGAAGACCAGTACGCAGCCGTGCCGGTCGGCCAGTTCGCGGAGTCCTTGGAGGTAGCCCGGCGGCGGCTCGGTGTGCCCGGCGGGTTCGAGGATCAGGCAGGCGACCTCGTCCTGGTACCGGGTGAGCAACTCCTCCGTGGCGGCCAGGTCCCCGTAGGGGAAGGACACCGTGAGATCGGTGGTCGCCGCCGGAATGCCGGCGGACATCGGCGTCGTACCGATGAACCAGTCGTCGACGGAGAAGAACGGATGGTCGGCGCAGATAGCCACCCGCTCGCGCCCGGTGGCGGCGCGGGCGAGGCGTACCGCGGCGGTGGTGGCGTCGGAGCCGTTCTTCGCGAACTTCACCATGTCGGCGGTCGGCACCGTGGCCAGGAAGCGTTCCGCGGCCTCGACCTCCACGATGGAAGGACGGACGAAGTTGCTGCCGCGGTCGAGCTCCCGCCGCACCGCCTCGATCACGCGGGGGTGGGCGTGGCCCAGGCTGACCGACCGCAGGCCTGACCCGTACTCGATGTAGCGGTTGCCGTCGACGTCCCAGACGTGGGCCCCGCGTCCGTGGCTGATGACCGGGGCCAGGTTCTCGGGGTACTGGTCGTCGCCCTTGGCGTAGGTGTGCGCGCCCCCGGGGACCATGGCGTGCAGCCGCTCGTTCGCCGACCGCGACCTGGGCAGGTCGAACTCTTCGGTGTCCACGGTGAGTTCAGCTCTCCTTCTGCTTCAGGGCTTGCGCGAGGCTCGGCGCCTCCCGGTCCCGCTGGGACATCGATGTGGGCGGCAGCGGCCAGGGAACGGCGAGCTCCGGGTCGTCGAAGGCGATCGTCACGTCCTCGGCCGGATCGTGCGGCCGGTCGATCCGGTACGAGGTGTCGGCGGTGTCGGTCAGCGCCTGGAAGCCGTGCGCGCATCCCGCCGGGATGTACAGGGTCGTCTGCGTCTCGCCGGACAGCTCGAAGGTGGCCACGTTGCGGTACGTCGGCGAGTCCGGCCTCAAGTCCACGACGACATCGAAGATCTTCCCGTACGAGCACCGCACCAGCTTGGCCTCGCCCGCACCGGAGCGCAGGTGCAGGCCGCGCAGCACGCCCCGCACCGAGCGGGACACGCTGTCCTGGATGAAGGCGTACGGGTCGAGGCCCACCGAGCGGACCACATCGGCGTCGAAGGTGCGGCAGAAGAAGCCGCGCTCGTCGGCGTACGGGGTCGGCTCGAACAGGAACGCGCCTGCGATCGCCGGGACTTCGGTCGCTTTCATGGAGTCTCCTGCCGGGCGGCCGCCTTGAACAGGGCCGTGGTCAAGGCGGTGAACTGGTGGGTGAGTTGCCGCGCGGCTTCCTGGTTCCGCTCGGTGAGGGTCCGGCGCAACTCCGCCGACCGCTTCTCCAACTCCCGGAACTGTTCGAGGAGTTTGCCGGCGTCGACCTCGCGGGCCGGATGGCAGTACGCGCCGAGGCCCATCATCGCCATGAGCGCGTCACTCTTGGCGGCATAGCTGAGTGCGAGGGTGGGTGTGCCGGCCTTCAGCGCGCAGATCAGGTTGTGGTAGCGGGTGGCCACCACGGCGTCGGCGGCCGCCGTCTCCTTCATCAGGTCGGCGAGGGAGGCCACTTCGGCGGCCGTGACCAGGGGCGAGTCCACCGCTTCGAGGATCGCGTCGACCACCGTCGTATCGCAGTCGTCGCCGGTGAGCAGGCGGACCTGTCTGCCCTCCTCGACCAGTGCGCGCACGAATCGGGTGGTTCCTTCGAGGTAGCGGCGGTGGATCTCGTCGGCCATCGCGCGGTCGTCGTCGCCTCCGTGGAAGTCCATGACGCCTACGCAGACCTGGCCGTTCGGTCCTGGTGGCGGCGGCGTCGGCAGGGCGAAGGCGAGGTCCGGGTAGACCTCGTCGCGCGCGGTGTCCACGCCCATCGCCCGCATCGCGTCGCGGGACTGGGCGTCCCGGTACGAGCGGTACGCGGCGAGGCGTGCCGACCAGCGCACCAGGGCCCGGGTCGGCCGGTTGCCGATCTCGGCGGCTCCGACGCCGACCAGGGCGACGGGGGTACGCAGCAGCTTGCCGCTCGCGCAGAGCAGGAACAGCGAGTACGGGAAGCCCCACGGCCGCAGCGGCAGCGTGGCCTCCAGGACGCCCATGCCCGGCACGATCACCACGTCGTGCCGGCGCACCCAGGCCGCGGTACGGACGGCGTCGACGAGTTTGCCCAGGCCCTTCCCCGCGACCGCGCCCGCACGTGACGCGGTCCGGTACTCCCCGCGGTACCAGTGCAGCCGCGTCGCGGGGATCCCGTACCGGGCCTCGACGGCCTCGGGACCCCCGCACAGCGCGTCCACGACCGCCTCCGGGTGCTCGGCGCGGAGGTAGCCGAGCACGGCCTCCAGGGACCCGTCGTTGCCGAGGTTGCCGGAGCCGAGCAGGCCGAACACCCCGACGCGGGCCGCGCTCACCCCTGCCTCCCCTCGCGGCCAGCGACGAGGGCGTCGACGGAGACGGTGAGCAGGGCCGGGTCGACCGGGGCGCGGTCCTCGACGCGCTCGCCCGCGCCGGGCCGGACCCGGCTGGTCATCCACGAGGCCAGGTGGCGGTAGCACGCGCGCCGGTCGGCCGCCGACAACGGCGCCCGCCGGACCGCCGCGACGAAGCCCCAGACGTACTCGGCGAGCAGCCGGGGCGTCGGGTGCAGCGGGCCGGCCCGGCGCGGGTCCAGGTTGACGCACCGGGAGCGCTTGGAGGGGTTCGCCCGCTCGGCGCGGGTGGGGTGGTCGCGGCGGAAGTACAGCAGCTCCGGCACCTGGTGGAAGGGCCCGTGCAGGGTGATCTCGGCGACGAACGTACGGTCCGCGTGGTGGTAGCTGTCGTGCGGCTTCACCCGGCGCAGCACGTCGGCCCGCATCACCCCGTAGAAGTCGTCGCCACCGGGCTCGAACAGCAGGCTGCGGAAGCGCTCCGGCGCGCGCGGCGAATCGGTGGCGAGTCCGTACGCGTACGGGACCTTCACCTGGCCGTCGCCGTCGATGACCGCCTGGCCGGAGTGGGCGAGGACCACGTCCGGCCGCTCGTCGAGGGCGTCCACGCAGCGCCGCAGCAGATCCCGGGCGTACAGGTCGTCGTGCGAAGCCCACTTGAACAGCTCGCCGCGGCACTCGGTGAACACGTAGTTGTGGTTCGGCGCCGCGCCGATGTTCCGGGGCAGCCGGATGTACCGGATGCGTGAGTCCCGCGCCGCGTACTTGCGGCAGATGTCCTGGGTGCCGTCGGTCGAGGCGTTGTCCGAGATGACCAGCTCGAAGTCCTCGTAGGTCTGGCCGAGCAGGGCGTCGAGCGCCTCGGCGAGGTACTCCTCGCCGTTGTAGACGGGCAGGCCGATGCTCAGCCGGGGATGGGCGGTCATGACGTCCTCACTTCAGGGATGGGATTGCGGTGGCGCTCGCGCAGGGCGGACCGCAGCTGCAGCCACCACATGGCCGAGGCGCAGACGGTCGCGGCGGCGACGCCCCAGGCCGAGCCGACCGTGCCGGCCACAGCTGCCCCGCCGAGCCCGCCGCCGACATAGCAGGCGGAGGCGAACAGCTGGCTGCGCAGGCTGCGCCGGGCCGCGGCGAGCGCGCGCAGGCCGGCCGCGGCGCCCGTGCCGAGTCCCGCGCCCGCGACGCCCAGCGCGGCCGGCACGATGAGCTCCGATGCGGAGCTCCAGACATCGCCGAGCACGAACTCGCCTGCCCGGTCCGGCACAAGCAGCAGCGCCACGCCCCAGAGCAGGGCGGCGGCGGCCTGCCCGCCGCCGAGCAGGAGGCAGAACCTGCCGAGCCGGTGCGGGGCCTGGCGCAGCACCCGTGCCGCTTCCGCGACGGTGACCAGCGACAGGCCCATCAGCACGGCGAGGAACGGTCCGAGGAGGAGCTCGGCGCCCCGGATCGCACCCACCGCGCCGACCCCGACGATCGCGCCGAGCCCGTAGGCCCGCAGCTGGCTCGCGCCGCTGAGGCTGACGTTCTCGACCAGGTACCGGTAGCCGAGGTCGCGGTGTTCGCGGAGCCATCCGCGCGCCCGGGTCACCCGGGGCCGGATGCCCGACTGGAGGCAGCCGTACCCCGCGGCCACCGCGGCGGACGCGCCCCAGGCGAGCACGAAGGCGGCCACGCTGCCCACGTGTGCCGCCACGACCATCGCCGGGACGAGCGCGACGCCCCAGACGAGGTCGTTGACGAACGCCTTCCGCCCGGCGCCCGCGGCGAAGAACGCGTACCGCCAGGCGTCCTGGAGCAGCAGCCCCGGCAGCACGACGCCCAGGCACGCGAACGCGGGCCCGACGCGGCCGCCGACCGCGAGACCGACCACCAGGCAGGCCGCGCCGATGGCGGCGCCGACGCCGAGCGCGGTGCCCGACGAACGGGCCGCCGCCGCGCGCCAGGACGCCTCCGGCACACCGCTGAAGCGCACCACGAGCGGATCGGTCGCCAGGCCGCGGGCGACGTTGAGCACCACGCCGTAGGTCAGCCAGGCCAGGCTGAACACGCCGAACGCGGTCACCCCCAGCGAGCGGGCCACATAGATCCCCACCGCGAAGTTGGTCATGCTGGAGGCCGCCTGGTCGGCGAGCCCCCAGGACAGCCGGCCGGCCATGGCCCGTCTGGCGGTCCGCTTCTCCCCCTCGGTGGTCATCTGGGTCATGCCTTGATCAGCCCGGCGCCGTGCAGGGCGTCGGCCGCGGCGGCGACGGCGCCGAACGGCAGCCCGGACCGCTCGGCGACGTCGAGCAGGCTGTGCTCACCCTCGGAGAGACTGAGCACCCAGAGCATGGCCATCTCGGCCTGCTTCGCGTCGCTGCGGCCGCCGAGCGAGTCGTACAACCCACGTCGGCCCAGCTGTGGTTCGCCGTAGGGGCTGAGGTTGACGTAGCGCCGGTTGCGGTCGAGGACGGCGAACGCCTCGCGGCACACCGCGAGGGTGTCCGCCATCGCCTCCGGGGAGACGAAGTCCGGGTTGTCCGCCGAGGTGTGGTACTCGGCGTAGCCGGCGTACGGCGTCCTGCTGAGCGAGCCCACGCCGAGATCGAACCCGGGGGAGCAGTACTGCCGCTCGTCGTAGCCGTACGGCGTGAACTCCTTTACGTGGTGCGGGCGTTCGGACGCGGAAAGGACGTGCCGCATCACGCGGTCGATCTCCGCGTCGCCGCGCCTGCTCTGCTTGTACGTCAGTTGGCCCCGGTCGCCCGCGCAGGCCAGGACAAGGCCGTGCTTGATCCGCTCGATCCGCTCCGCGTTGCGGGCGAGCCACGTGATCGCCCCGATGGTGCCGGGCGCGAAGATGAACCGGTAGGTGTAGTACGGCGTCGTCTCCGCCAGCGCCCGGGCCAGGAACGTCGCCACCGCGATGCCGGCCAGATTGTCGTTGGCGAGCGACGGGTGGCAGACGTGGCAGGAGACGATCACCTCGTCGGGCACCTGCCCGGGGACCACGTGCTCGGCGTAGGTGAGGTGGCCGTCGGCGAGTGTGGAGTCGACGTGCACCTCGTAGTCGCCGTCCGGCAGCGCGTCCAAGGTCTCCTGGGCCAGGCAGAACCCCCATTCCGGTTTGTAGTAGCTGGTGCGGTACGGCACCCAACTCGGGTGGTCCGGCAGCGTGTGCAGGTGTGCACGCAGCTCGGACAGCGGCAGGGTCCTCGACACCGGCACGCTGTAGCCGAGCACGTGCAGGCTGGACGCGGCGAAGTCGACGACCCGGTTGCCCGCGGTGTCGGCGACGTACGCGTCCCGGATGTTCCACTCCTGCGGCACCGTCCAGTCGAGCACCTGCGTCCCGGTCGGCACCTCGTGCACCTGCAACGGGACGTACTCGCCGACGATGTCCAGGGTGGCGCGCACGCCGTCGCCCGTGATGCTCCGGCAGAGCGGGTAGAGCCGCTCCACCAGCGCGTGCATCTGAGCGCCGAGCTCGGTCATCGGCGCCACCGCAGGGTGTCGTCGACCGTGCCGGCCTCGGACGCCGCGCTCAGCACGGCGAGGCGGGTGAAGCGTCGCTCGAAGTCCTCGCGGGTCAGGCCGAACTGCCGGTAGGCGTCGGCGAGTTCGAGCGCGCCCTGCTTGACCGTCCACTCGCAGTCGAAGCCCGGAATCGCGGCGCGGAACCGGGAGAAGTCCACCCGGTACGAGCGCGGGTCGGCCCCGGTCTCGCCGGTGATCACCACCTTCGAGCCGGACACCGCCGCGGCGACCTGCTCGGCGATCTCGGCCACCGTGACGTTGTTGATCTCGCTTCCGATGTTGAACGCCCGGTCGTGCACCGCCTCTTGGGGCGCGGTCAGCGCGGCCGTGAAGGCCCGTGCGATGTCGGCCGCGTGCACCAGCGGGCGCCAGGGGGTGCCGTCGGAGAGCACAAGCACCTCGCCGGACAACAGCGCGTGGCCCACCAGGTTGTTCAGCACGATGTCGGCGCGCAGCCGGGGTGAGTAGCCGAAGGCGGTGGCGTTGCGCATGAACACCGGGCTGAAGTCGCCGTCGGCCAGCGCGTGCAGGTCGTCCTCCACCCGCACCTTGGACTCCGCGTACGGCGTCACAGGCCGCAGCGGGGCGTCCTCGGTCACCAGGTCGCCACCGCCCGCGGCGCCGTACACCGAGCAGGTCGACGCGTACAGGAAGCGCCGCACTCCGGCGTCGCGGGCGAGCCGGGCAAGGCGTACGGACGCGTGGTGGTTGATGTCGTAGGTGAGCTCCGGGGCAAGGGATCCCAATGGGTCGTTGGACAGCGCGGCCAGGTGGATCACGGCGTCCACCCCGGCCAGGTGTTCGGCCGTGACGTCGCGCAGGTCCACCTGGTGTCCGGACGGGTCCGCGGGCGGCGGGCCGAGCACGCAGTCGGCGAACAGTCCTGCGTCAAGACCGACGACTTCGTGTCCGGCTGCCGCGAGGACCGGGGCCATCACGGTGCCCAGGTACCCCTGGTGTCCGGTGAGCAGTACGCGCAAGGTTCATTCCCCCAGATCGAAAGTGCCGAGATTGAGCGTGAGTTTCGTGGCGGCGAACGCCTCGGCGTAGCGCGCGTGGCATTCGATGCCGCGGATCCGCGCGAGACCGAGGAAGGCCTCCCGGTCGTACCAAGGTCGGTGCCGCTGCGAGGGGTAGTGCTCCTGAAGCAGCCGCACCTTCCGCTCGGCGATCTCCGGCGCCAGCGGCTGGTACGCCGAGGGGCGGCCGAGATCGCCGTCCCACTTGACGATCTCGTAGCCGAGCACGAGGTGGTCGCGGAACGCGGTGGGTATGAGCCGGGCCAGGCCGCGGTGGTCCTGGTGCGCGTCGTCCGTGCGCGGGGCCAGGATCAGCTCCGGCTCGGTCTGCCCGCGCAGTTCCTCGACCGCGGCCTTGGCCTCGTCCCAGTGCACGGGCATCCGGCCGTCCGGCAGCTTGAGCACGGTGAGGCGCAGGTCGGCGCCCGGGCAGAAGGCTTCGAGCGCGGCCCGCTCCTCCTGCTCACGCTCGCTGCCACCGCCGGAGAGCACCAGCGCGTCGACGCGGATGCCCGGCCGCGCGAGGCACAGCGTGAGGAGCGTGCCGCCCGCGCCGATGGCGATGTCGTCGCAGTGCGCGCCGACCGCGACGATCCGGTTCAGGGGCCCGGCCCCGAGCTCGATCACGCGGACCCCACCGCGGCGCGGTCCCGCTCCCACACGGCCCACGGGCGGTCGCCCCGCGCGTACGCCTCGTCGAGCGCGGCCCGCTCCTTGACGGTGTCGGTCGGCTTCCAGAAGCCGCGGTGCTGGTGCGCCACGAGGCGGCCCTGCTTGGCCAGTTGGGCGCATCCGTCGGCGACCAGGTCCCCGTTCTCCGGGATGTGGTCGAAGACCTCCTGGCGGAGCACGAAGTAGCCACCGTTCTCCCACATCGGCAGTTCGCTGACCGGGGTGATGCCCCCCACCAGGCCGTCCTCGCCCAGGTCCACGCAGTGGAACGAGGACTGCGGCGGCACCACCATCATCGACGCACCGGCGTCGCGCCGGGCGAACTTCTCGATCATCTCCGGCAGCGGGGCGTCGGTGAGCACGTCGGCGTAGTTGGCGAGGAACATCTCGTCGCCGTCCAGGTGGTGCCGCACCCGGCGAAGGCGTTCCCCGATCGGTGACTCGATGCCGGTCTGCGCGAACGTGATCGTCCAGTCGGAGATGTCGGTGGAGAGCAGCTCGGTCCGCCCGCCCCGCAGCACGAAGTCGTTGGACGTCGTCTCCTCGTAGTTGAGGAAGAAGTTCTTGATGTGATGGGCCCCGTAGCCGAGGCACAGGATGAACTCCGTGTGCCCGAAGTGCGCGTAATAGCGCATGACGTGCCAGATCAGCGGCCGGGGTCCGACCATCGCCATCGGCTTGGGCACGTCGTCAGCGGCGCCGCTGCGCATCCGCATCCCGTAACCGCCGCAGAACAGTACGACCTTCATGATGTGCCCTCGACAATGCTCAGTTCCGGGATGGGGAAGACAAGGCGGCCGCCCCAGTCATGCACGAAGGACAGCTGCTCGACCAGCTCGTCCCGCAGGTTCCACGGGAGGACGAGAACGTAGTCCGGCCTGTCGGCGGCTATCTGCTCGGGCGGCAGGATCGGGACGCGGGTGCCCGGGGTGAACCTGCCGTGCTTGTAGGGGTTCCGGTCGACCGTGTACGGGAGCAGGTCGGGCCGGATGCCGCAGTGGTTGAGCAGGGTGTTGCCCTTGCCCGGGGCGCCGTAGCCGACGACCGTCTCGCCGCGCTCGGCCGCCGTGATGAGGAACTTGAGGAGGTCCCGGCGCACCTTGGCCACCCGGGCGGAGAACTCGGTGTACCCGGACAGCTCCTGCAGCCCGGCGGCCTTCTCCCGCGCCAGCACGTCGGCCACCCGCTGTGTCGGCTCACCGGCCACCTCGGTGGGCCGGGCCCACAGCCTGATGGAGCCGCCGTGCGTGGGCAGCAACTCGACGTCCACGAGGGCGAGTCCGCCGCTGGCGAGCGCCCGGATCGCGGACGCGACCGTGTAGTACTGGAAGTGCTCGTGGTAGATCGTGTCGTACTGGTTCTCCTCGATGAGGGTCAGCAGGTGCTGCACCTCGATGGAGACCCAGCCGTCGTCGGCCACCAGGGCGCGCAGCCCCTGGGTGAACCCGACGACGTCGGGGATGTGCGCGTACACGTTGTTGGCCACGACCAGGTCCGCCGGGCCGTGTTCGGCGCGGACGGCCGAGCCGGTGTCCGGGCTCAGGAACTCCGTGAGCGTGGGCACACCCGCGTCCCGCGCCGCGGCACCGACGTTCACCGACGGCTCGATGCCCAGGCAGCGGATCCCCCGGTCCACCACGTGCCGCAGCAGGTATCCGTCGTTGCTCGCGACTTCGACCACGAAGGCCTCGGCGCTGTCGGAGCCGAGCCCCACCCGCTCCACGGCGTCGGCGACGAACGTACGCGCGTGCTCCACCCAGGAGGTCGAGAAGGAGGAGAAGTACGCGTACTCCTTGAACGTCTCCTCCGGCGTGATCAGCGGCGGTATCTGCGCCAGCCAGCAGTCCGTGCAGACCCGCAGATGCAGCGGGTACGCGGGCTCCGGCTGGTCCAGTTGGTCCGCGGCGAGAAAGCTCTCGCACGGTGGGGTCGCCCCCAGATCGACGACGCTCGACAGCGCCGCCGAGCCGCAGAGTCGGCATCCTGTCATTTACTGCCCCCCAATGATTCCGTCCGCCCCGCGATCGCGTTGCGGTACCCCTCCACCAGGCGTTCGAGGCCGACGGCCGGGCTGAAGCCCTGCTCGTAACGGCGCCGGGCCGCCTGTCCCATCTCCTGGTTGCGGGCCTGCTCGGCCGCGATCCGGCGTATGCCGTCCGCGAGCGAGGCCGCCTCGCCCGGCCGGTGAAGCAGCCCGGTCACGCCGTCATCGACGAGTTCGACGAACGCGCCGTGACCGGCGGCGACGGTCGGCACCCCGGCCGCCATCGCCTCGACGACCACCAGGCCGAACGCCTCCAGCCACGTCGAGGGAGCCACCACCGCGACCGAGCGCGCGATGGCCTTCTGGCACTCCGCCCCGTCGTACAGACCGACGTAGCGCACGTCGTCCCGGCCCGCGGCCCAGGCGGTCACCTCTCGCTCGAGCGGCCCCGTGCCGGCGACCACGAGCGGCACGCCCACACCGCCGTCGGCGGCGATCGCGTCCCACGCGGCCATGAGCAGCCGCACCCCCTTGGCCTCCGCGAGGCGGCCGAGATAGAGCAGATGCTCACCGGCGCCCTCTCGGCGGGCGTCCGGTTCGGGCACGAAGTTGTGCTTCACCACAAGGCGTTCGGCCGGCATGCCGGACCGCACCAGGACGTCGCGCTGCGCCCCGGAGATGCAGAAGAACCGCTCCACCCCGGACCACCACCGGCGCCGGTTGACCGTCAGGCTGACCGCGAGCGGCACCGTCGCGAGCCGGGAGTTCCGGTAGCAGCCGTGCCGGACGGCGGGCAGCGGCGCCGCTGCCCCGACGCACTCGGTGCACGGCCGGCCGTCACGCTGCAGCGTGCCGGGCGGGCAGACCTGGGTGTAGTTGTGCAGCGTGGCGACGGCGGGCACACCGGCGTCGGCGCAGGCGGCAAGCACCGCGGGGGAGAGGAGCGGGAAGACGTTGTGGACGTGCACCACGTCCGGCCGCTCGGCGCGGAGCCGGGCGGCGAGCTCCTTGCGGACCGCCGGGTTCCACGGCACGAGGAGCGGCACCGCGGCCTTGGCGGGCAGGGACCGGGCGGCGATGTCGTCGCTGCGTCGCTCGAACACCTCGACCCGGTGGCCCGCCGCGCGCAGCAGCTCCACCTCCTGGTCGACGACCTTGTTCTCGCCGCTCGGCTGCGCCGAGGCGTAGCGGTTGTGCACCACGAGGACGTGCATGCTCAACTCACCTCCGTATTGCGGGCCCATCGCGGAACACGTCGCGGGGCACGTCGTCGCGTGACCGCGGGCGCCGGCAGGTGCGAGGCCGCCGCGGGCGCCGCGAGGAGCGAGGCGGCCAGGGCCAGATGCAGCAGATAGGGCGAGGCGTCGCCAAGACCGGCCTCGGTGTACGACGCGATCGCGCAGTAGCTGATCAGGAAGATCGCGCACGCCCTCGACAGCGACGGCGGCCGCAGCAACGCGACGCCGGCGAGCACGATGATGGCCGTCGCCACCAACGCGATGCCGATCAGGCCCTGTTCGTGGTAGACGGCGAGCCAGCTGTTGTCGATCGGCAGCCCGCCGAACGACTTGTCGCCCAGGCCCGTGCCGAACACCTTCTCCGCGGTCGTGCGGGGCGCGGCGAGCAGGGCGTCCCAGACCTTGGCCCGCCCGGTGAGACTGCTGAGGTTCTCCTCGTCCTGTCCGCGCAGGAACCAGACCTGCAACGCGGAGCTGAACCCCACCGCGGCCACCGCGGCGCACAGCACCGCCCAGGTGAAGAACCGCCGGGCGGCGGCGCTGGTCAGTATGAGGGAGCCGATCGCCAGCGCGAGGCCGATGAACAGGCCGAGCGTGGCCGTACGGGTATGGGTCAGCACGAGCAGGACGAGCGAGGGCACGATGACCAGCGCCGCGCTTGCCCTGTCGATCCGGCGGCCCAGTACGAGCAGCACGGTGAGCCCGATGATCACCGCGGCGTACTGGCCGATCTGCGGCGGGGTGAGCGGCCACAACGCGCCGACGAGGCGCCCGCCGTAGAGCTCGGGCATGGCCGCGCCCGGCGAGACGACCAGGCCCGCGGCCACCGACCCGAGCACCGCGAAGTACATCCGGATGTGGTGCCTGACGAACGTCAGGCTGCCGTCCCACCAGCGGCCGAGCAGCCACAGCGTGCCGACGAAGAGCGCGAGCCGGGCGCAGCGGAACAGCGCGCCGAGCCCGGACTCCAGGTCCGCGCTCGCGATCACGCTCGGCACGAGCAGCAGGGTGAGCAGGAACACGAAGGCGCCGGCCCGGATGCGCAGCCGGAGATTGACCGCGAGGGCCAGCGTGAACGCGGCGACCAGCGCGCCCATGGTGACCATCTGGATGAGCGAGCGGGGCAGCGGGACGATGGTCTTCGCCCCGGCGGAGCCGAGCGTGTTGAGGATCAGCAGCCCCCAGACCGTCCCGACGATCTTCGGCGTGTGGTCCGTGATCTTCGACGTGAGATCCGTGTGGTCCGCGCGCTCCGTGTGGTCAAGGCTCATCTCAACCACCGTCCCGTGCGCGGAGGGTGCTGCCCGCGTCCTGCCGGTACGGCGTGCCCTGCCACTGCCCGAAGTCGAGCTTTCCGCTCGGGTCGTGGGCGATGAAGCTCCACGGCCCGCGGTAGACGTTGTCGTGCCAGCGGTTCTTCTGCTTCCCGGTGATCGCCTCGGACACCCGCTCGCCCTTGTACGGCGACCAGTCCGGATAGGTGCCGTAGTTGGCGAGGACCGCCATCCGGCCGCACTTCGCCGTGCACTTGACGACGGACGGGTCGAGCACGAAGCGGTTGTGGTGGATGTCCACCCGCTGGGTCTTCCACCGGCAGTCGGCGTAGAGCGGTGCCTTCGTGATCGCCGGCTTCGCGCAGCGGTCGGTGTTCTTCACCAGCAACGTGCAGTCACCGGACGAGGTGTTGGCCGGGCTGTTGCAGAACCGGTCGGCGTTCTCCCACAGGGTGATCCCGGACCAGTTGTTCTCCAGGAGGTTCCGGTCGATCTCGATCTTGTCGGTGCGGGCCGGGATCCGTGGTTCGCCACCTGACTCGGACACGTAGATGGTCGCGAGCGGGAAGTTGTCGCCGCGGTCGGCGTACCTGCGGCCCTCGACCCAGTTGTTCTTCCTGACCGTGTTCTTCCGGATGACCGCGTTGTAGCTGGTCTCGTAGATCAGGGCGGCACCGTCGTTGGCATCGAGCACGTTGTTCTCGATGCGGAAGTCGTTGTTGTTGGTGTCCGCCCACAGCCCGGTTCCGCGGTTGTCGTGCACCCAATTGCCGCGCACATCGGCGCCGTTGACCGCCCAGAACTTGATGCCTCCGGTGCAGCCGCAGCCCTCCCGCTTCCGCTCCCAGTCGTCGGTGTTGTTGCCCACGATCTCGTTGCCCTCGACCACCAGGCCGCTGATACGGCCCCCGGCCTTGTACGCGTTCATGCCGTACTGACCGTTGTCGCGCAGGCAGTTGGCGCGGACCTGCTGGCGGGCACCGGCCATCAGCCCGGCACCGGAGTTGTTCTGGATCGTCGCGTGCTCGATCACCCATCCGTCGGCCGAGTCGTGGTTGACCACGCCCTCGTCCGGCGGCGCCACGAAACGCTGCACGGTCAGGTGGCGGATGGTGACGTCGCGGGCGGCGCCGCCGAACGCGTACTGGTTGGTCTTCCGGCCGTCGAGCACCGCGCCGGGCGCGCCGAGGTAGCGGTTCCCCTTCTTGGGGATGACCTGGGCGTAGCGGTCCGGATCGAGCCTGTGCTTGCCCGGGCGGAGCCAGAACGTGGTGTTCGGGGGGCTGCTCTTGGTCTTCGCGGCCAGGTCACCCGTGTCCGCGGGGTCGACCGTCACCGCGCCCTTGGGCGCCTTCGTGGGACCGGGTTCGGGTTTGGCGCACACGCGGGCCACGGAGGTGGAAGGCGCACCGGAGGCGGACGGCGCACCGGTCGGCTTCGCCCGGGCGTCCGGCGTGCTCGTACAGCCGGTCGCCGCGAGCAGGGCCAGCGCCAGCGGTGCCGCCGGCAACGCCAGGCGCCGCCACTTGATCCCCACGTGTCCTCCCCTCCTATCCACGGAACTTGAGCACGGTGGTTAACTCCCCCGACTGAGTCGTGCCGTCGGTGAAGCCGGTGCCGACCAGCGTGGTGGCGGGCTCCTTGCGTCCGAAGCCCGCGGAGTACCAGCCCAGCGGTGGCTCGGTCTCGCCGCGATGCGCCCGCCAGGACAGCTGCCCCGGCAGGTCGAGCACCGCCGAGCGCTCCTCGCCGTCCCGGGTCCAGGTGAGCAGCGCCCAGTTCCCCACCAGGTCCGCGGCGATCGCCGGGCCGAGGTGGAACGCCAGGCGCACGGCCCGGCGCGGGCCGCGCACCTCGTCGACCACCCGCAGCTCCTGGCTCGCGCCGGTCAGCTCCACCCGGCGGCGGTGCACGGAGCCCTGGTAACCGTCGTGCTCGGCGCTCCAGCGGGCCGTGCCCCCGTGGGAGGCGCCGGACGGGTCCGCGACCAGGACGCGGCTGCGGGCATGCCGGGTCCACAGGAACGGGCCGCCGGAGACCGACTGGTCACCGCCGTCCAGCTGCAGGGTGTTGTGGCCGAGGGTCGACCGGAAGTACTGCCGCCACTCGGGCTGCCCGTGGTAGCAGAACGTCCCCGGGTCGGCGAGCACGTCGACCCCGTCGTGCCGGACCTCCACGGACAGCGCGTCCGCGTGGGCGTGCGCGGCGATGGACAGGAAGCCGTGCGGCCCGCCGTCGCAGCGGCACCAGACCTCCTCCGCCGGATCGCGCAGGATGGTCATGCCCGCGTCGGCGAAGTGGCCCGGCCTGCTTGCCGGGCGGGCCACGGCCGGTGCGGAACCACTTTTCGCGTACGGCCGGACGAGCGCGGCAAGGAGCGGGGTGCGCACGTCGGTCGCGGTCACCGCCGGCCACCAGGCGAGCCGGCCGAACACGGCGTCTCCCGTGGACAGGAGCGAGGCCCAGCGGTCGGTGCCCGCACCGTCCACGATCAGACCGTGCCCGTCGTCCGCGTCCCCCTGGCGCGGCGGCCGCAGGTGACTGTCCACGACGGCCGCGAGCGCGTCGGTCATCCGCAGCAGCACGAGGCGGACCGACGCGGGAATCGGCACGTGGGCGGCGTCCGCCTCGGCCACCGCGGCCAGGCCGAGCTCAAGGACGAGTCCGTGATACTCGGTGGCCAACTCGCGGTTGAGGCCGGAGCCGAAGGTGTTGCCGCGCAGCTGCCGCTCGAGGGACCGCAGTGCGTCGGCTCGCCAACGCGCCGACGAGGGGAACCATCCGAAGGCGCAGGCCGCGGCGAACTGCCCGGCGGCCTCGGCGATGACGTGGTTGTTCGCCGAGGAACCCCGGCTGGGGAAGGCGGCGAGCCAGCGCTGGTGGTGCCAGATCTGGTTCAGCGCCACCGGGTTGTCCTCGAAGAGGCCGGCCGCGCCGGGCCAGCCGTCGAGCAGCCGCCGTACCCACACCCAGGAAAGCAGCCGGATCCCCAGCTCGATGCCGCTGATCCAGTGGACCCCGCGCAGCGGCGGGTTGGCCGCCCACCACAACCGCAGGTGCTCGGCCACGCGTTCGGCGTACCGCTCGTTCCCGGTGATCGCGTAGGCGGCGGCGAGCACGGTGAGGTACTGGTGCCGGGACAGCTCCCAGATCTGCTTGATGTCCCCGACCGCGTCCTCGTCGCGGTACGGCATGTCGAAGGCGTAGCCCCACGGAGCACGGCGCCCGGTCTTCGGGTCGTACCACCAGTCCGGGTCGGCCAGGTCGTCGCGTTCGACGCCGAAGTACTCGGCGTGCCCGGCCATCAGCCGGTCCGCCTCGGCGACGAGGCGTTTCGCGGCGTCCGGTGGCACCGAGGCGATCGTCCCCGCGGGCAGAACCGCGGTGAACCGGGCGCCGGTCACGGTCGGGCACTCCGGCCGCGCCGACCGCCATCGCCGCCTGCGCAGCGCGTCGCCCAGCCGGCCGCCGACCTCCCGCGGTCCCATCCGGGACAGCCGCCGCAGGTACCAGACGGCGCTCATGGTCATCGCGCCCTCGCCAGGGTCACCGGCACGCCGCCGGCCAGGCCGGTCCGTACGGCGAGGGTGGCCGCCGTGGTGGCGACGAGCGACTCCAGCGGCACCGGCATCGGCCCTCCGGTCCGCACGGCCTTGATGAACGCGGCCAGCTCGGCGTTCTGGCCCTTGTCCCGGGCCTTGGGCAGCCGTGAACTGACCCACCGCTTTCCGCGGCCGTCGTAGACAGAGGCACGGACGAAGTCGTCGAGCCGCAGCGCACGGCCGTCCGCGACCAGGTCGAGGGTTTCCTTGGGGAAGCCGGCCGGGCCGGTGGTGACATAGCTGATGGTGGCCGTGGACCCGTCCGGGTAGCGCAGCACGACCTGGAGGTCTTCGTTGCCGGACGCGGCGACCGCGTACACCGATTCCGGGTCGGCGTCGAGCAGCCAGCTCGCCGTGTCGATGAAGTGCCCGCCCTCACCGGCGAACCGCGAGCCCTCGGTGCCCTGCTGGAGGTACCAGCTGCCGTGCTGCAGGCGGCCCGCGTTGACCAGGTAGCGGAGGTTCGCCGGGCCGCTCCGGGTGCCGAAGCGCTTCCTGGCCTCCTGAAGCAGCGGCGCGAACCGGCGGTTGAAGCCCACTTGCAGCCGGTCGTTGCCGGACTCCTCCACCGCCGCGAGCACGCCGGCCAGGTCGTCCTCGGTGAGGGCCAGGGGCTTCTCCACGAACACCGCCTTGCCCGCGAGGAGTGCCCTGCGGGTCAGTTCGGCGTGCGAGCTGTGCCGGGTGACCACGAACACCGCGTCGATGGACTTGTCGCCGAGCACGGCGTCGAGATCGGTGGTCGCGTCGGCGAAGCCGAACTTCCGCTGCGCGTTGGCCGCGGAAAGCGCCGTCGTGGTGACGACGGTCGACAACTCGACGCCGTCGCGCTGTGCCAGGTGCGGCAGCAGCATCGACGTCGCGTAGTTTCCCGCGCCGACGAACGCGAGCCGTACGGGCGTCTTGGCGACCCGAGCCGGACCCCGCTTCGCGCTTCCGGCGGACACAGCCACCGCGGGCACGGCCACCTCCGGTGCCTCCGCCTGCCCGGCTTCCCCCGTGTGCTCGGGGTACCGGAACAGCACGGCCACGGCCTTCAAGTCGCCGTCCTTCAGGCGCTGGTACGTCTCGACGGCGTCATCGAAGTCGGCGATGTGGGAGATCAAGGGCTCCACGTCGACGCGGTCGCGGGCCAGGAGATCGAGGAAGCACGCCAGGTTGCGGCGCTCCGTCCAGCGCACATAGCCGATCGGGTAGTCGCGCCCCTCGAGTTCGTACGCCGGGTCGTAGCGCCCGGGGCCGTAGGAGCGGGAGAACCGGACGTCGAGCTCCTTCTCGTAGTACGCGTTCCACGGCAGGTCCAGGCGGCACTTGCCGATGTCGACGACCCGGCCGCGGTCCCGGCAGAGCCGGGCGGCCAGCTCGACGGGCTGGTTGCTGCCGCCGCCGGCGGCCAGGTACACCTGATCCACGCCGTGACCGTCCGTGAGCTCGGCGACGGCGGTCTCCACGGCAGCGGACGCCGGATCACCGCAGGCCGCCGCGCCCAGGCGTTCGGCGAGCTCGCAGCGCCCCGCGTCGGGGTCGGCCCCGACGACGCGGACTCCCGAGGCGGTGAGGAGCTGCACCACCAGCTGCCCGATCAGGCCGAGGCCGATGACGAGGGCCACTTCGCCGAGCTGCGGCTCACCCTGGCGGACGCCCTGCATCGCGATCGAGCCGACGGTGCCGAAGGCCGCGTGCCGTGGCGCGAGGCCGTCCGGCACCGGGGCGTAGAGGTTCTTCGGCACCCAGTTCAGCTCGGCGTGCAGCGCGTGCTCGTTGCCGGCGCAGGCCACGACGTCGCCGACCTTCACGTCGTCGATACCGGCGCCGACCTGCTCGACCACCCCGCACAGCGAGTAGCCGAGCGGCGTGTAGGAGTCCAGCTTGCCCATCACCTTGCGGTAGGTGGCGGGCACCCCGTTGGTGGCCACGCTCTGCATGACCTTGGCTACCTGGTCAGGCCGGGAGCGGGCCTTGCCCACCATCGACATGCCGGCTTCGGACACCTTCATGAGCTCGGTTCCGGTGGATATCAGCGAGTAGGCGCTCCGGACCAGCACACCGCCCGGCTTGCACCCCGGCACCGGTACGTCGAGCAGCGCCAGTTCGCCGCTCTTGTAGTTCTGCACAACCTGTTTCACCCGAGCTCCTCTTGTTTCCACTCCGTCAAGCCGCCCGGCTCTGGCCGGAGCCAGAGGTCGCGCCGCGATACCAGTACTCGAGGGTCAGCACATGCCACAGATGCTTGGAGAAGTCCCGCTGCCCGGCGGCATCTTCGGCGACCATCCGGGCCAGCGCGTCGCGGCGCAGGATCCCGGAGTTGACGAGCACTCCGTCGTGCACCACCTCGCGCACCAGCGGCGCGAGATCCCGGCTCATCCAGGCGCGCAGCGGGGCGCTGAACAGGCCCTTGGGCCGGTACACGATCTCCCGGGGCAGGACCGAGGTGGCCGCCTCCTTCAGGACTGCCTTGCCCTGTCGTCCGACGATCTTGCGTTCGCCGGGCACGGCGAACGCCGCCCTGACCACTTCGACGTCCACGTACGGCACCCGCACCTCGGTCGACGCGGCCATGCTGGAGCGGTCCGTGTACGCGAGGTTCAGCCCCGGCAGGAACATCCGCGCGTCGCCCAGGCACATGCGGTTGACGAAGTCGTCGAGGTCGTTGTCCTCGTAGACGTCCGCGTGCTCGGTCAGTACGTCGTCGACCGTCCCTGCCAAGTCCGGGTTGACCAGGGAGAGCAGCTCGTCCTGGTCGTACATGGTGTAGCTGCGCCGGAACGCGGTCTCCTCCGGCAGATCGGCGAAGGACAGGAACCGCTTCGCGAAGCGCACCGACCGGTACCCCCGGCGGGCCGTGGCGACGGGCAGCCGGTCCACGGCCCTGGACAGGCCGCGCCGCAGGGGCCGCGGGACGCGCTGGTAACGCAGCGCGAGCAGGTTGGCCAGGTGCTTGCGGTAACCGGCGAACAGCTCGTCGGCGCCCATCCCCGAGAGCATCACCTTGACCCCGGCCTCCCGGGCTGCCTCGCAGATCAGGAACGTGTTGATCGCCGCGGGGTCGCCGATCGGCTCGTCCAGGTGGTACGTCATCTTCGGCAGCAGGTCGAGCACGTCCGGGGCGATCTCGATCTCGTGCAGGTCGACGCCGAACCGCGCGGCCACCTGCCGGGCGTAACGCAGGTCGTCCGGCATCGCCTCGAACTTGGCGTCCTCGGCGCGGAACCCGATCGTGTAGGCGGAGATCCCGGGCTGGTAGCGGGCCGCGAGGGCGGTCAGGTAGCTGGAGTCGAGGCCGCCGGAGAGGAAGGTCGCCACGGGTACGTCGGAGAGCATGTGCTGCCGGGTCGACTCCTCGACGATGGCGGCCAGGTCCGGCCGCTCACCGCTGCGGGCCCGCTCCTTGCCCTCGGCGGCGACGTCCTTCAGGTTCCAGTACTGGCCGCGCTCCACCCGGCCGTCGGGCCTGCACCGCAGCCAGCTCCCCGGCGGCAGCTTCTCGGCCTCGCGGAACGCGCAGCGCGAGTCCGGCACCCAGTAGTAGAGCAGCGAGGCCACCAGGGCCCCCTCGTCCACCTGCAACGATCCGCCGGTCACGGCGGCGAGCGCCTTGAGCTCGGAGGCGAACACCAGGCCCGCGCCGCGCCGGAGCAGGAACAGCGGCTTGATGCCCAACTGGTCGCGGGCAAGGACCAGTTCACCGGTCCGCTCGTCGAAGATGCCGAACGCGAACATGCCCCGCAACCGGGGCAGGCAGTCCGTGCCCCAGCGCCGCCAGGCCTCAAGGAGCACCTCGGTGTCGGACGTGCCGCGGAAGCGCACCCCGGCGGCCGTCAACTCGGCCCGCAGTTCGGGCGCGTTGTAGAGCTCGCCGTTGTACGTGAGGGAGAGGCCGTCCGAGACCATCGGCTGGGCGCCGGTCTCGGACAGGTCGATGATGGCCAACCGGCGGTGCCCGAGGTGCACTTCGCCGTCGCCGGCACGGTGGCCGTACCGGCCCGCCCCGTCCGGACCGCGGTGGGCGAGGGTGTCGGTGAGCCGGTCGGTCACGGCTTTCCCGTCCGGCCATCGATAGGTACCTGCGATGCCACACACGTCTTACCGCGCCTCCTGGTCGGTGTCCGGGACTCGTACGGCCCAGGAAGGCCGCTCCGTCCGCAGCTGGCCCATCTCGTTCTGCCGGGCGAGGCGCTCGCTGTGGCCCCGCAGCGCGATGTGCAGGCCGTCCCACAGCGTGCCGTCGGTCCGGTCGCGCGGATCGGGGTCGATCAGCACCACTCCGATCACCGGAATGCGCTGGTCCGCGAGTTGCCGCGCCACGGTGTGCAGCCAGTCGGCGCTGCCGTGCCCGGCACGCACGACGAGCACGGTCTGGCCGCCGAGGTACTGGAGGTCGGTCCACGCCGTGCCGGGCGCGACCGAGCCGACGCCGAGCCTGCGCTCCTGGCGCTCCACGGCCGCGGCACGCTCGCCGCTGACCACGGCCGGGTCGCCCGGCTTCCGGCGGCTGTCGGCGAGCTGCGGTCCTGGCAGCCCGTCGACGATGACCACCGGCCCTTCCGCCGCCAGCGCCCTGGCGACGTCCAGGGCGATCACGCTCGTGCCGCGCGCGCAGCCCAGTTCGAGCAGCGACACCGGTTCCGCGGAGCCGCGCACGGTGCGGGCCAGGGTCGTGGTGAGCCGTTCGTGGGCCGCCCGGCTCTTCCGGCGCCGCCACGGCCCGGCCCGCCAACGGGGCACAGGGCGCAGCTCCGCGATGACCGAGGCGCCCAGGTGAGCCGCGATCTCCCGGCGCAGCACGGGTCGGCCGGCCACCACGGCGCCGACCGCGGCCACCGCGAGTCCGAGGACGAGTCCGAGGAGCAACCCGATCGCGGCGTTGGTGACAGCAGCCTTGGGCAGGGAGTGCCGCACCGCGCGGGGCGCGTCCACGATCTGCGTGCCGGAGACGATCTGCGGCGTGCCGGTGCGCGCCTCCGCGGCGCGCTCGTCGAAATCGGCGATCCGCGAGATGAGCTCTGCCCGGCGCGCGAAGAGCGACTCGACGCTCGCCGACTCCTTCGGGTCGCTTTCCGGCGATCGGTCCCCGATCTCCTTGTTGACCTCGGCGAGTTCGCCCCGCATGCGGTCACGCTGGTCGAGCAGGGCCTTGGACTTGGCTTTCGCGGTCTCCCGCATCCGCCTCACATGGTCATCGACGAACGCGTCGGCCAGCGCCTTGGCCCGGGCCACCGCATCCGCGTCGCTGTCACCCGTCACATCGATCTGCAGCAGGTTGTTGGTCAGGCCGGTGCCGCGGTAGTCCCGCATGAAGTCCTCCGGGTTTTCGGGGGACTTGAGGGACTTGAGGGCCTTGCCGGCGATCCGCGTCGTCCCGAGGAGCTCGACGTCGGTGCGGATCAGCGTCCCGGTGTCGTTCGGCTGGTCCTCCTCGTGCGTGACAAGCACCTTGGTCACGGCGGACGGTGGCGGCGGCAGCAGGACCGCCACCGCCGCGCCGACAAGGAGTCCGAGGAGCGCCAGGGAGCACCAGAGGCGCCTGCGCCTGCGTACCGCCGCCACCAGCGCCTGTAGGTCGAAGAGCGGAGTGGTCGTCGACGACTCCGAAGTCTCGCTCGTCGTCACGCTGAACCTCCCCTCGCGTCGTCGCGGCCCGCGAGCGCCGGTGCGGCGTGCTGCGCGGGACGTCCGGCGGTGCGCGCCGGGCGGGCCAGGACCGTTGCGGCGACGACGATGCCGGCGATCTCGTGCCCCGCGTCCGCACACGCCTCCGCGATGCCGGTGAGTTCCGCCGCGGTCCAGCTGCCCGCGCTGAGCACGACCAGGGCGCCGGACTCGGTGTCGCGGTCGGGCACCATCGGCCGCTCCACCGAGACTTCCGCCACCCGCAGCAGCGGGTCGCTCGCGGCCTCGGTGACCAGCTGTCCGGCGGCCCGGCGGGCGATCTCGTCGCTGTCCGGTACGACGACCAGCAGCCGCCGGGGAGCCGGTAGTTGATTTCTGAGGCGAGCGCACAACCGCCGGTAGCGGATCCGCCTGCCGGCCTCGTCGCCGGACGCCTGCGGAGCCGGAACGTCCCACCGCGTGTCGACGCCGAGGAGCCGGCGGATCCGGGCCCGCGTGCCACGGCCCTGCGGTCGGTGCGCGGACCGTTCATCAAGTACGTCGACGGTGCCGATGAGCGCGGAGCCCAGGGCCGCGGCGATCTCCTGTTCGGTGCGCAGCCGGCGATTCGCCCGTGCCGCGACGAGATGGCCGATGACCGTGAGCAGGAAGAACAGCAGGGCCCCTGCCATGATGAGCTGCGTCCTCGTCGGCGGCGCCTCGCCGGTCGGCCGGGCGGCCGACCCCATGACGACCATGTTGGCCTTGTCCGTCGCCGGGTCGGCCTGGTCCAGCTTCTTCATGGCCTCCGCCAGCGCGGTGCGCAGCTTCTCGAGCTCGGTACGGACCTGCACGCTCTCCACCGTCTGCCCCGGATCGGCCGCATTGGCGAGATCGGTGATGCGGCGGTTGGTCTGCACCACCTCCTCCCGCAGTGCCTCGGGCCCCGTCGCCTCTTCGGAGTCGGTGGAGTCGCCCGCGAGGCGTGCGGCGAAGGTGACGAACTCCTTGGCCACTTGGTCGGAGAGCCGCTGCGCGCGGCCCGGCGTCTCGGCCGTACCCGAGATCTTGATGATGTTCCCGTCGGCGGCCTCGGCGCTCACCTGATCCCGCAGTTCGGTGCCGCTGACGCCGGACCAACCGAGCGTGGCGGCGGCGCGGTCGGCCACCTCCGAACTGGTCGCGATCTCCGCCTGGGTCAGCAGCTCGCGCTCCTCCCACTGTCCCGGCAGGAGCACCGAAGCCGACGTGGTGTAACTCGGCGGGAACACCAAAGAGGCGCCGTAGCCGACGAGGGCGCCCAGCACGGCGACGACGGCGAGGAGCCGCCGGCGCCGACGGAAGATCCGCCCGATCGTGACCAGGCGTATCGTGTCATCGCTCAACGGCGCGGCCTCCGCACGTTCCGGGCCGGGCCGCCCGCGGACACCGAAGTGTGCTCGCGGCAGGCCGCGGCGTAGGCGGCGAGCAGCGACGCCTGCGAGTTCCGCCAGGCAAGCTGCCCGTTGATCCGCTCCTGGCCGATCTCGCCCATGCGGGCCCGCTGTTCCGGGTCGTCGAGGAGCAGCGCGATGAGCTTGGCGAACTCGGCCTCGTCGTTGGCGGGCGCGTAGAGGGCGGCGTCACCGGCGGAGACTCTCGCCTCCCGGAGGTCGAACGAGACGATCGGCCGGCCCATCACCATGTACTCCAGGACCTTGTTCATGGTCGACACGTCGTTGAGCGGATTGCGCGGGTCGGGGGAGAGGCACACGTCCGCGGAGGACAGATAGCGCACCAGGTCGGCGTCCGGAACGCGCCCGGTGAACTGCACCTGCTCCGACAGGCCGAGCCGACGGGACAGCTCCACCATCGCGTCGAAGGTGTCGCCGCCGCCGACGAACACCGCGTGCCAGTCGGTACGTCCGAGCTCGTCACGCAGCTTCGCGAGGGCCCGCAAGGCGTAGTCGACGCCGTCCTGCGGCCCCATGACCCCCAGATAGCACAGCAGATGGGGCTTGCCGCGCTTCAACTCCGGCTCGGGCGGCACCGGTTGGAACCGGTCGGTGTCGGGCGCGCTGCGCACCACGAAGACGTCCTCGGGGCGCCGGCCGCCGCGGCGCACCGCGACGTCCCGGTAGCTCTCGTTCGTGGCGAGCACGACGTCCGACGCCTTGTAGGTCAGCCGTTCAAGGGCGCACACCGCGCGGTAGAGCCGGTCCTTGCCGCGGTCGAACCGGGAGAGGTACAGCTCGGGCACCAGGTCGTGCTGGTCGAAGACGAACCGCGCGCCGCGCCGCTTCATCCACAGTGCGGGCAGGAACAGCAGGTCGGGCGGGTTGCAGGCGTGGACCACGTGGACCGGGCCGACCTTGCGGGCAAGGCGGACGGTGTGCCACAGCGCCGATCCGTACTCCCGCAGATAGCCGGCAGGACCTCCGGTGGCCGCGCGCAACGGGTAGCGGTGGATCCGCACCCCGTCGATCACCGCCTCCGGCTCCGTGTCCCGCTTCTCCCCCCGGGGACAGATGACGTGGACCTCCCAGCCCGCGTCGCGCAGCGTCGTGCACTCCTGCCACACCCGCCGGTCGAACGGCACGGACAGGTTCTCCACCAGGATCAGCGCGCGCCGTTTCCGCCGGTCGCCGCCGGTTGTGCCACCAAGCGATGTGTCACCAGACGATGTGCTGCCGAACGATGTGTCACCAGACGATGTGTTACCAAGCAAGGCCTATGTACCCCGGTTCATTCCGGCGCGCCTCGGCGTCGGGTAGGTGGATGAGGTCGACGATCACCGGACCCTCGCCATGGGGCAGTGCCGAGAGCACGGCCGGGTCCCTGGTTCCCACCAGGCACACCTCGGAGTGTTCGAGCACCTCCTCGACGGAGTTCGCGAGGAGCTGCGCGAGGTGCGGAAGGCGGGTCTCGATGTACTCGCGGTTCGCGCCGAGCAGCCGGGACAGGCTCACGTTGGCGTCGTAGATCTTCAGGTCGTAGCCCTTGCCGAAGAGTCTCTCCGCCAGCTCGACGAGCGGACTCTCGCGGAGGTCGTCGGTACCGGGTTTGAAGGAGAGCCCGAACAGGCCCGCCCGGCGCTTGCCGGTGCGCTCGACCAGCTCCACCGCGCGTTGCAGATGGTCGGAGTTGGAGGGCAGTACGTGGGAGAGGATGGGCACCGAGACGTCGGCCCGCCGCGCCGCGTGGACCAGGCTGCGCAGGTCCTTGGGCAGGCAGGAGCCGCCGAAGGCGAAGCCCGGCCGCAGATAGGCGGGGCTGATGTTCAGCTTGCGGTCGGCCAGGAACACGTCCATCACCTGGTGCGAGTCCACCCCGAGCGCCTGGCACACCGCGCCCAGCTCGTTCGCGAAGCCGATCTTGAGGCCGTGGAACGCGTTGTCCGCGTACTTGATCGCCTCGGCTGTCGGGACCGGCACGCGGAACACCTCGCCGGGCAGACCGTCGTACAGAGACGCCACCACGTCGCCGCTCGCCGGTTCGAGCTCGCCGATGACGGTCTTGGGCGGGTCGAAGAAGTCCCGCACGCTCGTGCCCTCGCGCAGGAACTCCGGGTTGACCGCGACCCCGAAGTCCACCCCTGCCGTGCCGCCGACGTTCTTCTCCAGGATCGGCACAAGCAGGTTCAGGCAGGTGCCCGGGAGCATGGTGCTGCGGAACACGACGGTGTGCCGGCCCCCTTCCTCGGCCGCCTCGGCGAGCGCGGCGCCGATCTGCTCGGTGACCCGCTCCAAGTACGTGGTGCACAGGCTGCCGTTGGGCTCCGACGGCGTGCCCACGCAGACCAGCGACACGTCGCTGTTCATGACGGCCTCGCGGACGTCGCCGGTGGCGCGTAACTTCCCGGTCCGCACGGCCTCGGCGACGAGCTCGCCGATCCGCTCCTCGACCACCGGGGCCTTGCCGTCGTTGACCAGGTCGACCTTCACCTGGTTCACGTCGACCCCGATGACCTCGTGACCCATCCCTGCCAGGCACGCGGCCGACACACAGCCCACGTAACCGAGCCCTAAGACACTGACTCTCACAACCCGTTCCTCCCCCCGGGCAAGCCCTTGCGGCCTGCCTTCCGTGCGCCGCTTTGACAGTTGGGCCGCAGCCCCCCGCGCATCAGTAGGCCCCCTGCCCGTGGAGCACCGCACGCAGCGTCTTCCACAAGATCACTGTGTCCAGGGCGAGCGACCAGTCCTCCACGTACCGCAGGTCGAGCCGGATCGCCTCCTCCCACGGCAGGTCGCTGCGTCCGCTGATCTGCCACAGGCCGGTGAGCCCGGGCTTGACCAGGAGCCGCCGCCGGATGTCCGGGCCGTACGCGGCGGACTCCTCCGGCAGCGGCGGCCGCGGACCGACGAGCGACATCGATCCGGCGAGTACGTTGAAAAGCTGCGGGAGTTCGTCGAGCGAGTACCGGCGCAACACCGTTCCCACCCGGGTCACCCGCGGATCCCGGCGGATCTTGAACAGCAGGCCCGCGCCTTCGTTGCGGTCGGCCAGCGCGTCACGTGCCGCGTCGGCGCCGACGACCATGGTGCGGAACTTGAAGATGGTGAACTCGCGGCCGTCCTTGCCGACTCTTCGCTGGCGGTACAGCGCCCCGCCCCGGCTGTCCACGAGCACGAGCAGGCCCACGAGCATCATCAGCGGCGCGAACAGCAGCAACAGGACCGCCGCGCCCATCCGGTCGACGACCCCTTTGACCACCCTGCGGCCCCCGGTGAAGGTCGGCATGCTGACCCGGAGCAGCGGGATCCCGAGCACCGCGTCGACGTGCAGCCGCGGTCCCGCCACCTCCATGAGCACGGGTGCCACGACCATCTCGGCATCGCTGCCTTCGAGGTTCCAGGCCAGCCTTTGCAGGCCGTCCGGTGACCAGTCGGGGTCCGATGTGACCGCGACGACGCGGTAGCCGTCGCGGCGGACGTGGCCCGCGACGTCCGTCAGCCTGCCGACGACCGGCACTCCGTCCAGTTGGTCACCGTCGAGCCCGAGACCGTCCGGCGTGCACACCGCCTCCACCCGCCAGCCGAGGTGCGGGAACTTGCGGGTCCGGGTGATCAGATCGCGTACGGTGGCCGGGCTCCCGGCGGCGAGCACCGGGCGCAGACACTGCCCTTCCTTCCGCTGTTTGTGCAGCCAGAGGCGCAGCAGATACCGCTCGGTCATGGTGATGAGCGCGATCGCGGGGATCGCGACGAAGATCCAGAGCTTGATGTTGCGCGAGGTGAGGGCGATGCCTCCGAGCGCGAGTATGACGGCCGCCGTGAACAGTGAGCGTCCGAGCCGGCGGAATTCCTCGGCTCCCTGGCCGAGCGTGGCCGGAGCCCATGCCCTGCTCACCGCAAGCGCTCCCAGCACGAGCAGCTCGGTGCCGAAGGCGAGAATCCCCCACTTCTCGTGCCAGTTGGCCGCGTCCCGGGCCCCGAAGAAGCTGCCGATCGCCGCCACCACGAAGGCGGTGGCCACCGTATCGCTGACGATCACGGTACGGCGGTACCGCTGTTCCCAGTCGATCGCGGGCCGGCTGATCGCCCCGTTCGCCAGATGCCCGCGTTCCGACGGTAACGGGCTGACTAATTCCCCCTGTTGCACGGGACCCCCCAGGTCGCCAGTGGTTCGACGTGCTCGCCCATCACTGTTCTCGGGAAGCCCCCGCCCCCCGCGCCGCGCTGTTCCTCCCCCTCGGGAGGCCCCCCGGCCTCCCGCGCATGACAACTCCGGCTGTTTCAACGCCACTTGAACAAGATCAATACTGGTCGCTTTGTGCCTGAACAGCTGAAGCACGGTCAATTTAGACCATGGGGATGAGTATGTAGAGGGGTTGTGTGTAATTCGTGCACAAGGTTTGATGCTGGTGCCATCGACCGGCCACGGCCGACGGGATCCTCGACGAAGACGCACTGTTGCCCTGCATGCATGTGCGGCTGCCGGGAACCCCGTGTCCCATGGACTCCAGCCTCACCTGCCCCATCGCGTCCCACCTGTGCGTGGACGCCCTCGACCTGGTGATCGAAGCCGAGCTCAGCCTCACGTACACCACCAAGGATCCTCTGGCCGTCACCCTCACCTTTCCGCCGCCCGCGGCGGAAAGGGCCCCGACGACCTGGGTGTTCTCCAGGGATCTGCTGGCCGCGGGGCTCCGAGCGCGCGCGGGCGAAGGCGATGTCGTGATCCGGCCGAACGGGCCTCACCGGGTACTGGTGACTCTCACGTCCCCAGGCGGACGCGTCCGGGGGGAACTTGAGCGGGCGCAGGTCGAGGCGTTCGTCCGCGAGACGTACGCTCTGCTGCCCGTCGCCGAGGAGAGCGCGGCGCTGGGCCTGGACGAACTGGTCGCGGCTCTCCTCACGGCACCCTGAAACCCGGCCCCGGCGGCCCCGGCGGTCCCCATGCCCTCACACGGGCTGCGGGGCCCCCGGCTCACCGTCAGCCATGGCCACTCGCGCCCGGGCGGCCACGAGCGCCGACTCCACCTCACGGGTGCCGGTGGTGACGCAGAGGGTGTACGCGATGTCCTCGAGCCTCCGGCGGGCCTCAAGGGCGCCGTTGCTCGTATGCAGCGCACTCAGGGCCTCGTACTGCTCCAGCAGGTCGCGCAGTATCCTCGGGTCGGCCATCAGCACGGCAGGGTCTCCTTCGCTCTCGACGAGCAGTGGTGGGCTCCCTCGACGGAAGTCTCAACAGGCTGCGGCACAGGGGGGCTTGGCCCCATCCTGCACGCGCGGGCACGCGCCACCTCACGCGTCACGGCAGGCGGAGTTCCGCGAGGCGCGCTTCGTGTGGATGGCGGTCGAGGAAGAACAACACTCGCTCCATGGAAGCAGGGCTTTTGGGCGCGGCCGCTTCCTGACCTCAGGTTCAGTGTGCCCACGAGAGGACGCCGGACGCCACCCGGCGCTGTGACGTGTGCCGCACGCACCCGGTGTTTGGGCCCTCCGCCGCTTGGTATGCGGCCGTCGGCGCCGCCTGCCACCATGACCCTGTGCGTCCTGGCGGGTGGAGCGCCCGTCGCCGCCGTCCCACCCGGAGGAGTTCTCGTGACCGACCGGAAGCACGTCCTGCGCGGTCGCACAGCTGTCGTGACCGGCGCCGCACGCGGTGTGGGCGAGGCCGTCGCCAGAGAGCTCGCCGCCCGGGGAGCCGCGGTGGCACTGCTCGGCCTGGAGGAGGAGTCACTCGCCCGTGTCGCCCATGAGCTTCCTACGCAGTCGCGGCATTGGCACGTGGATGTCACCGACGCCGACGCGATGGCGCGCGTGGCCGAGGAGGTACGCGAACGTCAGGGCCCCGCATCGGTCGTCGTCGCCAACGCGGGGGTCGCCGAGGGCGGGCCGTTCGTCGACTCCGATCCCGCCGTCTGGCGACGCGTCATCGACGTCAATGTCGTGGGCAGCGCCAACACCGCCCGGGTCTTTCTGCCCCAACTGCTCCATACCCGCGGCTACTTCCTCCAGATCGCTTCCCTTGCCTCCATCAGCGCCGCACCGCTGATGAGCGCCTACTGCGCCTCCAAAGCGGCCGTGGAGTCCTTCAGCCACTCCCTGCGCGCGGAACTCGCCCCTCGGGGTGTCGGAGTGGGCGCCGCCTACCTGGGCTGGACCGACACGGACATCGTCCGCGAGGCCGACCAGCACGCCGTGCTGCGCGAACTCCGCGCGCACATGCCTCCGGCGGCCCGCAAGGTTTACGCCACGGACCACGTGGCCCGCCGCTTGGCGGACGCCGTCGAACAGCGGGCGGCCACCGTGTACGTGCCGGGCTGGCTGCGGGCCCTGCAAGTGGTGCGGGCCGGGCTGCCGCCCCTCGTCAGCAGGTACGCACGCCAGGAGCTGACGCGCTCGGAGTTCACGTCCACGGGCCTGCTCGGGCCCGGCGGGCGCGCCGCGGGGACCTCGACGAGGCCCCGCTGAGGTCAGCCCCGTCGAAGACGCCGGCCGATCCGGCCCCGCAGCGCGGCGCGGGCGGCGTTGGCGCCGGGAGCACCGTGGACGCCGCCACCGGGGTGAGCGGCGGCCGACGCGAGGTAGAGGCCCTTGACCGGGGTCTCCGGGCGGCCCGTGCCCGGGGTGGGGCGGAACACCAACTGCTGGTGGGCCGATGCCGTGCCGCCGTTGATCGCGCCCCCGTGCAGGTTGGCGTCCATGGCCTGGAGGGTGTTCGGGGCGAGGAGACGCCGGGACCTGATGCGGGAGCGGAATCCCGGCGCCCAGCGTTCCACCTCGTTCTCCATGCGGTCCGCCATCACTTCCTGTTCCCGCCGGTCCCAGGAACCGGTCAGGCCGTCGTCACCCGCGTCGCCCTTGATCCGCTGCGGGACATGCGTGTAGGCCCAGGCCGATTCGGTGCCCGCCGGTGAGCGGGAGGAGTCGGCGGTGGTCATCTGCCCGAAGAGCAGGAAGGGACGGTCGGGCACCTGCCCCATCGCGATCTGTGCCGCGAACCGCGTGAGGCCGTCGACGCCGTCGGCCAGATGGACCGTCCCCGCCGTGGCCGCATCGCGCGCCGTCCACGGCACCGGGCCGCTCAGCGCCCAGTCGACCTTGAAGGTCGCGAAGTCCCAATGGAACCGGCGCAGATCCCCGAGGAGCCGCCCCGGCAGATGCCGTGCGTCGACCAGGCCGCCGAACAGCGCCGGTGCGGAAACATCCGCGAGAACCGCACGGGACGCCGGCACGCTCTCGCCGCCTGCGGTGCGCACACCGACCGCGCGCCCGGACCGTACGACGACCTCACTCACGCGCTCCTTGCAGCGGACCACGCCTCCGTACCGTTCGAGCCGCCGCACCAGGGCCGACGTGAGCGCGCCCGCCCCGCCGACCGGGACGGGGAAGCCGTACGTCTGGCCGAGCATGGACATCAGCCAGCCGAAGCCTCCGCTGCCTGCCGCTTCCGGGCCGAGGTCCGCGTGCAGCGCGTTGCCCGCGAGCAGCAGCCGGCCGCCCTCGCCGCGGAACTCCTCCTCGCCGAGGCGCCGGACCGGCAGCGCCAGGGTCCGGGCCATCCGCACACCGCCGGCGCCCCGGAGCTTGGCGGCGAGGCGGATCCCGGACCGTACGGGCGGGAACGGGGTGAACAGAGCCCCGAGGAGGTCGGGGCCCACCCGGTTCCAGGTGGCGCAGAGGCTGAGCCAGGCGGCTCCGTCGCCCGCCGCGAAGGCGTCAAGGCCCGCCGCCGTGTCCGCCGCACCGCGGGCGAGGACCGCGCACCGGCCGTCCGGCAGGGGGTGCGCCAGGACGCGGGGAGCGTGGCTCCAGCTGAGGCCCTCCTGCTGGAGCTGCAGGTCGGCGAGGACCGGGGAGGCCGCGGCCAGCGGATAGAAGGCGCTGAAGAGGTCGTTCACGTAGTCGGGATGAACCCCGCGGTCGCTGCGGACGGCGCCGCCCGGCTCCTCCTGTTCCTCGAGGACCTCCACGCTCCACCCGGCGTCGGCGAGCAGGTTCGCCGCGACGAGACCGTTGGGCCCCGCGCCGATGACCACCGCGTCCGGCATCCCTGACTCCTGACGTTCGCTCGAACTGGTCGAGCGGCCACTCCGGCAATCTGCTCGACCGGCTCTCAGGCCGATGCGTACGCACGCTCCGGGGAGTTCTCCACGACGTCCGCGAGCCGGGCGAGCATGGCGCGGTGCCGCAGTTGGATCAGTGCGTCCACGGCCGCGTTGTGGAGCGCTCCGCCGGGCCCGTCCAGCGGGTGTTCGTCCACGATGACCAGGGCGTACTTGCCCCAGGGCCGTACGTCGACGGCGATCCGCGCGGTGCCGAGCCAGCCGCTGTCGGCCTCGAGTTCCAGAATGCCGGGCTCCTCGCACCGCCGGACGGTCGTGGTCCCCGACAGGGTCCGCCACCCCACCCGCACGGTGTACGTGATGCTGGAGCCGACCTCGGGCCAGCGGCCTTCCCCGGGCTCGGAACGGGACGTGCCGACCACCCAGTCGCCGTAGCGTGACCCGTCCGCGAGGACCGCCCAGACGTCGGCCACGGACCGCTTGATCAATCGGTGTCTTACGGCCATTCGGCTCTCCAGCCCTCGGCGCACGCGGCAGTCCGCGTCGCATGCGGCGGCTCTCCGGTACCCGGCCCGCCCGTTCTCATTCCTGTTCACCCTCGCAGGCGTTCGAGAGGTTCGCCGCTTGCCGGACGCCGAACCGGGTACGCGCGCGTGAAGATCCCCCTGAGCGCCGTGCGGTGCCTCGCGCGGCCTACGCGGCCTGGATCAGTTCGGCTCGGCCGAACAGGAGGGCGTAGCCGGAGGGGAGTTGGGCCAGGATGCGGGTCAGGAGATCGGGGCCCGCAAGGACGGCGACGGCGGCCAGGACAGCGCCGGTGTCCCAGCGTGTGGTGGCGGGGCTCGCGCCGGCTCGGGTGGCGAGATCCTTGACGAAGCCCCAGCCGGTGAGGGGCTGGGTGGCGGGGATCTGGGCGGTGAGGACGCGCGCGGCCTCGACGGGCAGGCGGGCGGCCAGTTCGACGCGTTCATCCCCGGTCAGCTGCCTGCCCAGACCGCCGAGGACCAGCTGGACGGCTTGCTCGGCCCGCTCCTGTGTGGGGTAGGCGCCTTCGCGGCGAACCTTCTCCAGCATCTGCCGGAAGGTCATCGCGGGGTGGGGCCGGTTGGGTGCAGGCCGTTCGAACGTCACGGACATGGCTGAGTGCGCGCCTTTCTCGTCGCAGGGGTTGTCGGGGCGGGTGTGGAGAACGGAGGCGAGGGGGAGGCCGGCCCGTCCTCCGCACCACTGGTCAGCGGCTCAGGATCAGCCGCGGATCTGCTTGCGGGACTCTTCGTTCCCGATGGAGATCTTGCGGGGCTTGGCACGCTCGGCGATCGGGATGCGCAGCGTCAGCACCCCCGCGTCGTAGTCCGCCTGGATGCGCTCGGTGTCCAGCGCGTCGGCCAGCACGATCTGGCGGGAGAACACGCCGAGGGGCCGCTCGGACAGCTCCATCTGGACGTTCTCGGACTTGGTGACCGGCCGGCGCTCGGCCTTGACGGTCAGCATGTTCCGTTCCACGTCGATGTCGATCGCCTCGGCGGTGACGCCGGGCAGATCGAAGGCCACCACGTACTCATCGCCTTCGCGGTAGGCGTCCATGGCCATCGCGGACGGCCGTGACCAGGTGCCGGGGCCGACCAGCTGCTGGGCGAGGCGGTCGAGTTCGCGGAAGGGGTCGGTGCGCATCAACATCGCGAAACACCTCCTGAAGGTTCGGGCAGTACCTGCCAATGCGCTTCACCTGCCTCCCGTTGTAGCATGTCGTCCAATGGATGACAAGCTAGATGTCATCCAAGTGATGACACCGAAGAAGGAGGCCCTCATGGCAGCAACCGGCCCGCCGAACCCACCCCACGCCGAAGGCCGGAATCCGGCGTCCTTCCCGGCCGCGGCCTCTGCCCTGGAGGCCATCCGCGACGCCATGCAGGTCGCCGGACAGGAGGCCGCGGACGCGTCGCCCACCGACGACACCGGCGACACCGACCCGGAACAGGCCCTGGCCTCGCTGCTGTTGCTGCGCGAGGTCCGTGAACAGCTCGCCGCGTGGGAAGCAGGCCTGATCGAGACCGCCCGCCACGCGGGCGCCAGTTGGGCCGATCTCGCCCAGCCTCTGGGGGTCGCCAGCCGCCAGGCCGCCGAACGCCGCTACCTGCGCCAGCGCCCCGGGCCGACCGGAAGCACCGGCGAGCAGCGCGTACAAGCCACCCGTCAGCGCCGTGCCGCCGACCGCACCCGCACCGCCTGGGCCCGCACCAATGCCGCCGCCCTGCGCCGCCTCGCCGGCCAGGTCACCGCCCTCACCGGACTCGCGCCGCAAGCCCGGGTCCCGGTCGGCCATCTCGACGCGGCTCTCGCCGACGACGACCCCGCGGCCCTGATCGACCCACTGAACGCGGCCCGCCCGTACGTGGAGCGAACCCGCCCCGATCTCGCCGCCCAGCTCGAAGCCCTCGTCGGCGACCTCGACGAGAACGGCCCCGCCTGAGAACGGACTGCAGGGCGGACGGCCGGTACGTGCTGAAGGCAGAGCGCTCACGTCACGGATGGTCAGGTGCCTGGTCCGGTGGTGAGAGCATCGGGACCAGGAACTGCCTTGCCAGCGCCCGCAGTTGACCCTCGTCGTCCAGGTCGATGATCTGGCTGGGGACGACCAGGAAGGACGTGGAGACCCGGACCATCATCTCCGCCACGACGTCCACGTCCACCTCGCCGGACAGGTTGCCCGCGCGCTGCTCCTGGCGAAGCCTGCCCGCGACGAACTGCCGGACGCCGGCCAGTGTCCGGCCCCCGTCAGTGGTCATCGACGGCACGACGGCGTCCGGTTCCACGGTCAGCAAGCCGCCGATGAGCGGGTTGGAGCGGATGGCGCGCAATGAGCTCACGAATCCCAGGACGACCCGGTCGGCGACGGACCCGGCGTCCTTGATCTCGACGATGAACTGGTCGAAGTACCGGCGGAACTCACGCCGTACGACCTGTTCGACCAGCGCCTCCTTGGAAGCGAACCGGCGGTAGACCGTGATCCGGGAGAGCCCGGCGAGGCGTGCCACGTCCGCCATGGTGGAGCGCTTGATGCCCATGCGGCAGAACTGCTCGTAGGCGGCGTCGAGCAGGCGCGTGGTGATCTCGTCGTCCGGGGCGCCACCTTTGACACCTTCGGCGCCTTCAAGGCCCTCGATGCCTTCGACGGCCTCGGTGAAGGCGAGTTCAAGCAGCGACCGGGGGACCGAGGGGTTCATGAGGGCCTCGCCTGATTCTGTGCCGCCTCTGGCGTTCATGGTTCGACTGTGCTCCTCTGTGGATACACAGATACTCAATGTGTTTCACAGTACCAGGCCGGCGACTTCAGGGCTCTAGGAGGAGTTCGGAGCAATGGACCGACTCAGCAGGCGCAACGTATTGATGGCGGGCGGAACGCTGGGCGCGCTCGGCGCCCTCGGCGCCGCGGCACCCGCGCAGGCGCGCGTACCGTGGACGTGGTCCCCCAGGGGCTCGGTGGCGGGCGCCGGTGCGGGCGAGGACCCCCGGTGGGTGTGGGACCCGGAGGCCGACCCGCTGGTCGCCTCACTGCTCGACCGGGGCGACGTCCCCAAGGTCAACGCGCTGTTACGCACCTGGACCAAGAACGGCCAGCCACTGCCGGCCGAACTGCCCGCGGACCTGCGGGACTTCATGGAGAAGGCGCGTCAGCTGCCGTCGTGGGCCGACAAGGGCAAGCTGGCCACCGCGGTCGAGTTCAACGAGAAGCGCGGACTGTACCTCGGCGTGCTGTACGGCCTGGCCAGCGGCATGATGAGCACGGTCATCCCCAAGGAGGCACGCGCGGTCTACTACTCCAAGGGCGGCGCGGACATGAAGGACCGCATCTCCAAGACCGCCAAACTCGGGTACGACATCGGGTCCCGCAACGCCTATCAGCCCGACGGCGAAATGATCGTGACCTGCGTCAAGACCCGGCTCGTGCACGCGGCCGTACGCCACTTGCTGCCGCAGTCCCCGCACTGGGCCGACGCCGCCGACGAGGAAATCCCCATCAGCCAGCGGGACATGATGGTCACCTGGCACAGCCTGCCCACGACGGTCATGCAGAAGCTGACCGCGTGGAAGGTGCCGATCCCCGCCGCCGAGTCCGCGGCCTTCCTGCACTCCTGGCAGCTGAGCGCGCACCTGCTCGGCATCAAGACCGAGTACATCCCCGCCTCGTGGGACGAGGCCAACTCCCAGGCCGAGCAGGTCCTCGACCCGGTCCTCGCGCCGACACCCGAGGGCATCAAGCTGGCGGACATCCTGCTCAACCTCGGCTCCGAAGTCGACGGCGGCATCGTCAGCAAGCACGTACTCGGCGCCTTCACACGCTTCCTTCTCGGCGACCGGATCGCGGAATGGCTGGAGATCCCCAGAGAGGTGATCTGGGACTCGCTGCTCAAGACGGCCTGGGGGCCCTTCATCGCCGTACGCGAAGGTCTGCTGCCCCTGCCGCTCGCACCGAAGGCCTACTGGACCTTCGACGAGTTCCTGCGCAAGGCAGCCCTGCTCTTCCTCTCCGAAGCGCGGCCGATCAGCATCGAGATCCCGCAGGCCAACCGCCCGTCCTGAGCAGGGACGCAACTCAAGGAGGAGTGCAGGACATGGCAGAGCTCAGCAGGCGCAGAATGCTGGCCTCGGGTGGGGCCTTGGGGGCGCTCGGAGCGCTGGGCGCGGCGACCCCGGCGCAGGGGCGCGCCCCGATGAACTGGACCTGGGCGCCCAGTGGTTCGGTCGCGGGCTCCGGTGCCGGCAGCGATCCGCGGTGGGTGTGGGACGAGGAGGCCGATCCGCTGCTCGCCTCGCTGCTCGACCGCGGGGCCGTGCCCGAGGTCAACCGTCTGCTCTGGGACTGGAACCGCAACGACCAGCCGCTGCCGCACGGGCTGCCGCAGGATCTGCGGGCGTTCATGGAGAGGGCGCGGCAGCTGCCCTCGTGGGCGGACAAGGGCAAGCTGGAGACCGCGGCCGAGTTCAACAAGTCCCGTGGGCTGTACCTCAACCTGCTCAATGGAGTGGGCGGCGGCATGCTCAGCACCGCCATACCGAAGGAGGCGCGCGCGGTCTACTACTCCAAGGGCGGCGCCGACATGGAGGACCGCGTCGCCAAGACCAGCATCCTGGGATTCGCCGTCGGAGCCCTCAACGCGTACCGCCCAGACGGCGATTGCGTCGTCAACGCGGTCAAGACCCGCCTGGTGCACGCGGCGGTCCGGCACCTGCTCCAGCAGTCTCCCCACTGGGGTGACGACATCCCGATCAGCCAGAACGACATGTTGGTCACCTGGCATACCCTGCCGACCTTCGCCATGCGTAAGATGCGCGACTGGAAGGTCCCGATCACCGGGGCGGAGTCCGCGGCGTATCTGCACGTCTGGCAGGTGACAGCGCACATGCTCGGCATCAAGGACGAATACATTCCCGCCACTTGGGACGCGGCCGACTCCCAGTCGGACCAGATCCTGCCGCCCGCCATGGGGCCGACCCGCGAGGGCGTCGAGCTGACCGACATCCTGCTCGGCCAGCTCGCCGAGCAGACCAGCCCCGGCAGCATCAGCAGACCACTGTGCAACGCCCTCGCGCGCTACCTGGTCGGCGACGAGGTGGCCGACTGGGACGAGATCCCGCGTGAGCCGGTCTGGGGACCGGCGATGAAGCTCGCGTGGCCGGCCCTGGTGAAGTTCCGCGAGGGCCTGATCCCCCGGCCGCTGGTTCCCGAGATCGCCTGGGCCATCGACGAGGCCGCCCGGCAGTACATCCTCTTCTACCTCACCAAGGGCAAGGAGACGAAGATCGATATCCCCGTCGTCAACCGTCCTGAGAGAGCGGGACGCTGACACGATGACTGAGCCACTCGGGCGGCGACGGTTCCTCGGATACGTCATCGCGGCTCCCACCCTGGTGGCCGCGGCCGAACTCGGCCCCGCCCCGGCGGCCGACGCCGCCTCCGCCGCGGACGCGGGGATTCCGTCGCCGGACGTCACGGAACTGTTCGACCTGAACGACATGATGACCGCTGCGGCGCTGCCGACCTCGGGCCTCATCACGGTCGAGGTCCACCAGGACGGCACCGTGTCGTTCGCCCTGCCGCGGGCCGAGGTCGGGCAGGGCATCACCACCTCGACGGCCATGCTCATCGCCGAGGAACTGTCCGTGCCGCTGGACCGGGTGCGCGTCACGCTGGCCGACGCCCGCCCGGAGCTGGTGTTCAACCAGCTCACCGGCGGATCGAACACGACCATCGCGACCTACACCCCGATCCGGGTCGCCGCGGCCATCGCCCGACGGCGACTGCTGGAGGCTGCCGCCGTCCAACTGGACGTAGAGGAAGCCGACTTGAAGCTGAAGGCCGGGGTGATCACCGACCGCTCCGGCAACAGCGTCGGCATCGGCGCGCTCGCCGAGAAGGCCGCGAGCACCCGGACCAGGAAAGTGCCCGTCGAGCTCACGGCGCGCGAGGACTTCACCGTCATCGGCAAACCCCACAACAGGATCGACGCCCTGGCGGCGGTGACCGGGCGCAAGAAGTTCGCGATGGACCTCGACGTCCCGGACGCGAAGCCGACGATGGTGTGCCGCCCGCCGACCATCAACGGCAAGGTCGGCTCGGTCGCCAACCTCGCCGAGGTCCGCGCCATGGCGGGCGTCACCGATGCCGTGGTGATCTCCACCGGTGTCGCGGTGCGTGCCGAGACCTTCGGCCAGTGCATCGACGCCGTACGGGCACTGCGCGTGGCCTGGAGACCGGGCAGCGCCGAAGGGAAGTCCGACGAGACCGTGCTCAAGGAGCTGGAGGCGGCGGAGCTGCCGCTCGGACTGCGGCCGCCGACTCCGACCGTCGAGGGAAAGTTCACCTTCTACTTCCGCGGCAACAGCGCGCTTGAGCCCAACTGCGCGGTCGCCGACGTGCGTTCGGACCGCGCCGAGATCTGGGCGTCGCTGAAATCGCCGATCGTCGCCAAGCAGGCCATCGCCGCCAGGCTCGGGCTGCCTCCCGGCAAGGTCACGGTGCACGTCACCGAAGGCGGTGGCTCCTTCGGCCGCAAGCTGTTCTTCGACGCGGCCCTGGAAGCCGCCGAGGCCTCCCGGAAGATCGGCAAGCCCGTGAAGCTCATGTGGCACCGCGCCGACGACTCCCGGCAGGGCCGCACCCACCCGATGGCCACCTCGCGCGTACGCGTCGCCTACGCGGGCGACACCGTGCTGAGCTACAAGCAGCGGCACACCAGTGTCTCCACGGACCTCGGCCACGGGCTCGGGGAGATCATCACCGCCATGGCCGCGCGGCTGCCGGTCGGCGACATCGGCTTCTCCGAGACGTTCTTCCAGCTCAGCCAGACGATGTCGTACGACTTCGGCCTCAACAGCCGCCTACTCAGCGAGACCGACAAGGGCTTCAACACCGGCAGCATGCGCAACGTCTACTCACCCGACGTGACGTGTGCCCGGGAGCTCATCGTCGACCGGCTCGCCGCCAAGATGGACAAGGACCCGTACCGCTTCCGGCACGATTTCCTGCGGGACGACCGCTCCCGTGCGGTTCTGAAGAAAGCCGCCGAGGCAGGCGACTGGGGGCGGCAGATGCCGGCCGACACCGCGCAGGGCATCGCCTTCCACGCCGAGTACAAGGCGGCAAGCGCCGCCCTCGTGGAGATCGACTGCCGGCCCGAGACCGTCAACCGGCCCATCCGTGACGGCGTGAGCGGGCCACGCGTCACCAAGGTCGTCTTCGTGGTGGACGTCGGCCTCGCCGTCAACCCGCGCGGCCTCGAAGCGCAGATGATGGGGGGCGTCATGGACGGCATCGCGCTGGCCCTGACCTCCAGTCTGCACCTGCGTGACGGGTACTTCCTCGAAGCGAGCTGGGACAACTACTTCTACACCCGACAGTGGAACACCCCGCCCGAGCTCCAGATCATCATCATGCCGAGTACGTCCGAACGGCCCGGTGGTGCGGGGGAGTTGGGTGTCGCGGCGTCGATGGCTGCGGTCGCCTGCGCGTACGGTCGCGCGATCGGCACGATGCCCACCAGCTTCCCGATCAACCACGGAAAGCTCTCCTTCACCCCCAAGCCCACGGTCCCGCCGATCCCTCAGTCCCCGACCGACGGTCTTGACCACAGCCGCTGAGAGCTTGGAGATCCCCGTGCCTGAGCACACCTTCCGCGTCAACGGCGAGCAGGTCACCGTCAGCGTCGCCGACGACGTACGCCTGTTGTGGGTGCTGCGCGACATCCTCGGCATCACCGGGCCGAAGTACGGTTGCGGCATCAACGTCTGCAAGGCCTGCACCAGCCACCTCAACGGCGAAGCGGTCAACCCCTGCGCGATCCCGGTCAAGGACCTCGGTCCCACCGACGAAGTGACGACCATCGAAGGGCTCCCGGCCACGGTCGGCAAGGATCTGCACCCGATGCAGCAGGCGTGGCTCGACCACGACGTCGTCCAGTGCGGCTACTGCCAGCCCGGCCAGATCATGGCCGCCGTGGCGCTGGTCCGCCGTGTCGCCGCCGAAGGCCGCGACATCACCGACGCCGACCTCGACGGAATCCGCAACATCTGCCGCTGCGGCACCTATTTCCGCATCCGCGAAGCCATCAGAGCAGGCGCCGCGGGCTGACCGGCGGGATATCTCGAACTGACTCAGTAGGCGGAGTCGACGTTGTCGATCGAGCCGTACTTGTCGGCGGCGTAATTGGCGGCCGCGGTGATGTTGGCGACGGGGTCGGTGAGGTTATTCGGCGTGCCCTTGACGTGGTAGGCGTCGAAGGTCGGCTGAATCACCTGGAGGAGCCCCTTGGAAGGGGTGCCGTTCTGCGCGTTCACGTCCCAGCCGTTCTGGGCGTTGGGGTCACCGGCGGACTCGCGCATGATGTTGCGGTGCAGGCCCTCGTAGGAGCCGGGGATGCCCTTGGACTTCATGATGTCCAGGGACTCCTTGATCCAGCCGTCGAGGTTGTTGGGGTACTTCTTGTCGGCCTTGGCGGCCTGGGAGACCTTCTTGCTCGCCGCGGTCGGCTCGGCGGCCTGGGCCTGCGAGGGGATCAGCGTGAGGGCGGCGGCCGCGGCACCTGCGGTGGCGATACCGGCGACGGAGAACGAACGGATACGGGCGATGCGGGTGGTGCTGATGCGCGTGGGCATACGGGAGTGAACCTTTTCCATGGGGGACGTGGCGCGGGGGCCGGTGCGGTCGAATGGCGACGTATGGCGATGTATTCGCGCTGTCCGACTTCCGGCCCCGCGATGTCGACCATGGTTAGCGGTGACGGGAAAGGGGCGCAAGGATGTGACGTACTACCCGACTACGCAGAAGGCATTTCCGAGGGCGCCTTCGAGGCGATTACAGGGCCTGTGCGGGCCTAATGCCTTCTACTACCGCCATTAGCGTGTGACGTGGCCCCTATGGGCGGGCTCACAGACAAGGGCCCGAGTATTCCCGGAAAAAGCCCGCCTATTCCTGATCGGGCTCCTTAATTCGACTGCGAGATGCCGGACGAGGCAGGAGTGACAGCGGACGTACTGGGCACTCGGGTGGGGAGAAAGTGCTCCGCCGCCCGGCCCCTGCGGACAAGGGACCGGGCGAGCACACGAGGAAAGGTGTCATCCGTGTCGCAAGTCGAACAGTCCATCGAAGTCAATGTGCCGGTCCGCTCGGCGTACAACCAGTGGACCCAGTTCGAGGCGTTCCCCGAGTTCATGGAGGGCGTGCAGCGGATCGAACAGCGCACCGACACACTCACCCACTGGGTGACGAAGATCGACGGTGTGGAGCGGGAGTTCGACGCCGCCATCACCGAGCAGATCCCGGACGAGCGCGTGGCATGGACCACGGTGGAGGGCCAGGCCAAGCAGGCCGGTGTCGTCACCTTCCACCGCCTGGACGACGCGCGTACCAAGGTCATGCTTCAGATGAACTACGACCCCGACGGCCTGGCCGAGACGGTCGGCGACAAGCTCGGCTTCGTCAAACGGCAGGTCAGCGGTGACCTGGGACGGTTCAAGCAGTTCATCGAGCAGCGAGGCGGTGTGGAGACCGGCGCCTGGCGCGGCGAGGTCTAGTCCGACTCCTCACAAGGCGAGCGAAGGCCCGGGCCCCTTGCGGCCCGGGCCTTCGCCATCGCGGGCCCCGGCAGGTGGTACACGTTGAACGCCTTGCGGATGACCGGCTGGGCGACGTTGCGCACCGGCACGCCGCCGCTGGTCATGCCGTGTTCGGTGCCCGCGTGTGCGTGGCCGTGGACGGCCAGGTCCGCGCCCGCCTCGTCGATCGCCTCGGCCAGGAGGTAGCTGCCGAGGAACGGGTAGATCTCCAGGGGTTCGCCCGCCAGGGTGTCCGGCACGGGCGCGAAGTGCGTGAGCGCCACCCGGACCTCGCAGTCCTGCTCCGCCAGATCGAGCAGCGACGCCCGCAGCCCCTCGGCGCGGCGGCGGGTGTACCGGATGAACTCCTTCATCAGGGGTTCGCCGAACTCGCTGCCGCTCCGGCCGATGAATCCGCCCCCGAAGCCCTTGGTGCCCGCGACGCCCACGCGTGTGCCGTCGACCTCGACGACCGTTCCCTGCCCTTCGAGCACGTGCACGCCCGCCTCGCGCAGGATGGCCGTGACCTCCTCGGGCCGCTCGTCGTGGTGGTCGTGATTGCCGAGCACCGCGATGACGGGGACCGGCAGCCCGGCGACCTCCTGAGCCACGACGCGCGCCTCCTCCGGCGTGCCGTGGCGGGTGAGGTCCCCCGCGAGGAGCAGCAGGTCCGCACAGTCCGGGAGGGTCTCGAAGGCGGGCCGGAGCACGCCGTGACTGTCGAGGCCCATATGGATGTCCCCCACGGCTGCGACGCGGATCATGCGAGCTCCTCCGGGTGGTCGGGGGCGGACGAATCGGCCACCACGATGTCGAAGTGGACCGTCAGGCCGGCCATCTCCTCGTTCACGGTACGCAGCAGTTCCTCGCGGCAGTGCGCCGTGGGCACGGTCCCGGCGACCACCACGGACGACCCCCGGTTCTCGATGCGAATGCCCAGTTCGCCCAGCTCCTCCGCGGCGAGCCGCTCCTTCAGATGGGCGATGCGATAGTCGGCATGTGCCTGGTCGTTCATCGGTCTCCTCCTTTCGGTGCGATGACGTGCAGGCGCTCCAGCAGATAGAGGAAAGCCGCCGGCATCGGCGCATCCCCGCAATCACGGCGGACCGCCTCCCAGTCGATCTTCTCGCGCAGTAGCCGGGCGATCGGCAGGACGGCTCCGAAGTCGCAGTGATGCTCGGAGAAGGCGGCGAGCAGGGCCCGCATCAGGTCCGTCGGCGCCAGGACCGGCATCTGCACCGAGTCCACCGGCAGCTCCGATGCCCGCCCCAGCAGCTCGGCGGTCACCGGCTGGTGGGCCAGCTCGAAGATGAGGTCGATGTCCTGCCCCAGGCACTTGGCCTTGAGCAGCCAGTCCTCCGGCGGCGCGTACACCGTGAGGCCGGCCGCGTCCAGGGTGGCCGCGACCGCTTCGGCGTCCTCCGGCTTGATGCAGAAGTCGGCGTCGTGCTGGAGGTTCCCGGCCCCGCCGTGCGCGTGTACGGCGACGCTGCCCGCGAGGGCGAAGTCGTGACCGCCCCTCTTGAGTACGGCGCCGACCTGCTTGGCCGCTTCAAGAATGGCCTGGTGGAGGTCAGGGGGGAGTTCATCCGCGGGGGAGTCGTGCTGTGTTCTGATCCCGATGGGATCTCCCGCCGGAGGCAGCTGGGTGACCGGCTTCCGCCGGTCGCCGGTGGTGTGGCCTGGGGTGGCGTCTTCCGCGTTCCGCGTCACCTGCTGCTCCGTTTCCGGACATCGGCTGCCGCACCGCTCGTGCGGGCCGGCCGTCTCCGACGATTTCTGACCCAGGCATCCCTGGTACCCGGCAGGCCGGACTCGACCCGGACCAGTTCGCTGCGGGGCGCCGGGGCGTACCGGAGCCTCAGGGCCGGCGCCACTCGTCGCTCCGGAGGTGGGAACCGGCCTGGGGCCCCATCCGCACCATGCCGCCGTCCGCGACCCAGGACGCGCCGGTCACGTACGAGGCGTCGGACCCTGCGAGGAACGCGATGACGGCGGCGATCTCACGGGCGTCGCCCGCACGGCCGAGCGGGATGCCGGGGCGGCTCTCGGCGTGCACGTCCGTGTCCTCCTGCCCGGTCATGGGTGTGGCGATCTCGCCGGGGGCGACGGAGTTGACGGTGATGTCGTGCTCCGCGAGTTCCAGGGCCATCACCTGGGTCAGCAGGCCGAGCCCGCCCTTCGCGGCACAGCAGGGGGCCGCGCCGACGCGGGGCTGGTGCTCGTGCACCGAGGTCACGTTGACGATGCGACCGCCTTCGCCCTGCTGGATCATGCGCCGCGCGGCGTGCTGGCCGCACAGGAACGGGCCGACGAGGTCCACGTCGAGAACTCGTACGACGTCTTCGTGCTTCAGATCGAGGAAAGGGGTGGCGGTGCCCGTGCCGGCGTTGTTGACCAGGATGTCGATACGGCCCAGCCGATCGGCGAGCTCGGCGACCACCCGTGCCGCATCGGGCAGCCGGGACAGGTCCATCCGGGCGACGGCCGCGCGCCGTCCATGCCCGCGCGCCTCCTCGGCCGTCCTCTCGGCGCCCTCCTGATCGCTGTGCCAGGTGATCCCCACATCCACCCCGGCCTCGGCGAGACGGACGGCCGTCGCCCGGCCGATGCCGGAATCAGCGCCCGTGACGACGGCCGCTCTGGCGGTGCAGGCGGTGCGGTCGGTCATGGAACCTCCTCCTGTGCCGGGCCCGGCCGGTCTGGCGCCCTGAGTCCAGGTTCGGTCATGCACGCTTCCGGGTCTCCTCGACGCTTGTGGGTGCGCAGGTGTGGATGGGGATCACCGGGGCACCCAGCCCGGGGCGACGACACGGGGAGAAGGCTCCATCGTCGCCGGGTGAAGCCCTCGGGGGACGACGAACCACATGCCACGACGGAGGGGAAGACATCTCCATGAGCCCGCGCACCGAGCCCCGTCGGCGAAGCCCCGAGCTCCCCGATCCTCGCGGCGTTCTGTCCGACGACGTCCTCGCCGCGCTCCAGCGCAACGAGCCCTCGTGCCTCCCGCCGGGCCAGGCACAGCAGGCCGATCCCTATGGGGACGATCTCCAGCTCGCGCTCTACGTCCTCTATGAACTCCACTACCAGGGATTCAAGGGCGTGGGCGGCGACCGGGAGTGGGACCCCGGCTTACTGACCCTGCGGCAAGTCCTCGAACAGCGGTTCCTCGCCGCGCTGCGAGCCGACGTGGCGCCGCACGACGATGCTGAACAGGCGCTGGACGCCCTGCAGTTGGAGCCCTCGGGACATGACAGGTCGAGCGTCAGCCAGCATCTCCAGCGCGAGGGCGAGCTGTGGCAGCTCAGGGAGTACGCGGCGCTGCGTTCGCTGTACCACCTCAAGGAGGCCGACCCGCATGCCTGGGTAATTCCGCGGCTGCACGGCAGGGCCAAGGCCGCGATGGTGGCCATCGAGTTCGACGAGTTCGGTGCCGGGCGCGGCGAGGACATCCATGCCGGGATGTTCGCCGATCTCATGGCAGACCTCGGCCTGGACACTGCCTACGGCCACTACCTCGACGCGGCCCCGGCGGAGGCCCTCGCCACCGTCAATCTCATGTCCCTGTTCGGGCTGCACCGTGCTCATCGTGGAGCGCTGGTCGGGCACTTCGCGGCGGTCGAGGTGACGTCGTCGCCCAGCTCGCGCCGCCTGGCCGCGGCGCTGCGCAGGACCGGAGTGGGCCCCGCCGCCCAGCGGTTCTACGACGAGCACGTGGAGGCCGACGCGGTGCACGAGCAGGTGGTACGCCGTGATGTCGTCGGAGGCCTCCTGGCCGCCGAACCAGCCCTGGAAACCGACGTCACCTTTGGTCTGCACGCGACGGGCTTCCTCGAGGACCGCCTTGGGAGCAGGCTCCTGGACTCATGGCACCAGGGGCGCAGCGCCCTACGCGCTCCACTGACCGCCGCGCTTCCCCGGGGTGCCGTCGGCTCGGTCAGTGGCGGGTGGTGTACCCGATGAGGGCGGCGAGGCCCGCGAGTGCGGCGACGCTGGTGAGGGCGATGGGGAGGGTGAACCAGTCGGCCATGAAGCCGATGGCGGGCGGGCCGAGGAGCATGCCGCCGTAGCCGAGTGTGGAGGCGGTGGCGACGCCGCTGGGTCCAGCGTGGGCGCCTGCGCGTTCGACGGCGACGGGGAAAATGTTGGCGAGACCGAGGCCGGTGATGGCGAAGCCGATGAGGGCGAGCCAGACGGTGGGGGCGAGTGCGCCGAGGAGCATGCCTGCGGCGGCTGTGGTGCCGCCGGCGACGAGTATGGGGGTCTGGCCGAGGCGTTCGAGCAGCGTCGTTCCGCTGAGTCGGCCGATGGTCATCGCAAGGGCGAAGCAGGAGTAGCCGGCGGCTGCGAGGCCGGGATGGGCGTTGAGGTCCTGTTCGAGGTGGAGGGCGCCCCAGTCGGCGAGCGCTCCTTCGCCGAAGGCGGTGCAGAGGGCGATGAGGCCGAAGACGATCACAAGGCCGCGGGTACGGGTGTCGAGGCGGCGGGGGGCGCTGTCCTCGCGGCGGGCGTCGCTCGGCGGGGCCGGGGGTTCGAGGCGCAGCAGGGTGCGTCCTGCGAAGGCGGTGACGATCAGGCCGATCACGGTGAGACCGAGCAGGTGGCGGGTGGGGGAGAGGGAGCCTGCGATGAGCCCGCCGAGCCCGGCGCCGACCATGCCGCCCAGACTGAAGGCGGCGTGGAAGCTGGGCATGATCGGACGCCGCAGGGCGGCCACGAGGTCGACGGCGGCGCTGTTCATCGCCACGTTGATCCCGCCGTAAGCGGCACCGAACACCAGGAGCACGAGCCCGAGCGCGAGTGCCGAATGCGTCAGCGGCGGCAGCGCGATGCTCAGCGGCATCAGAACCCCGCAGGCCACGGTCACCGGATGGCTCCCGAAGCGGCGGCACAGCCGTCCGGTGAGCGTCATCGTGATGACGGCACCGGCGGAGACCCCGAGCAGCGCGAGCCCGAGGTCGCTCGCCGATGCGCCGGTCTGTTCCTTGATGGCGGGGATGCGGACGACCCATCCGGCGAAGATGAAGCCGTCGAGCGCGAAGAAGACGGTGAGTGCGACACGGAGCCGGACGAGGCCCGGGGGAGTGGCCCGCGACGCTGCGGACGTGGTTTTGTTTAGTAGCGGCACAAAGTCAGAGTAGAGGTGCGCCCCCGTGGCGTACAAGACAGTTCCTGTGAGGCGGCGGTCACCGGAGGGCGGAGGGCCCTTGGTGGGTCGGCGGGCACGGGCGGGGCGGAGGGTTCCCATGAGGTGGCAGTGGAAGGGCAGGGGAAGGGCAGTGGACGGGCGGTGCACGCGCGGATGACGACTGAACGGCGAGGCGGCGTACGGATCATGGGAGACTCGCCCTCATGAACGGCAAGGCTGCCCCCCGCATCGAGGGGGATCTGTCCACGCGTACGCGCCTGGAGCGAGGGCGCGGCGCGCTCGGGCCCGCCCTCGAACTCGTCCACACCGGGCGCGCCCCGACCCGTGCCGTGCTCACCGCCGAACTCGGCGTCACCCGCGCCACGGCGGGCGCCGTCGCCGCCGAGTTGGAGGCGCTCGGCCTGATCAGGATCGACGCGAGGCCGAGCGCGCCCGCGGGTTCGCAGGGCCGCCCCTCGCACGGGCTCTCCATCGCGGAGGACGGCCCGGTGGCGCTTGCCGCACAGGTGCACTCCGACGGTTTCCGGGCCGCGCTCGTCGGGCTCGGCGGACGGATCGTCGCCACCGCGCCCGGCTGCGAGACGATCGACGCCGACCCGGCACAGGTGCTCGGCTCGGTCATCGACGCGGGAGCCCAACTGCTGCGGGAAACCGGCAGGCGGTGCGTGGGCGCGGGCCTCGCGGTGCCCTCGGCCGTCGCCGAACCGGAGGGCACCGCGCTCAACCCGCTGCACCTGGCGTGGCCCGCGGGCTCACAGGTCCGCCAGATCTTCGCCGACTGCGTACGGGAAGCGGGCATCGCCGGACCGGCGTTCGCCGCCAATGACGTGAACCTCGCCGCGCTCGCAGAGCACCGGCACGGCGCCGGGCGCGGCGCCCGCGATCTGCTGTGCGTGGCGACCGGGCACCGGGGAGTCGGCGGTGCGCTCGTCCTCGACGGGCGTCTGCACACGGGCAGTTCGGGCCTCGCGCTGGAGGTCGGCCACCTCACCGTCAATCCGGAGGGCCGCCCCTGCCACTGCGGCAGCCGGGGCTGCCTGGACGTCGAGACGGACCCGCTGGCCTTCCTCACGGCGGCGGGCCGCGAGCCGGGCCCCGAAGGGCTGTTGCTGCAGGCCCGCGAACTGCTCCGGGACGGGGGCGGAGATCCGGCGGTCCGTGCGGCGGCCGAGGAACTCATCGACCGACTAGGCCTGGGGCTCGCGGGCCTGGTGAACATCCTCAACCCGGACCGCATCATCCTGGGCGGCCTGCACCGAGCACTCCTCGAAGCCGACCCCGAGCGGTTGCGCGCCGTCGTGGCCGACCGGAGCCTGTGGGGGCGCAGCGGCGGCGTGCCGATCCTGGCCTGCACGCTGGACCACAACAGCCTGGTGGGGGCCGCCGAACTGGCCTGGCAGCCGGTGCTCGACGACCCCCTCGCGGCGTTGGGCTAGACGCGGGCGCACTCCTTCGCGGTCTCCGTCGTGGTCTCCTGCGGTTCAACTGCCGTGGCCGCAGGCGTGGTTCGGGTGGGCGTGGTTCGGCCGTTACGCAGCCGCTTCAGGTCGGGCAGCAGCGTGACGAGGCCGAGTGCGGCGAGGGTGGCGCCGATCCAGAGCGGGGCCCGCAGGCCGAACGTATCGATGGCGGGCCCGCCCACGGACGTCGCGATGATGATGCCGAGGGTGATGAACGAGGAGTGGACGGTGTTCACCAGCGGCCTCGCGTTGCCCGTGCGCTGGACGCGGGTGACCAGGGCAGGGTTCATGGTGACTCCGACCAGGCCGATGCCCATCATCAACACCACGGCGGCAACGCTCAGTTGGGCGAAGACTGCGAAGCCGGCGAGGAACGCCAGGTTGAGCAGCAGGCCCGTCAGCAGGACCGGCACGGTGTGCTTGTCGGCGAACCGGCCGACGACGGTGTTGCCGATGACGGTGGCCGCTCCGTACGCGATGAGCAGCAGCGGGACGGTGCCGGTGGAGAAGCCGGTGACCTCGGTGAGGATCGGGTTGAGGTAGCTGAAGGCGGAGAACGTGGCGCCGATGACGAAGGTGCTGGTGGTGAGTGTGAGCCAGAGCCGGGGGTTCCGGAAGGCGCCCAGCTCCTGGCGCAGGCCGCCTCCGCCGTCGTCGCCGTCGGCGCGCTCCGTGCGGGGCACCCCGGCGAGAGTGGCGAGCGCGGCGATCACGGTCAGGCCGGTGATGGCCCAGAACGCGGCGCGCCAGCCCAGGTGTTCCCCGATGACGGTGGAGATCGGCAGTCCGAGAAGCGTGCCGAGCATCAGGCCGTTGAGGGCCACCGCGATGGCCCTGCCCCGGACTTCGGGGCGGGTGAGCTGTGCGCACATGGAGATGGAGACGCCGAAGAAGGCCTGCGACGCGACACCGGTGATGACACGCGCCACCAGCATGGTGCGATAGTCCGGCGCGAGGGCGGCGAGGACGTTACCTGCTAGGAAGACTCCGAACAGGACGATGAGGGCGGACTTCTGACGCATCTTCAGCAGTGCGATCGTGAGGAAAGGTCCGCCGAACGCCATCGCTGCGGCGAAGGCGGTGATCAGGTAGCCGATCTCCGGGATCGTGGCGTCGAGTCCGTGGGCCATTTGCGGCATCAGACCGGCGACCACGAACTCGCTGGTCACCATGGCGAAGATGCCGAGGGCCAGGAGGTAGACGGCGCGGGGCATGGGGGCTCCAGTTGATGGGTTTTGGGCTGATGAGTTATGTACTGATCGGTGCAAAACTCGGACATACGCCTGCGGGGGCGGGGGCGGGGGCTGGGCGCGGACAAAGGGCAGGGCAGGCCAGGTTGGGAAGGTTGGGCAGGTCGGTGAGCCAGTGAGTCAGTGAGTCAGCGCGTCCAGGGCGGTATCGGCGATCGCCGTCAAAGCCGCGCGATCGGCGCCGCCCTGCGCGGCGATCCGCATGCCGCCGATGACGGCGTTCAGGAAGCGGGCCAGATCGCCCGCGTCCCGCGTGGAGGTGATGTCGCCGCCGCTCTGCCCTGTGCGGATGACGGCGCTGATGGCGGCGAGCCGCACCGCCTGGTCGCGAGCGAGCATCTCGGCGGCCTCGGGGTCGCGCCCGGCGAGCTCCACCGTCGTATTGACGGTCAGGCAGCCGATGCTGTGCCCGTCCTCGCGGCACTCGAACTCGGAGTCGAGGATTCGGGTGAACAGGGCGCGAAGGCGCTCCATCGGGGGCCGCTCCGCGTCCTCCAGGATCTCGACCTGGATGGACGTCATGGAGTCCATGTAGCGGGCCAGGGCGCGCTGGAACAGTTCGTGCTTGCTGCTGAAGGTGTTGTAGATGCTGCTGCGGCCCAGGCCGGTGGCTTCGCACAGATCCTGGGTCGAGGTGGCCTCGTAACCGTTCACCCAGAAGGCGTGCATCGCCGCGTCCAGGGCCCGTTCCTCGTCAAAGGTTCTCGGTCGGGCCATGCCGGAACCGTACAGGTTTTGGAACGAGCGGTGCAATACGCAATGCAGGTTACCTCTTAACCGGATCTACTGGTAACGTCGATCGCCGGGACGGAAGCACGGAGCGGATCGCGACAGCGGGAGGCACCCAGTGACGTGGCACCTGGCGGAGAAGTTCGAGACGTCGGACGGTTACGTGAGGTGGACGTCGTTCGGGGCGGGAGATCCTGTGGTCCTCCTGCACGGATCGCCTTTCTCGTCGTACATCTGGCGCGAGATCGCCCCCGCCCTCGCCCGCACGCGCAAGGTCTATGTCTGGGACCTGCTCGGCTTCGGGCAGTCGGAGCGGCGGGAAGGGCAGGACGTCGGCCTGGCGGCGCAGGGAAAAATCTTCGCCCGCCTGCTCAAGCACTGGGGCCTGTCCCGGCCCAGCGTCGTCGCGCACGACGTGGGCGGTGCGGTCGCGTTGCGGGCGCTGCTCCTTGAGGGCGCGGGGTACGGGGATCTCACGCTGGTGGACGCGGTCGGCGGCGGCGCGTGGGGGACGGGCTACTTCAAGCTCATCCGCGAGAACGCCCACGTCTTCGAGCAACTCCCGGACTACGCCCACGAGGCGCTGGTGGCCAGCCACCTCCGTCACGCCACACACACCGGCTACGGGCCGGGCGTACTGGACGCGTACGTCGCCCCGTGGCGCGGCCCGGAAGGCCAGGCGGCCTTCTACCGCCAGTACCGCCAGTTCGAACAGTCCCAGACGGACGAGCTGGAGCCTCACCTCGGCAGGGTGGCTGTGCCGACGCGCATCATCTGGGGCCGCGAAGACCGCCTGCTGCCAACTGAGTTCGCCGAGTATCTGCGGTCACGCATCCCGCATGCCGAACTGACGTGGGTGGACGGCGCGGGCCACACCATCCAGGACGACGCACCTGCGCGACTGCTTGCGCACTTGGGGGCGGGTTTCCACACCGCGAGCGTCTGATGAGCGGCCGGGCCCCTATGCCCACTCCACCGCGAACGCCCGCGCCGGGTTTTCCTTGAGTATTCGCCCCACCACACCTCCCCCAAGGGTGAGTTCGAGCCGTGGTCGTACCCTGCGCAGCAGATACGGCAGGCCGGGGCCGCCGTTCACCGCGCGGGCGCCGGACGTCGTCGTGTCGCCGCCCAGGAGGAGCTGGTCCGTGAAGCCTGCCTCGGCCAGGGCCTGGACGGCTTCCGGCATGCGCCAGTCCGTGGCGTGGTTGGCGCGCGAAGGGCCGTCGAAGGCGAGGTAAGCGCCGACTTCGGCCGCCTGGTGGTGGATCGCGAGGTCGGGGGAGCGGTTCAGATGACCGAGGATCAGACGGTCGGGCGGTACGTTCAACTCTCCGCACAGCAAGCCGAGTGCGTCCAATGCGCCTGTGCCTAGCTCCAGGTGGACGGCGATGGGCGCCCCCGTCGCATGGTGGGCCTCGGCCGCCGCCTCCATCGTCCAGCGGGCGTGCGCGTCCAGGCCGTGGAATCCGCCCGCGACCTTGATCAGCCCAGCCCGTACGCCGGTGTCGGCGATGCCCTCGGTCACCTCCCGTACGAAGAGGTCCGCGAGTCCGTCTGCGCGGAGGCGGCTCAGCAACTCCGGTGCGTAGTGGGCTGCTTGGTGGAGCCCTGTTGCCGCGACGATCCGCACGCTCGACGTCCGGGAAAGCTCCGGCAAGTCCTCCGCGCGGCGTCCCATCCCGTGCGGGGTCCACTGGATCAGGCTCTCACCGCCGGCATCCCGGAAGGCCGCGAGCTCCTGGGTAGCTGATGTGGGTGAGTCCAGCTCCTGGTCCGGGAGTTGAGGGCTCGTCAGGAAGAGGTGATCGTGGGCGTCGCAGGTGCCGAGCCCTGCCGGATCGACGTCTCCGAGGACCGTGCGGACCGCGCGAACTGTACGGGCCGTGCTCACTACTGCTGCCCCATGGGAAGCAAGTGCCGCTCCGGCGCGGACAGGTGCAGCACCTGGAACACGTCACCCTGACCCTTGGGCGACGCGTGATCCCAGACGGAGAAGTGCAGTGCCTCCCACGTGCGCGGGTCGATGGCCGCGGCAGCGTAGAGCGCTCCGTCCTGGCGGGCCAACCGCTCGGCCTCGTGGACGAGTTCGGTCGCCAGCGCGCCGACGGGGGTGCCCGGCGGGATGCGCATTCGACGTCGTATCGCCGCCTTCGCGGACGGTGCCGCATCCGAGGCGGCATCCGAGGCGACCCCCTCCACAAACGCCAGCCCCGTCCAGTGCTGCACCTCCGGTCGCCCGAAGTCGTCGACGATGCCCTGGAACCCGGGGCCCCAGAGGAAGGAGTTCATGCCCTCGGGGGTGTTCCAGAGGTAGAACGGCGCGTACTGGTTGACGGGGGAGCCGTCGACGCCGCGCTCGCGGATCAGATACGCCTTGGCCCCGAGGCCCGGGTAGTTGTCCAGCAGATGACCTTTGGTGGCGACCCTGTGGCGGATGATGCCCATGTCGTAGTCGGCCGGAAGCGTGATCTCGTACTGCATCGCGTGCATGGTGCTTCGCTCCTCGCGCTCAAGCCGCCGGGTACTCGTCCGCACCCACGTGGGCGGCCCAGTGCGTGGTCGTGCCGTCGTCCGTCGCCTCGACGACCGCCAGATGTGTCATGAAGGTGCGGGGCGCGGCGCCGTGCCAGTGCCATTCGTCCGGCTCGATCCAGACGGTGTCGCCCGCGCGGATCGTCTCCGCCTCGCCTCCCTCGCGCTGCACCAGGCCCTCTCCCTCCATGACGTACAGGACTTGGCCGTGCGGATGACGGTGCCAGGCGGTGTGCGCCCCGGGGGCGAAGCGGACGTTGAACATCCGTAGCCGGGAGGGGGACGGGGGCGCGGCGATCTCGTCCAGCCACACCGTGCCGGTGAAGTTCTCGGCGGGGCCCGCCTGGCTTTCGGGGCGGTTGCGGGTGATGTGCACTGCTCTTCAAGTCCTTTACGGGGAAGGGGTGGTGGCCGCGAACAGCAGGGCGAGCAAGCCGCGTACGCCGGTGTCGAAAGCCGCGGGCGACCCCGATGCGCGGGCCAGTACATAGCCGCCCTGGACCGTCGCGACGACCGTCGCCGCGATCGCCCGCGCGTCGAGCGTGGCCGCGAACTCGCCCCGCTCCTGGCCCTCTTCGACGATCCCTGCGATGCGGTCCCGCAGCCAGTCGAGCGTCTCGGTGACGGGCGCGCGCAGCTCGTCGCTCGCGATGACGTCCGGGTCCATCGTCAGCCGCCCGACCGGGCAGCCGCGCAGTACGTCGCGCTCGCGCAGCAGATACGCCTCGATGCGTTCGTACGCCGACCCGGTGCCGCCCAGCACGCCCTCGGCCGTGGCGCGCATCTCGTCCGCCGTACGCCTGATCGCGGCGAGCGCCAGGTCGGGTTTCCCGGCGAAGTGGTGGTACATGCTGCCCTGCCCGGCGCCCGCGTGCTGCTGGATCGCCTTGGGGCTCGTGCCGACGTAGCCGCGCTCCCACAGCAGTTCGCGGGTGGACTCGATCAGGCGCTCCGGGGTGCTCATGAAAGCACTGTACATACTAGTAGGTACAGAGATCCAGGGAGAGATCCGGACGCCATCCAGTCGCGCGGACGCCCCCCAGCCAGCCCACCCCAGGAGCAGCTCCCCAGCCCCCACGTACTCCCGGAGTGGTACGCGCAGTGCCGCTGGCCGTACGACGACTCGGACCCCCTCGGAGCGCGAGTCTCTAGACATCGCACGAGACACGAGACACGAGACCCCGCAGAACAGACAGCTTCCGAGGAGATGGACACCATGAACACACTGGCTCACTTCGACGGCGGGCCCGGCCCGTGGATCCTGTTCTTCCCGCTCATCTGGGCTGCCGTCGTGATCGGCGGCATCACCCTCCTGCGCCGCACCGTGTGGCGGGGCCGCCGCGCACCGTGGCAGCGGGACGGCGTCGAGCGGAACGTACGCATCGACGAGAACTCACCCATCGCCGTGCTCGGCCGTCGCTTCGCCTCCGGCGAGATCGACGAGGACGAGTACTGGCGTCGTCTTTCCGTCCTGAACGAGGAGTTCGGGCGCATGTCCAAGGGCGGTGCGGCATGACCACCGCGACCGGATACCGAAGCGGTACCGACACCGTCGACGCCGCCCGCGTCACCGAGGCCGTCAAGGTCTACGGCAGCGGCGACACCGCCGTAAGGGCCCTGGACGGGGTGAGCGTCGGCTTTCCCGCCGGGCGCTTCACCGCGATCATGGGTCCGTCGGGCTCGGGCAAGTCCACCTTGATGCACTGCGCCGCGGGCCTCGACACTCTCACCTCGGGGTGCGCCCACATCGGTGACACCGAGCTCGGCTCGCTCGACGACCGGCGTCTCACGCTGCTGCGCCGCGACCGCATCGGCTTCGTCTTCCAGGCCTTCAACCTGGTGCCGACGCTGACCGTCGCCGAGAACATCACGCTCCCGATGGACCTCGCGGGCAAGCGCGGTGACGCAGCGTCAGCCGAGTGGACCGACGCCCTCATCGACGTGGTGGGGCTGCGCGACCGGCTCCACCACCGGCCCGCCGAGCTCTCCGGCGGACAGCAGCAACGCGTCGCCGTGGCAAGGGCGTTCGCGGGTCGGCCCGACGTCGTCTTCGCCGACGAGCCGACCGGCAACCTCGACTCGCGCTCCGGCGAGGAGGTCCTGCGCCTGCTCGGCCGCGCCGTACGTCAGATGGACCGCACCGTAGTCATGGTCACCCACGACCCGGTGGCCGCGGCCCACGCCGACGAGGTCGTCTTCCTGGCCGACGGCCGCCTCGTGGACCGGATGGCGGACCCGACCGCCGACAAGGTCCTCGACCGGCTCAAGGCCTTCGATGCCAAGGGGGCACCGTCATGAGTTCCCCGAGTGGTGGTTCCCTGAGTGGTTCGCTCAGCTCGTCCGCGCGCATCAGCCTCTCCTCGCTGCGCGGCCACAAGCGACGCTTCGCGGGTACGTTCCTCGCGGTCATGCTCGGTGTCGCCTTCCTGGCGGGCACGCTCGTCATGGGTGACACCCTGCGCGGCAGCTTCGACACGATGTTCGGCAACGCGACGAGCGGCACCGACGCCGTCGTCCGCAGCGCCGACACCATCACCACCCCCGACGACAGCCAGGGCACCCGGCAGCCCGTCAAGACCTCGCTCGTCGCGAAGATCGAGCAGACCGACGGCGTCGCCGCCGCCGCGCCCAGCATCCAGGGCGCGGGCCAGCTCCTCGGCAAGGACCGTGAGCCCATCGGCGGCGAAGGCCCGCCCACCCTCGCCGGCAACTGGATCGACGACAAAGAGCTGAACGCCTATCAGCTGGCCGACGGCCGCGCCCCCGCCAAGTCCGGCGAGGTCGTCATCAACCGAGGCGCCGCCGAATCCGGCGACCTGAAGATCGGCGACACGACCACGCTGCGCACCCCCGACCCCGTCCAGGTGACGGTCGTGGGCCTCGCGACCTTCGGCGGCGAGGACGGCATGGCGCAGACCACCTTCACCGGCATGACCCAGGCCGACGCCGAGAAGTACCTGACGCCGAAGCCCGGCGAGGCCGCGACCATCCAGGTGCGGGCCGGCCCCGGCGTGAGCGAGCGGGAACTCGTCGACGCGCTGAGTCCCGTACTGCCCAAGGGAGTTGAGGCGATCACCGGCGAGGCGTCGGCGGCGGAGAACACCGACAACATCTCCGGGCAGTTCCTGACGCTCTTCACCAGCTTCCTGCTGGTCTTCTCCGGGGTCGCGCTGCTCGTCGCCACCTTCAGCATCCACAACACCTTCGCGATCGTCGTCGCCCAGCGCACCCGCGAGAACGCCCTCCTGCGCGCGCTCGGCGCCTCGCGCCGGCAGGTCACCGCGGCCACCCTGATCGAGGCGAGCGTGGTCGCCGTGGTCGCGTCCGTCGCGGGCCTCGCGGGCGGCATCGGGATCGCGGCCGGGCTCCAGGCACTCTTCCCGGTCATCGGATTCCCCTTCCCCGAGGGCGACTTGGTGATCAGCGGCCTGTCGATGCTGCTGCCGCTCGCCGTCGGCATCGTGGTCTGCCTGGGCTCCGCCCTGCTGCCCGCCGTACGCGCCGGGCGCACCGCACCCCTGGCCGCGCTGCGCGAGACCGCGGTCGACCACTCCGGGGCCTCGCGGACACGTGCTGTCACAGGTGCGTTCCTCGCGCTCGCCGCCGTCGGGCTCTCGCTGACCGGCGTCCTCGTCAGCCCGTCCGTGTGGCTGGCCGGGGCGGGGGCGGCCCTCGCGCTCGTCGCGTTCGTGGTGCTGGGTCCTGTCGCTTCCTCGCGAGCGGTACGTATTCTCGGCGGGCCCCTCGACCGGATGCGCGGCGTCACGGGCGGGCTCGCCCGGCGCAACGCCCTGCGCAGCCCCAAGCGGACCGCCGCCACCGCGAGCGCCCTGATGATCGGCGTCGCCGTCGTCTCGCTCTTCACGGTCTTCGGCGCCTCCCTGAAGGCGACCATGGACCAGACGGTGAACCGCTCCTTCGCCGGCGACCTCGCCATCAGCACCCCCGGCTTCGGCGCGGGCGGCAGCGGACTCAGCCCCAAGCTGGCCCCCGCGCTCGCCGAGCAACCGGAGGTCGCCACCGCGGTCGGCCTCGGCAAGGGCGCCGCGGAGGTCGACGGGGAAGGGCGCGCCCTGACGGTCACCGACCCCGGCCCCTTCGCCAAGTCCTTCGACCTCGGCAAGGTCGACGGGTCCCTGGACGGCCTCGGCACCAACGGCATCGCGATCACCCGCGCGGAGGCCGAGAAGCAGGACCTGAAGGTCGGCTCCAAGACCGAGCTCGCCTTCGCCGACGGCAAGAAGGCCACCTTCACCGTCCGCGCGCTGTACGGCCAGTCGGAGCTCGCGGGGGACTACGTCATCACCCGCGAGGCCTGGGCGCCGCACCGCATGCAGGACGCGGACAGCCTCGTCTCCGTCAGCTTCAAGGACGGCGTGAGCGCGGACGACGGCAAGGCCGCGGTCTCCAAGATCGCGCAGGAGTACGGCAATCCGGATGTGCAGACCCGCGGTGAGTACGCGCAGTCGGCCGCGGGCGGTATCGACATGATGCTCACGCTGGTCTACGCCCTGCTCGCGCTCGCCGTACTGATCGCCCTGCTCGGCATCGCCAACACGCTGACCCTCGCCATCCACGAACGGACCCGTGAGCTGGGCCTGTTGCGTGCCGTCGGCCAGACCAGGGCGCAGCTGCGGGCCATGGTCCGCTGGGAGTCGGTGCTCGTCGCCGCCTTCGGCACGGCAGGTGGCCTGGCGCTCGGCGGCTTCCTCGGCTGGGTGCTGGTCAAGGCCTCGGACGGCGCGACCGACAGTGCTTTCGCGTTCGCGGTGCCGCCCGTGCAACTGGCGGTGGTCGTCCTGGTGGGCCTGACGGCGGGAGCCCTCGCGGGTCTGCGTCCGGCACGGCGGGCCGCACGCCTGGACGTGCTGCGTGCCATCGCCACCGAGTGACGTAGGACGCCCGCGGCGCGGAGCCTGTCACCGCCCGGTCAGCCGACAACGGCCGACCGGGCGGGAGCGTGTCCGGGCGCGTGCCCGTCGGCGAGGGACTGCGACCCGGGGGCCAGGTCCGCGAAGGGACCCGTGGTGGTCGCTCCGTACGCCGGGTACGCGGACGGCAGTGCGGCGGTGGAGGCAGGGGCCGGAAGGGTGAACCAGACGACCTTGCCCCTGTCGCCGTGGGGGCGCACCCCCCAGCTCTCGCTGACCGCGGCGACCATGGCGAGCCCGCGGCCGCAGGTCGCGGACGCCTCGGCGTCGTGGACCTCGGGAAGGCGGGGGTCGTGGTCGTGCACGGAGACCGTGAGGCGGTCGAGCAGCAGCTCGATCTCCACGGTGCACACCTTGTCCGGCTGTGCGTGCCGGTGCACGTTGGTCAGGAGCTCGGTCACACCGAGCGCGGCCTGGTCTATCAACGGATCGAGACGCCAGTAGCGCAACTGTGCCGATACGATTCTGCGTACCTGGCCGATCCGGGACGGCAGGGCCTGAAGCTCTACCGTGCAATACCTGCTTGGCTGGCTGATCACGGCTGCGACTCCCCGAATTGCGGTCCGGAAGAAGACGACGATCGGATCCAGCAGCGGCCGCGGGGTCTGCCGGCTGCTGTTCGCGGCCGGCGGGCTGGTTCGCAGCGTCATCGCCGGTGAACCCAGAGTGATGTGAGACCAGAGTGACTCAGGGGGTGCGGGCGTGCAACTCGCACCGTCCCGGCCGGGAGCGCGAGGGCTCCTCAGGCGCGTGCTTTCCGGCCTCCGGCCCTGCGTACCGCGTCGATGAACTTGCCCACCGTGGGCGGCCCTGATTTGCCGGGCGCCGGATCATGATCGGCGAGGGTGAGTCGATAGCGCGTGCCGTTGAGTTCGGCAAGGGCCCGGTCGTCGGCGGCGAACCACGGCTTGCCCGCCCGCACCGTCTGCACCGGCGCGCTGTCGATCTCGCTGCCGTAACTGGTCAGCAGCTCGAACCTGCCGTCGGTGATGCGGATTTGACCCGCCCGGGTGAGGGAGCGCAGCCGTCGTCCGATCCGCACGCCTGTGGCCGTGAACTCCGGCTCCGCCATGACGTTCCGCCCCCTTGAGCGCTTCGGTATGCCGTTCCGTACGGGACCGCCTGCCCGTGCGGTGCAGTCTGCACGCACCGGACGTCGAGCACCAGTGCGTATGAAGACGTGGTCACAACTGGACGACGTCCCCTTCACAGTGTGCCGCGCCTCTGCCGCCACTGGCTGCGCCAGGTGTGCCTTTGAGGTGCTCAAAGGTGTGTTTATGCAGGTGAGAAGCGTGCGGAAGGTGCCTATGATCGAGGTGTCCTGCCCGCTCCGAGCGCGGCCAGGTTGACGCCAAGGAGCCGCGCGGTGAGCACCACACAGCAGGATCAAGCCGACGAGCCGATGACCACGCTCGACGTGGACCGCAGCGACGCGGAGTACCGGGCCTGGCTCAAAGAAGCCGTACGCAAAGTGCAGGCCGATGCCAACCGTTCCGCCGACACGCATCTGCTGCGCTTCCCGCTGCCGGAACAGTGGGGCATCGACCTGTATCTCAAGGACGAGTCGACCCACCCGACCGGCAGCCTCAAGCACCGCCTCGCCCGCTCGCTCTTCCTCTACGGCCTCTGCAACGGCTGGATCCGGCCAGGGCGGCCGGTCATCGAGGCCTCCAGCGGCTCGACAGCCGTCTCCGAGGCGTACTTCGCGAAGCTGATCGGGGTGCCGTTCATCGCGGTGATGCCCCGCACGACCAGCGCCGAGAAGTGCCGCCTGATCGAATTCCACGGCGGCCAGTGTCACTTCGTGGACGACTCACGCACGATGTACGCCGAGTCGGCCGCCCTCGCCGTCGAGACCGGCGGGCACTACATGGACCAGTTCACCTACGCGGAACGGGCGACGGACTGGCGGGGCAACAACAACATCGCCGAGTCGATCTACCAGCAGATGAGGCTGGAGCGCTATCCGGAACCCGCGTGGATCGTCGCCACGGCGGGCACCGGCGGCACCTCGGCGACCATCGCCCGCTACGTCCACTACATGCAGCACGACACCCGGCTCTGCGTCGCCGACCCCGAGAACTCGTGTTTCTTCGACGGCTGGACCAACCACGAACCGGACGCCACCAGCGACTGCGGATCCCGCATCGAGGGCATCGGCAGGCCGCGGATGGAGCCGAGCTTCGTGCCCGGCGCGATCGACCGCATGATGAAGGTGCCGGACGCGGCGAGCGTCGCCGCCGTGCGCGCCCTGGAGCAGGCGATCGGCCGCAAGGCGGGCGGCTCGACCGGCACCGGTCTGTGGAGCTCCCTGAAGATCGTCGCTGAGATGGTGGCCGAGGGTCGCACGGGCAGTGTCGTCACGCTCATCTGCGACCCGGGCGACCGCTATCTGGACAAGTACTACTCGGACGCGTGGCTGGCAGAACAGGGCCTGGACATCACGCCCTACGAGGCCGCGATCAAGTCGCTGCTCGCGAACGGCACATGGACCTAGAAGCCCTCAACCGCCGTACGGGACTCAGGCGTTGGCCGCGGCCAAGCGCCGGTCGAGGGCGGTGACGGCGTCACGGAAGGCGCGGCCCATGCCCGGCCTGCCGAGCTTCAGGGCGAGGCGGAAGGGGGCGGCGCCGTCCGCGGCGAACGTCCACTGCACGTGGGTGCCGGTCCCGGACGGGGTGAGCCGCCACTCCTCGAGCAGGGCACGCAATCCCGGGGCGTTCGACTCGTCGACGCGGTAGGCGTACCGCACGGAGGGCTCGGCCGCGACGATCGTCTCCCAAAAACGCGTGCCGCCCTTGAGCCGGACCTCGCGGCCCTTGCCGCCGTCCGCGCAGTCGATGGGTTGGCACAGCGTGACCGCCGTGAACCACTCGGGCCAGCCGGCCATGTCGTCGGCGAGCGCGCGGTACACCGCCTCCGGGGACGCGCTCACCTCACGCGCGAAGACCAGACGCAGCGGGGCGGACTCGGCGAACTCCAGCCCCACGGGCCTCAGTCGGCGTGCCATCGAACTCAGCCCCCAAGCGGAATCGGGTCGTTGACCGGGCACCGTCACCATAGCTGGCGGACCGTCAGATGTCTGCGGTGCTCCCGGCGTTCCCTGCCGAACCGACGCCCTCGCCCCGCCCGACGCCCTCGCCCCGCCCGACGCCCTCGCCCCGCCCGAAGCTCTCGCCCTGCCCGTCGGCCCCCGGCTCCTCGGACTCGCCCGTGACCACCAGGCGCCGCAGATGCTCGGAGATCTCCACCCGCGCCTCCGCGGGCAGCCCCGCATCCGTCACCAGCGTGTCGACCTGCTCCAGGGTGGCGAACGAACTGAGGCCCACCGTGCCCCACTTGGTGTGGTCGGCGACCACGATGACCCGCCGCGCCGACTGCACCAGACGCCGGTTGGTCTCGGCCTCCGCGAGATTCGGCGTGGACAGACCGGCCTCCGCCGATATGCCGTGCACACCCAGGAAGAGCACATCGAAGTGCAGGGCGCCGATCGCCTGGTCGGCGACCGGGCCGACCAGCGAGTCCGACGGAGTGCGCACACCGCCCGTGAGGACGACGGTGGCCGCGCCCTGACGCTGGCCCGAGGTGCGCTGCGCGGAGTGGAAGACATCCGCGACCCGCACCGAGTTCGTCACCACCGTCAGATCCGGCACGTCCAGGAGATGGTGCGCCAGCGCGTACGTCGTCGTGCCGCCCGAGAGCGCGATCGCCGTGCCCGGCGCCACCAGGGAGGCCGCGGTGCGCGCGATGTCCTCCTTGGCGTTCAGCTCCAGGCCCGACTTGGCCTCGAACCCGGGCTCGTGCGTGCTCGCCTCGACCACCGGGACGGCGCCGCCGTGCACCTTCTCCAGGACGCCCTGACGGGCGAGGGCGTCGAGATCGCGGCGGACCGTCATGTCCGACACACCCAGCTTGCGGGTCAGTTCATTGACGCGGACCCCGCCCCGGCGGCGTACCTCATCGAGGATCAAGGCGCGGCGCTGCTCCGCGAGGAGGTTCTGATTCTCACTCACGTCCGTCCCGGCCCTTCTGCCTCGTCACACCCGTCGCGCTTGCCAATTGCGCTGCCTCATCCTCGCATGAGCCACCGACAGGCGGCCCACTGCCCGAAGCCGTGCGTTCACCCGGAACGGGGAGATTACGTGACGGGGGGTGTGGACAGGGCCGGGAGTGGAGATCCTTGTGGCCTGACCACGCGCACGTTCGGGGGAACACGCGCACATCGGGGGAAGCGAACAGTGGCAGCTGACCACAGAGAAGAGACAGCTCTCGAACTCCTCGCCCACGGAGTCGGGGGCACCACGCCCGAGGAGATGCTGGGCGATCCCAGGACCGTCCGGATCTCCGGTGACGAGACGGCGGCCGTGTTCCGCCGCACCGAGGACGCCGACGCCGAGAAACGCCCGGACGACTACCGCGGCAAACCGGTCCCTGAGGCGTACGTCTGGTGCAATCTCACCTCCGGGAACGGCTCGCGGGCCCTGTGGCTCCTGCTGCTTCCGTTCATGGTGGTCAACCTCGCGCACTGGATGCGCCCCACGTCACGGCGCATGCGCAAGACGGTCCGTACGTACGGCCTCCTGGTGCGCCTGACCGGGCTCAGCCTCACCGTCCTGCTGGTCGCCGCCGCCTGCGAGGTCGCCATCGACCTGACGGCCTGGCAGTGCGCAGGCACGCCCGCGTGCGCCGCCGACCGCTCGTGGCTCGGCTTCCTGGCGACCGACGCCTCCGGGCACGGCGGCTGGTGGAGCCAGCCGGGACGCCGCCTCGCGTTCGCCGCCCTGCTGCCCGCCGCACTCACCGGGCTGCTCTGGTACCTGTCCCAGCGCACCTGGAGCGCGTACGAGTCCCAGACGCCGCTGCCCCACCAGGCCGACCCGGAGGAGGAGGCCGGACGCACCGCGCTCGGCAAGCCCGGCTTCTGGTACGGGCGCCGCCTGGTGGCCCGCCTGCGTGCCGCGCACACGGCCGCCGGGTTCCTCACGGTGGCCGCCGCGGTCGGCACATCGGCCGCGCGCCACGACCGGCGCGCCGGCGGGCCCGCGCTGCTCGACGCCCTCGGCTGGATCCTCGACGTGACGCTCGTCCTGGGCGGGGGCATCGTCGTCCTGGTGGTCTGGCGCAGGGGCCGCAGCGAGAACAAACTCGACCGGCACCTCGACGAGAAGCTGATCCGCGGCCTGCCCCTGGGAGCCCTCACCCTGCTCGTCCTGACGCTCCTGTACGCCGGGTGGTCACGCCCCGACTGGACCTCCCAGGGCAGGCTGCCGGGCAACGCGACCTTCGGAGCCATCGCCCTGGGCCAAGGGCTCCTGGTCATCGCCCTCGCGGTGGTCGCCCGCCTCCTCTACCGCACGGCACCCGACCCGCGCACCGCCCTGCGGGGCTTCGCGGGGCCCGCTGTCGCGATGCTGGCCTGCGCGCTCGGCGGTGTGATGTCCGGAGGCGGCGCCCAGCGCGTCGCCGACTGGCTCGACGGCGCGGGGGCACCGGGCTCCGGCGGCACCATCGACGGCCCGCCCGTGCTCCTGACCTGGCAGGCGTCCGTCATCCCGCCCCTCCTCGTGGTCGTCGCGGCGCTCTGCGGCTGGCTCGGCCTCCGCACCCTGCGGCAGGCACGCCGCGACCGGCCGAACATCCCGGGCGAGTACCCGGGCGAGCCCAAGGACGCGGCCCGCAGCCGCCGCATCGCCGGCACGCGCGCGCGTGCCGCACTCACCGACCGGGCCCCGCTCCTCGTCGGCATCACCTCGGCGGTGACACTGCTGCTCGGCGCGGGCGCGCTCGCCGGCGCCTGGGTGAGCGAGGAAGTCCCGAGCGAGGCCGCGCAGGGGCTGCCCCTCTTCTTCGAAGGAGCGGCCGAGACCTCGCAGGCGCTCGGCTCCTGGCTGATCGGCTTCGGCTTCATACTGTTCGTGACGTGGGGCCGCCGCGCCTACCGCGACCCCTCCGCGCGCCGGACCATCGGCATCCTGTGGGACGTCGGCACCTTCTGGCCGCGCGCCGCCCACCCCTTCGCCCCGCCCTGCTACGCCGAGCGTGCCGTCCCCGACCTCACCTGGCGCATGCACACCTGGACCCGCGCGACGCGCGCCACGGGCGGCAGACTCGTCATCTCCGGCCACTCACAGGGCAGCGTCCTCGCGGCCGCGGCCGCCTGGCAGCTGTGGCCATCCGTGCGCAAACGGGTCGCCCTGCTCACGTACGGCTCACCGCTGGAGCGCCTCTACGGCCGCTGGTTCCCCGCCCACTTCGGTCCCGCCGCCCTCAGCTCCCTGCACCGCGAGGTCGACTGCTGGCGCAACCTCCACCGCACCACCGACCCCATCGGCGGGCCCGTCCGGGTCCACCCCGACGGCGACGGACCGCAGGTCGACCGCGAAGCGCTCAAGGACCCCCTGGTCTACGGCCGCACGGAGGAGCACCCGCTGCCCGCACCGATCCTGGGCCACGGGGACTACCAGGCCGACCCCGCCTTCGCCGAGGAACGCGCAAAACTGCTCGCCCGGCTCAAGCCGGCCGTGCCGTCGCCCCGGCCGGAGGCGACGGTCACGGCAGCTCCGGCAGATCCTCCGGATACAGCAGGGTGAGGTCGTCCGTGCTCGGCTCCTCGAACTGGGCGACCCGCCCCGCGTGCCGCTCCACCATCGCCTCGAACGTCTGGCGCGCGGTACGGCCGTTGCCGAACGCGGGGCCCTTCGGAAGTGCCGTGAAGTACTTCAGGAGGGCCTCACCCGTCCCCGTGTCCAGGCGGTACTCGTGCTCGTCGGCCTGCTGCTCGACGATCCGCAGCAGCTCCTCGGGGGAGTAGTCGCCGAAGGTGATGGTCCGTGAGAAGCGGGACGCCACACCGGGGTTGACGGAAAGGAAGCGCTTCATCTCCGCCGTGTAGCCCGCGACGATCACCACCACCGCCTCGCGGTGGTCCTCCATCAGCTTCACCAACGTGTCGATGGCCTCCCGGCCGAAGTCACGCCCCGAGTCCTCCGGCGAGAGGGCGTACGCCTCGTCGATGAACAGCACACCGCCACGCGCCCGGTCGAACGCCTCCTGGGTGCGGATCGCGGTCGACCCGATGTGCTCGCCCACCAGGTCGACCCGCGACACCTCGACCAGATGCCCGCTCTCCAGGACGCCGAGCGACGCCAGGATCTCGCCGTAGAGCCGCGCCACGGTCGTCTTGCCGGTGCCGGGGGAGCCGGTGAACACCAGATGGCGGCGCACGGACGCGGCCTTGAGCCCCGCGAGCTGCCTGCGCCGCCCCACCTCGATCATGTCGGTGAGGGCGCGCACCTCGCGCTTGACGCTGTCCAGGCCTACCAGAGCATCGAGTTCACCGAGCACGTCCTTCGAGGAGCGGGACGGCGGCTCGGGAGCCGTGTTCTTCGCGGGCGCCTGGTCCGTGCGCTGACCGGGGATCGCGCCGAGCAGCCCCACGGTCTGTGTGGCCGTCTGCGGGGCAGCCTCCTGCGCGGTGGCCGCAGCGGTCCTTACCCCGCCGCTCTCGTCGCTGGTGCAGTCCTCGACGAGCGGGCCGTCCTCCGCGAACTCGAAGCCGCCGCGCGCGCACCGCTCCGTACGGCACTTCTTCAGCGTCGTACGGCAGCCGTCGATGACGTGGAAGCCGTAGCCGCCGCTGTCGGTCACCCGGCAGCCGTGCAGGCTGCCGCGGCCGCCCGCGGAGACGTAGAAACCGGCCTCCGCGGGTGAAGTGACCGTGCAGCGCTCGATGGTGGGGTCCGCGCCCTTGGTGACGATGACGCCCGTCTGGACACCGTCGACGGTGCAGTTGGCCAGTGTGCCGCCGCTGCCGTGGTCGCGGAACCACGCGCCGGTGGCCGCCTCGCGGATGCGGCAGTCGTCCAGCTGCGCCGTCGCGCCGTCGCTCACGGACACCGCGGTGTTGCGCACCTGGGAGAGATCGCTGTCGACGACGTCGGCGCGCGAGCCGCGGTCGAGGACGAACAGCGCGTCCGGCACGTCGTGCACCCGGCAGGACTCAAGGACGACCGTCGCGCCGTCGCTGACCCACACCGCGGGGTAGTCGCCCGTGCTGTCGTGGATCTCGCACTGGTTGGCGTCCACGCGCGTGCCGGGGTCCCAGACCGAGAGGCCGTTGCGCCCGAACTGCCGCACGGTGGAACGGGTCAGGGTCAGGACCGAGCGGGAACGCAGGTCGATCGCGTTCTCCGGGATGTCGTGGATGCGGCAGTCGGCGAGCGTGAGCACGGCGTCCGTGTCGAGCGTGACGCCGTCCGAGGTCGTGCGGTGCACGTCGCAGTCCGTCAGATGCGCCACCGCCCGGCCGGTGATCTGCACGCCCGAGCCCTTGACCTCGTACACCTCGCAGCCGATCGCCTCGAGCCCCGAGTGCTCACCGGTCACCGACAGCCCCGCGCCGGACGCGTGATGCACGCGGCAGCGCTCGAGACGGGGGTGCGCGCCGCCGCGCACGGCGATGCCCGACTGCCCGGCCGATACGACCTCGCACTCCTCGAAGACACCGCCGCCGCCGTCGAGCACGGCGATGCCGATGCCGCCGGGGTTGTCGACCGTGCAGCGGCGCACCGTGGGGCGCGCTCCGCCGCGCACCTCGATGCCGGTCGCGGAACGCGTCACCACGCGTACGTCGACGAGTTCGGGCGCCCCGTCCTCGACGAGCAGCGCGGGCGCGGCCGAGTCCTGCCCCTCGACGTGCAGGTCCTGGACCACGGCGGACGAACGGATGGTGAGCGGCACCCCGTCCGACGGCGCGATGCGGACGGAGCCGGGGGAGCCCTCGGGGCCGCGCAGCGTCACCGCCCGCTGGACGACGAGATTCTCGCGGTACGTGCCGGGGGCGATGGTGAGGACGTCCCCGTCGCTCGCGGCCTCCAAGGCGGCAGCGAGCGATACGTACTCACCCGTGCGGCGCCGCCACCGCGAGGTGCCGGTGTGCGTCACCTGGACCGTGCCCTGTGCCATGGAGTTGCTCTGCCCCCACCTTGTCGTACGCGGGACCTCACGACCTCGCGCAAGGCGCCGAAGAGTTCGGCCGGTCCACCGTAGCGCGCGCGGCGAGGGCGAGTTGACCCGATCGCCAGGCTCTCACCTGGTCATCGCCGGTCTCTCACCGGCCTCCAGAGCAGGCATCGGCATCTCAGGAGCCGGTGCCGGTGCGTCCCCAGTCCGGTCCCGCCTTCTCCCAGGCCTGGTCCCAGCGGTCGTAGCGCCGAAGGACGATCCGCCAGACGACGATTCGCCTGGCCCCCTCGACGAGTCCGGCGACCGCCACGGCGGCGCCTATCCCGGCCAGTGCCGCGTGCGTGCTCGCCGTCGCGCCGTCCAGCGGACGGCCGACCACCTGGCCGCGCTCGTCCGTCCAGAGCCGGAAGCGGTCGCCCGGGTCGGGGGACTTAAGGGCGGCGACCACCGTGCCGGAGTGCGCCGTGCCGTCCGGAGCGATCCACTCGGCGAGCACACGGCTGTGCCTGTCGCGCGCGGACGACGTCTCGGGATCGGGGTCGACCGGTGGTCTCGACACCTTCCTGACCACCGTGCCGGTGACTTCGTGACGCACCTCGCGCTGTTCCCGCACCGACTGCAGCAGGGCGTCCCGCGAGGCACCACCGATCGCGAGGCCGGCCAGCGGCGCGGCGACGGCGATGAGCAGCACGGCCGCACAGGCCACCCAGGCTTCGACGAGGTCGGTCTTCCGGCGCAGCGGATTGTGCCGCCACCGCCAGAGTCCGACGAGCGCTCGCACAGTCCTGCACCCCCTTCCGCCTTCCGCGTCCGTCATAACCGCGTACGGCACGGATCACGCGTCGACGGGGAGAAGAGAGAGGCAGATCACCCTTCTCATCCCCGCTCAACGACCGTGCCGGGCCTTCGAGTTCCCGGGCGGGGGATGTTCAATCGAGGACGGTGAACGGGTCGCCGATCCGGACCGATCCGGTCGTTTCCGGCACCAGATTCTGGCCGAAGACCAGCTGGTCCCCGAAGCGGCGGTGCTTGGCGAGCGTCCGCAGCGGCTCCTTGCCGCGCTCCGCGCTCCGCTGGTCGGTGGTGGTCACGACACAGCGACCGCACTTCTTGGCCACCCGGAAGGTGACATCGCCGATCGCGACGCGCGACCAGTCGTCCTCGGCCCAGGGCGCCGTCCCGTCCACGACCACATTCGGCCGGAAACGGTTCATGGGGAGCGGGCCCTCGTCGGAGTGATCGCCCTGCGCGATGAGCGAGTTCAGGGCGTCGAGTGAGGAGAGCGTCGTCAGGAGCAGCGGATATCCGTCGGCGAAGGAGACGGTCTCGCCGTCTTTCGCGTACGCGGGATCGATGGGGCGCCGGGTGGCGGGGTCGTCGAGGTGGACGAGCCGGACGTCCGTGTCCAGATAGGCGCTGAACCAGGCGTGGGCGGCCGCGTCGGCCGGTACCGCGTCGACCTTGTCCTTCCAGATCTCCACCGTGACGGTCTCGCCGGAGGGCGGCACGGCGACCGTCAGCGGCTCCTGGCCGGGCGCGGACATGCGTATGCCGCCGCCGGGCAGAAGCTCGGCGGCGGCCAACGCCAGCCTTGGATGCGGCCGTTGCGTGATGATCCGTCCCGCGCTGTCCACAAGGACCCACCGTCGGTCACCCGCGAGCCCCCAGGGCTCGACGACGGCCTCACGCGGAGCGTGTCCCCCGACCGCCTTGAGCGGGTAGAAGTGGATCGAGTGCAGCGCTGGATTCGGCATGACGCCATCCTGCCAGCAGCCACTGACAGGGACGCATGCGGGCGAATCAGTAGCCGCGGTAGGGGCGGTTGTACGGATCCTCGTACGTCGCCGGGGCGGGGCGGGGTGCCGCGGGGCGCATGGCCTCGTAGCCCGTTCCGGCCGGGGGACGCTGTTGTTGCTGGGGGCCCGGGTATCCGCGCGGCGCCGACGGCTGCTGCGGGATGTACGGCGCGGGCGCCTGCTGCAGCGGCGCGGGCTGTTGCGCGTAGCCGTACGCGGGGTTGTGGTGGGACGGTGCAGCCGGCAGTGCGGGCAGGGCTGACTGCAGCGCGGGCAGGTGACTGTGGCTGCCCGTGTCGTACGCGGAGGGGACCCGGATCGGGGCGATCTGAGGAGTACCCCGCTCGGCGACAAGGGAGTCGTAGATCGGAGTGTCCGGGAAGGACGGCGCGGAGTAGTAACCGCCGCCATAGGTGGAGCGGGGGGAGGTCATGACACATAAGTTAAGCCCTTGATGTGCTGGTTGGGGAGACCGATAAGAGGGTTGTTTTACGTGTCGGTAGTGACCTGGCATCCCCAATGCGAGCGAACTTAGGAAAAATCGGTCGCGCGGCGGCGTAGGGATCGTGTAAAAGCCAAGCTCCGTACGGGTTACCGGCGGTTGACGCAGGGTTGACGGAACGTCCGCGCGGCGGGGTGTCGGCGGTGGACATGGGCCTCCCGGGGGTCCGGGTAATAGGTTGGGCATGAACGGGACGGCGGTCCGGCCGGACGTGGCGACTTGCGATGCGAACTTGTGATGCGAACTTGTGATGGGGGCGGACATGACAATGTCTAAAGGCTCGAATGTTCCCGTGCCGGCACCTGCCGTGCGGGTCGAATTGGGGTGGTCTTCAGGAGCCGGGGTGCCGGACGCCGACGCGTCGGCCCTGCTCCTCGCCACTTCCGGAAAGGTCCGCTCGGACGACGACTTCGTCTTCTACAACCAGGCGGTCCACTCCTCGGGCGCGGTGCGGCACGAGGGGAAGAAGGCCGACGGCGGCCGGGTGACCGACGCGCTCGTGGTGGACCTCGCGCGCGTGGAGCCCGCCGTCGAGACCGTGGTGCTCGCCGCCTCGACGGACGGCGGCACCTTCGGGCAGGTCCCGGGCCTCTTCATCCGGGTCGTCGACGCGGCGAACGGCGCCGAGATCGCGCGCTACGACAGCGAGGACGCCACCGTGGAGACGGCGTTCGTCCTCGGTGAGCTCTACCGCCGCCAGGGAGCGTGGAAGTTCCGTGCCGTCGGGCAGGGTTACGGCAGCGGGCTCCAGGGCCTGGCCACCGACTACGGGATCTCGGTGGACGAACCGGAGCAGGCGCCCGCCCCCGCTCCGGCCGCGGTGCAGCCTCCCGCGCCTCCGGTGGCTCCCGCGGCCCCTGTTCAAGCCCCGCCGCCGCCCGCCCAGACGCCCGCCGCCCCCGCGGGCCAGCCCGTGCGCCTCTCCAAGGTCACGCTCACCAAGGACGCGCCGTCCGTCTCGCTGAAGAAGCAGGGCGGCACATCCGGCGCGATGCGCGTGAACCTCAACTGGGAGGTGCGCAAGCAGTTCAAGGGCTGGGCCAGCAAGCTCGGCCGGGCCGTGGCGATGCACGCGGATCTCGACCTGGACCTGTGCGCCCTGTACGAACTGGCCGACGGCCGCAAGGGCGTCGTCCAGGCGCTCGGCAACGCCTTCGGAGCCCTCGACCAGCCCCCCTACCTGCTGCTCGACGGCGACGACCGCACCGGAGCCGTGTCCAGCGGCGAGAACCTCACGGTCAACCTCAACCACATCAACGACTTCAAGCGCATCGTCATCTTCGTGACGATCTACGAAGGAGCGCGCAGCTTCGCCGACCTGAACGCCACGGTCACCCTGCAGCCGCAGCACGGCGCCTCCATCGACTTCTCGCTGGACGAGTGCACGGTGCCCTCCACGGTGTGCGCGCTCGCCCTGATCACGAACAACAACGGCGACCTCTTCGTCCAGCGCGAGGCCCGCTACCTGGTGCCCGAACGCGGCGTGAGCCCGCAGCGCACCATCGACTACGCGTACGGCTGGGGCATGAACTGGACGCCCGGCAGGAAGTGATCAGCGCTGATCGGGAGCTGGATCGGGGCGGTTGTACGTCCGCCCCTTCCAGGCCGCTCCACGCCCCCTGTAGTGCTGCACCGCCGAATCCACCGTCATCAGGAGATAGAGGAAAGCGGTGAACGGCAGCAGGGGAGCGAGCCACAGAGTCTGCCGGTAGTAGCGCAGCATCGGGATGTACGTCGCCGTCATCACGAGCCACGCGGCCCCGCCGAGCACGGCGGGTGCCGCGCTGCCGGTGGCCAGGCCGCCGAACAGCGCGACCGGCGGCACCAGATAGATCAGGGCGAGCCCCAGGACCGTACCGAACAGGATCACGGGGTTGTGGCGCAGTTGGGCGTAGGCGCTGCGCGAGACCATCCGCCAGAGGTCGCCGAGCCCGGGATAGGGGCGCACGCTGTCGACGCGCTCCGCGAGCCCCAGCCAGATGCGGCCGCCCGAGCGCTTGACCGCCCTGGCCAGCGTCACGTCGTCGATCACGGCGTGCCGGATGGAGTCCGGGATTCCCGCGCGCTCGGCGGCCGACGTGCTCACCAGGACGCATCCGCCGGCCGCCGCTGCCGTGCGCGAGCCCTTCTTGGCGATCCAGCGGAACGGATACAGCTGCGCGAAGAAGTACACGAACGCCGGGACGACGAGCCGCTCCCACATGCTCGCGACGCGCAGCCGCGCCATCTGCGAGACAAGCTCAAAACCGGCCGTCTCCGCCGCGGCGACCAACTCCCGCAGACTGTCCGGCTCATGGGCGATGTCCGCGTCGGTGAGCAGCAGATACCGGGGCGCACGCGCGCGTGCCAGGCCGATGCCGTGCCGTACGGCCCACAGTTTTCCGGTCCAGCCGGGCGGGGGTTCTCCTGGCGAGCCGACGGTCAGCGGGAGGCCGCCGTGCCGGTCGGCGAGGGACCGGGCCAGCGTTCCGGTGCCGTCCGAACTCCCGTCGTCGACAAGGAAGATCTCGGCCTGCCCCGGATAGTCCTGGGCGAGCAGCGAGGGCAGGCTCTCGGGCAGCACGGCGGCCTCGTCACGGGCCGGGACGACGACGCAGACCGAGGGCCAGGCGTCCGGGTCGCGGCGCGGCGGCAGACGCAGGTCCGTGCGCCAGAAGAAGCCCTGTCCCAACAACAGCCACAGCCAGGCGGCAAGCGATGCGGCGGCGGTCCACACAACGGCGCTCATCCGCCGCAGTCTGCCCCACGCCGCCGGGCGCCGTAGGCCCATCGACTATGGTGACCGGGTGAAGATCGCGCTCATGGACTCCGGTATCGGCCTGCTCCCCGCCGCGATGGCGGTACGCCGCCTGCGGCCGGACGCCGATCTCGTCCTCTCCTCGGACCCCGACGGGCTGCCTTGGGGACCACGCTCCGCAGAGGACATCATCGAGCGCTCACTGGCCGTCGCCGAGGCGGCCGCCGCCCACAACCCCCAAGCGCTGATCGTCGCCTGCAACACCTCGTCCGTGAGCGCCCTGCCCGCCCTGCGCGCCCGCTTCGAACCCGACCTGCCCGTCATCGGGACCGTACCGGCGATCAAGCCGGCCGCGGCGGGCGGCGGCCCCATCGCCATCTGGGCCACCCCCGCCACCACCGGAAGCCCCTACCAGCGCGGCCTCATCGAGGAGTTCGCCGGCGGCGTCGACGTCACCGAGGTGCCCTGCCCCGGCCTCGCGGACGCCGTGCAGTCTGCCGACGAGGCGGCCATCGACAAGGCGGTCGCCGCGGCAGCGGCCCTCACTCCGCGTGATGTAAGGGCAGTCGTCCTGGGCTGCACCCATTACGAGCTGGTCGGTGAGCGCATCCGCGCGGCCCTCCAGCAGCCGGACCTGCCGCCCCTCGTCCTGCACGGCTCCGCCGGAGCGGTCGCCGCCCAGGCCCTGCGCAGGGCCGGCGAGCTGCCGGGCCCCGGCTCCGGCGCGGAAGGCGGCCTGACGGTGATCCTGAGCGGTCGCCCCGCCGAGCTGCCCGTCGCCGCCCACACGTACGCCGAAGGCAGGCTGCTCGCGGCGGTCACTCCCGCCCGCTGAGTCCCGTACGGACGTGTGGCGGGTCCGCGCTCCGGGCCACTGCCCCGCCCGCGTACAGAGCGGTCCCGCCCGTACAGCCGGAGCGGTAACGCTCCGCGATGCCGTGCCTTCCCTCCGGAACGTCGGTACTCTCGGTCGCATGAGGGACCACACCCACGGCGAGCGGGGCAGCACAGCCGACGCCCCGCCGGAAGTCTGGACCGGAAGCGCGACCAACCGCGTGCAGTGGCTGCTGGCGCTGGCCGGCGCCCTCTGCCTGGCACTGGGGATCGAGCTGGCCGTCGACAACATGTGGACGTCCGGGATCACCGCCCTCGCCATGTCCGTCGTGGGGTGCATCGCCGCCGGGCTGCTGATCCTGTTCGGCACCCTCGCCTTCGTCCATGTCGAGGTGAAGGTCGACAAGGACTGCCTGGAAGTGCGCTGCGGGCACATGGGCGTGCCGCGCCGCCGCATCCTCCTCTCCCACGTCGTGGGCGCCGAATTCGCGCAGGTCGTCTGTCCCAGACAGTGGGGCGGCTGGGGCTACCGCTCGCGGCCCGACATCGGCACCGCCGTCGTGGTCAGGCGAGGTGAGGGCCTGGTCCTCAGCCTCGGCGACGGCCGCAAGTTCACGGTCACCGTCGACGACGCCGAAGCGGCCGTACGGTTCATCCGCCACCGGCTGTCCACGGTACGGAGCTCGGCGGCCTGACCTGCGCCGGTTCGTCGCCCAGCGGTCGCGCCGTGGCGATGCCCGCGAGGTATCCCGCACCCGTCGTCACCGCCGTGAGGCTCAGCGCGTTGCCCACCGAGGCCACGGCGGCCAGCGCCGTCAGGGCCGCGCCCGCCGACAGGACGACCTGGGTGGAGCGCGGCGAGCGGTACAGGGCGTACAGAAGCCAGCAGAACACCGCCGCGAGAAGGACCACGCCCACCAGACCCTGCTCGGCCGCCTGCTGCAACGGCGCCGAATGGGGCTTGCCGTCCGTGAGGAGCTGCTCGGCCACCGTGGGGCTGGCGTCCGCGAACCGGCCGGGGCCCACCCCGAGCGCCGGTTCCCGGCCCGTGAGCGCGAGCGCGTCCTGCCACAGCTGGACCCGGTTGCCGTCGAGCTGGCCCTCCAGGGACGCGCTCAGCCCCTCCGGCAGTACGTCGTCGGCGATCGCCCACGTCAGTCCGGTCACCACCGCCGTCGCCAGGGCGAGGCCCGCGAGGCCGAGCACCCTGCGCCGCATCAGCGCGGTGGCCAGCGAACACAGCAGGATCCCGGCGCACGCGACGAGACCGGCCACCGAGCCGAGCACCGCAGCGGCCACCACGATCCCCACGGCGAGCAGCCGCATCGCGAGCCGCGCCGAAGGACTCCGAGCCGCCCACGCCGCGGAACAGGCAGCCCCCGAAGCCAGGATCAGGAGCGCGGCCGTGGCTCCGGTGTGGCCGAGCGGCGCGGCGCTGACGGGCCCCGGCGAAAGCTGCGGGGCAGCCGCCGCGAGGCCCACCCCTGCCAGCGCACCGGCGCAGGGCGCGGCGACCGGGAGCAGCGCGCCGCAGATCCGCCCGCCCGCGTACCCCGCGGCCACGGCGAGCACCGCGAGGAGCACGCCCTCGGGCCGGCCGCCGTGCACCCCGGAAGTGATCAAGGTCCAGGCCGCGCACACGCCGAGCAGCGCGCAGCCCGTCGCGTCGGACGCGCTGCGCCGTTCGTACGCCGCTGATGGCCCGGCCGTCGTGGCCGTCCCCGTTGTCCCCACCCCGTCGCCCCCCGCCGTGTGACGGGCCCCGAACGCTGTGGCTCGATCCGGCCGCAGGTCAGGGACTCGGGCACACCGTAGTCGCTGGGACCGTGAGATGTGGACATCTTGCGCAGGAACGATCCGTCGATCGTGTGGACGAAACCCCCGGCGACCGGTGTGCCCCCGGGGGCGGGCGAAGCCGCGGCGGCCGGGCACGACCGTCCTGTCTCTGTCCACGTGACGCGCCGTACACTCCCCGAGTGACCGCCACCACCACCTCCGTAGACGAGTCGGAGCAGCTCGGAGCGCAGCCCGCGCCCGCATCGCGCAAGGCCCGCTTCCTGCGAGCGCTCGTCCCGGCCGCCGCGGCGGCACTCTCCGGAGTGCTGCTCTACGTCAGCTTTCCGCCACGCACCCTGTGGTGGCTCGCCCTGCCGGCCTTCGCGGTGTTCGCGTGGTGTCTGCACGGCCGCAGCTGGAAGGCGGGCCTCGGACTCGGCTATCTCTTCGGCCTCGGCTTCCTGCTGCCGCTCCTGGTGTGGACCGGCGTGGAGGTCGGCCCAGGGCCCTGGCTGGCGCTCGCGGCCATCGAAGCGATGTTCGTCGCCCTCGTCGGAGCGGGCATCGCCGCCGTCTCCCGGCTGCCCGTATACCCGCTCTGGGCCGCCGCCCTCTGGATCGCCGGTGAGGCCGCACGCGCGCGCGTGCCCTTCAGCGGATTCCCCTGGGGGAAGATCGCCTTCGGCCAGGCGGACGGTGTCTTCCTGCCGCTCGCCGCGCTCGGCGGCACTCCCGTGCTCGGGTTCGCGGTGGTCCTGTGCGGCTTCGGCCTGTACGAGATCGTCCGGCAGGTGTACGCCGCGCGCGGCACCCGCGTCGTACGCCGTGGCGCGGCGGCAGCGGCCCTGCTCAGCGTGCTCGTCCCGATCGCCGGTGCCTTCGCCGCGCGCCCGCTCGTCGGCGACGACGCCGAGGACGGCACCGCGACCGTCGCCGCCATCCAGGGCAACGTCCCGCAGGCGGGCCTGGACTTCAACGCCCAGCGCCGCGCCGTGCTCGACCACCACGTGCGCGAGACCCAGCGGCTCGCGGACCGGGTGAAGGCGGGCAAGGCCAAGCAGCCCGACTTCGTCCTGTGGCCGGAGAACTCCTCCGACATCGACCCGTTCACCAACCCCGACGCCCACGCGGCCATCGAGCGCGCCGTCAAGGCGATCGGCGCCCCCATCTCGGTGGGCGGAGTCGTCCAGGCCAAGGACGGCAAGCTCTTCAACGAGCAGATCCTCTGGGACCCGGAGAAGGGCCCCACGGACACCTACGACAAGCGTCAGATCCAGCCCTTCGGCGAGTACATCCCGCTGCGCGACCTGGTCGGGTTCTTCAGCAGCGACGTCGGCATGGTGCGCCAGGACTTCAGCCGCGGCACCGAGCCCGGCGTCTTCACCATGGCGGGCACGAAGGTGGGCCTCGCCACCTGCTACGAAGCCGCCTTCGACTGGGCCGTGCGCGACACCGTCACCCACGGCGCGCAGCTGATCTCCGTACCCAGCAACAACGCGACGTTCGACCGCAGCGAGATGACCTACCAGCAGCTGGCCATGTCGCGGATCCGCGCCGTCGAGCACAGCCGCACCGTCACCGTCCCGGTGACCAGCGGCGTCAGCGCGATCATCATGCCGGACGGTCATGTCTCGCAGAAGACGAAGTGGTTCACCGCCGACTCACTCGTCCAGGATGTGCCGCTGCGCTCGTCGCAGACCCCGGCCACCCGGCTCGGCGTCCTGCCCGAGGGCATCCTCGTGCTCATCGCCGCGGGCGGTCTCGGCTGGGCGATGACGGGCGCCGTACGGGCCAGGCGCGCCCGCCGGTCCCGTTAGGGTCGACGGCATGGCAACTCCTGACTTCATCCGCACGATCCGGGCCGACGCGGGCCACCAGCTGTTGTGGCTCCCCGGGGTCACCGCCATCGTCTTCGACGACGAGGGCAGAGTGCTCCTCGGGCGGCGCTCCGACAACGGCAAGTGGTCGGTCATCGGCGGCATCCCGGACCCGGGGGAGCAGCCCGCCGAGTGCGCCGTACGCGAGGTCTTCGAGGAGACCGCGGTGCACTGCGTGCCCGAGCGCATCGTGCTCGTCGAAGCCCTGGAGCCGGTGACCTACCCGAACGGCGACACCTGCCAGTTCATGGACATCACGCTGCGCTGCCGCGCCGTCGGCGGAGAGGCCCGCGTCAACGACGACGAGTCGCTCGAAGTGGGCTGGTTCGCGCTGGACCAGCTGCCCGACCTGCACGAGTTCGGAGTCTTCCGGATCAAGCAGGCGATGGCGGAGGAACAGCCCGCCTGGTTCGACCGCTCCTGAGCTCCGCCGGCGGCGGTATCAGCCCGCCTTGATCATGTCGGCGCACTTCTCGCCGATCATCATGGTGGTGATGCACGGGTTGACCGCCGGCAGGAACGGCATGACCGACGCGTCGGCGACACGGAGCCCGGTGACGCCCTTGACCCGCAGTTCCGGGTCGAGCGGCGAGTCCGCGTCGTCCCTCGCGCCCATCCGCACGGTGCCCGCCGGGTGGTAGACGGTGTTGTGGGTCTGGCGGATGTAGGCGAAGAGCTCGTCGTCGGTCGTGGCGTCCGGTCCCGGAGCGAGTTCGGCGCCCGCCCAGTCGGCCATCGGGGCCTGCGCCGCGATCTCCCGGGCGAGCCGGAGCCCGTACGTCATCACGCGGATGTCGTGCTCGTGCGTGAAGTAGCGCGGGTCGACCGCCGGCTTGTCCCGGAAGTCGCGGGTGCGCAGCCGGACCGTACCCATGGAGCGGGCCCGCGTGACGTTCGGGGTGAGGCAGAAGGCGTTGTCGGTGGTCGGATAGCCGCGCCGGTAGGTGTTCATGTCGAAGGGCACCGAGCCGTAGTGGAACATCAGGTCCGGGCGGTCGAGGCCCGGTTCGGTGTCCGCGAAGATGCCGATCTCCCACCACTGCGTGGAGGAGGTGACCATCGGCTGCTTCGCCTCCCACATGATCACGCCCTCGGGGTGGTCCTGGAGATGCGCGCCGACCCCGGGGGAGTCCACCCGCACCTCGACGCCGCACTCGCGCAGATGCCCGGCAGGACCGATCCCCGACAGCATCAGGAGCTTCGGCGAGTCGATGGCCCCGCAGGACACGATCACCTCGCGGCGCGCCGTGACGCTCCCGCTGTGAATGGTGTCGGGCTCCAGGTACTCGACGCCCGTACAGCGCTTGTTCTCGTCGAACAGCAACTGCCGTGCCTGCAGACCGGTGCGTACCTCAAGGTTGGGCCGCTTGCCGAGGATCGGGTGCAGATACGACACCGACGCGGACGAACGGGTGCCGTCCGGGCGGGAGTTGATCTGGAACCAGTGGGCGCCCCGCACCACCGTCTTGCCGGTGTTGAACGGCGTCGTGGGGATGTCCGCCGCCGCGCACGCCTCCAACAGGGCGGTACCGCACGGGTCGTTCGGCGGGACGCTCATGATGTTCACCGGGCCCGAGCGGCCGTGGTGGTCGCCGGGCGCGTCGTTGGTCTCCAGACGCTGGTAGAGCGGGTAGCAGTCCGCCGCGCTCCAGCCCGTGCAGCCCAGCGAGCCCCACTCGTCGAGGTCCTCGGCAGGGGCCCAGAAAGCGATGCAGGAGTTGTGCGAGGAGCAGCCGCCGAGCACCTTGGCGCGGGCGTGCCGCATGAAGCTGTTGCCGTTCTCCTGCGGCTCCACCGGGTAGTCCCAGTCGTAGCCGGACTCCAACAGGGCCATCCACCGGTCCAGTTGGAGGATGTTGTCGTCGCCGACGTCCGAAGGCCCGGCCTCAAGGACGCAGACGCTGACGTCCGGGTCCTCGGTCAGCCGCGCGGCGACGACGGCGCCTGCCGTACCGCCGCCGACCACCACGTAGTCGAACTCGGCCTTGGGACTCTCAGCGGGCATGACGACTCCAGATCAGAGGGGTTCAGGGTGCGGCCGGCGGTGGCGGGGGAGACGTGGGGTCGACGGCCTCTTCGAAGCGGTGCTCGGCGAGGACGCCGGTCTTGTGCCGCTGCACGAACCAGTAGTAGGCGAAGCCGCCGAGGGCGACGATGCCGATGAAGAGGAACGCGCCCCAGCGCAGGTACCAGTGCTGAGGTCCTGTCGCGTTGTAGACCTCCGCGCGGGGCCAGGCCAGGTTGAGGGACATGGCAGCGCCCCAGAGCACGGCGATGATGTTGATGGGCAGGCCCCACCGGCCGAGCGAGAACTTCCCCTCGGCGGGCGTCCACTCGCCGCGCAGCCGCTTGAGCAGCATGGGCACGGTGACGAGCAGGTAGGCCACGTAGATCATGATGATCGCGATGCTCGTGATCACCGAGAAGATCTGCGGCTGGTTGATGTTGATCACCAGGATGACGACACCCACGACACCGATCAGCACGGCGGGCACCACGGGGGTCTGGAAGCGGGGGCTGACCTTGGCGAGATGCGTGCCGGCGGGCAGGTTGTTGTCCCGGGCCATGGCGAACATCAGCCGGATACCGGCGGCCTGCACGGCCAGCACACAGACGGTGATGGCGACGACCACCGCCCAGAGGAAGATCTCACCGATGGTCGAGCCGAGCGTTTCGAGCACCACGTACTGCAGTCCGCCGGTGGAGAGCTCCTCGGCGTGCAGGTCCGGCACCGCGAGCAGGGCGAACAGCAGGATGAACGCGCCGATGGTGAAGGAGGCGATGAGGGCACGCAGGATGGCGCGGGGCGCGTTGCGGCCCGGATTGTGCGACTCCTCGCCGAGCGAAGAAGCCGTGTCGAAGCCGTACATCACATAGGCGGAGGCCAGCGACGCGGTCAGGAAGGCGCCGAAGTACCCGAGCGTCTGGCCGCTGCCGAGGCCGTTCGTCTCGGTGAGGGCGCTGCTGGGACCACGGGTGATGTGCGCCGCCAGGAAGATGATCAGCGCGACCGCGGCGATCAGCTCGATGAACACACCCGCCGAGTTGATCCGGGCCATGAGCTTTACCCCGAAGGCGTTCACCGCGGTGGAGAACAGGATGAGGACCGTACCGAGGAGCACGGCGTTGGCCGCCGCGTCGTTCTTGCCGCTGCCGTCACCCACGAACTGGAACCAGTCTGAGATCTGCGGCAGCGTGATCTGGTAGGCGAGCGCCACGGCGGAGAGCGTGACCATGGTGGCCGTCATCATCATCCAGCCGCCGAGCCAGCCGACGTGCGGACCGCCCATCTTCTTGGCCCAGTTGTAGATGGAACCGGCGACCGGATACCGGGCGGCGAGCTCGCAGAAGCAGAGGGCCACCATCAACTGGCCGACGAAGACCATCGGCCACGACCACCAGTAGGCGGGGCCGCCGAAGCTGACGCCGAAGTAGAACAGCTGGAAGGTGCCGGTCAGGATCGAGATGTAGCTGATCCCCGCGGCGAAGGTGTGGAAGTTGCCGAGGGTGCGCTTGAGCTCGGGGCGGTAACCGAGCTCGCCCAGGGCGTCGTCGTCATCCTGGCTCTGGGACCTCGCCGGAGCGGTGGGGTCCGGTCCTGGGCCGTTGTCCGTACTCATTCGAACCACCTCTGCGGGGTCGGCGCGAGGTTGCGCCAGATGTGTTTGGCCTCTTGGTACTCGGCAAGGCCCGCCGGGCCCAGTTCGCGGCCGAAGCCGGACTGTTTCATGCCGCCCCACTCCGCCTGCGGCACGTAGGGATGGAAGTCGTTGATCCACACCGTCCCGGCGCGCATCCGGGACGCCACGCGGTGCGCCTTGCCGGTGTCCTGCGACCAGACGGCTCCCGCGAGTCCGTAGACGGTGTCGTTGGCGAGCGCGACCGCCTCGTCCTCGTCCCGGAACCGCTCGACGGTGAGCACAGGGCCGAACGACTCGTCGGTGACCACCGACATGCCGGGGGTGCACTCGTCGAGCACCGTCGGCGGGTAGTAGTAGCCGTCCCTCAGCGCCGGGGCGTCGGGGCGTGCGCCGCCGCAGCGCAGCACCGCACCCTCGGCGATGCCGGCCGCCACGTACGCCTCGACCTTGTCGCGGTGCGCGGCGGAGATCAGCGGACCCGTGCGGGCGTTGAGATCGAAGGGGCCGCCGAGCCGGATCTGCTGCGCCCGCTCGACCACGGTGTCCACGAACGTGTCGTGCAGTTCGTCCTGGACGAGGAGCCGGGCCCCGGCCGAACAGACCTGGCCCGAGTGCAGGAAGATCGCCATCAGGGCGTAGTCGACCGCCGCCTCGAAGTCGGCGTCGGCGAAGACGATGTTCGGGTTCTTGCCCCCCAGCTCCAGGGCGACCTTCTTCACCGTGGGGGCCGCGGCGGCCATGATGCGCCGCCCGGTCACGAGCCCGCCGGTGAACGACACCATGTCGACCCGCGGGTCCTCGCTGAGCGGCGCGCCCGCGGTGGGGCCCGCGCCGAGGATCAGATTGGCGGCCCCGCCGGGCAGTCCGGCCTCGGTCAGCAGGCGCATCAGGATGATGGACGTGTGCGGGGTCAGCTCGCTGGGCTTGAGGACGAAGGTGTTGCCCGCGCCGAGCGCCGGGGCGACCTTCCAGGCGGTCTGCAGCAGCGGATAGTTCCACGGCGTGATCAGCGCACATACCCCGACCGGCTCGTGCACCACCCGGCTGTCCACTTCCGCGCTTCCGGCGTCGACGATCCGGTCGGTGCCGCCCGCCGCCGTCAGGTTGCCGAAGTAGCGGAAGCAGTTCGCGATGTCGTCCATGTCGTACTCGCTCTCCACGAGCCGCTTCCCGGTGTCCAGGGATTCGGCGCGGGCGAGCGCGTCCTTGTCGCGTTCGAGCAGGTCGGCCACGCGCAGCAGCAGGCGGCCGCGTTCGGCCGCCGGGGTGCCGGGCCAAGGGCCGCTGTCGAAGGCCTCACGGGCGGCGGCGATCGCCGCGGCGGCGTCCTTCGGTCCGGCTTCGTCGACGGTCGCGACCAGGGTGTTGTCCGCCGGGCAGCGGATCTCACGTACCTGCCCGTCCACGGCAGTGGTCCATGTTCCGCCGATGAACAGCTCCGGCATGACGGCTCCTCGGGGGGTGGGATGCGCGGGTGCTCCACGAAAGGACGGTAAGGAGAAAGGGCCGCGTCCGCACTACATGAGCCGCTATTCGGCGCAGTGGTCTCGCTCCGTCCCCGCTGGATCAGGCGTCCCCGAAGATCGTGTGCGCGTCACTCGGTTAGCCTGAAGGCACGATGAACCGGCTGATCACGTCATGGGGCGCTTACGACCTCACACGATTTCCCGAGGACCCTCGCGACCCGCTGCGTGCCTGGTCCGCCGCCGACGCCTACCTTCTGCGGCATCTCGCGGGCGAGGCGGGGCCTGCGGGTGAGACGGGTGAGGCGGCGAAGCCCGTCGACCTCTCCGGCACCGTGGTCGTCGTCGGTGACCGCTGGGGTGCGCTGACCACCGCGCTCGCCGAGCACCGGCCGACGCTGATCACCGACTCGTTCCTCGCGCGGGAGGCGACGCGGGCCAACGTGGCACGCGCCGGGTTCGCGCCTGACGCGGTGCGGCTCTCGACGACGGATGACGCGCCGCCGAGCCGGATCGACGTACTCCTGGTGCGCGTGCCGAAGAGCCTCGCGCTCCTGGAGGACCAGCTGCACCGGCTCGCGCCCGCGCTGCACGCGGGCACGGTCGTCGTCGGCACCGGAATGGTCACCGAGATCCACACCTCGACGCTCGACCTCTTCGAGCGGATCATCGGCCCTACGCGGACGTCGCTCGCCCGGCAGAAGGCACGGCTCATCTTCAGCACGCCGGACCCGGAACGCGACGCGGGGCCCAGCCCCTGGCCCCGCAGCTACGTCCTCGACGCCGACTCCGGAGCGGGTTCCGGGCTGACGGCCGTCAACCACGCCGGGGTGTTCTGCGCCGAACGTCTCGACATCGGCACCCGCTTCTTCCTGCGCCATCTGCCGACCGGCAGGGGCGCTTCGGGGGGCGCCGAGGGGGGTGCTCCGGGGGGCGCCCCGCACATTGTGGACCTGGGCTGCGGCAACGGCGTGCTCGGCACGGCCGCCGCCGTCGCCGACCCCGAGGCCACGGTCACCTTCATCGACGAGTCGTACCCCGCCGTCGCCTCGGCGGAGGCCACCTTCCGGGCGAACGCCGCCCCGTCCACCCGGGCGGAGTTCATCGCGGGTGACGCGCTGTCCGCCGTACCCGCGGGATCGGTGGACCTCGTACTGAACAACCCGCCCTTCCACAGCCACCAGGCGACCACCGGCGCGACCGCCTGGCGGATGTTCGCCGGAGCACGCGCGGCCCTGCGTCCGGGCGGCGAGCTGTGGGTCGTCGGTAACCGCCACCTCGGGTACCACGTGAAGCTGCGCAGGCTCTTCGGCAACTCCCAAGTCGTCGCGTCCGACCCGAAGTTCGTGGTCCTGCGGGCGGTCAAGCGCGACCGCTGACGTTGCGTCAGGTACTGCGGCGCCTCAGGAGTCGCAGCGCCTCAGGCGTCGAAGGCGGTGGCCCGGGTGATCTTCTCCCAGGTGGCGATCTCCGCGCGGACCGAGTCGAGGTGACCGACGACCGCGTCCACGGCGTCATCACCCAGCGGCAGCCGCAGCGGAGTCTCCTCGGCGTCCAGCGCGGTGATGATCGCGGCGGCGGCCTTCGCCGGGTCGCCCGGCTGCTCACCGTCGCCGCCCGCGACCATCGCGCGGGTGGCGCCCGCCGTCGGCGCGTAGTCCGGGATCTCGACGGGGCTCGCGCTGGTGTTGCCGAACAGGCTCGTCCGGAACGCGCCGGGCTCCACGACCAGGACCTTGATGCCGAGCGGCCCCACCTCGGCGGCCAGCGCCTCCGACATCCCCTCAAGGGCGAACTTCGTGCCGCTGTACGCCGAGAACCCCGCGAAGGACATCTGCCCGCCCATGCTGCTCATCTGCACGATCGCTCCCGAGCGCCGCGCCCGCATGTGCGGAAGGACGGCGCGGGTCAGCGCGGCCGGGCCGAAGACGTGCACGTCGAACAGGGCGCGCAGCTCGGCATCCGAGTCCTCCTCCAGGGCGCCGACGTGGCTGCGGCCCGCGTTGTTCACCAGGACGTCGATGCGGCCGTGCCGGTCGGTGACGTCGCGCACGGCGGCCGCGATGCCGGCCGTGTCCGTCACGTCCAGGGTGAGGGCCTCGACCTGGTCGGGGTGGGCCGCGACCAGGTCGTCCAGGGACGACGTGTTACGTGCGGTGGCCACGACCACGCCCCCGGCGGCGACGGCCGCCTCGGTGATCGCCCGGCCGAAGCCGCTGTTCGCACCCGTCACGAGCCATACCTTCGTCATCACGAACTCCCTTGTGGTAGCGGCCGGTTCGTGCGTCCCCGGCTGTGTGGATCATCCTGCGGCGGAATCTGGTGGCCCGTCCAAGACCTGACGTGATAGCTGATGGTTATGGACCTTCACGGCAGGGACGTGCACAGCAGGGATCTGCGCTACTTCGTCGCGGTGGCGCGGGAGTTGCACTTCACGCGGGCCGCCGAGCGGCTCTTCGTCTCGCAGCCCGCGCTGAGCAAGCAGATACGGGCGCTGGAACGGCAGCTGGGCGCCGAGCTGTTCGTGCGGGACCACCGCGGCGTGCGGCTCACCTCCGTGGGCACCGCGCTCCTGTCGCACGCACAACAGGTGCTTGAACGCTGGCAGTCGGCGGTCGACGCGGTGGAGCGCGCGAAGACCGAGGAGCGTGCGACGCTCTCCGTGGGCATGAGCACGCGACCGGCCCGCGGCGGAATCCTCCCGGCGGTGCGGTCCCGCTTCGCCGAAGCTCAACCAGAGGCCACGATCCGGCTGCGGCAGGTGAGTTGGGAGGACGCGAGCGCGGGACTCGCGGACGGCACCGCGGACGTGGCCTTCATCTGGCTGCCGCTGCCCGACCAGGACCGCTACGGCTGGGTGGTGGTCGCCGAGGAGCCGCGTCATGTCGCGCTTCCCATGACGCACCGCCTCGCGGGGCGGGATGAGGTCGACTTCGCCGACCTCATCGACGAACCGTTCCTCGCGCTGCCCGGAAGCGCGGGCGCGCTGCGGGACTACTGGCTCGCGCTGGACGCCCGCGCGGGCAGCCCGCCCCGCATCGGCGCGGAGATCGCCAGTACCGACGAGACGTACGAGGCGCTGGTGGACGGCCGAGGCGTCTGCCTGGTCGCCGCGGGCAACGCGCCCCTGATCACGCTTGGCGGTGTCGTCACGCGCCCGGTCCGAGGCATCACGCCCAGCCGGTTCGCCCTGGCCTGGCGCGCGGGCGAGGACCGCCGCCCGCTGGTGAGCGCGTACATCAAGGCGTGCGGGGATGCGCTGGGGAGTGCGGACTGAGAGCTCGCGGAGGGGCTCGGCGGGAGCCCGGAGGCCTATCTCGTCGCAACCGTTGACCTTGCCCCAACACCCCCTTACCGTTTCGGCGTTCGGAGTATCAGATGGCGTTCGAAATCACGAACGCCGACGTGAGGGGACGCTCGCACCATGGAGCGCACAGTGCTCAAGAAGACCGCGTGGCGGCTGCTGCCGTTCCTCGGCCTGCTGTATGTGATCGCCTACATCGACCGCTCGAACGTCGGGTTCGCGAAACTGGAGCTCCAGGCCGAACTGGGCGTCAGTGCCACGGCGTTCACCCTCGGCCAGGTCTTCTTCTTCACTGCGTACGCCCTCTTCGAGGTGCCGAGCAACCTCATGCTGCACCGCGTCGGCGCGCACCGCTGGATCGCGCGGATCCTGCTGACCTGGGGCCTTGTCACCATCGCCACAATCCTCGTGCAGAGCACCTGGCAGTTCTACCTGGCCCGGTTCGCGCTCGGCGCCGCCGAGGCCGGATTCTTCCCCGGAGTGCTCTACTACCTCTCCCGCTGGTTCCCCGGCAGCCACCGGGGCCGCGCCATCGGCGCGTTCATGCTCGCCGCGCCCGTTTCGTTCATCGTCGGCAACCCGCTGATGGGCGCCCTGATGGACCTCGACGGGACCTGGGGCCTGACCGGCTGGCAGTGGGTCTTCCTGGCCACCGGCATCCCGGCCGTGCTCATCGCCCCGGTCGTGCTCGCCCGGCTGCCCGCGGGACCGGAGCAGGCGCGCTGGCTCGCCGCCGATGAGCGCCGGTGGCTCACCGATGCCCTCGCCGCCGACCGTGCGGAGGCGGGCGAACAGCCGGGGCACGCGCTCGCGGTCCTGCGCGACCGACGCGTCCTGACCGCGGCCGTCTTCTTCCTCGCCTTCCCCCTCTCCACCTACGGCCTGTCCTTCTGGCTGCCCACGATCATCGACGGCTTCGGCGACCTGACGAGCACCGAGGTCGGCTTCGTCTCCGCCATCCCGTACGTCTGTGTCGCCGCCGGACTCGTCGTCGTACCCCGCCTGGTGGCGCGCCGCGACACCCCGTATCTGTGGACCGCGGCGATGCTCGCCCTGACCGTCGCCGGGTTCACCGTCACCGCGCTCTTCGGCTCACCCGTCGTGCAGATGCTCGGCCTGTGCGCGGCCGCCGTGGGCGGATATGCGGCGCAGCCCGCGTTCTGGGCGCTGATCCCGCGCTTCCTGACGGGCGCCGCCGCGGCCGCCGGAATCGCCGCGGTCAACGCGGTCGGCAACCTCGGCGGCGGCTTCGGCCCGCTCGGCATCGCGGCGGTCGTCGACTCGACGGGCAGCGCGCTGACCGGCCTGCTGTTCCTCCTCGCGGTCGCCGTGCTCGGCCTGCTCGCCGTCCCCCTGCTGCGGCGCGTGCTGAGCACACCTCCCGCGCCTCCGTCCGTTCCGATCCCCGAGACGCAGTCAGCAGCGGAGAAGTCCACCCCGTAAACAGATCAGCCCCATCTACCTACCGAGGGAGCCACATGAGCCACAGCGAAGTACCCAGTCGCAGAACCGTGTTGAGAGGAACGCTGGCCGCCGGCGCTCTCGCCGCCGCACCGGCCATCGCCCAGGCGGCGCCCGCCCACGCCGCGTCCCGGGCGGCCGCCGCCTACCGCAACCCGCTCGTCGAGCAGCGCGCCGACCCGCACATCCGCCGCCACACCGACGGTCACTACTACTTCACGGCGACCTCACCCGAGTACGACCGCATCATCCTGCGCCGCTCCCGCACCCTGCGCGGCCTGACGCGGGCGGACGAGTCCGTCATCTGGCGGCGGCACACGAGCGGTGACATGGCCTCGCACATCTGGGCGCCGGAACTCCACCACATCAACGGCAAGTGGTACATCTACTTCGCCGCGGCCCCCGCCGACGACGTGTGGAAGATCCGCATCTGGGTCCTGGAGAACGCCAACGCCAATCCTTTCAAGGGGAGTTGGACGGAGAAGGGGCAGCTCACCACGGCCTGGGACACCTTCTCCCTGGACGCCACCACCTTCACCCACCGCGGCAGCCGCTACCTGGCCTGGGCGCAGTACGAGCCCGGCATGGACAACAACACCGGCGTCTTCCTGTCCCGCATGTCCAGCCCCTGGACCCTGACGGGACCTCAGATACGCCTGACCACACCCGAGTACGACTGGGAGTGCGTCGGCTTCAAGGTGAACGAAGGACCCTCCGTCATCCAGCGCAACGGCCGCGTCTTCCTGTCGTACTCGGCGTCCGCGACCGATTTCAACTACTGCCTGGGACTGCTCACCGCCGACACCCGCAGCGACCTCATGGACCCCGCGTCCTGGTCGAAGTCGCCGACGCCCGTCTTCACCAGCAACGACACGACCAAGCAGTACGGCCCCGGCCACAACTGCTTCACCGTCGCCGAGGACGGCCGCACCGACGTCCTCGTCTACCACGCCCGCCAGTACAAGGACATCGTCGGCGACCCCCTGCACGACCCCAACCGCCACACCCGCATCCAGAAACTCGGCTGGAACCCGGACGGCACACCGGACTTCGGCATCCCTGTCGCGGATGCTGCCGGATCGGCGTAATCCCACTATCAGAGGGCGGCGCGCGGTGACGGTCGTCGCCCGCGACTCCGGCGACGACTCGCCGGTGGCAGGCCGCGTGCTGCTCGACGGGAGCGACGTGGGAGCCACGAACGTGTCGTTCAGGGAGCAGTACGACGCGGGCATCGTCACGTTCACCGTGCGCTGCCCGGGCTACGCCGACGCGCAGGCCGAGCTCCGCGTGCGCGAAGACCCCAAGCCGCCGGACCGGCCCGGGGACCGGTGACGACGGTGGCGGGCGGGCGAACGGGTGTCAGCGCCCCTTTCGAGCCACGTAGTAGACGTTGAGGATGTCGCCCTCCACCTGGCGGACGTCGACGTCGCCGAAACCGGCCTCGGCCAGCATGCGCAGGGCGGTCTGCCTGCCCCACACCGTGCCGAGGCCGGCGCCGCCCTCGCCGAGGGAGACCGTCATGCAGTAGAAGACCGAGAAGGTGTAAAGGGTGGGGCCCAGCGGATGATCGAGGTTCTCCTCCAGCTTGCTCGACGCCGCGATGTCCCCCATCAGGAACACCCCGTCGTCGCGCAGGGCATCGGAGATCGCCGACAGAGTGCGTGCCGGGCGGGCCAGGTCATGGATCACGTCGAAGGCGGTGATCAGGTCGTAGGAGCCGCTCAGTTCGGCCGAGTCCACCACATCGAACCGGACGTTTCCAAGGCCGAGCCGCGCGGCCTCGTCGCGAGCCGCCGCAATGCCGGTCTCGGACATGTCCACGCCACGGAAGCGGCTGGCGGGAAACGCCTCGGCCAGGACGGTCACCGCATGCCCCTGCCCGGTGCCGACGTCCAGCACGTCGATGCCTTGACGCAGCCGCTCCGGGAGGCCGGGTGCCACCGGGACGATGCCGTCCACCAGGGCGGCGTCGTACACCCGCGCGGTCTCCTCGGCCTGGAGCTCCTGGAAGCGGGGATAGGACGAGTACGGCACGCCGCCGCCTTTGTGGAACGACGCGAGGACCTGATCCTCGACGATGCCCAACAGGGCGAGGTCCTGCATGAAGGACGCCATGTTGTCGGGGCCGGCGGCCCGGACGAGGGAGGCGGCATGCTCGGGCGGTAGCCAGTACGTGCCGTCTTCCGGGGCGTACTCGACGAAGCCACCCACGGTCATCCCGCCCAGCCACTCCCGTACGTAGCGCTCATGTAGGCCCGCGGCCTCGGCGATCCGCTCGCTGGTGGCCGGCGGCATGCCGGACAGCACATCGAACAGCCTCGTTCGGTGACCGAGGCTGCACAGGTATCCCAGGCAGGAGTCATTGAGCACCTCGACCATCCGCTCCGCGAACCGCTCCTGTCGTACCGGGTCGAGGTCACGTGTCTGCGCGGTCATCTCGCTCCCCATCCTTCGGCCCGGGAGCGGCGGGCGGGGCGCTCTGCCACAGCTGGCCGAATTGGCCGATTTGTTACAATTTTACGTCGGAACTCCGAGGATGTCCCGGAGTGGCCGCGGGTCGCCGTGGGCCGTCATGGAAACGGGTCATCGAAGAAAGGGCCGCACGAAAGAGCGCACGAAGGCATTGCGGAACTTCCCTTGCGGGTCGAGGCGTTGGGCCAAGGCCGCGAACTCCGCCGCGTGCGGATAGCGGACGCCCAGCTCGGCGGGATCGGCGGCGAACACCTTGCCCCAGTGCGGCCGGGGCCCGAACTGCGCCAGGCGCTCCTCGACGAGCGCGATCACCGGGAGCACGGCCCCAGCGTCCGGCACCCACGTGAAGTGGAACGCCACGGTGTCCCGGCCATGAGCGGGGCTCAGCCACTGGGCGTCCGCGGCCACAGTGCGCGTCTCGCACACCTGGAGGACGGGCGCCACCTCGTCCCCGATGGCGGCCAGGGCATGCAGCGCGGCCACGGCGTGCTCGCGCGGCAGCAGATACTCCGACTGGAGTTCCGCGCCGCTGCTCGGCGTGAACTCGGCCCGGAAGTGCGGCAGCCGCTCGTGCCACGGCCCCGGAACGCCCAGCTGCTGCGTGCAGTTGACGGCGGGCATCCCCGGCACGGGGTGGCTCGGCTCCTTCACGGGCGCCGCCCACGGGAAGTCGACCGGGGCGTCGCCGCGCTGCTTGAGCCACACCTGGTTGAAGCGCGGTCCACGCCAGTCCGTGAAGAGACTGACGCTGTACGCCGCCGCTGCCACCGCCTCGAAGTCCAGGCCTGTCAGCGGGAGTTCGCCGTACACGTGCTGGCTCACCGTGTAGGACGGCTCCAGGTCGAGAGTGAGGGCCAGGACCACGCCGAGTGCGCCGAGCGAGACCACGACGCCGTCGAAACCGTCGTCGCCGCGGTTCAGTACGCGGGTCTCCCCGTCGGCGGTCACCAGCTCCACCGTGCGCACGACCTCCGCGAGCGACTGGTTGCCGTTGCCCGAGCCGTGCGTTCCGGTGGCGACCGAACCGGCCACCGAGATGTGCGGCAGCGAGGCCATGTTGGGCAACGCGAGCCCGAACGACGCGACGTGCCGGGCGAGTTCGGCGTACCGCACGCCGCCTGATACGCGCACGGTGCGCGCCGCGGTGTCGACGTCGATGGACGGATCGAGAGCGGAGAGCGAGAGAAGGGCCGTGTCCGCTCCGTCGCCGTCCACATCGGCGATCCGGTTGAAGGAGTGGCCGCTGCCGAGCACCCGCACCTGCCGGCTGCCCGCGACGAGCGCCCGCAGGGCGGACGGCGACGCGGGCCGGTGCAGCTCACGGGCCGAGAAGGTGATGTTCCCGGCCCAGTTGGTCACGGCACCGTCCCGGCCGGTGGCCAAGGTGTCGTCAGTCATGTTCGGGTCCCTCCCTCACGGCCGCGGGGGAGTGAGCCCTGCGCGGCCTCGTCCTCGTACGTACGTCTACGTACGTCTACGTACGTCAGGGTCCATGCACGTCAGGCCGAACCCCGTATCACCAGCTCCGTCGGCAGGATGACCGCGGCCGGGTCCTCGCCGCCGAGCTGGGCGAGCAGCACCCGCACCATCTCGGCGCTGATGCGGTCCCAGGGCTGGCGGACCGTCGTCAGCTCGGGGCGGGCGGTCAGCGCGGCGGGCGAGTCGTCGAAACCGCCGACCGCGATGTCCTCCGGGACGCGGCGGCCCGCGCGGTGGAGGGCGGTGAGGACACCCTGCGCCATGAGGTCGGAGGCGACGAAGACGGCGTCCAGGTCGGGAGCCTGGTCCAGGAGACGGGTCGCCGCGGCCTCGCCGCCCGCCCGGCTGTAGTCGCCGGACACGACGAGCCGCTCGTCGACCGCGATCCCCGCCTCGGTGAGGATCTCCCGGTACCCCGCGAGCCGGTCCACACCGCCGGGGGTGTCGAGCGGCCCGGTCACCGTGCCGACGCGGCGCCGCCCGAGGGAGAGCAGATGGCGCACCATGTCGCGGGCGCCGTCCCGGTCGTCCGCGGCGACATAGCTCACCTTGGACGCCTGGCCGATCGGCTTCCCGCACGCCACCAGCGGGACCCCGGCATCCCGCAGCTCGTCCGCGACGGGGTCACCGGAGTGGCTGGAGACCAGGAGCACCCCGTCGACATGGCCCGCGGTGATGTAGCGCATGATGCGCCGCCGCTCGTCCGGGGTGCCCGCCAGCATCAGGAGCAGCGGGATGTCGTGCGCGGCGAGCGCCTGCGTGCAACCCCGCAGCAGGACATTGAAGTTGGGGTCCTCGAAGAAGCGCTCCTGCGGTTCGGTGAGGAGGAAGCCCACCGAGTCGGAGCGGCCGGTGATCAGCGAGCGGGCGTGCCGGTTGACGACGTAACCGGTCTTGCGGATGGCCGCGTTGACGGCTTCCTGGGCGGAAGGGCTCACATAGTGGCCGCCGTTGAGGACGCGGGACACCGTGCCGCGCGAGACGCCGGCCTCGCGGGCCACGTCGTGGATCGTCGGCGGCCTGCGCCTGCCCCCCGTTGCGTTCATGGTCACGACTTTACGGCTCCGGACAGCAGGTCGAGGCTCCAGAAGCGCTGGATGACCAGGAAGAGGGCGATGAGCGGTACGACGGCGAGCAGGGCCCCGGTGATCACGAGGGTGTAGAGCGCGGGGGTGTTGGAGCCCTGTTCCAGGAGCGTGAACAGGCCCAGCGTGATGGGGAACTTCTCGTCGTCGCTGAGCATGATGTAGGGGAGCAGGAAGTTGTTCCACACGGCCACGAACTGGAAGAGGAACACCGTCACGAGGCCGGGCACCATCATCGGCAGCGCGATCCGCGTGAAGATCCGCCACTCGCTCGCGCCGTCCATCCGTCCCGCCTCCACGACATCACCGGGCACCGCAGAGGCGGCGTAGATCCGGGCGAGGTACACGCCGTAGGGGGAGAGGATCAGTGGCATCAGGACCGAGGCGTACGAATCGGTGAGATCGGCCTTCGCGAGGAGGAGGTACTGCGGGACGGCCAGGATCACCGGGGGCATCAGGACGCCCGCCAAGAGGATGTTGAACACGGTCTCGCGGCCGCGGAAACGGTAGATCGCGAGGGCGTAGCCGCTGACCGCGGAGACGGCCGTGGACAGGAGCGCGCCGAGCCCCGCGTAGAGGGCCGAGTTGCCCATCCACCGCCAGTAGATTCCCTCGCGGTAGGCGGACAGGTCCGTGACGTTGTCGGCGAAGCCGCTGCCGGGCCAGAACGTGAACGTGGAGAACAGCTCGCGGCCCGACTTGGTGGAGGCGATCACCACCCAGAGCACGGGCAGCAGGCAGTACAGCGCGCCGAGCAGCAGCACGGCCGTCGGCAGTACGGCGATCCGGCGGGGCGCGGGCGGGCCCTGGGCGGTGCCGGGGGTCGTGCCCGCGGCGGGTGCGGCCTTGCGGAGCGCGGACTTGCGGACGGCGAGCGAGCGCGGCGAACTCATCGGGCCGCCTCCTTCTTCGTACGGGAGTTCGCGGCGCGCAGGAACCCGAAGGACAGGACGAGCGTGACGACGGCGATGATCACCGCGGTCGCGGCCGCCGAGTTGATGTCACCCTTGCCGAAGGCGTCCTGGTACACCTTCATCAGCGGACTCCAGGTGGTGGAGACGGAGTTGGTGAGCGGCTTGAGGGTGGTGGGCTCGCTGAACACCTGGAGCGTCGCGATGATCGAGAAGAAGAACGTGAGCACCAGCGAGGGCGCCACCATCGGGATCTTGATCCGCAGCGCGATCTGAAGCTGTGAGCAGCCGTCCAGCTTCGCCGCCTCGTGGACCTCGGCGGGGATGGCCCGCAGCGAGGTGTAGATGACGATCATGTTGAAGCCGGCGCCGCCCCAGACCGCGATGTTCGAGAGCGCGAGGTAGAGCGGGCCTCCGTCGAGCAGGTCGGGCTGTGGCAGGCCCAGCTTGTCGAGGACGAAGTAGAAGGGGCTGACGTCCTGGAGGTAGAGGAACCCCCACAGGAGCGCGGCGATGACCCCGGGCACGGCGTACGGCAGAAAGATCGCGAGGCGCGTGAAGGGCGTCAGACGCACCCGCTCGGTGTCGAGGAGCAGCGCGAAGAGCAGGGCGAGGCCGAGCATCACCGGGATGACGATGGCGCCGTACCCGAGCACGCGCAGCGCGCCGTGCAGCAGCTCGGAGTCGGTGAGCGCGTCGGTGTAGTTGCCGATCCCGGCCCAGACCTCGCGCCGGGCGTCCTTGCCGAGGCCGAGGCCCTTCACCTCGACCTTGTGGAGGCTGAGCCAGAGCGCGTAGCCGATGGGCAGCGCGAAGAAGAGCGCGAAGAGCAGGGTTGCGGGGAGTAGAAAGGCGTACGGGGCGCTCCTCATCCCGTGCGAGGTGCGGCGGCGCGGGCGTGCGGTGGTCACGGCGCGACTCCGAAGCCCTGCTTCTTCAGGTCGGCGACGGTGGTGTCCTGCATCGTCTTCAGCGCGCCGCCGAAGTCGGACTTGTTCTTGGCGGCCGAGCCGAAGGCGTCCTTGAAGGTGGTGTACGCGACGTTCACGTTCGGTCCCCAGGCGCCGGGCGCCGCGGTCTTCGCGATCTCGGCGGCCTGCGGGTAGAAGTCCTTCTGGCCGGCGAAGAAGGCCGGGGGTTCGGCGAAGGCGCCGCTGGTCTGCGCCGAGGTGGCGGCGGGGTAGATGCCGCCTTCCTTCGCGAGTGCGTCAAGGGCCTTGGGGTCGGTGTTCAGCCAGGCGGCGAACTTGGCGGCGGCGGCCTTGTGGCCGCTGTCGGTGGTGACAGCGGTCGATGAGCCGCCCCAACTCCCGGTGGTGTTCCCGCCCTTGGACCACTGCGGCAGCGGGGCCATGGCCCACTTGCCCTTGGTGTCGGGAGCGGCGGTGGTGAGGGTGCCGGGCGCCCAGACGGCGCTGACCCAGGCGATCTGCTTGCCGGTGTTGAGGGCCTTGTTCCAGGCGGGCGTATACATCGGCTGGTTGTCGATGGCGCCCTCCTGCACGAGGCCGCCCCAGAAGTCGGCGACCTTGCGCGTGGCGCCGTCGTCGATGCCGACCTTCCACTTCTCGCCCTTGGTGGTCCACCACTTGGCGCCGGCCTGCTGGGCGAGGCCCGCGAAGAGCCCGGAGTCGTTCGCGGAGAACGTGGTGAGGTCCTTTTCCGGTGCCTTCTTCTTCAGGGCGCGGGCGGTCTTCGCGAACTCGTCCCAGGTGGCGGGGACCTTCAGGTCGTACTTCTTGAACAGGTCCGCGCGGTAGTAGAACATCATCGGCCCCGAGTCCTGCGGCACCGCGTACACCGCGTCCGAACCGAGCGTCGTCTGCTGCCAGACGCCCTCGGGGAACTCGCCCTTCACCTGGCCCACTTCACCGGATATGTCGGCGAGCGCGTCATTGCTGACCAGGGTCGGCAGCGCCTGGTACTCGGCCTGGACCAGGTCGGGGGCCTTCTTGGCCTTGTGGGCGGTGAGGATCTTGGTGACGAGAGTGTCGCCGGACGCCTGCTTCTTGACCGTGACCTTGATCTGTTCCTTCTTGCCGGGGCCCTTGTTCCACAGATCGACGACCTTGTCCATGCCGGGCGTCCACGCCCAGTACGTCAGGGAGGCGGGGCCCGATTCGTCCTGGCTCCCGCCGTCCGACGAGCCGCAGGCGGTGAGGGTGGCGGCGCCGAGGGCGAGGGCGAGCGAAGTGGCGTGGAAGCGACGGTGCTTGGTGAACGGCATGAATGGTCTCCCCTGACCGGGTGGCTGTGCCGACTGCGTCGAGCGGCCTGCCACGCATCTGTGAGCGTTCACAGTAGAGAAACATCCAGGACACTTGTCAATGGTTGTTGCTGTGCGGTTATGTTGAACTCACAGCCGCGAAAGTGTGTGTGCACGTTCCCATTTGATGTGTCCAACTGATCGATGACTCGGGAGAGATCCATGCCGGAGAACACCCCAAGGGGCCTGAGCGGGCTCGCCTTCGGCGGGGACTACAACCCCGAGCAGTGGCCGGAATCCGTCTGGCGCGAGGACATGGCGCTGATGCGCGAGGCCGGCGTCACGATGGTGAGCGTCGGGATCTTCTCCTGGGCCCTGCTCGAACCATCGCCCGGCGCCTACGACTTCGGCTGGCTCGACCGAGTCCTGGACCTCCTGCACGAGAACGGCATCCGCGCCGACCTCGGCACCCCGACGGTCGCGCCGCCCGCCTGGTTCTACCGCGCACATCCCGAAGCCCTGCCCGTCACCGCCGAAGGCGTGCGCTACGAGTTCGGCTCACGCGGCGCCATCTGCCACAGCAACGCGGCCTACCGCGAGGCGTCCGCCGCCATCACCGAGCAGCTCGCCCGCCGGTACGCAGGGCACCCCGCGCTCGCCATGTGGCACGTCCACAACGAATACGGGGTGCCGGTCTCCGCCTGCTACTGCGCGACCTGCGCCACCCACTTCCGGGCTTGGCTCCAGGCGGCGTACGGGAACGTGGAGGCGGTCAACGAGGCCTGGGGAACGACCTTTTGGGGGCAGCGGTACGGCTCCTTCGAGGAGATCGAGCCGCCGCGCGCCACACCCACGGTCGGCAACCCCGCCCAGGCCCTGGACTACCGCAGGTTCGCCGACGCGACCCTGCGCGAGAACTTCGTGCGCGAACGCGACATCCTGCACCGCCTCGCCCCCGGCGCCCCCGTCACCACCAACTTCATGACCGCGCTCAGCCAGTGCGACTCCCTCGACTACTGGGCCTGGGGCCGCGAGGTCGACCTCGTCACCAACGACCACTACCTGATCACCGACGGCCGCCGCACCCATGTCAACCTCGCCATGGCCGCCGACCTCACCCGCTCCGTCGCGGGCGGCGCCCCCTGGCTGCTCCTGGAGCACTCCACGTCGGGCGTCAACTGGCAGCCCCGCAACCCCGCGAAGGCGCCGGGGCAGATGGCCCGCAACTCCCTGGCCCATATAGCCCGCGGTTCTGAAGGCGCCCTGTTCTTCCAGTGGCGGCAGTCGCGGCGCGGGGCGGAGAAGTTCCACTCGGCGATGCTTCCGCACGCCGGAACGGACTCCCGGGTCTGGCGCGAGGTCGCCGAACTGGGTGCGTCTATAGGCGAGTTGGCGCCCCTCAAGGGCTCGCGGACCGTCGCCGACGTGGCGATGCTGTGGGACTGGCACTCCTGGTGGGCGCAGTCCCTGCAGTGGCGGCCCAGCGAGGACCACGACGCACGGGAGCGCGCCGACACGTTCTACGAGGCCCTGTACGACCGCCACCTCACCGTCGACTTCGCCCACCCCGAGGCGGACCTGTCGGCGTACCCCTTGGTCGTCGTGCCCGCGCTGTACCTGGCGACGGAGGCAGCGGCGCTCAACCTCAAGGAGTACGTGGCGCGGGGCGGCACCCTCCTCGTCTCCTACTTCTCCGGCATCGTCGACGAGCACGACGCCGTGCACCCCGGACCCTGCCCCGGTGCCCTGCGCGACGTACTCGGCCTGACCGTCGAGGAGTTCTCGCCGCTGCTCGACGGACAGACGGTGCGCATCACGGGACCCGACGGCGCCGGACTGACCGGGGACGTATGGACGGAGTTCGTCGTGCCGCGTGGCGCCGAGACCGTGTGGACGTACGCCGACGGCCTGGCCGCGGGCCTCCCCGCCGTCACCCGGAACCAGCTGGGAGAGGGCACGGCCTGGTACGTCTCCACGCGCCTGACCGCCCGCGACCTCGACGCCCTGCTGGCCACCGCCTGCGCCGACGCGGGCGTCACCGAGCGCCCCGAACTCCCGTGTGACGTCGAGGTGGTGACCCGGCGCGGCGACTCCGGCACCTATGTCTTCGCCATCAACCACACCGAGTCCGACGCCAAGGTGCCGCTCGACGCCCATGGCACCGAACTCCTCACCGGCGAGCGCGCCGGGGGCCACCTCGGAGTGCCCGCGGGCGCCGTACGGGTCGTCCGCCTCGACGGCTGACCCGAGGCCCATCTGCTCACCTCACCCCGACCCCACGTACCGCGAAGTCGAAGGGACATCGACGATGCACGGAAACGGAACATTCAGCTCAGGCACCACCCGCAGAGCAGCCCTGGCAGCAGCACTGGGAGGCGCCGCCGCCATGGCCCTGCCCGCCCGGTCCGCCAGCGCCGCGTCCACCCTCACCAACGGGGGCTTCGAGAGCGGCACCACCGGCTGGAGCACCTACGGCGCCACCGGTGCGTCCTTCACGGAGGCGGGCGGCCGCACGGGCGGTCAGCGCCTGGCGCACTGGTCGGCTTCGGCGTACAAGGTCGAGACGTACCAGTACCTCACCGGCCTCACCAACGGCACGTACACGCTCACCGCGTGGGTCCGGTCAAGCGGCGGGCAGAACGCGGCATACCTGGCCCTCAAGAGCGGTTCCGCCGAACAGCGCACCGACCTGCCGCCCACCCCGAACGGTCCGTGGCTCCGCATCGTCACCTCTGTCACCGTGACCGGCAATGCGTGCACGGTCCGCCTGTACTCCGACGCGAAGGCGGGGAACTGGGTCAACTTCGACGACATCACACTCACTCCCGGCTCAACAGGCCTGCCCATCAGGGGTGCTGACATCTCCTCACTCATGAAGAGCGAGGACTTCGGCGGCGCCTACCGCAACAGCTCGGGCGCCACGGCCGACGCCCTCGCCGTGCTCAGGTCCGCCGGGATGAACTACGCCCGCCTGCGCGTGTGGGTCGACCCCGCCGACGGGTACTGCGACAAGGCCCGCGTCCTCGCCGTGGCCAAGCGCGTCAAGGCGCGGGGCATGAAACTCCTCGTCGACTTCCACTACTCCGACACCTGGACCGACCCGGGCGCCCAGACGATCCCTTCGGCCTGGTCGGGACACTCGTACGCCCAGTTGAAGACCGACGTGTACGACCACACGTACGACGTCCTGAACGCACTCAAGGCGCAGGGCACCACCGCGGACATGGTGCAGATCGGCAACGAACTGAACGGCGGCATGCTGTGGCCCACCGGCTCGACCTCCAACTGGTCGCAGCTGGCGGGGCTTCTGACTGCGGGGGCCACCGCCGCGAAGGCTGTCTCGTCCGGCACGCGGGTGACCCTCCACCTTGCCAACGGCGGAGACAACGCCCTGTACCGCACCTGGTTCGACAACGCGGTCTCGCGCGGCGTGCCCTTCGATGTCATCGGCCTGTCCTTCTACGGCTACTGGCACGGCGCCCTCTCCGACCTCCAGGCCAACCTCGACGACCTCGCGACGCGGTACGCGAAGCCGCTCTTCGTCGCCGAGACCGCCTACCCCTTCCGGCTGGACAGCGACGACGACTGGGAGAACGTCATCGACAAGGCAGAGGAGCTCGTCGGCGGCTATCCCGCCACCGAGGCGGGCCAGGCGGCCTGGTTCCGTGACATCCAGAGCGTCGTCGAGGCGGTCCCGGCAGGCCGTGGCCTTGGCGTGTTCTGGTGGGACGCCACCTGGACCGCCGTCGAAGGCAACGGCTGGGACCCGACCGACCCCTCCACGGGCAACGCCTGGGAGAACCAGGCGCTGTTCGACTACGACGGCGTGCCCACCGAGGCGATGAGCGCCTTCGCGCACCGCTGAGTCAGGGGCTCAGGCCCGCATCACAAGACGGTCCACCGCCGGGTTCCCCGTGCCGTAAGGGACTGGCAGAAGTCCGGCGTCCCCGGCCGCGTACAGCGCCTGTTCGAGACCGCTGATCAGGGGCTGTACGTCGACCGGCGGGCGGACCACGAGGCGCAGGAAGCGGCTGGAGCTGCCGATCTTGTTGCCGCACTCGCGGACCAGGATGCCGTGCTCCGCGAGCAGCCGGTCGCGCAGGACCGCTCCGTCGACGCCGTCGGGCAGCCGCACGTACACGAAGTTGCCCTGCGAGGGATAACTGGTGAGGCCGGGGAGGCGGCCGAGGTGCCAGATCATCTCCTGGCGGTCGCGGCGCACCTGACGCAGGCTCAGGTCGTAGGCGTGGCGGTGCTGTCTCAGCATGAACACCACGGTTTCCGCGAAGGAGTTGAGGTTCCACTTCGGCAGGGCGGCGCGCACCCGGCCGGCCAGGCCCGGATTGGCGACGAGATAGCCGAAGCGCACGCCGTGCAGTCCGAAGTTCTTGCCGAGGCTGCGCAGCACGATGACATTGGGCCGCAGAACGGCCTCGTCGGCGACGCTCGACTCCGGCCCCGCGTCGGCGAACTCGAGGAACGACTCGTCCACGACGACCAGGTCCAGATCCTGCAACGCGTCGAGCAGCGCGAGCACGGAGCGGCGTGGGAGGAGGCCGCCGTCCGGGTTGTTGGGGTTGCAGATGACCGCCGTGCGGGAGCCGCGGGCGCGCACGAAGTCGACGTAGGCCGCCGGGTCGAGCGCGAAGCCGTCGGCCTCCGGAAGCAGGAACATGTCGACGCGCTTGCCGGTCTCCATCGACTGATCGGTCCACCGCCCGAACGTCGGCACGGGCACGGCGAGCGCGTCGCGCACCAGCAGGTGGTCGATCCAGGTGATGAGCTCGGTCGAGCCGTTGCCCATCACGACGGTCTGCGGATTGAGCCCGAGCACGGCACTGAGCTCGGCGGTGATGGTGTCCGCGCCGCTCGGGTAGTACGTGAGGATGTCCCGCAGCCGACCGCCGAGCTCCTCGTACATCTCGGGCGTGGGGAAGTACGGATTGCACGGGATGCAGAAGTCGACGAGCGGTCGCCCGCTGTCCGCCGCCGCCCTGTTCAGCGCGGAGTAGGAGGGGCTGTGCGCGGTGGACGCGCGGAAGAGGGCGGTGACGCTGCCCGCGTCTGCCATGGGAGGCCTCCGGGTGGGGGAGGGTGGTGTCTCCCGTACATACGTACGCGGGCGAGGGCACGCTCAACCGGTGAGGCGAGAGGAACGGGTGAGCCCCCGCCCTGAGGGGCGGGGGCTCATGCCGGGGGGCAGGTGCCAGGTGTTAGAGCGTGCCGGAGGCGGCGATGGCGACCTCGGCCTTGGTGGCGCCCGACTGCGAGCCGAAGCTCTCGATCTTCTTGACGAGGGCCATGCTGTCCTCGTCCGCGACCTCACCGAAGACCACGTGCTTGCCGTCGAGCCAGCTCGTGACGACCGTGGTGATGAAGAACTGCGAGCCGTTCGAGTCGGGGCCGGCGTTGGCCATCGAGAGCAGGCCCGGCTTGGTGTGCTTGAGCTGGAAGTTCTCGTCGGGGAACTTCGCGCCGTAGATGCTCTTGCCGCCCGTGCCGTTGCCGGCGGTGAAGTCGCCGCCCTGGAGCATGAAGTCCGGGATGACGCGGTGGAACTTCGAGCCCGCGTAACCGAAGCCCTTCTCGCCGGTGGCGAGCGCGCGGAAGTTCTCCACGGTCTTCGGCACGACGTCGTCGAAGAGGTTGAACGTGATACGGCCTTCGGGCTTGCCGTCGATGGTGATGTCGAAATAAGCCTTGATTGTCATGGTCCTCATCCTGTCATTGCCCTGTCCCCGCCCGCCAACCGAACCCCCCGAACAGCCTGGCTTAACCCGTTTGACCAGGCATGATGCTGTTTGGGCTCAGTCGGTCCCGATCCTCATGAAGGTGATCGAATTCGCCGGGAAGGTGTACGAGAACGAGTCGGACACGCCCTTGAACGTCGAGGTCACCGGCTTGACCGGCGTCGCGTCCTTCGTGTTCTCGGCTGCCGGGTCGGCGGCGAGCGTGGTCACCTCGGCGCTCGGACCCGCCTTCGTGGCCGAGCCCAGGGCGATCTTGGTGCGGGCATCCGATCCCTGCGCGTTGACGACCTTGACGATGAGGTCACCGGTGGCCTTGTCGCGCGTGACGACCTGGCGGAACGGCTCGGCGGGCTTGTCGTCCGTGAAGGAGCCCCACTTCTTGCCGTCGAGGAAGAGCGTCACCTGACGTCCGCGCACCTCCACGCGCAGGTCGTAGGAGCGGCCCGTCTCGATGGTCGTCGTGTCCTGGACCATGGTCTGCTTCGCACCGTCGACGGTCTTCTCGACGGCCGACTGGCTGTTGTTCCAGCCGCCCAGGTTCCACCAGTAGTGGTTGCCGGAGTCCTTCACCCCGAAGGCGACCATGAAGCCCTCCTTGCCGGACTTCTTGGTGGCCTTCACGTTCAGGTCGTAGTTCTGCCAGCTCTTGTCGCCCGCCGTGACCAGGGTGTTCTCCGCAGACTCGTCGGACTGGACGTAGGCGCCGTCCTGGACGGTCCAGGTGCCCTTGTCCGCCGCCTTGCTCCACCGGCCGTCACCGCCGGAGAAGTCGTCGGTCAGGAGCGTCTCGCCGTTCTCGCCGGTGACCTTCACGTCGTCGTACGCGGCGCTGGTCGCCCAGGTGGACAGGCCGACCGCGCCGGTGATGGGGCCGGACGTGGCGGGGGTCCCGGAGGCGGTGGACGGCACGACCTCGTCGCCGACGTTGCGCATGAAGAGCTTCTGCGTCTCGTAGTTGGCCGAGCCCCATGACTGGTCGTTGTCGTACCAGATCATGTTCGGCTTCCACTGCACGTAGTCCTCGTTGGCGAGCAGCGGGGCGTACGAGGCCAGCTTGACGATGTCCGCGTTGCGTTCGAGGCCGGTCATGAAGGCCGCTTCGGACAGGGCGTTGGAGAACTTGTTGCCCTGCGACGCGTACTCGCCGAGGAAGACCTTGGGGCCCTTGCGGTCGTAGGAGTCGTAGCGGTCGTTGTTCTCCAGGAACCACTGCGGGCTGTTGTAGTAGTGCTCGTCGACCATGGCGACATCTGCGTCGCGGTTGAGCTGCCAGGCCTTGTCGAAGACCGAACCACTGTCGTCGGGACCGGAGTTGGAGATGACGGTGATGTCCGGGTACTTCGCCTCGATGGCCGCGCGGAACTCCTTGAAGCGGGCGAAGAACTCCTCGGGGAGGTTCTCTTCGTTGCCGACCGCCAGGTGGGTGAGGCGGAAGGGCTTCGGGTGGCCCATCGCCGCCCGCTTCTTGCCCCACTCGCTCGTCGCCGGGCCGTTGGCGAACTCGATGAGGTCCAGGGTGTCCTGGATGTGCCGCTTGAGGAGGGCCGGATCGTCGGTGGCCTTGTTCTGGCCACAGCCCGTCACCAGGGCGGGCACGACGGGCAGCGGCATGGCGCCGGTGTCCTCGGCGAACTGGAAGTACTCATAGTAGCCGAGGCCGTAACTCTGGTTGTAGCCCCAGAAGTTGGCGTTCGTGGCGCGCTGCTCGACCGGGCCGATGGTGTCCTTCCACTGGTAGGAGCGCTTGCGCTGCCAGCCGGACTTCTCGTCGTACGCCTCGTGGGAGCCGGTGTTGACCAGGCAGCCGCCGGGGAAGCGCAGGAAGCCGGGGTCGAGGTCGGCGATCTTCTGGGCGAGGTCCTTGCGCAGGCCGTTCGCGCGGCCCTTGTAGGTGTCGCGCGGGAAGAGCGATATCTCGTCGAGCGCGACGGGGGCGCCCGAGGCGACCGCGAGCCGGCCGGTGGCGGAGGTGCGGCCCGCCGTGAAGGAGGCCTTGTACTTCGCCCAGCCGCCGCGCGCGGTGACACGGCGGGCCGGGGCGAGTTCGCCGGAGGAGTCGCGCAGGGTGATGGTCAGAGGGGCCTTCTGCGTGCCGCCGGTCCGGGCCCAGACCGAGAAGTCGTAGCGCTTGCCTTTGGCTACCGCGATGCCGGTGTTGTAGCCGGAGTTGGTGACGGACGCACCGCCGTCCAGGGAGAGGTAGTTGCGGTTACGGGTGTTGAGGCGGCCGTCGTCGTTCACCACCTTGGCGACGCCGGACGAGTCCCAGGAAGTCAGCGGCGTGTAGGAGGCGTTGTCGGCGGTGGAGTACTCGAAGGAGCGGTTCTGGACGAGCTCGGCGTAGAGGCCGCCGTCCGCCGCGCGGTTGATGTCCTCGTAGAAGACGCCGTACATCGAGTCGTCGATCTTCGCGCCGGTGCGGGCCGTGTCGACGTCGATGGTGTAGTCGGTGGGCTCGGCCGCGGCGGTGGGCCCCACGGCGAGCGTTCCGGCGAGCAGGGCCCCCAGGGTGATCCCGAGTCTCCATCGTCTGCGTGCCATGCGTACCCCAGTCTTGAGCGTGTGCGGCATGTGTGCGGTATTTCGAACGCTGATCAGTGGGTCGAACGGCAACTTAGGCAGTGGGGGGCGGCGCGTCAACGCATTGCGCAGGAAGTGGCCGAGGTGGGCCCTGGGGTTCGTGATGTCGAACAACTTCCAAGAGATTCCCGGGACTTCGCCACCGGCTCTGTCCGAACCGTTGACGTGCAAGGCGTTCGACCTTACGGTCCCGTTCGAAGTTGCGAGCAGCATTCGAAATATCGAACAGAAGTGAGCCGCAATGTCACCACCCCTCCCGAGCCGACGAGGTGTGCTCGGCGGCATCGGAGCGCTCGCCGTCGCGGGCAGCTTCGGACTCGCCGCCGCGAACCGCAGCGCATCCGCGATCGCGTCGGACGCGGACGTACGGGTCCGCTACTGGAATCTGTTCTCCGGCGGCGACGGCGCCAACATGATCGCGATGCTTGACGCCTTCCGCGCCGCGAACCCCCGCGTCGACGTCAAGGACTCGACCCTCCAGTGGGGCAATCCGTACTACACCAAGCTCGCGATGGCCGCGTCGGGAAATCGCGCCCCCGACCTCGCGGTGATGCACCTGGGCCGGATACCGGGCTTCGCTCCCGGACAGCTCCTGGACCCGTGGGACGTGCGGCTGCTCGCCAAGTACGGTGTGCGCGAAGCGGACTTCGACCCGTTGCTGTGGAAACGCGCCGTGGTCGACGGCAAGCTCTACGGGCTTCCCCTCGACATCCACGCCCAGCTCTGCTTCTACCGCAGGGACGTGTGCGAGAGGGCGGGACTGCTCGACGCGGGCGGTGATCTGGCCGAAGTCACCTCGCCCGAGGACTGGTTCAAGGCGCTCAAGGCCGCCAAGAAAGCCGTCAAGGGCGACGTCCACACCATCGGCATCAAGGCCGACGAACCGAACTTCTCCTGGTGGTTCTTCCTCTCCTTCTACACCCAGCTCGGCGGCACCTGCCTCAGCGCCGACGGCCAGGGCGTCACCCTCGACACCGACAAGGCCACCCAGGTCCTTGAGTTCCTGCGCCGGCACCTGACCGACGGCTACTCCACCGCGATCGGCGTCGCCGACGGCGAGTCCTTCGTCAACGGCTCCGCCTTCGCCTGGGAGGGCAACTGGTCGGTGCCCGTCTTCAGCGGCGCGAAGCTGAAGTACGGCGCGACCCCGCTGCCACCCGTCTTCGGCAAGCCCGCGACCCACACCGAGTCGCACTGCTTCGTCCTGCCGCACCAGTCGCTGCGCGGCGGCGTCACCAACGAGGGCGCGCACCAACTCGCCGCGTACGTCGTCAAGAACGCCACGGCCTGGGCGCGGGGCGGCCACATCCCCGCCTACCTGCCGACCCTTGACGACAAGAAGTACGTGTCGCTCAAGCCGCAGTCCGAGTACGTCTCGGCCATGGATCACATGGCGGTCGAGCCGCCCGCCTGGTTCGCGGGATCCACCGGGCTCCTCGCCCAGCGCATCGGCCCCGTCATCGCCTCCTCGAACGTCGGCTCCGCCAAGCCCGATGCCACCGCGCGGCGCATGAAGGACGTACTCGAAAAGCTGGTCGCGATGAAGAACCCGATGGAAGGCCGTTCCGCCACCGAGGGAGGGTCCGCCGCATGAGCGCCGTCGACACCGCGGTCGCGCCGCCCACCGTACGGTCCGTTTCTGCGACGGAGGTCGATTCGCTGCGGGCCCGGCTGACCCGTCGCGTCCAGCACGGCGGCTGGTTCGTCGCCCCGTTCCTCGTCCTGTTCGCGTTGTTCGTGCTGCTCCCGATCGGCCGTGGCCTGTGGCTGAGTTTCACCGACGCCAACATCTCCGGCACGGGTGAACGCTTCGTGGGTCTCGACAACTACCGCGAGGCCCTCGACAGCCCGCTCCTGTGGGACTCGCTCGGCCACAGCGCGTACTTCACCCTGCTCGTGGTGCCCTGCATCGTCGTCCTCGCGTTCCTCCTCGCGATGCTCGCCCACCACATCGAGCGCGCCAAATGGCTGTGGCGGCTCTGTTTCTTCGCCCCCTTCCTGCTGCCGTCGACGGTCGCGGGGAACCTCTGGCAGTGGCTGTTCAACCCGGCCACCGGAATGATCAACCACGTCTTCGGGCTCGACACACCCTGGCTCACCCAGAAGTCCACCGCCCTGCTCGCCGTCGTGATCACCACCCTGTGGTGGACGGTCGGCTTCAGCTTCCTGCTCTTCCTCGCGGCGCTGCAGAACATCCCACGGCATCTGTACGAGGCCGCCGAGCTCGACGGCGCGGGCGCCTGGCACCGCATGGTGCACATCACCCTGCCGATGCTGCGCAACATCATCGGCCTCGTGATCACGCTGCAGATACTCGCCTCGCTCCAGGTCTTCGACCAGGCCGTGGTGATGCAGGACTTCGGCCCCGGGCCCGAGGAAAGCACCCGCACTTTCGTCCAGTACACCCTCGAAGAGGGCTTCACCGCCTACCGCGTGGGCTACGCCTCGGCGATCTCCATCATCTTCTTCGTGCTCATCGCGGCCGTCGCCCTCGGCCGGATGTGGCTCCTGCGCAAGCGTGAGGAGGGCGTGCGATGAGCACGGCCATCGTCGTACGGAAGAACAAGAACGCCCCCAAGAGCCGCAAGAAGAAGTGGACCCCGAGCCAGATCGTGCTCACCGCGCTCGGCGTCCTGGTCTCCGCGCTGTGGATGACGCCCCTGCTGTGGGCCCTGTTCACGTCCCTGAAGTCGGAGGCCGAGGCCGTCGAGGTGCCCACCCACTGGGTGCCTCAGGAGTGGACGGGCCAGGCGTGGAAGGCGCTCTTCGAGAGCGGCAACATCACCAACTGGTTCGTGAACTCGGTCGTCGTCTCGGTATGCGTCACCTTCATCGTGGTGTTCGTCAGCGCGCTCGCCGGGTACGGCTTCGCGCGCACCGAGTTCCGGGGCAAGAACGTGCTGCTCGGCCTGGTGATGGCGGGCCTGATGGTGTCGCCGGCCGTGCTCGGCGTCCCGCTCTTCACGACCGTCCAGTCGATGGGGATGGTCGACACCTACTGGGGCATGATCCTGCCGCAGTGCGCGCCCGCCGCGATGGTCTACATCCTCTACAAGTTCTTCCAGTCGATCCCGCACGAGCTGGAGGAGGCCGCGTACATCGACGGGGCCGGACGCTGGCGGGTCTTCTTCACCATCGTCCTTCCGCTGTCCAGGCCCTCGCTCTCGGCCGTCGGGATCTTTACGTTCATCGCGTCCTGGAACAACTTCCTGTGGCCGTACATGGTGACCAACAACCCCGACCTGATGACGATGCCGAACGGCATCGCGACCGTCATGAACTCCTACGGGATCCAGTGGGCGCAGCTGATGGCGGGCGGCCTCATGGCGGGGCTGCCCCTAATCGTGGTCTTCGTCTTCTTCCAGCGCCAGATCGTCAGTGGCGTGGCGCATACGGGCCTGGCCGGGCAGTAGACCCGCACCGTCCGACCCTCACTGTCCGGCCCTCACCTTTCCGGTGGGCGCCGGGCGGTGGTCTCCCGGGGTACGAGCCGATGGCTGAGCGTGGTGGTCGTCCCGCCGTCGGCGCCCGGGCCCGGCGCGGACTCGATGATGCGCCGGGCGGCCATGGAGCCCATCTCGTACAGCGGGAGGCTCACCGTGGTCAGGCCGACGTGCCGGGCGACGCTGAGGTCGTTGATGCCGGCGACGGAGATCTCGCCCGGTACGTCGATGCCCGCCTGACGCAGGGCGCCGAGCGCGCCGATCGCGACTTCGTCGTTGGCCGCGAGGACCGCGTCGGGCAGCGGCCGACGCGCGATGAGCCGCAGGGCCGCGGTGTGACCGGCTTCGTGGTCGAAGCCGCCCGGCACACAGTGCGCGCTCCCGCCGAGTCCCGCGTCGCGCATGCCGGCGAGGAAGCCCTCCATGCGCTGTCGGGTGACGGTCATGCCGGGCGGGCCCTCGATGAACGCGATCCGGCGGTGGCCGAGCGCGACGAGGTGGTCCGTGACGTCCCGGGCGGCGGCGTGGTTGTCGACGGTGATGGTCGGGCAGCCGAGGTCGCGGTCGGCGAGTGAGACGGCCCTGATGCCCTGCTCCTGTGCCTGCCGGACGGCCTTGACCAGGCCCGGGTTCCGCGGGTCGTCGACCTGGCCGCTGCCCGCGAAGATCACTCCCGCGGCGCGGTAGTCCCGCATCGCCTGTAGCCGGTCGATCTCGGTGGCGGTGCTGCGGTCGACGTTGGACAGCATGGTCACGTAGCCGGCCCGGGTCGCCACGTCGTCCACACCGCGGGCGATCACGGAGAAGTACGGGTTGACGATGTCGCTCACCAGGACGCCCACGAGACGGCTGTTGGGCGAGACCATCGCCCGCGCCAGGGCGCTCGGCGAGTACTCCAGCTGCTCGGCGGCCGCGATGACCTTGGCGCGTGTGCTGGCCGACACGGGATGGTCGGACCCGCTCAGGACCCGCGACGCGGTGGCCACGGCCACGCCCGCCGCCCGGGCGACATCCACCAGCGAACTCACGGCCCACCCCCAGAGGGAAACGTTTTCCTCAACATGCCACAGGGCGTGGCCGGTTTGCAATGGGCGCGGACAAGTCCCGGCGCTCTGACCTGAGTTGACCCCTTGACGTTTGTCGGGACCGGGTCGCTACCATCCCGGTGAGGAATACGTTTTCCTAAGCGATGACCTTGGGGAACGTGCAAGGACGTACGAGAACGTACGAGAACGAGAAGTCGACCGAAGCAGACCGAAGCAAGTGGAGGAACCGAAGGGGGAGATCATGCAAGTCCGTACCCGCGCGAAGCGGCTCGCCGCTTTCGCGCTCCTGTCCGTCGTCACCGCGACCGCCTGTGGCGGACCCGGCACCCAGATCCGCGCCGACGGAAAGCTCTCTTTCACTGTCGCGCTCATCGAACCCGACCTCACGACCGTGCCGCTCCTTGCGGCCGTCGACGCCCTCCGTGACCAGGGCCACGAGGTCGATGTCGTGGAACTCGCGGAACCGGAACTGGCCGTCGAAGGACTGGCCAAGGGTGACTACGCCATCTCGGCAGAGGCGACGGGTCCGGCGTTGAGCGCCATCGAACAGAACGCCCCCATCAAGATCATCGCCGATGTCGTCGGCAACCAGTGGGCGCTGTACGGCAGGTCCTCCGTCTCGTCCTGCGACGACCTGAACGGCCGCCCGTTCGGGATCTTCAGCGAGGGCGCGGTGGCGACCGCGATCGCCAAGGACTGGGTGGACGCCGAGTGCGGCGCCGGCAAGCGCCCCGACTACCTGACGATCGGCGGCTCGGACGTGCGCGCCCAGGCCCTCGCCTCGGGGGAGATCGACGCGACGCCGCTCGAGGTGTCCGACGCGGTCGCCCTGGAGTCGTCGGGCGCCACCGGGCTCACCAAGGTCGTCGACTTTGCCGAGCGCCTGCCGGACCTGCATCCGCAGACGGTGTACGCGAACGGCGCCTTCCTCACCCAACACCGGGAGGTGGCCCAGGAGTTCGTCACCGCCCTGGTGCGGGAGCACAGCAAGATCAATGCCGATCCGCGGCATCTGGTGGGGCTGGTCGAGCGGTACCTGCCGGACGAGGACCAGGAGGACGTGGCCACGACCGCACGGCGCTACCGCGACGCGAAGCTGTTCGACGCGGCGGCCCTGACGCGGAACAACGTCCAGGGCACCATCGACTTCTTCGCCCGCGCCGGCGTGATCGAGCGGGGGATGACCACGAAGGACGCGGCCGACCTCAGCTTCATCGAGGAGGCGTCATGACGGTTAATCAGGGAGTCCATCAGGGACGCGTCGTGACGGCCGCAGCGGCACACCGCCGGATCCTGGACGCCAACTGGCCCTACCGGCTCGTCACGTTCGCGCTCTTCGCCGCGGGATGGGAGCTCTACGCCCGCGAACGGGGCGGCCTGCTCCTGCCGGGCTTCGCCGAGACGGTCCGGGCCACGGCCGGGCTCCTCGCCGACGCCGAGCTGTGGCGTGCCCTGTACGTCAGCAACCAGGCGCTCGTGCTCGGCTTCTGCCTCGCCCTTGTCGTCGGCGTACCCGCGGGCATACTCATCGGCAGGTTCCGGCTTCTTGAGCGGTACACGGACGTGTACCTCAACATCCTCCTCGTCACGCCGATGGCCGCGGTCATCCCGCTCCTCGTGATGTCGGTGGGCGTGGGCCTGACCTCTCGGGTCCTCCTCGTCACGGTTTTCTCGGTCGTGATGGTGGTGGTGAACTGCCGGACCGGAGTGCGGCAGGTGGACCCCTCGCTGATCGAGATGGCCCGCTCTTTCGGGGCCCGCGAGCGGCAGATCTGGACCCAGATCCTGCTGCCCGGTGCTCTCCCCGCGATCATGACGGGCGTTCGGCTCGGTGTCGGGCGGGCGGTCACCGGCATGGTCATCGTCGAACTGCTCATGGTCTCCGACGGGTTGGGCGGACTGATCCTCAAATACCGCGGCCTGCTCAAGGCGCCACAGCTCTACGGCACCGTCGTGATCATCCTGGCGGAGGCGCTGCTCCTGATCTCCGTCGCGCGGTGGGGCGAACGCAAGCTGACCCGATGGGCAGGGACACAGACGGCTGGAGGCGCTCGATGATCACGATCCATGGACTGGGCAAGAGCTTCGTCGGACAGGACGGGACCACCGTCCAAGCGTTGCGGGACGTGGACCTGGAGGTGGGCGCGAACGAGTTCCTGACCGTGCTCGGGCCCAGCGGCTGCGGGAAGACCACCCTCCTGAAGGCCGTCGCAGGGCTGACCCCTTGGGACGCCGGAGACATCCTCATCGACGGCGCTCCGGTACGCGGACCCGGGCCCGACCGCAGCGTGGTCTTCCAGAACTTCGCGCTCCTTCCCTGGGCGACCGTCCTCGACAACGTCGCCTTCGGGCTGCGGATGAGGGGTGTCGGCCGGGCCGAACGCGAGGAACGCGCCCGCTCGCTGATCGGGACGGTGGGCCTCGCGGGGTTCGAGACCAAGCTGCCCGGTGAGTTGTCGGGCGGCATGCAGCAACGCGTCGGCATCGCCCGGGCGTTGGCCGTGGAACCCCGGGTGCTGCTCATGGACGAGCCGTTCGGAGCGGTGGACGAGCAGACCCGGCGTCTGCTGCAGGAGGAGCTCCTGTCGATCTGGGAGGAACACCGGCTGACCGTCGTGTTCATCACCCACAGCATGGCGGAGGCCGTGCTGCTCGGAGACCGCGTCGTCCTGATGAGCGCAAGGCCCGGACGGATAGCGGACATCGTGCCGGTGGACCTGCCCCGGCCGCGCTCGGCCGACATCGGCTCCCTGGAGCGCTCGGGCCGGTACGCCGAGATCACGGCGTACCTGTGGGACCGGCTCCGCGCGATGCACGCGGAGCACCGCCCCTCGAAGGTGGCCCGGTGAACGCGCCGGCCGCGCCGGTCAGCCTCGCTGTCGGCGCCCTGGCCTGGGAGCTGACCGGGCGCATGGCGGATGCGTCGTTCTTCCCGCCGCTGAGCACGGTCCTGGCCCGGCTGCGCGAACTGGCCGCCGATGGACTGATCTACGCCAGTCTGCGCGACAGCCTGGTCAATCTGGCCCTGGGGTTCGCCATTTCCCTCGTGGCGGGCCTCGGCATCGGCATGGCCATGGGCCATTGGCGGAAGGTCGACGCCGCGCTCGGCGTGTATGTGTACGCGCTCCTGACGGCCCCGTCGCTGGTCTTCGCGCCGGTCTTCTTCGCCCTGCTCGGCGCGGGCCGCGCCTCGATCGTCGCGGTGGTGGTCACGTACGCGATGTTCGTCGTCATCGTCAACACGGCGTCGGCCGTGCGGGCCGCCCCCGCGCACCTGGTGGAGATGGCACGCTCCTACGGCGCCGGCGAAGCGCAGGTGCTGCTGCGTGTCGTACTGCCTGCCGCCGCACCCATGATCATGGCCGGTGTCCGTCTCGGCATCGGCCGCGCCGTCACCGGGATGATCAACGGCGAGATGTTCATCGCCGTCGTCGGGCTGGGGCACGTCGTCACCGAAGCGGGCGGGCGCTTCGACAGCGCGGGTGTTCTCGCCGTGCTCGTGGTCGTGCTCGTCGTCGCGCTCGGGGCCACCGCGCTGGTCCAGGCCGTCGACCGCAGGGTCACCCGCTGGGTTCCGAACACGTCGAGGGGACACCGATGAACGTCAGCAAAGTGGACGCGTACAGCCACATCCTGCCCGCGCCGTATTTCGCGCGCATGCGCGAGCTCGCCGTCGACACGGGTGCTCTCAAGCGGTGGCTCGAACTGTCCGCGCTGCACGATCTCGACGCGCGGTTGCGGATGATGGACGAGTTCGGCGACGGCTACCAGCAGGTGCTCACGCTGTCGTCGCCGCCGATCGAGCTGCTCGCGGGGCCGTCCGCGTCCCCGGCGCTCGCGCGGCTCGCCAACACCTCGATGCACGAGCTGTGCGTGCGTCACCCCGACCGGTTCCCGGCGTTCGTCGCCGCCCTGCCGATGAACGCCCCCGACGCCGCGCTCGCCGAACTCGCCTTCGCCGTCGACGCATTGGGCGCGCGCGGCGTGCAGGTGTTCACCAACGTCAACGGCAGGCCACTGGACGATCCGGCCTTCCGGGACGTGTTCGCCGAGATGGCGGCGCGGGACCTGCCGATCTGGATGCACCCGACCCGCGGCGCCGCCTTCGCGGACTACGCCGCCGAGGACACCTCCGCGTACGAGATCTGGTGGGCGCTGGGCTGGCCCTACGAGACCAGTGTCGCCATGGCCCGGCTCGTCTTCTCCGGGTTGCTCGAAAGGCACCCGGACATCAAGATCATCACCCATCATCTGGGGGCGATGATCCCCTTCCTCGAAGGCAGGATCGGCCTGGGCTGGAGCGATCAGCTCGGCAGTCGCACGGCCGGCGAGGACTTCGAACGGTTGCGCCGCGAACGGTTGCCGAAACGGCCGCTGGAGTACTTCCGCCGGTTCTACGCCGACACCGCGCTCTCGGGCTCCGCCATCGGCACCCGGTGCGGCCTGGACTTCTTCGGCGCGGACCATGTCCTGTTCGGCACCGACTGCCCCTTCGACCCCGAGGGCGGGCCGCTCTACATCCGCGAGACGATCCGCGTCATCGACGAGCTGGACCTCACGGACACCGCACGCGAGCAGATCTACCACCACAACATCCGGCGCCTGATGCGACTGCCGGGCGAGCGGCCGTGTCGACTGCCGGACGAACGCTCGTGACGACCCATTGACCCCCGGCTGCGCCCGTCTTACGGTCTGTCCGGGAATTCGTTCAACGTCCGGTATATCGAACCAAGTTGAGGGGACCATGACCCGTACCGCCCGCTTCACCCTCGACCCCGCCTTCGCCGTGGGCGCCGTCGACCCACGGCTGTTCGGCTCCTTCGTCGAGCACCTCGGCCGCTGCGTCTACACCGGCATCTACGAACCGGGCCACCCCTCGGCCGACGAGGCGGGCCTGCGCACCGACGTGCTCGGCCTGATCCGCGAACTCGGCGTCACCGCCATCCGCTACCCCGGCGGCAACTTCGTCTCGGGGTACAAGTGGGAGGACTCCGTCGGCCCCGCCGACGAGCGGCCGCGCCGCCTCGACCTCGCCTGGCACTCCACGGAGACCAACCGCTTCGGGCTCTCCGAGTACATCGCCTTCCTGCGCAAGATCGGCCCGCAGGCCGAACCGATGATGGCCGTGAACCTCGGCACGCGCGGCGTCGAAGAGGCCCTGGAACTCCAGGAGTACGCCAACCACCCCGCCGGCACCGCGTGGTCGGACCTGCGTGCCGCGCACGGCGACAAGGGCCCCTTCAGCATCCGCATGTGGTGCCTCGGCAACGAGATGGACGGTCCGTGGCAGACCGGCCACAAGACCGCCGAGGAGTACGGGCGCCTGGCCGCCGAGACCGCACGCGCGATGCGCCAGGCCGACCCGGACGTCGAGCTGGTCGCCTGCGGCAGCTCCGGACAGTCCATGGAGACCTTCGCCGCGTGGGAGGCCACGGTCCTGGCCGAGACCTACGACCTCGTCGACCACATCTCCCTGCACGCCTACTACGAAGAGACCGACGGCGACCGTGACTCGTTCCTCGCCTCCGCCGTCGACATGGAGTCCTTCATCGAGAACGTCGTCGCCACCTGCGACCACGTGGGCGCCCGCCTGAAGTCCAAGAAGAAGATCAACCTGTCCTTCGACGAGTGGAACGTCTGGTACCAGTCCCGGCCGCACCCCGAGGTCGAGGCGAGCCTGCGCGACTGGCCCGAGGCGCCGCGCCTCCTGGAGGACAACTACACCGTCACCGACGCGGTCGTCGTCGGCTCGCTCCTGATCGCCCTCCTGCGGCACGCCGACCGGGTGGCCGTCGCGTGCCTGGCCCAGCTGGTCAACGTCATCGCGCCGATCCTTACCGAGCCGGGCGGCCCGGCCTGGCGGCAGACCACCTTCTTCCCCTTCGCGCAGGCCTCGCGGCACGGCCGCGGCCAGGTCCTCGACGTACGCGTGGACTCGCCCGAGCACGCGACGCCGAAGTTCGGCGATGTGCCCCTGCTGCACGCGACGGCCGTACGCGCCGATGACGGCACTGTCACGGTCTTCGCGGTCAACCGGAGCCAGAGCGAACCACTGCCCCTCGAAGTCGCGCTCCACGGCCTTGAGTTGACTACCGTCATCGAGCACAGCGCCCTCGCCGACGCGGACCCGGGCGCCCGCAACACCCTCGCGGAGCCGGAGCGCGTCACCCCCCACGGCGTCACCGGAACAGCAGTCCAGGACGGCACGCTGCACGCCGTCCTGGAGCCGCTGTCATGGAACGTGATCCGGCTGGGCTGAGCCCCGGGCCCTGACGGGTCAGAGCTTGCCGGCGCCCGCCCCGTTCGTCACCGTGCCGACGACGGACGAGGCGGGCTCGGCCGTGTAGGTGTACGGCGGCTTGGTGAAGTCGCCCGCCTGGGAGATCTCGGTGGCGGCGCCCCCGAGATCGTTGCCCCGCGCGACCGCGTAGCCGTCCTCGTCGCTGCTGCGGCTGGTCGTGATGGCCACCTTCGTGTCGCGGAAGACGTTGTTCTCGACCAGCATCCGCGCACTCATCCGGGAGTGCGCCCCGGTGTCCGCGCCCTGGACGTAATTGTCGTAGAAGTGCCCGGTGCCGAAGCGCAGGCTCGGGATGCGCGAGTAGATGTTGCTGAAGTGGTTGTGGTGGTAGGTCACCTTCAGGTGACCGGTGTCCTCGTCGCCGTTGTTGTCGCTGTGCCCGACGAGGGAGCCCTTGAAGTGGTCCTTGAAGGTGTTCCAGGAGACGGTGACGTCGTCGGAGGCATGCGTGATGTCGAGCAGGCCGTCGTAGTGGTCCTTGTCGTGCTCGCGGTCCGCGGAGAAGGAGTTGTGGTCGATCCACACCTTCGTGGACTCCTGGACCGTGATCCCGTCGGCGGGCGCGACGGGCTTGCTGATGTTGAGGTTCTGCACGACGACGTTGTTGGCCTCCTTGATGCGAAGACCGCCGCCGGTGAACCCGGAGGCCGAACCGACGCCGAGCACCGTGGTGTTGGACCCGATGTCGACCTGACCGGACAGAGAGATCAGACCGTCGACCTTCACCACCTTGGCGCTGCTGCCGCCGACGGCGGCCTTGAACGCCGCGAGCGACTTCACCGTGGTGGCGGTCGCGTCGCCGCCGCCCGTGGTGCCGGCGCCGAAGCCGACCGCCTGGCCCACGGCCGCCGCCGCGGGCTTCGGCGTCGTGACGCCGCTGCCGTCGGCCCCGGACGTCTCGGCGGCGTTCCCGCTCCAGGCGACCGCCCCGACGATCGCGGCCCCTGCCACCGCGGCCACGCCGATCCGCCTGGCCCTCGCGCTCGTCCCGCGCGCTCCGTGCATGAGTTGTCCTCCGGTCATTCGGGGGGTGGGCCGGTCCCGCCCCCTTGCCTGTCGCCGCGGGCGCGGCGGACGTTGCCGCCGCGCCCGCTTCTGTTACGGGGCGGCCACCGGCCGCCGCCCCGCAGGCACCACCTCGTCCGAGAGCGGAAGACCGAGACCGGCCACCGCCCCTGCGACCAGGCGCGACATCTCGAGGGCTCCGCGCTCCTGGAAGTGGGTGTTGTCCTGCACGCCGTTCGGGAAGTTGGGGTACTGGCCCGGAGCCAGCCACAGGAACACCCCCTTGGACGCCTCCACGCCGAGCTCTGTCAGATACCGGCGGCTGAGCTCGGAGAGATCGACCAGCGGGGCGTCCTCCTCATCGGCCACGGCCCGCGCGGCGGCCACGTACGCGGGGAAGGACACCTTGAACTCGCCGGTGCTCGCGTTGAAGTCACGGCGTGAGACAGGCGTGACGACCACCGGCACCGCTCCGCGGGCGCGGGTGGCCCTGATGTAGTCCTCGCGCAGGTACTCCTTGTAGTCCTCCGGCGAGGTGTAGCGCTCCGGGTTGTTCACCGTGGCGTCGTTGTGGCCGAACTGCACGAACAGATAGTCGTCCGGGCGGATCTCCTGGTGGATGGCGGCGAGGCGTCCCTGCTCGATGAACGAGCGTGAACTGCGCCCGCCGATGGCACGGTTGGCGACCGTGACGTTCTCGGTGAAGGATCGGGGAAGCAGCTGGCCCCAGCCCGCCTCGGGGTGGAAATTCGCGTTGTAGGTCTGCGCGGTGGAGTCACTGGCGATGTACAAGGTGGTGACAGCCCGTGCATCCGGGCCGTCGCGTCCGGTGGCGGCGGCGGTGCCGGACGCCGACAGGACGGCGCCGCCCGCGCCCAGTGCGGCGGCGGTGCCGACCAGGAAGCGTCTTCGGCTCGTGAGGGTGATCAGCGCGGAAACCGCGCTGTCTGTGCTGTCTGCGTTGTCTGTGCTGTCTGAGTTGCGGCCCATCGGGCACTCCTGACAGGGAAGAGGGGTGTGCAGGTCCGGGGCGGGGATCAGGCCGGCTTCAGCTGCCACTGCTGGCAGTGGTTGTTGAGCCAGGACCACTGGCGTACGTCGGCTCCGTCCGCCGCCGAGCAGTCGGCGACGTCGGCGACCTTGCCGGTGGCCTGATTGGTCAGGCGGACCCAGCCCGCGTCGGTGGTGACGAGGCGGAACTTCTGGCAGGTGTTGTCCAGCCACGGCCACTGGCGCAGATCCGCTCCGTCGGCGGCGGAGCAGTCGGCCGTGTCGAGCACCTTGCCGCTCGCGACGTTCACCAGGCGGCTGGTGTCGTCGGCACGGTCCTCGATCCGCCACTTCTGGTTGCTGCCGCCGTTACAGCTCCACTGCCGCACGTTGGCGCCGTCGGCGGTCGAACTCCCCGCCACTTCAAGGCACTTGCCACTGCCGCGGTTGGTGAGGGTGTACGCCGCAGGGGTGGCCGCGGTCTCGCCCGAAGGGCCCGCCCGGGTGGTGCCGAGCGCGACCGGCTTCCCGAAGGCCGGGGTGCCGTCGGCGTTCCAGGTGAACTTCTGCGCCCGTGTCGTACGGCCGTTGTCGCAGCCGTCGGACGCGGAGTCGTTGGCGTGGTAGACGATCCAGTCCTCGGTCCCGTCCGGCGACTTGAAGAAGCCGTTGTGGCCTGGGCCGTACACGCCCGCCGCGTCGTCGCGCTGGAAGACCGGCGTGGACTTCTTGGTCCAGGACGACGTGGCCAGCGGGTTCGAGCCGGTGAGTTCGAGCTGCCCCAGCTTGTAGTCGGGGGTCATGCAGCCGCTCGCCGAGACGATGACGAAGGTCCTGCCGCCGCGCTGGAGCACCTCGGGGCCCTCGTTGACGTTCGAGCCCGCCTTCTCCCAGGCGTGGGTGGGCGAGGAGATGGTGGTGAAGGCGCCGCTGACCGTGTACGGGTCGGACATGGGGGCGATCAGCACGTTCTGGTTGCTGCCCTGCCAGGCGCTGGCCAGGAGATACAGCTTGCCGCCGACCGTCATGACGCTGCCGTCGATGAGCCAGCCGCTCTGCGAGGAGTGCTGAAGCCGGTTCTTGTAGCGGTAGGGGCCCTGCGGGTCGGACCCGCTGCTCTCCAGGACGTGCAGACGTTGTGAGCCGAACTCGGTGCTGTCCTCGCCCGCCGTGTAGTAGAGGTACCAGCGGCCGCCGGAGAAGTGCAGCTCCGGCGCCCAGATGTTGCAGCAGCGCGAGGCGTTGTCCGCCTTGCCGTCCCACACCTGCACGCTGGGTGCGGTGGCGAGCCCGGCCAGAGTGGGCGACTTGCGCATGGTGATGACGTGGGTCCAACTCGTCGTCACCAGGTAGTAGTTGCCCTGGTGGTAGGAGATCCAGGGGTCGGCGCCCTTCTGGGCCTTGACCGGGTTGGTGTACGGGCGGCCCTCGGCGGCGGGGGCGGACTGTGCCACGCCGACGCAGAGGAGGAGGGCCGCGAGCAGGGTCAGTAGGCGACGGGCCATCCGGAGCTCCAGTTCAGGAGGTTGACGCCGAGCTTCGGTGTGCCGTTGTCCTGGGCGTCGTAGTAGTGGTAGACGAGCAGGTCGCCGTCGGTGTCCTTCATGACCGACTGACCGCCGGGGCCGATGTAGCGGCCGTGGCTCTCCTGGACCGGGGTGCCGCCGTTGTTCATCATGCCGACGCCGTTCTTGTCGACGTACGGCCCTGTGACGCTGGAGGAGCGGCCCACCTTGATCTTGTACGTGGAGCTTGTGCCCGCACAGCACGTGTCGTACGAGGCGAAGAGGTAGTAGTAGCCGCCCCGTTTGACGATGTAGGGCGCTTCGACGGCCTTGGTGCCTGTGGGGCGCGAGGCCAGCGAGCGGCGGGCCGTGTCGCCCGCGTACTGCTTGCCTGTCGAGGGGTCGACGCGGATCATCTTGATGCCGGTCCACCAGGAGCCGAAGGACAGCCACCACTTGCCGTCGTCGTCCACGAAGAGGTTCGGGTCGATGGCGTTGTAGTCGCTGGACGTGGTCGAGGTGTAGACGGCGCCCTGATCCTTCCAGGAGCCGGGCTCGCCCGTGGTGGAGGTGGCCAGGCCGATGGCCGACTTGTTCGAGCCGAACGACGAGACGGAGTAGTACATCAGGTACTTGCCGCCGTGGTACGAGATGTCGGGCGCCCAGACGTCTCCGGTGGAGTTGTAGTTGTTCCACCAGCTCGGCCGGGTGGGAAAGGCGGAGCCGCTGCGGCCGAAGGCGATCCGGTCGGTGGACGTGCGCAGTTGCAGGCCGTCGCCGGTCGAGTAGAGCAGGTACTTGCCCGATGAGGTGCGGGCCATGGTCGGGTCGTGGACGACGATGTCGCCGGTGACCTGGCCGGGGTTGGGGTAGGCGGTGGCGCTGCTCGGGATGAGGGCGAGCAGGGCGGCGGCGGGCAGCGCGATGAGGGCTCTTCGCCGGAAGGCGGTGGGGGTGCGGCTCACTCCGGTCTCCTTGGGTGGTGGGGGACCGCCGCCAAGGTCGTCCGATATCTCGAACGGCGATCGTGTCTTCGGACGGGACCGTAGAATCGAAGTACTTCCGCGTCAACGGTTCACACAGGCATCGTCGGCCCGTCCCGTGCTCAACTCCCGTCACACGCACGGACATCAGCAGAGAGTGGACGGGAGGGGGTGGACGGCGGCCGGTCGCCGTCCACCCCCGGGGAGGTCGCCGCCCGAGGGGCGGCGGCGGGTTTACAGCGCGGGGTGCGCGTTCTTCATGAGCTGCTGGAACTGCGCCGAGAACCACTTCCCGGAGATCGGCGCGTCGGGGAGTGCCCCGGAGAGGTTGAAGCCGTTGCGGGGATTGCCCTGGTAGGTCGGGTCACACATGCGGTCGAAGCCCTTGCCCTCGTCGTTCGGGATCTCCTTGCTCGACCCGTCGGACTCGCCCGGCGGCTTCATCCACACGTAGGCGTCGATGCCGGCCTCCGGGGCGGTCCTCGGCCGTTCGCCGAGGCCCGCGCCGCGCCCGACTGGTTGCACCAGTTGCCGATGTGGATGCGCCGGTCGTAACGGCCGCCTTCCACATAGGTGTTGACGTCCGTCGTGGGACCGGGGCCCGCGGGCCGGGCGGCGCCGCCCCAGCCGTTGCGTGAGGTGTCGATGAGCATGCCTATGTCGGACCGGAAGCCGGTGGAGACCAGCTGGTTTCGGAACGACTGGGCGAAGGAGAGCTCGTCGACGGAGCGGTTCCAGTCGACCCACATGGACTCGCGGACCGACCGGCCGTTGACGGTGTCGCCGATCTTGAAGTTGTTCTCCTTCAGGGCGCTGTAGTTGGCCGTGTTGGTGATGAAGCCGTGCACCTTGTCGACGGTGCTGCCCTCGGCGGTCGCCGCCTGGTGCATGACCTGCGCGGAGGCGGCGAAGTTGTCGTCCCAGCCGATCCACCCGTGGTGGCCCGCGTCCACGTAGTTGTAGACGTTCGGCACGGCGCCGAGCTTGTTCAGGGCGTAGCCGACACCCTTCACGTAGTTGCCGTTGGCCTTCATCACGTCGCACTCGGGCGTCGCGGTGGGGCGGCCGCCGGTGTTGGTGACGAGGTTCGGCAGCGAGTCGATCTCGACGGTCGTGACGATGCGCAGGTTGGCGTACTTGGCTTCGGCGAGGATCTTCGCGATCGGGTCGATGTACTCGCTCTTGTAACGGTCGATCTCGGTGGGGCCGAGCTCCCCGTTGGAGGCGAGGGCGGAACAGTCCCGGCCCGGCAGGTTGTAGATGACCAACTGGATGACGCCCGCGCCCTGTTGGAGCGCCGCGTCGAGGTGGTCGCGCAGGCCCATCGCGGAGCCCGCGCCCTCGATCGCGGCGATCCGGTCGAGCCAGACGCCGGTGGGCTGGCCGGCGATGGCGCCGCCGCCCGTTTCGGCCTTGGCCTTCGCGGACCACTCGGGGTTCACATAGGGCTTGGCGCCGGCGTACGGATTGTCGACGCGGGCGGCGGCGCGGATCGTGCCGTGTCCACTGTCGCCGACGGCGAGCGCGGTGCCGCCGGAGGTGGCGAGGACGGTGGCGAGCGCGGCCAGGAAGAGGGTGCGGGATCTGCGGTGCTTGGAGGGGGTGCGGCTCATGGTGGGAGTGGTTCCTCTCCGGTGTGGGGGGGGTCAGGTGTCGAGCGCGCGCAGGTGGTCGCGGAGCCCGATGCCGAACGGGGTCGGTGTGCCGTCGTAGGAGCTGATCAGTGCGGGGCCCGACGAGCAGTTCCAGGTGTTCCAGGTCCAGCCGAGGTAGGAGGCCTGGTGCGCGTCGAGCCACTTCATGACGGCGTCGATGAAGCCGTGCGAGCAGGTGTTCTCGCCGATCTCGCCCGCCACGAGCGGCACCTTCGCGGCGACCGGCGCCAACGTGGTGTCCCAACAGCTGGCGTTGGCGCAGGAGTTGAAGTTGTAGACGTGCCAGGCCGCGGCGAGATTGCCCGCCGGGTCCGTGGGCGCGTGCTTCAGCCAGCCGCTCAGATCGTTCGCGTACGCGATGCCGGACGCGAGCACGAGATTCTTCGCGCCTGTGCCGCGGACAGCGTCGATCAGGTCCTGCATGCCGGCGACCTCGTAGCCGATGCCGGGGCAGGTGCCGCCGTCGCGCCAGCAGGCCCAGGCCTGGTCGGTCGTGGGGGTCGCGCGGTCCGGATAGGGCTCGTTGAAGAGGTCGAAGGCGACGGCGGGATCGTCCTTGAAGGTGTTCGCGACCGACGTCCAGAACGCCGGGGTGTGCCGGGCGTTCGGCATCGGCTTCTGGCAGCTGGCGTGCACGTCCGAGCAGGCCGACGAGTTGCCGGTGTACTGGCCGTGCGACCAGTGGAGTTCGACGATCGGCGTCATGCCGTGGTCCTGGACGCGCTGGACGAGATCGCCGATGGCCGCGCGGTAGTTCCCGCCCGCCCAGCGCGGGTCGATGTTGCCGGTGCCCAGCCAGCACTCCTCGTTGAGCGGGATGCGTACGGTGTTGGCCTTCCAGTCCGCGATGGCCTTGACGGAGGCGTCGTCGACGGGGCCGTCGAAGAAGCCCCAGCCCTGGACGCAGGCGTACTCGCCGCCGGAGCGGTTGACGCCGAGCAGCCGGTGCGCGGTGCCTTCGGCGTCGACGAGCCGGTTGCCGTCGGCCTTGAGGACGGGGGGAGGTGCCGCTGCCGACGGAGCGGCGCCCGCCGTCGACAGGGCGGAGGGCATCACGAGTCCGGTGGCGGTGAGGACGGCGCCGGCCAGCACGGCCAGCGTACGGAGCAGACGCGGGGGATGGCGCATGAGCGACTCCTTGGGCATTAGCCGGAATCGCTCCCACTGGTGACCGTGGAAGCTAGCAGGAAGTCGCCGCCGAGAACAGAAAGGTTGGCAGGTTTCTCAGATTCCCCGCATCCTCACTGTCGAATTAATTCGACAACTCCCTTTCGTGTGCGAACTCTTGACACGGCGCCGTTCCGGTTGAATTTTGGGAGCGCTCCCACTGGTTCCCACGCTCCCCAAGCGGAGCACGCCCCCCACCGAGCCGTCAGGAGAGATCCCCGTATGCCCGCATTCTCCGATGCCTACCGCCCCGGCCACTCAAGACCGGAAATCAGCCGCCGCAACCTCCTGGCTCTGGGCGCCGGAGCCGCGCTGGCCCCCGCCGTCGTGGCGCTCAACCCCGCAGCTCAAACCGCTCACGCCGCCCCCGCGGCCACCGAGTACGAACAGCGCTTCCTCGACCTCTACGCGAAGATCACCAATTCCGCGAACGGCTATTTCTCGCCGGACGGTATTCCGTACCACTCCGTCGAAACCCTCATTGTCGAAGCCCCCGACCACGGGCACGAGACGACATCCGAGGCATACAGCTATCTCCTCTGGCTTCAGGCCATGTACGGCAAGGTCAGCGGCGACTGGACACGTTTCAGCGCGGCCTGGGAAACCATGGAGAAATTCATGATCCCGGCCCGCGCCGACCAGCCGACGAACAGTTTCTACAATGCGGCGAAACCAGCCACGTACGCCCCCGAACACGACCAGCCGTCCCAGTACCCCGCCCGGCTCGATCCCTCGGTTCAGGCAGGCGCCGACCCGATCGCCGCCGAGCTGAAGAGCGCCTACGGCAGCGACGACATCTACGGCATGCACTGGCTCCAGGACGTCGACAACGTCTACGGCTACGGCGGCGACGCCACGGGCCCGGTCTACATCAACACCTTCCAGCGTGGCCCCCAGGAGTCGGTCTGGGAGACCGTCCCGCACCCCACCCGCGACGAGTTCGCCCACGGCGGCCGCAACGGCTACCTCGACCTGTTCACCGGCGACGCCTCCTACGCCAAGCAGTGGAAGTACACCAACGCCCCGGACGCCGACGCCCGCGCGGTGCAGGCCGCCTACTGGGCGCACGTCTGGGCCTCGGCCCAGGGCAAGGAGTCCCAGGTCGCGGCGACGGTCGCCAAGGCGGCCAAGATGGGCGACTACCTGCGCTACGCCCTGTTCGACAAGTACTTCAAGACCATCGGCGACTGCACCGACCCCTCCGGCTGCGCACCGGGCAGCGGCAAGAACAGCTCGCACTACCTGCTGTCCTGGTATTACGCCTGGGGCGGCGCCACCGACACCTCCGCCGGCTGGGCCTGGCGCATCGGATCGAGCCACAGCCACGGCGGCTACCAGAACCCCCTCGCCGCCTTCGCCCTCAGCAAGTACGCCCCGCTCGCCCCCAAGTCGGCATCGGGCAAGGCGGACTGGACGAAGAGCCTGACCCGGCAGATCGAGTTCTACCGCTGGCTTCAGTCCGCCGAGGGCGCCATCGCGGGCGGCGTCACCAACAGCTGGCAGGGGCGGTACGCCAAACCCCCGGCAGGCACCCCCACCTTCTACGGCATGGCGTACGACGACAAGCCCGTCTACCACGACCCGCCGTCCAACCAGTGGTTCGGCTTCCAGGCCTGGTCGATGGAGCGGGTCGCCGAGTACCTCCACGAGACCGACGACCCCGCCGCGAAGACCGTCATGGACAAGTGGGTGAAGTGGGCCCTGTCCGAGACGAAGATCGCCGCCGACGGCACCTACAGCTTCCCCTCGACGCTGAAGTGGTCCGGTCAGCCCGACACCTGGAACCCGTCAAACCCCGGCGTCAACGCGGGACTTCACGTGTCCGTCGTCGACCGCACCAACGACGTGGGCGTGGCCGGCGCCTACGCCAAGACCCTCACGTACTACGCCGCCGCCACCGGTCACACCCAAGCCGCCACCACGGCCAAGGCGCTCCTTGACGGCATGTGGCTCCACCACCAGGACCCCCTCGGCATCGCTGTGCCCGAGACCCGCGCCGACTACAACCGGTTCGACGACGCGGTGTACGTCCCGAACGGCTGGACCGGCACCATGCCGAACGGCGACACCATCAACTCCGGGTCCGACTTCACCTCCATCCGCTCCTTCTACCGCGACGACCCCGACTGGCCGAAGGTCGAGGCCTATCTCGCCGGGGGAGCGGCGCCGCAGTTCACCTACCACCGCTTCTGGGCGCAGGTGGACATCGCGCTCGCCATGGGCGCCTACGCGGAGCTCCTCGAACCGGGGCCGGGTTCGCGGTGACCGGCCGTATGACGCGCGGCGGGAAACTGCTCGGCGCCCTCGGCCTGATCCCGGGGCTGCTGCTCGTGGCCGCCCCCTCCTCCGGGGCCGACGACGCCAAGGAGAAGGCAAAGGCCGCGTACACCTGGAAGAACGTCCGTATCGACGGCGGCGGCTTCGTCCCCGGCATCGTCTTCAACCGGTCCGAGAAGAACCTCGCGTACGCCCGCACCGACATCGGCGGCGCCTACCGCTGGCAGGAGAAGTCCCGGACCTGGACCCCGCTGCTCGACTCGGTGGGCTGGGACGACTGGGGCCACACCGGGGTCGCCAGCATCGCGTCCGACACCGTCGAACCGGACAAGGTGTACGCCGCCGTGGGCACGTACACCAACGACTGGGACCCCGGAAAGGGCGCCGTCATGCGCTCGTCCGACCGGGGCGAGACCTGGAAGAAGGCGGACCTGCCCTTCAAGCTCGGCGGCAACATGCCGGGCCGCGGCATGGGCGAACGCCTCGCCGTCGACCCGCACGACAACCGCGTGCTGTACCTCGGGGCGCCCAGCGGCCACGGCCTGTGGCGCTCCACCGACTCCGGAGCCACCTGGTCGAAGGTGGCCGCGTTCCCCAACCCCGGCAACTACCAACAGGATCCGGGTGATTCGACCGGCTACGCCTCCGACAACCAGGGCATCGCCTGGGTCACGTTCGACGAGTCGACGAGCACCTCGGGCAAGCGCACCAAGACCGTCTACGTCGGCGTCGCCGACAAGAGCAACGCCGTCTACCGCTCGACGGACGCGGGCGCCACCTGGTCCCGGCTCGCGGGCCAGCCCACCGGGTACCTCGCCCACAAGGGCGTGCTCGACGCGGAGAACGGCTACCTCTACCTCGCCTACAGCGACAAGGGCGGCCCCTACGACGGCTCCAAGGGCCAGGTGTGGCGGTACGCGACCCGCACCGGAGAGTGGAAGAACATCAGCCCCGCCACCGACGCCGACACGTACTACGGCTACAGCGGACTGAGCGTGGACCGGCAGCGGCCGGGCACCGTCATGGTCACCGGCTACAGCTCCTGGTACCCCGACACCCAGATCTTCCGTTCCACCGACAGCGGCGGCAGCTGGACCGGAGCCTGGAGCTACGCCGCCTATCCCGAGCGCACCAACCGCTACACCATGGACATCTCGTCCGTGCCCTGGCTGTCGTGGGGCGCGAGCCCGGCGCCGCCCGAACAGAGCCCGAAGCTGGGCTGGATGACCGAGGCCCTGGAGATCGACCCCTTCGACTCCGACCGGATGATGTATGGCACCGGGGCCACCGTCTATGGCACCAGAAACCTCCAACAGTGGGACAGCGGCGGCAAGTTCACCGTCACCCCGATGGTGAAGGGCCTGGAGGAGACCGCCGTCAACGACCTCGCCGCACCGGCATCCGGCGCGCCGCTGCTCAGCGCGCTCGGCGACATCGGCGGCTTCCGGCACACGGACGTCACCAAGGTGCCGCCCCTGATGTACACCGAGCCCAACTTCACCACCACGACCAGCATCGACCACGCCGAGTCCGACCCGGACACGGTGGTGCGCGTCGGCCACCTCGACAGCGGGCCACGGATCGCCTTCTCCGGTGACAACGGCGCCAACTGGTCGGCGGGCAAGGAGCCTTCGGGAGTCTCGGGCGGCGGCACGGTCGCCACGTCCGCCGACGGCAGCCGCTTCGTGTGGAGCCCGGACGGCACGGGCGTGCACACCAGCGGTGACCGGGGCGCGTCGTGGACGGCGTCCTCCGGCATCCCGCAGGGCGCGGTCGTCGAGTCCGACCGGGCCGACCCGAAGACGTTCTACGGCTTCAAGTCCGGGACGTTCTACGTCAGTACGGACGGCGGGGCGACCTTCACCGCGAAGGCGTCCACCGGACTTCCGGCCGAGGGCGAGGTGCGCTTCAAGGCGGTACCGGGCTCCAAGGGTGACATCTGGCTCGCGGGCGGCAAGGCGGGCGGGACGTACGGCCTGTGGCACTCGACGGACTCCGGCGCGAGCTTCACCCGCGTCCAGGGCGTCGAGGAGGCCGACACGATCGGCTTCGGCAAGGCCGCGCCGGGCTCCGACCACCAGACGCTCTACACCAGCGCCAGGATCGACGGGGTGCGCGGCATCTTCCGCTCCACCGACGCCGGCGAGAGCTGGGTGCGCATCAACGACGACGCCCACCAGTGGGGCTGGACCGGCGCGGCCATCACCGGTGATCCGCGGATCTACGGGCGGGTGTACGTGTCGACGAACGGCCGTGGCATCGTTTACGGGGACAACTCCGGCCGGTAGGACGTCAGTCGAAGCGCTTCGACGCATCTATGGACAGCACATGGGTGTCCCTCTAGGGTCAAGGTGGCCCCGGAGTCGAAGCGCTTCGCCAGCGCCGCCCCACGACCCGTCCCGTCCCGTCCAGGAGAGCTGAATGGTCACCCTCGCCGAGGTAGCCCACCACGCCGGAGTCTCGGCCAGCACGGTGAGCTACGTACTCAGCGGCAAGCGGTCCATCTCCGCCTCCACCAAGGACCGCGTCGAACGGTCCATCCGGGAGCTCGGCTACCACCCGAACGCCGGTGCCCGCGCCCTTGCGAGCAGCCGTTCCAACATCATCGCGCTGATGGTGCCGCTGCGCACCGACATGTACGTGCCGGTGATGATGGAGATAGCCATCGCCGTGGCCACCACCGCACGCACCCACGGGTACGACGTGCTGCTCCTGACCGGCGAGGAGGGCCCCGAGGCGGTCCGCCGCATCGAGGGCAGCGCGCTCGCCGACGCGATGATCCTGATGGATGTCGAGCTGCACGACGAGCGGCTTCCGCTGATCCGCGAGACCGACCGGCCCGCCGTTCTCATCGGCCTCCCCGCCGACCCCACGGGCCTGACCTGCGTCGACCTCGACTTCGTGGCGACCGGCGCCCAGTGCGTCGAGCACCTCTCCGGGCTCGGCCACCGGGAGATCGCCGTGATCGGCGAGGCGCCCGCCGTGTACGAGCGGCACACCGGGTTCGCGGAGCGCACCCTGGACGGGCTGCGCACACGGGCCGGGCAGCTCGGCGTGCGGGTGCTGCACCGGCCCTGCGAGGGGACGTACGACGCGCTCGCCGCGACCCTGGCCCGGATCTTCGACGAACGCCCCGGCACCACGGGGTTCGTCGTGCAGAACGAGTCGGCCGTGGAGCCGCTCCTGAGCCTCCTGCGCCAGCAGGGCCGCGCCATCCCGGAAGACGTCTCCGTCATCGCCATCTGCCCCGACCAGGTGGCCACCCAGGCCTCGGTCCGGCTCACCTCCGTCGCCATCCCCGCACAGGAGATGGGGCGCCAGGCCGTGGAGCGCGTCGTCGCCAAGCTGCGAGGCCAGGGCGCGGACGAAGTCGCCCTGCTCACACCGGAGTTGACGGTGCGGGCCAGCTCGGGTCCCGGGCCCGCGACGGGCTGAGGACCCGTACTCTCCGGCGGCCTCGCCATCCCTCAGGGAGTGGACACCACCGGGCGTGGTGCCTTCGCCATGCCGGAGCCGATGAAGAAGCTCGGGTGCGGGGGCTGGTTGTACGCCGTATTTTGCCAGGCCAGCGCTGTGCGGTACTGGAGGTCGTGGAGCAGTGTGGTGATCTTCGTCTTCGTTTCGTGCGGGGTGGAGTAGATCCGCAGGGCCTTGTTGTCCGTCGTGCGCCACACGACTTCCTCGCGCCAGTCGCCGAGTATGTCGCCCGAGAGCGCGGGGGTCGCCTTCGTGCCGTTGTTGGACGCGACGGAGGCCCCCGTCAGGAGCCGGGTCTCGCCGCCCGTGCCGTACTTGTCGATCCGGGTGCCGTCGAGGAGTTCGCGGATGGTGTCGCCGTCCCACCAGTTCACGAAGTTGATGCTGGAGGGTTCACGTCCGACCGATGCCCCGGTCGGCGAGCGCAGGGTGTTGTCGGCCGCGGACCACGACTCGGCGCCCGCCGAACCGGCATAGATGTCGGCGGACACGCCACGGCCGTTGTCGGAGCCGGACGGCGTGGTCCACAGGCGCTGGCCCGTGCGGGCGTCCGCCATCCAGGAGCCCGGCTTGGAGCTGTCCTCGGACACCTTGAAGTACTCCAGACCCGCGCGCGACGGATCGAGGTCGCCGACGTGCCCGGCGTCGCCGTGCCCGAGCTTGGTCGTCCACAGGCCGCTGCCGTTGTCGTCGACGGTCATCGCGCCGTAGACGATCTCGTCCTTGCCGTCGTTGTCGACGTCCGCGACCGACAGGCTGTGGTTGCCCTGACCGTCGTAGCCCTTGCCGGTGTTCGTCGAGGAGTTGGTGTCGAAGGTCCAGCGCCGGGTGAAGGCCCCGTTCCGGAAGTCCCAGGCGGCGATGACGGACCGCGTGTAGTAGCCGCGCGCCATGATCAGCGAGGGACGGCTGCCGTCGAGGTAGGCGGTACCGGCGAGGAAGCGGTCCACGCGGTTGCCGTAACTGTCGCCCCAGCCCGCGACGTTGCCGCGCGCGGGGACGTAGTCGACCGTGTCGAGCGCGGCGCCTGAGCGGCCGTCGAACATGGTCAGATACTCGGGTCCGGCAAGGACGTAGCCGCCGGAGTTGCGGTGGTCGGCCGAGGAGCTGCCGATCACCTTGCCCGCGCCGTCCTTCGTGCCGTCCGCCGTCTTCGTGGCGACCTCGGCCCTGCCGTCACCGTCGTAGTCGTACACCTGGAACTGCGTGTAGTGCGCGCCCGAGCGGATGTTCCTGCCCAGGTCGATACGCCACAGCCGGGTGCCGTCCAGCTTGATGCCGTCGATGACCGTGTTGCCGGTGTAGCCGGACTGGGAGTTGTCCTTGGCGTTGGTGGGCTGCCACTTCAGTACGAAGTCCAGGGCGCCGTCCCCGTCGAGGTCGCCCACGGACGCGTCGTTGGCCTCGTACGTGTACGCCACGCCGTCCGGAGTCGTGCCCCCGGCGGGCGGCGTGATCGGCACGTCCTTGTACCCGGCGCGGAACTGCACCGCGTGCACGGAGTCGCCCTGCTCGGTGCCGTCGACCACCGCGCGCACCGTGTAGTCGGCGCTGTTCGGGGCGCCCGCGTGGAAGTAGTTCGTCGAGCCGGTGACCGGGGACGAGTTGACCTTCGTACCCCCTCGGTAGACGTTGAAGGCCACGTCGTCGTCATCGGTGGCGAGCCAGCGCCAGCTGACCAGGTTCCCGGCGCCGGTGTGCACGCTGACCACACCCCGGTCGAGCGCCTCGGCCTGGCGGGTGGTGGCCGCGGACGACGTCGACGACAGCGCGATGAGGCCACCGGCGGCGAGGGCGCCGGCGACGACGGCGGTGACGATGACCCGGCCGCGTGCCCGGCGCCTTCTTCGGCGGCGGTCGCTGTGCGGAATCTCGGCCATGGGGTCCTCCTGCGGGGAGAGAGACAGTGCCTCGGTTGTGTCGCCGCGGAGCGCGCGAAAGGTTGCCGCTTGTATGAATCTCTTGACCGGCGTCCCGCAGTACCTGAAACGGGCCGGATGCCCCCATACCGGCTGGCTCAGATCTGCCTGGGATTCCGGACGTTGTTCGATCTCTCGCACGGACGTTGCTATGCTCGCGCACCGCACTTCGGCGGCACGGGGGCCATCAGCGCGCGTGCGGAGCCGCGCAAGCACAGAAACGAGGTCACCCGTGGGGACAGCCGTCGATGACGCAGCCGCCGCGGAGTTCCATGACTTCTTCGAGCGGCACTACACCGAACTCGCCCGCCTCGCCCACATGTTGACCGGCGAGAAGGACGCCGCGGACGACCTGGCGGCGGACGCCCTGGTCGCGCTCTGGAACCGCTGGGACCGCGTGCGGGCCGCCGACCACCCGGCCGCGTACGCCCGTGGTGTCGTCGCCAACATGGCGCGCAGCCGCATCCGCAGCGCCATCCGCGAGCGCCGCCGCGTGGCCCTGTTCTGGGGGCAGCGCCCGGAAGGCGTCGACGACCCCGACGTACCGGCGGTCGTCGATGTCCAAGAGGCGTTGCGTACGCTGCCGTTCCGTAAGCGGGCCTGTGTGGTCCTGCGGCACGCCTTCGACCTGTCGGAGAAGGACACCGCGCTCACCCTCGGGATATCGGTCGGTACGGTGAAGAGCCAGACGTCCAAGGGAATGGCGGAGCTGCAACGGATCCTGGGCGACCGTGCCGCGTCGCAACTCGTGGGAGGGAGGCAGTGATGGACGACGTACGCAAGCAGCTGCGCGATGCCGCGGCCGAGCACCGCCCCGACAGGGAACGCATGCTCGCCCGGGTCGAGCGCGGCATGGAGCGCGATGCCGCCGGCCTCGGTGCCCCGTCCCGCGGCAGGCTGCCACGGTCCGCCCCCTGGCTGCGGATCGTGGGCGCGACGGCAGCGGTGGCCGGAGTCTTCGCGCTAGGCGGATACGCCGTCGCCTCCGTCGTCGAGGGCGAGGAACCGCCGCCCCGCACCGTGGGCACACCCGCCGCCCCCGACTCCCCGTCCGGGCCGAGCCCCTCCGCCTCCGCACCGGACGACGAGAACGCCGGGCCCAGCTCACCGGCCTCGCCCGAGCATCCGTCGGGCAAGGCCACGAAGGGCACGCAGGACAGGGGCAAGGACCAGGACGCGAACCGGCCGCCGAAGAAGTCCGACCCTCCGCCCTCCGCACGGCGCGTGGCCCCGGACGCCAAGAGCGTCGAAGACGGCTACCTCTGGAGCGACGGTTCCATCGACCCGCAGAGCAACGACTTCTGGGCGCAGAGCACCCTCACCTTCAAGACCGGAAAACCGCTCACCGCGCTCACCGTCGAACTGCGGGTCGCGCAGACCGGCGGGGTCAGCGACACGGGCAACTGGCGCTCACTGCCCACCGACGACTTCACCGCCTCCATACGCGAGGAGGGCGGGGAGCTCGTCTACCGCTGGACGCTGAAGGCGGGCCGGACCGTTCCGGCGGGCGAGCACGTCTTCGCGGGCCAGTACAACCACGCCGAAGGCGGCAGGGACGCGGGCGAGGACACGTACGCGGCGGAGGCGACCGCAGCGGGCCAGAAGGCCGAGGTGCGGGGCGACTTCGCCCGCACGTCATAGACCCAGCACGTCATAGGTTCCGCGGAAATCTCGCGCACCCCGGCAACCTTCCGCACCCGGGCGGAGACCAGCAGACGCAAGGTCATCCCCCCAGCGAAAGAGCGGTCCCCATGACCACGCAACGAGCCGAACAGCGCAAGAGCCGTAAGCGCCGCCTCACCCGCCGCCGCGTCGTGGGCGCGGCGGGCGGCGCGCTCCTGCTGACCGGCGCCACCCTCGGCGCCAACACGCTGCTCTCCCCGGCGGGAGCGGCGACCGCCGCCGACTGGCCGACCCCCACCGGCGACAAGCCCGTCACCAAGACCATCGAGGTGTCCGGCACCTACGACGGCGGACTCCAGCGCTTCTACGGCAGCGGAGACCTCGGCGGCGACGGCCAGGAAGAGGGCCAGGACCCGGTCTTCAAGCTCAAGGACGGCGCGGTCCTGAAGAACGTGGTGCTCGGCAAGCCCGCCGCCGACGGCGTGCACTGCTCGGGCAGCTGCACCATCCAGAACGTGTGGTGGGAGGACGTCGGCGAGGACGCGGCCACCTTCAAGGGCACCTCGGCCGGCGCGACGTACAACGTCACCGGTGGCGGCGCGAGGAAGGCCGACGACAAGGTCCTCCAGTTCAACGGCGCGGGCAAGCTGAACGTCAGCGGGTTCCAGGTCTCGGACTTCGGCAAGCTGGTCCGCTCCTGCGGCAACTGCTCCAAGCAGTACAAGCGCACGATCACCATCAACGACGTGGACGTGACCGCGCCCGGCACCTCCCTGGTCGGCATCAACACCAACTACGGCGACACGGCGACCCTGAGCAAGATCCGCATCCACGGCGACGGCGACAAGAAGATCAAGCCCTGTATCCGCTACACGGGCAACGACTCGGGTGACGAGCCGGAGGAGACGGGCAGCGGCCCTGACGGGACGTACTGCAAGTACAGCGCGTCGGACATCAGTTACCAGTAGGTGCGGCCCACGTCCGTCACACGCGTCACGCCGTCTGCGAGCGGAAGCCGTGGCCGAGCTCCGGCCGCGCCAGGCCGAAGTAGTGCCGGAAGTTGTAGATCAGGGGATTCCAGGCGGCGGGGTCGATGTGCTGGGTCCCGGGCACCACGACGGAGGCGGCGGCGTGCACGCGGACGACCTCGCACTCCACGATCCGGAAGCCGGAGTCGGGCCCGGCCGGCGTGATGCCGCGCACCACGGCCTCCAACTGCAGCGGGCACTCGGCCACACGCGGCGGCCCCACGGCCTCGGAGGCCCGGGGGCGCAGCCCGGCGGCGGCGAACTTGTCGGGCTCGTGGCGGTAGACGCCGCGCTTGCCGGCCGGTACCGGGTCCGCGCCGGTGAGCGGGGCGAGGCGCTCGACCGCCGCCCAGAGGTCGGCCGAGGGCAGGTTGACGACCAGTTCGGGGCGCTCCGCGAGATTGGCGACGGTGCGCCCCTCCGCCCCCAGGCCGAGTACGAGGGTGTGGCCGAGCGCCCAGGCCGAGGAGATGGGGGCGAGGTTCGCCGTGCCGTCCGGGTTCTCGGTGGTCAGCAGGGCGACGGGGGTGCCGAAGTAGAGAATGCTCGGGGATATGGAGAGGTGGTCATCGACGGGGGAGGCGGGGGCGGTGCCCGCCGCGGGGGCATCGGCGGCCGGCGCATCGGTCACCGGCGCATCGGCCGTGGCGACGTCATGAGTCGTGGTGGTGTTCATGCCGCAGAACGCTAGAGCGCCGAGACTTCGGTGACCGCCGAAGCGTCGTCACGCCACAATGTCCCGCATGAGCAAGCCGCCCCACCCCACGAGCCCGTCTACGGACGGCGTCATCGGCCCCGACCTCGCCTCCCTGGCGGGTCTGCTCGCCGACCGCACCCGCGCGTCGATGTGCCTGGCCCTGCTCGACGGGCGCGCCTGGACCGCGACCGAGCTGGCCCGGCATGCGGGGGTGGCGCCTTCGACGGCGACCGGGCACCTGCATCAACTGGTCGCGGGCGGACTCCTGTCGCAGGAGCGGCAGGGACGGCACCGGTATCTGCGCCTGGCGGGCTCGTCCACGGCGGAGATGATCGAGAGCCTGGCCTCGCACGCCCCGATGCGTCCGGTGCCGGTCCGCTCGTTGGCCGACGCACACCGCCGCCGCGCACTGTCCTACGCCCGGAGCTGCTACGACCACCTGGCGGGCAATGTCGCGGTCGCGATCACCGACGCCATGACCGAACGGTCGCTGCTGACCTGGGACTACGGGCCTTCACTGAGCGAGTCCGGCAAGGCGTGGCTGCGTGACCTCGGCATCGACGACCACCGCCCCCGTGGTTCACGCCGCGCCCACGTCCGCACCTGCCTGGACTGGACGGAACGGCGCCAGCACCTGGCCGGGGCGGTGGGCGCCGCGTTCTTCCAGCACGCACTCGACGCCGGCTGGCTCGTCCGCAGGGGCACGACCCGCGTCATCACCGTGACGGACGCGGGGCACGCGGTGCTCCGGGAACAGCTGGGCATCCCCGGCGCCCTCGGTCATGAGGGTGCCGCCGACGAGGCCTGTGCGAGCAGCCCGTCGACGAACGCGCGCAGTCCCTGGGGGTAGATGTCCCGTGCGGCCAGCGCGGCCCATCGGACGCCGATGGCGGCCAGGTGGGGCACCTGGGACGGGTCCAGGTCGTCGCGGTAGGCGAAGGGCTGACCGGCGGCGTTCCGGCGGGCGGAGTGAGCGCGGACGAGCACCTCGCCGACGGTGTAGTACCAGAGGCCGCGGAAGACGTCGACGCTCTGCTCGGGTGTGCATCCGTGGTCCGCGGCTCCGGCCACGATGGCTTCGACCATCCACATCGCCGATTCGTCCAGGAGGCCGACGAAACCGTCGGCCGACAGCACCTCCGCGGCCCATGGCCAGGCCGCGAGCGCGTTGTGCAGCGCGGTGGTGGCCACGAGGATGCGCTCCCGTGGGTCGCTGGGCAGTTGGGGGCGCTCGACCTGGGCGACGTGGTGATTGAGCAGCAGGAGCAGTAGATCGTCCTTGCTCTGGATGTGGTGGTACAGGGTCGTCGCGCCGATGCCGAGCTCGGCGGCGAGCCGGCGGACGGTCAGCTTCTCCCAGCCGTCCCGGTCGATAAGACCGCGGGCCGCCGTCAGGATCTGCGCGCGGGAGGTCACGGGCGGCCGGCCGGTGCGGCCCTGGGGTGCGGGGGATCGTGCCATCGCCCCATCATGCCGCCCCGCGTTCCAACGCCTCGATACGAGTGTTCCCAGCCCGCCTGACTCGATGCTACTTTCGGAACATGTTCCGAAAGTTAACGAGCGGCGTGGGCACCGGATTTGGCTCTGTGGAAACGGGGGAACGATGACCATCAGCGAGCTGTTGCGTCCTCATGTCCGAGGCTTCGCCGCCGTGGTGATCCTCCAGGTGATCGGCGCTGTCGCGGGTCTGGCGCCACTGTTGGCGGTCGTCGAACTGGGGCGCACCCTGCTGTCGCCCGGCACGATCGACCGCGGTCATGTCTGGACGGTCGTCGTCGCGGGCGCGGCGGGGTTGTTCGTCCGCTTGCTGTTCACGTCCGCGTCCTCCGGAATCGGGCATGTGGTGGACGGTCAGGTGCAGCTGACGTTCCGCCGCCAACTGGCCGCCCGCCTCGGGCGCGTACCGATCGGCTGGTTCTCCCGGCGCAGGACCGGCGAACTGGCCAAGGTGGTGGGGGAGGACGTCGGAGCCGTTCACCCGTTCATCGCCCACACTCCCGGTGAACTCGTCTCCGCGTTCGTGGTGCCGCTCGTCTCGCTGATCTACCTGTTCACCATCGACTGGCGGCTCACCCTGATCACCCTGATACCGGTGGTGCTCGCGGTGGCGCTGGTGCCCCTGATGATGACGCCGACCCGGCTGCGCGAGCAGGAGGAGTTCGACGCGGCCATGGGACGGATCTCAAGCTCCGTCGTCGAGTTCGTGCAGGGCATCTCGGTGGTCAAGACGTTCGGCGGGTCCGGGCGCGCCCACCGCACGTTCCTCACCGCCACCGACGATTTCGTCGCCACCTTCAACCGCTGGGTGCACGGCATCTCCCGGATCGCCGCGGGGATGCAGCTGGTGCTGTCACCGCCGTTCGTCCTGCTCGTCGTCCTGATCGGCGGTACGGCCCTGATCACCGACGACTCCCTGGCCCCGGCCGATCTGCTGCCCTTCCTGCTGCTCGGCCTCGGCCTGACCGCCCCGGTGGCGGCGCTCGGCCACGGCTTCGACGAGATGCAGGCCGCCCGGCGCGCCGTCGGGCGTATCCGGGACGTACTGGAGGTACCGCCGCTTCCTGAGCCCGCGCGTCCCGTCGCCCCGCGAGGGCACCGGGTGGAACTGCGCGACGTCCGCTTCGGATACGAGACCGATCACGAGGTGCTGCGGGGGATCGACCTGGTGCTTGAGCCGGGGACGGTCACCGCCGTCGTCGGGCCGTCGGGCAGCGGAAAGTCCACGCTGGTCCAGCTGTTGCCGCGGTTCTTCGACCCCACCCACGGCTCGGTCGCCATCGGCGGTGTGGATCTGCGCGAACTCGGCAGCCACGACCTCTACCGCCTGGTTTCCTTCGTCTTCCAGGACGTACGCCTGCTGCGCGCGTCCGTCGCCGACAACATCGCGCTCGCCGTGCCGCACGCCGACCACGAGGACGTGGTCCGCGCCGCCCGTCTCGCGAACATCCACGACCGGATCCTCGAACTGCCCCGCGGATACGAGTGCGTGATCGGTCAGGACGCCGGGCTCTCGGGCGGCGAGGCGCAGCGGATCTCCCTCGCACGCGCTCTCCTCGCCGACACGCCCGTACTCGTGCTCGACGAGGCGACAGCCTTCGCCGACCCGCAGACCGAGCAGGCGGTGCGTGAGGCCCTCGTGACGCTGGGGCGAGAGCGGACCATTCTGGTCATCGCGCACCGCCTGGAGACGATCACGGACGCCGACACCGTCGTGATGCTGGCCGACGGGGCGATCGTCGAGCGCGGCGCGCCAGCTGAACTACTCGCTCAGGGCGGGGAGTTCGCGGCGTTCTGGCAATCCCACCGATCAGTACCGGCCGACGAGGCCGTAGCCCACAGTGGCGTGGCGCAAGGAGACGAGCCCCGATGATCCGCCTGCTCCTGCGCGTCCTCGGACGCGAGTACGCCCGGCCCGTGCGACGCACCGTGGCCCTGATGACCGTGACCGCGATCGCGGAAGGACTGTCCTACGCACTCCTCGTGCCCGTGCTGCGGGCCCTGTTCGGCCCCGCGCCCGACGACGCCTGGCCCTGGCTGACCGCGTTCGGGGCCGCGATCACGCTCTACGCACTCCTGCGCTACGTCAGCGACCTGTCCGGCTTCCACGTCGGGACCACCCTCCTGCGCGGCATGTACCACCGGCTCGGCGATCATCTGGCCCGGCTGCCCATCGGCTGGTACGGAGCGGGCCGCCTCGGGGAGGTGTCCGTCCTGGCCGGGCGCGGGGTCTTGCAGGCGATGAGCGTGATCGCGCATCTCCTCGCCCCGTTCATCTCCGCGAGCGTGACGCCTTTGACGATCGTCGCCGTGATGACGGCCTTCAACTGGCAGCTGGGCCTCGCCGCGCTGGCCGCCGTGCCGGTCGTGGCAGCCATCCAGATCTGGACGGCACGCTCGACGGCCGCGGCAGACGCGGAACGCGCCGCACACGACGAAGAGGCCACCGGGCGGGTCATCGAGTACCTCCAGGTCCAGCCGGTGCTGCGGGCCGGTGGCCGCACGGCCGAGCGCTTCCGGCTGCTCGACGACTCGCTCCAGGAGGTCGAGCGGGCCTCCCGCCGCTCCACGCTGTCGGCGCTGCCCGGCGCGGTCGGCCTGACGCTCACGGTGCAGGCGATGTTCACCGGGCTGCTCGTCCTGGGCGCCTACCTCGCCCTCGACGGCGACACCGGTGTGGCGGAGATTCTCACGATCCTGGTCCTCGCCGCACGCTGCGCGGACCCGCTCCTCTCGCTGTCGGACATCGGGGGCAGGCTCCGCGGCGCACGCTCCGTGCTGGTGAAACTCGACGCGGTCCTGCGCGCCGAACCGCTGCCGGAACCCGCCCAACCCGTCCAACCGGTGGGCCACAGCCTGGAGTTCGAGTCCGTCACCTTCTGCCACGGGGAACGCACGGTCTTCGACGAAGCGTCGCTGTCCGTGCCCCAAGGCCGGCGGCTCGCCGTCGTCGGACCCTCGGGAGCGGGCAAGAGCACCCTGCTGCAACTGCTCGCCCGGTTCTACGACGTGGACGCGGGCGCGGTACGCGTGGGAGGCGTGGACGTGCGCGCCATCGACACGGAGGTGCTGATGTCGCGGATCGCCATCGTCTTCCAGGACGTGTACCTCTTCGACGGCACGATCGAGGAGAACATCCGCGTCGGCCGCCCCGACGCCGACGATTCCGAGGTACGAGCCGCCGCCACCGCGGCACGCCTGGACGAGGTGATCGAGCGGCTGCCCGGCGGGTGGGCGACCCATGTCGGCGAGGGCGGCGCGCTGCTGTCGGGCGGGGAACGCCAGCGGGTGTCGATCGCACGGGCACTCCTGAAGGACGCGCCCATCGTGCTCCTCGACGAGGTGACCTCCGCACTGGACCCGGTGAACGAGGCCGCGGTGCAGGAGGGCATCGAGCGCCTCATGGCGGGCCGGACGGTCGTCATGGTCGCGCACCGCATGCGGACCGTCCGGCGCGCCGATCACGTCGTCTTCCTCGACGGCGGCCGGATCGTGGAGGAAGGCGGTCACGACGAACTCCTGGACCGCGGCGGCCGGTACGCCGACTTCTGGAACCTCTCCCTGACACCGGCGGCGAATGATTGAGTCGGCATGACATGAACAAGCGCCCAGGAGGCCCCGGTTGCTCCGCACGCACCTGTCGGCCGCCACGATGCTCAGAGTCTCCGCCGAGGGGGTCGCGACCGCCCTGGTGCTCACCGTCCAGGCGCGCACGGGGAACGCGGCGAGCGCGGGATTCGTACAGACCGCGATGACGCTGCCGTACGTGCTGAGCGGTCCGGTCATCGGGCACGCCCTCGACAGGACCGGCCGACCGCGCCGCCTCGTGATCGCGCTGGCCTGCGGCTACGCCGTCGCGATCGCCCTGCTCATGCTGTCGGCGGGGCGATCGCCGCTGGTGCTCGTGCTGATGGTGGCCGCCGTGGTCGGCTGCGTCGAGCCGGTCGTGGTGGCGCTCACCAGTCTGCTGCCGAGATTCGTACCCGCCGAACGCCTCTCACGGGCGTACGGCCTTGAGGCGTCGAGCTACAACATCGCGGCCATCGCCGGGCCGGGCCTCGCCGCGCTGGTCGCCGCCCTCGCGGGCGGAGGGAACACCGGGATCGTGACCGTGGCGACGGCCGCGCTCGGCTTACTCGTCCTTCCTCTGATGCGGATACCGCCCCCGGAGGCCCGCCCGGAACGCACGCGGACGGGCGTCAAGCAGGTCGTGGCGGGCGGGCTCTCGGTCCTCGGGGCCAACCGGGTGCTGCGAGCCCTGACCGTGTCGACGATGTTCGCCTGGTTCGGATACGGCGGGTTCGCGGTGGCGGCGGTGCTGCTCGGCCAGGACATCGGCGCGGGCCCCGCGGCGGGCGGACAACTCCTTGCCTTTTTCGCGCTCGGCTCCCTCGTGGGCGCGCTCGCCTCGTCGCGGTGGCTGACGCCCGCCCGCTCCGAACGGGCCGTGATCGCAGGGCTGTTGGGGTTCGGCACGGCCGTTGCCGCCCTCGCGCTGGTGCCGTCGCTGCCCTGGGCGTGGGCCGCCTGCGTGGCGGCGGGCCTCGCCGAGGGGCCCCTCTTCGCGGCGACGCTCATGCTCCGCCAGCGTGAGTCGCCCCCCGACCGCCTCGGCCAGGTCAACACCACCGGCGGCAGCCTGAAGATCGGCGCGTCGGCGGGTGGCGCCGCCCTGACCGGGGTGTTCGCGGGGCGGCTCGGTGCGGACGGGCTGATGCTGGGCATCGCCGCGTTCCAGTTCGCCGGAGCGGCGATGTGGCTGTGGCTCAGCGGCGGTCCTCCCTCGGCGGTGTCCAGTCCGTCAGATAAGCGGCACGTGTAGCGGACTCGGCCTGCGCGCGGCTGAGTTGGGGACGGTTCTCCGGGACCGTGACGACCGCGCCAGGACCCGTGTTGCGGTACTCGGCGAACCGCTGGGCCTGCCAGGGATGGGCCTCGCGCATGTTCGCGTACGGAACCACCGCGTCGATGCCGTGCCCCAAGTGGGTGTCGCGCACCGTCAGCATGGGGCGGGCCGTCATGTCCGAGCTGGGGACCCAGGGGCGGGCCAGCTTGTAGTACGCGTCCGGGGCGCCGCTCGTGACCCGGCTGCGGGTGACGAGATAGCCGCGCGGGTTGGCGACGGCGGTGGACGGCGCGAAGACGAAGCCGTACGGCGCCGTCGCCAGGTCGCCGCGGGTCAGCGTGTGGAAGTGGCAGTGCTCGAAGACGGCGGTGGCCCGGCCGAAGACGAAGTCGACGTCGCCCTCCACGTAGCAGTGGCGGAAGTACTGGCGGGCGAAGACACTCAGGTCCGCGGTGTCGGCGTACAGGGTGTCCTGGTGGCCCAGGAACCGGCAGCGGAAGAACGCCGAGCGGTCACCCATGACCTTGAGCGCGACGGCCTGGGTCCCGGTGTAGTCCGGGTGGTCGGCGCGCAGCCAGTCGTTGGCGAAGGTGATCGCGTGGGCGGTGAAACCGGCGGCGCGCACGGTCGTGGTGGCCGAACCGCTGGTCCCGTAGGTGCCGGACCCGTCGGGCTTCGGGGTGCCCGCCGCGTTGTCGTACACGATGACCGTGTCACGCGGGTCGCCGCTCGCGCCGATGAGCGTGATCCCAGCACTCGTCTCGGGCACGGTCACCGTCTCTCGGTACGTGCCCGGGGCGAGGACCAGTGTCCAGCCCGGGCCGGAGGCGGCATTCACGGCGGCCTGCACGGTGGTGTGGTCGCCGCCGCCCGCCGGGTCGACGTACAGCGTCCGGCGGGTGGGGCGGCGCTCGGCGGCGCGGGCGTGCGACGTACGGCCGATGGCCAGGGCGGCCCCGGCGCCCGCGCCCGCCGCGAGCAACGTACGCCTGCTGACAGGGAGTTGGCGGGAGTCAGGGGAGTGGTGCGAGGGCATGGCTGCTCCTTCGGGGCTCAGCGACGCTTGCCCGCGCCCGCGTGACGCGCGAGCAGGCCCGGCAGTTCGCGCGGGTCGTCCACCCGCGTCCTGAGAGTCGGCGTCCAGCCCGCGCCCGACTGGAGGGTCTCCTCCGGCATCTCCGCGTTGTGGACGGCGATGAGATCGACACGCTTGCCGTTGACGTAGTTGGCGTCGGCGGTGACCGGCGCCTCCTTCCACTTCTTGAGGATCTTCGCCGCGCTGACCCCGGCCGGGAGCGTGAACGCGTTCTTCTGGGCGACCAGTTGGGACTCCTGCCCGATGCCGAAGGAGTACTGATAGCCGTCCGCCGGGACCACATAGTGGTTGTTGTAGGCGTCGACCTGCCCGAAGCGGACGCGCGGCGCACGCTCGACGATGTCCCGGAAGACGTTGTGGTGCAGGGTGACCCGCAGCTTGCCGCGATCCGTCGCGCCCGCGCTGTCGCTGTTGCCGATCATCAGGGTCTTGTCGTGGTCGGCGAACACGTTCCAGGAGGCGGTCACCAGGTCGGCGCCGCGTACGACGTCCAACTCACCGTCGTGCTGCTGGTACAGCTCGCCGTAGTAGGACGGCAGCGAACTGTCGGGGTGCTCGCCGTCGGTGAACGTGTTGTGGTCGATCCACACATGCGTCGAGCCGTGGACGACCATGCTGTCGTACTCGGAGTTCCAGGCGCCCTTGTCCCCGTCCGTGGGATCCCACTGCGGGAAGCAGTCCAGCGGACTCTCCAGGGTGAGGTTGCGGACGACGACGTTGTCCACGCCCTGGATCTGGAGGCTGCCGCCGACGATCCCAGGGTTCCTGCCGACGCCCACGATGGTCGTGTCGGCCGGGACGTACGCCTTGATCGCCGCGCCCTGGCGGGCTGCCGACGCCGCCCGCAGGTCCTCCTGCGCGCCGCTCACCGGGGTGTCACGTCCCCACACGGCGGGATCGTAGTCGGCGAGGTAGCGGTCGAAGTCGTAGCCCTCGGCCTCGAACGCGGCGCAGCCCGCGGCCGTCGCGTTCAGCGTGCCCTTGACCTTGATGACCCGGGGAGCGCCCGCGTCGTCGGCGAGCGCGGCCCGCAGCTCCTCCCAGGTGGTGACCGTGTAGGTGTGCGCGGCGTCGGCCCCGGCGCCGCCGCTGGTCCCGCCGTCGGCGGACGCCCAGCCGTCGCGGGGCGGCAGCACGTCGTGTGCGCCCGCGGCCGAAGCCGGGGCGGCCGTGACCGCCATGACCAGCGCGGTGCACCCCGCGAGCAGGGTGAGGGATCTGCGTACCGCCTTGCGCGGCGTCCTCATCGGTCTCGTGTTCCTCATCGTCACGGTCCTTCCGGCCAGGTGATCCAGGATTCGGGTATCGCGTCGTCGAGCCGCCGCACGTCCCGCGGCGCCAGCGCCCGGCAGCGCAGCAACTCGGCGGCAACCAGACGTGCCACGGCGATCGCGCCCGGCGGATTGAAGTGCGTGTTGTCCTGCTCGGCGGCCGTCCAGTTGAAGTACGCCTTGGTCTCCTCGACGCCGAGCGTCTGCCACAGGGCGAGCGAAAGCGCCTGGACGTCGAGCAGCGGCACGCCCTCGGCCTCGGCGAGCGCGCGCATCGCCGCCGGATACTCGCCGTGGGTGGGCAGTGCGGTGCCGCCAGCGGCGAACTTCCTGCGCTCCACGGCGGTCACGAGCACTGGCCGGGCGCCACGGGACCGCACCCCGTCGACGTACTGCTTCAGGTAGTCCTGGTACGTCGACCAGGGCTCGGTGTAGCGCGTCGGGTCGGCGCTCTTCTCGTCGTTGTGCGCGAACTGGACCAGGAGCCGGTCGCCAGGCCTGATCGCCTCCAGGATCACGGCGAGACGGCCCTCGTCGACGAAGCTCTTCGAACTCCGGCCGTTCATCGCGTGGTTGGCGACCTTCAGGCGGCCGTGGAGGAAGAAGGGAAGGGCCATGCCCCAGCCGGTCTCGGGCGCCGCGTCCGTGTACTTCTGCGCGGCGGTGGAGTCCCCGGCGATGTAGAGCGTGCTCGCGGGAGCGGCCTTCCTTGAGTGGCTGAAGGCCCCCGGTGCCGCGGCCGCCGCGAGCGGAAGGCTCGCGAGGGCCGCGACCGCACGGCGTCGGCCGACGCCGTGGGCGGGGAGCGCTGTCACTTGTTCTGTTCGTTCCACTCGGCCTGAGCCTTGTTGAGCTGCTCGGCGAGGGTGTCGAGGAAGTCCTTCGCGGACATCTTGCCGAGCAGGACCTTCTGGTAGTTCGGCTCGTTGTCGGCCTTGCTGATGGTGTTCCAGTCGGGCAGGTAGTACGGCAGCTGTACGACCTTCAGGGAGCCGTCGTTGAGCGCCGCGGCGGCCAGCTTCGTGGGCTCGGCCTCGTTCACCCAGGCGTCCTTGGAGGCCGCGGTGTTGGCGGGGATGGCGCCGGCCGACTTGTTCCACTTGCTGTTGGACTCGTGCGAGGCGGCGAACTCGATGAACTTCCAGGCGGCGGCCTTCTTCTTGCTGGACTTGAACAGGCCGAGCCCGTCGACCGGGTTGGAGACCTGGACGCGGACGCCCGCGTCCGTCGTCGGGTTGGGCAGGCCGCGGAACTTGCCCTCACCGAGCGCCTTCACATGGTCCGTGTAGGAGCCGAGGTTGTGGCTGAGCATGCCGATCTGGCCCGTGTCCCACTGGGCGTTCATCTTCTTGAAGTCGTTGTTGACGTCGGCCTCGGGGGTGTTCTTCTTGTAGAGGGCGGCGTACTTCTCCAACGCCTTCACGTTCTTCGGGTCGTTGACGGTGGTCTTGTCGCCGTCCCAGAACGACCCGATGCCGGACTGGCCGTAGGCCGCGTCGAGCGCCTGCGCGATGGAACCCTCGCCGCCGCGAATGGTGTACCCGAACTTGTTCTCGCCCTTGTCGGTGAGCTTGTCGGCCGCCTTGTAGAACTTGCTCCACGTGGTGGGGGCGTCGAGGCCCGCGGCCTTGAACAGGTCGGTGCGGTAGTACAGCACGCCGTTGCTCGCGGACGTCGGCACCGTGAAGAGCCGATTGCCGCCGCCCGCCGCCCGGACGCTGTCGATCATGCCCGGGTTCAGCTTGCCCTCCAGGGAGCTCTCGCTCAGCCGGTTGTCCAACGGCTCGAGAGCGTCCTGCGCGGAGATCCCGGCGAGCATGGCGGCGCCGACACCGCCGACGTCCGGAAGGCCGCCGCCCTGGATGGCGGTGTCGTACTTGGACTGGACGCTCTCGGCGGGAATCGGCACGTACTTGACGTTGATGTCCGGGTTCTTCGCCTCGAAGTCCTTGATGATCTCCTTCCAGACGTCGGTACGGACACCGCCGTTGTTGTCCCAGAAGGTGATCTCGCCCTTCCCGGACCCCTCCTCGCCCTTGTCCCCGCCGGCCCCGCTGCCGTCGTCGCCACAGGCGGTGGCGGTCAGCGCGAGCGAGGCGGCGATGGCGATGGCGGCTACCGTGCGACGGCTTCTGCCTCTTGGGGTGTTGATGGTCATGCCTCAGCTCTCTTCTTTGAGGTGATGCGGAAGTGCGTGAACAGGGCCGTCCCGGCCCCGTTCCGGCCCGAGGGGGCAGTGGCGAACAAGCCGATGAGCGCGCCGACCCACCGCCACGGCGTCGCGGCGAAGGGCTGGCCCGAGGGGCGGAAGCCGTCGCCGGTGTCGGCCGAGAAGCGGCAGCGGGCGCCGTCCGTGATGTCGATCCGCAGCCGTGCGGTGCCGTCGGGGGCGGGGCGTGGGTGCTCGGCGTCGCGTTCGCGTTCGGCGACCGGCTCGGCGAACCGGTGGACTAGGCGGACCGTGCCGTCCTCGCCGCGTTCGAGGCCGATCCAGCTGAAGGCGTCGCCGAGCACCGCGAGACCGGCCCTGGCCTCGGCCGCCGTGCTGTCGAGTCGCAGGCCGACCTCCACGGTGCACGGGGTGAGGGGGAGGCGCTGGGTCAGGATGTGCGGCAGGCGGCGCAGGTCGTGGGCGTCGGCGGACCGGACGCAGGCCAGTCGCAGGCCGTCCGCCGCGTGCGAAGTGGCCCATCCCTCAAGGGGGTTGGCGGACCACTGCCACTGGCGGCCGTGACGCCCGCCGGGGAAGTCGTCGTCGGTGGCGGGCGCGGACGTGGGCTGCGGGGGGAGGTCGGGCTTCTTGTGTACGGCGACGGGGGCGCCGTCGTCCCCGATCACCGGCCAGCCGTCCGTGCCCCACCGCAGCGGCTGGAGGTGGACGACCCGGCCGTACGCGCCGCGCTGCTGGAAGTGCAGGAACCAGTCCTCGCCGGACGGGGTGCGCACCCAGCCGCCCTGGTGAGGGCCGTTGATGTCGGTGCCGCCCTGCTCCAGGACGATCCGTTCCTCGTAGGGGCCGTGGAAGGTCCGTGAACGGAAGGCGCCCTGCCATCCGGTCTCCACACCGCCGGCCGGGGCGAGGATCCAGAACCAGCCGTCGTGGCGGTACAGCTTGGGCCCCTCCAGCGTGAACCAGCCGGGCAGCTGGTCGGCGTCGACCAACACCCGCCCCTCGTCGAGGAGTTCACGTCCGTCCGGGCTCATGCGGTGGCCGGTGAGCCGGTTCTTGACGCCGGAGCGTGACTTGGCCCACGCGTGCACGAGATACGCCTCGCCGCGCTCCTCGTCCCACAGCGGGCAGGCATCGATGAGCCCCTTGCCCGCCTTGACGAGGTGTGGAGTGCTCCAAGGTCCGCGTATGTCCGGGGAGGTGATCTGGAAGACGCCGTGGTCGGGGTCGCCCCAAAAGATCCAGAACCGCCCCTCGTGGTGCCGGATCGACGGCGCCCACACCCCGCAGTCGTGCCGCGGCGCGGCGAACGACTCCCCGGGTTCCAGGCGCTCCAGGGCGTGCCCGATCAGGGTCCAGTTCACCAGGTCGCGGGAGTGCAGCAGCGGCAGGCCAGGGGCGCGCCCGAAGCTGGACGCGGTGAGGTAGAAGTCGTCGCCGACCCGGACGACGTCGGGGTCCGACCAGTCGGCGGCGAGGACGGGGTTCCGATAGGTCCCGTCACCGAGGTCGCCCGGCCTGACCGCCCCCGCCGTGTTCACGCGGTCACCGCCTTGCGGACGAGCCCCGCGGCCTCGGCCCGGCTCGGGCGGCCGTCGGAGACGACGGTGACGACACGGCGTACGACGGTCTCGCCGGGCCCGATCGGCAGGCGCCGCGCATGCGCCAGCGAGGAGCCGACACCCGGATACTCCGCGGCCCGCACGAACCACGGGTCGCGCCGCGTCTCCGGCGTCGCCCCGGCGAAGACGAGTGTCCAGCCCTGGCCGGAGAGGGCCACCCAGTCGGCGGTGGCCCCATGGGCGGCCGCCTCGCCATCCGCGTCAGCCGTGAACACCTCGGGGGTCCGCGCCTCCTTGGGCGCACGCCAGAAGAACCCTCCGTAGGCGGCGCCGGGGCGGCCGTTGGTGGCGGGGCTGCCGATCGAGATCTCCGCGGCGGCCGGATTGGTGAGGGAGAACGTGAAGTCGAGGGCCCAGGCGGACGTGGTGAGGGGCGTGACGGCGACGGTGCGCCGCTCGCGCAGCAACTCGCACTCCCCGTCGAGCCAGCTGATCTCCTCGACGAACCCGTCCGGGTCGCGCAGCTTGAACTCCAGGTGACGCTGTTCGCCGTGGTTGTCGAGCTCGGTCGGCCCCTGGTCGCGTACGTAGGTGCGCCCGCCCCAGAAGTTGCGCCCCGCCGCGTCGGGCACGGCGACGCTCACGCCGAGGTGGTGCGGGTGGTCGGCCGGGGCGTGCTCGGTGACGGGGAGGCCGCCGAAGGTGCGGACGGGATGGAGGTAGGGGCGGGGCGCGAGCCGGGGCGCGGCCGAGGGGTGGATGACGTAGCGGCCGACGGGGCGGCCCGAGCAGCGCAGCATGAGCGCGGTGTCGGTCGCGGTTCTGTTCATGGCGTTCTCACCTCGGTGGGGTCTCGGCGGTGGGGTCTCGGCGGTGGGGATGGAGAGACGGCTGGCTCGGGAGGGCGCCCCGTAAGGGGCGCGGGGAACTGCGCGATCAGCCCCCACCGGACCGCGGGTCCGGCACCGCACTGCCGATGCGGTGCTCGGGTGCGGGGGCCGGAGTCTCGGGGTGCCGAGCGGCCGGGGCCCCGTACGGCAGCGCCCAGAACGTGCCGAGTTCCGCGTAGCCGCACAGCGTGTCGGCGCTCGCCGCGACGATCCCGTCGATGCCGTGCACGACCCGGCGCCGCACGCCTTCGCGCTCGCCGGGCACGGAATGCCACGCCTCGACCGGCAGGGGGAGCGGATCGGGTGCCAGGCGGACCGCCTCGACGACCTTCATGAAGGCGCCCGTCGACGCCGGCGGAACCAGCAGTTCGGCGTGGCCCGCGAGATGCCCGACGAGGTTCTCGAGGAGGTCCGTCCGCCCGTGAAGGACCTCCTCGGGCCCGTGCCCGGCGCGCTGCACGAGCACCCGGTCCTGCTTGTACCAGAACGTGACGCGGCCCCGGGTGCCGTGCACGATGACGTACGGCTCGTCGGGACGCTCGGCGCAGAGGGTCGCCGCGACACCGAGGCGGCTGCCGCGCGCGGTGGTGATCCCCACGAACGAGGTGTCGTCGGACTCGATGGCGTTGGCGCGGAACAGCTCCGGGTCCACCCGCAAGATGTCATCGGCCCGCGTGGACCCGTCCACCGCCAGGGCGGTGGCGACGGCGTGGGCGAGGGGGTTGGTCAGGACCCCGTCCACGACGTCCACGCCGTCCAGGCGGCGTCGCCCCGCCCAGGGCGCGCGCCGGTAGTACGCCTCGTCACGGGCCCAGGCTCCCGCCGCGCCGACGCCCATCGGCTCCCCGATGGCCCCATCGGCGACCAGGGCGCGGATGGCGGGCACGGCGTGCGAGCCGAGCGACTGGAACCCGACCTGGCAGGCCACGCCCCCGGCGGCCACCGCGTCGGTGATCCGCCGGAACTCGGCGTACGAAGGGGCGGGCGGCTTCTCCAGGAGCAGGTGCACGCCTCGCGCGGCTGCGGCCACGGCCAGGTCGGCGTGGGTGGGGATGGGCGTACAGATGACGGCGACGGCGGCTCCGGTCGCGTCGAGCAGCCCGGCGAAGTCCGCGGACTGCGCGGGCTCGCCGAGCCCTTCGAGCTCGGCGCCGGTCAGCGGTTCGAGCTCACAGATCCCCACGAGCCGTACGAGACCGGCCTGTTGGAGGCGTCGAATGTTCTCCAGGTGCCATCGCCCGTGCCCACGCGCACCGGCCAGGACCAGCGGCAGCGGCGTACGGGGCGCTCTCGGTCCTGGGCCGGGGCTCATCCCTTCACCGCCCCGGCGCTGAACCCCGTGACCAGCCATTTCTGGATGAAGGCGAAGACGATCACGACGGGCAGGGCGGCGATGACGCCACCCGCCGCGAGCGCGCCGAGGTCGACGCTGTCGGCGCCCATCAGGGTGGCGAGGCCGACGGGGATCGTCTGCTTGTCCTGGTTGGAGAGGAACATCAGCGCGAACAGGAAGTGGTTCCAGCTGTGCACGAAGGCGAAGGAGCCGACGGCGATCAGACCGGGGCGAAGGAGGGGAAGCACGACGGCGCAGAAGGCGCGGAAGCGTCCGCAGCCGTCGACCCAGGCGGCCTCCTCCAGGGAGTACGGCACGTTCTTGATGAACCCGCTGATCAGGATCATCGAGAGCGGCAGCTGGAAGACGGCCTCGGCGATGATGACGCTGCCGAGCGAGTTGATCATCTGGAGGTTGGCGAAGATCTGGAAGAGCGGCACCAGCATCAGCGCGCCGGGGATGAACTGCGAGCACAGCAGCGCCAGCATGAAGCCGCGCTTGATCTTGAAGTCGAAGCGGGCGAGGGCGTAGCCGCCCGCGAGGGCGACGACCGTGGTCATCAGCATCGACAGAACGCCGACGATGAGGCTGTTCTGGAAGAAGAGGCCGAAGCTCCGCTCGGTCCACACCTTGTCGAAGTGCTCGAACGTGATGGGCCAGGGCAGCAGCGAGGTCGAGCCCGCCGGGCGGATCGCGAAGAGCAGCATCCAGTAGAACGGGATGAGGGTGAAGAGGAGGTAGAGGCCGAGCGGCAGATAGATCTGCCAGCGGGGGGCCTCGTCCCAGGGGCGCCGCTTCGGTGTGCGCGGGCCGCCGCCGCGGATCTCGGCGGGTGCGGTGGTGTCCGCCATGGCGGCTTCCCTGTCCAGGTGCTGAGTGGTGGTCACTTGTCCTGGCCTCCGAACTTGCTCAGCCGCAGATAGACCATCGAGCAGAAGAGGAGGATCACGAACGCGATGGAGGTCAGCGCGGAGGCGTAGCCGAAGTCGTGCGAGTCGACGGCGATGGACGCGATGCGCAGCGGCAGGGTCGTCGTCTCGCCCGCGGGTCCGCCGCCGGTGAGGGTGTAGAGCAGGTCGACGTTGTTGAACTCCCAGACCGCGCGAAGGAGCGTGGAGAGGATGATCGCGTCCTTCAGGTGCGGCAGCGTGATGTGGAAGAACTGCCGGAAGCGGCTGGCGCCGTCCACCTCCGCCGCCTCGTACAGGTCCTTCGAGACGGACTGCAGGTCGGCGAGGATGAGGATCGCGAAGAAGGGGACACCGCGCCAGAGTTCGGCGACGACGACGGCCGGGAAGACGGTGCTGGTGTCCGAGAGCCAGGACGTTCCGTACGAGCCGATGCCCATGTCCGCGAGGTAACGCGTGATGCCCGTCTGGGAGTTGAAGATCAGCAGCCAGATCGTGGAGGTGAGCACGCCGGAGACGGCCCACGGCGAGAAGACGAGCGCGCGGGCCATCGCGCGGCCGATGAAGGTCTGGTTGACGATCAGCGCGAGCCCGAGGCCGAGGAGCAGTTGCAGGACGACCTCGACGGCGACCCACTGCAGGCTGAAGCCGAGCGTCTGCCAGAACTGCGGGTCCTCGGTGAACGCGGTGACGAAGTTGTCGAAGCCCGCGAAGCCGTCGCGCCAGGGCTTGGTGGGGTTGTAGTGACGCAGGCTGTAGTAGAAGACGCTGATGACCGGGTAGGCGATGAAGCCGAGCATCAGGAGTCCGGCCGGCGCGATCAGCAGATACGGGAGGCGGCGCGGGGTCGCTCCCGTTCGGCGCCGGGACGCACCCGGCGTGCGGCGCCGGGGCGGTGGCTGCGGTGGCGCTTTAGCCACAGCTTGGGCCATGTCTGCTTCTCCGTTCTCAGGGGCGGCACACGGTCCGCGAGATGAAGCGCTTCGCAGACGTCGTTCGAAATCTCGTACAAATGGAGAGCTGGGGGGAGGGGAGAGGGCTCAGCCCACGTACGGGTCGGGGACCTCGCCCTCGCGGGCCAGGAACGCGAAGTCGCAGCCGGTGTCGGCCTGGGTGATCTGCTCGTTGTAGAGCGCGCCGTAGCCGCGCCCGTAGCGCACGGGCGGCGGCGTCCACGCGGCCCGCCGCCGCTCCAACTCATCGTCGGAGACGCGAAGATGGAGCGAGCGCGCCTCGACGTCCAGGGTGATCAGGTCTCCCGTACGGACGAGGGCGAGCGGCCCGCCCACATGCGACTCGGGCGCGATGTGCAGCACGCACGTGCCGTACGACGTGCCGCTCATCCGCGCGTCGGAGATCCGCACCATGTCGCGCACCCCCTGCTTGAGCAGGTGGTCGGGGATCGGGAGCATGCCGTACTCGGGCATGCCGGGACCGCCCTTGGGGCCCGAGCCGCGCAGCACGAGGACGTGGTCGGCGGTGATGCCGAGCTCCGGGTCGTTGATGGAGTTCTGCATCTGCCGGTAGTCGTCGAAGACGACCGCGGGGCCGGTGTGCCGCAGCAGGTGCGGCTCGGCGGCGATGTGCTTGATGACGGCGCCGTCCGGGCAGAGGTTGCCGCGCAGGACCGCCACACCGCCCTCGTCGGCAAGGGGCTTCGTGCGGGGGCGGATGACCTCGGGGTTGTGCACGGTGGCGCCCGCGAGCTGCTGGCGCAGAGAGTCGTGGGCGACGGTGGGCCGGTCCAGATGGAGCACGTCGGTCAACTGGGCCAGGAACGCCGGGAGTCCGCCCGCGAAGTGGAAGTCCTCCATGAGGTACTGCCCGCCGGGGCGCAGGTTGGCGAGCACCGGCACGGTGCGCGCCATCCGGTCGAAGTCGTCGAGCGTGAGCCGTACGCCGCTGCGGCCCGCCATGGCGATCAGGTGGATGACGGCGTTGGTGGAGCCGCCGAGCGCGAGGACGGTGGCGACCGCGTCCTCGTACGCCTCCGGGGTGAGGAACCGCGACAACTTCAGGTCCTGGCGGACGAGTTCGACGATCCGCATCCCGGACGCGGCCGCCATCCGGTCGTGCCCGGAGTCCACCGCGGGGATGGAGGAGGCGCCGGGCATCGTCACGCCGAGCGCCTCGGCCGCGGCCGTCAGCGTGGAGGCGGTGCCCATGGTCATGCAGTGGCCGGGGGAGCGGGCCAACCCGCTCTCCAGCTCGGCCAGTTCGCAGTCGCCGATGAGACCGGCACGCTTGTCGTCCCAGTACTTCCACATGTCGGTGCCCGAACCGAGCACCTCGTTGCGCCAGTGACCCGGGAGCATGGGCCCGGCCGGCACGAAGACGGTCGGCAGGTCGACGCTCGCGGCGCCCATGAGCAGGGCGGGCGTCGTCTTGTCGCAGCCGCCCATCAGCACGGCACCGTCGACCGGATAGGACCGAAGGAGCTCCTCGGTCTCCATGGCGAGGAGGTTCCGGTAGAGCATCGGGGTCGGCTTCTGGAACGTCTCCGAGAGCGTGGAGACCGGGAATTCGAGGGGGAAGCCGCCCGCCTGCCACACCCCGCGCTTGACCGCCTGGGCACGGTCACGCAGATGGACGTGACAGGGATTGATGTCGGACCAGGTGTTGAGGACCGCGATGACGGGCTTGCCCAGATGCTCCTCGGGCAGATACCCGAGCTGCCGGGTGCGCGCCCGGTGGCTGAAGGACCGAAGCCCGTCCGTGCCGTACCACTGGTGGCTGCGCAGCTCGTCGGCTCTCATATCGCCCACGCCTTCACCAGCGCCGCTATCTCCTCGCGCCGCTCCTCGGGCAGGACCCGGCTCGGCGGGCGCACCTCGCGGCGGCACAGCCCGAGCGCGGCCAGGGCCTCCTTGACGACGGTGACGTTGTCCGCGGACTGGTCGGCTGCCCGCAGCTCCTCGAAGCGCCGGATCCGCTCCCAGACGTCCATGGCCGCCCGATAGTCGCCCGCCCGCAGGGCCTGGAGCATGCTCAGCGACACCTCGGGCGCGACATTGACCAGGCCCGAGGTGAAGCCGGTGGCGCCGACGGCCCAGTACGCGGGCGCGTACAGCTCGGCGAGCCCCGCCACCCACACGAAGCGGTCCAGGCCCGCGTCCCGCGCGAACGCGGCGAAGGCGGCGGCGTCCGGCGTCGCGTACTTCGCGCCGATCACGTTGGGGCACAACTCGCCGAGATCCGCCAGGCGTTGACCGTCAAGCCGTGGGTTGCGGATGTACGGGACGACGCCGAGCTCGGGCACGGCATCGGCGACGGCACGGTGGTAGTCGACCCAGCCGTCCTGGGACACGTACGGATGCACCGGCTGATGGACCATCACCATGTGGGCGCCGGCGTCCCGCGCGTGCCGGGCGGCGGCGATCGCGGTCGGCAGGTCATGACCGACACCGACAAGGACGAAGACACCGCCGCGGGCCGCCTCCTCCATGGTCAACTCCGTGACCAGGCGCCGCTCTTCGGGGTCAAGGGCGTAGAACTCGCCGGTATTGCCGTTCGGGGTGAGGGTGCGCACGCCGCCGTCGGTCAGTCGCCTGACCAGGGCGCGGTAGGTGTCCCGGTCCACGGCGCCGTCCTCGGCGAACGGCGTCACGGGGATCGCCACGACATCGGCGAGGGCCGAACGCAGCTCATCGAAACGGGGGTCGTGGTGGCTGGTTCCGGTCATGAAAGCTCCCCCTCCGGGAACGCCCGCCGCACGAACGAGGCGATGTGGTCGTGGAGTCCGCGTGCCGCCGCGTCGGCTTCCCCCGCGAGGGCGAGCCGCAGGATCTCCCGGTGCTCGGCGGCCTCCCGCTCCCAGGAGGGCAGGGTCGCCCAGGCGACGGCGGAGACCAGGGCCGCCTGGTCGCGTACCTCGTCGAGCATCCGCGACAGCAGTGGGTTGCCGCACGGGACGTAGAGCGCGCGGTGGAACTCCCGGTTGGCCAGGGAGCGTTCGGCCGCGTCCGCCGCGGTGTCCGCCCGTTCCAGGGCGTCGCGCGCCTCCTCCAGGAGGGCGCCGCTGCGGACGGTGCGCCGCAGCGCCTCCGGTTCGAGGAGGAGTCGTACGTCGTAGACCTCCCGCGCCATGGCCGCGTCCACCGTGCGCACGGTGGCGCCCTTGTACTGGCTCATGACGACGAGACCGGTCCCGGCGAGTGTCTTCAACGCTTCCCGTACGGGCGTCTTGGAGACCGCGAACTGGGCGGCGAGCTCGGTCTCGACGAGGGGCTGGCCGGGCGCCAACTGCCCGGTGAGGATACGGTGCTTGACCGCCTCCAGCACGTACTGCGTGCGTGAGGGGATGGGGTGGGGCGCAAAGTTCATCGATGCTCTCAGTCGTCGTGCAGCCATCGTGCGGTCGTCGCGTACAGCCGTCGTGCAGTCATCGCGTATCGCGTCTCATATATGACGTACGAAGTACGACGCGATGAAGCTAGGGCGCCGACCGGCCCGCGTCAATGTTTCGCGCAGGAAAACCCGTTCGAAATATCGGAGTTGGCGCCCTCCGGCTCGAAGCGCTTCGACCGTTCCTGTCCGAACCGTTGACGTACTCATCCCCACTCCCTACCTTGTCCCGGCAAGCGCTTTCCTAAAACGATTCAATCGCGTAGCGGAGGTCCAACTGTGCCGACAATCAGGGACGTTGACAGGCGTGGCCTGTTGAAGCTGGCCGGCGGCTCGTTGGCGGCCCTCGGGCTCACCGCGGCGGGCTGCGGCGGCGGAAGCGGGTCGGGGGACGGGACCGTCACCATCCGGTACGCGTGGTGGGGCTCCGACGACCGCGCCAAGCGGATCAACCGGACCATCGAGCTCTTCGAGAAGAAGTACCCGAAGATCAAGGTGAAGACGGACTTCCAGCCCTACCTCGACTTCTGGAAGAAGTTCAACACCCAGGCGTCCGGCGGGAATCCGCCCGACGTCTTCCAGAACGCGATCGGCTTCCTGCGCAAGTACGACCAGCGGGGCGTGCTGCTCGACCTGAACGCGCAGGCCGAGGCGGGGAACCTGCGCATGGACGGATTCCGGGCGGGCCTGGAGAAGTTCGGCGAGGTCGACGGCAAGCTGCTCGGCGTACCCGTGGGCAGCAACTCCATGGCCCTGGTCATCGACAAGCCGGTCTTCGAGAAGGCCGGGGTCACCCCGAAGATGGGCTGGACCTGGGACGACTACCACGCCGCGATGGAGAAGATCCGCAAGCAGGGCAGGTCGGGGGACAGCGGCCTCTACGGCGTCATGTACCTCTACGACCCCTACCTGCGCCAGCAGGGCAAGGCCTTCTTCACCGAGGACGGCCTCGGCTTCGACGAGGCCGACCTCAAGGAGTGGTGGACCAAGGGGTACGCCGGAGTGAAGTCGGGGATCTACGCCGACCCGAAGAAGGTCGCCCAGATCAAGCCCAAGTCGGCCGTGGCCGCCGAGATCGCCGCTTCCGAGTTCACCTGGGACAACTTCACCGTCCGCTACACCGCCGAGGGCAAGAGCGAGTACGGCCTCGCGCCCATCCCGACCACCGACGGCAAGAAGACGGGGCAGTACCTCGGCTCGCTGATGCTCAGCGGCTCCAAGCGCACCCAGCACCCCAAGGAAGTCGCGCAGTTCATCGACTTCATGGTGCACGACCCCGAGGTCGCCAAGATCATGGGCTACGACCGCGGGGTGCCCACCACGACCGCGCAGTACGAGGCGTACAAGCCCGCCGAGGAGAAGGACAAGGTGATCGCCGCGGTCAACAAGGAGATCGCCGCGTACGAGGAGCAGCTGGTCGAAGCCGATGTCCTGGACGCCATCACACCGCACCCGGCGGGCGCCGACGTCTGCGAGGCGGCGTTCCTGCGCATCGCGGAGGAACTGGCCCTGGGGGAGCGGTCGGTGGACGAAGCGGTGAAGCAGTTCTTCACCGAGTGCAAGACCGCGCTCGGTTCCTGATGGGCGGCACGATGGCGCCCCTCCAGGCCTCCGCCGCCCCGCCCGCCCCCGAGAAGCCGAAGCCGCCGCGCGGTGCCCGCCTCCCCGCGGCCGCGCGGCGGCGACGGCGGCGACGGCGGGGCGAGAACATCGCCGGGCTCCTCTTCATGTCGCCGTGGCTCGCGGGCTTCCTGGTCCTGACGGCAGGACCCATGGCCGCCTCGCTCTACTTCGCGTTCACCGACTACAACCTGTTCGACGCCCCCAAGTGGATCGGACTCGACAACTTCAGTGAGATGTTCGGCGACCCGCGCTGGCGCAAGTCGGTGGAGGTGACGCTCTGGTACGTCGTCGTCGGCACCCCGCTCAAGCTGACGGCGGCCCTCGGCGTGGCGCTGCTTCTCAACCAGAAGCGGCGCGGACAGGCCTTCTACCGGGCCGCGTTCTACGCGCCGTCGCTGATCGGCGCCAGCGTCTCGATCGCCGTCGTCTGGAAGGCGATCTTCTCGGACGACGCCATCGTCGACCGTACGCAGCGGGCGGTCTTCGGCATGGACGTCGGCGGCTGGACCGGTGACCCGCAGTGGATCATCTACAGCCTGATCGCGCTCACCGTCTGGCAGTTCGGCGCACCGATGGTCATCTTCCTGGCCGGTCTGAAGCAGGTGCCGCGCGAACTGTACGAGGCGGCGGAGGTGGACGGCGCGGGCACCTTGCGGCGGTTCTGGAACATCACGCTGCCGATGATCTCCCCGGTGCTCTTCTTCAACGTCCTCCTGGAGACCATCCACTCCTTCCAGATCTTCGCGTCGGCGTACATCGTCGGCGGCGGCGCGGGCGGCAACGCCTGTGGCCCAGCGGACGGTTCGCTCGTCTACACCTGCTATCTCTACGTCCAGGGCTTCGAGAACAGCCGAATGGGCTTCGCCTCCGCCATGGCCTGGATGCTGCTGCTCGCGGTGGCCCTCGTGACGGCGGTCCTGTTCTGGTCCCAGAAGCGCTGGGTGCACTACGAGGAGGGCTCCCGATGACCGCACCGAGCGCACTGTCCGGCCGCCGCCGTCGCGGCGCCGGTTCGCTGGCCTGGCACATCGGGTCCCTGGTGGTCCTCGCCGTGGTCCTCTATCCCGTGATCTGGGCGATCGGCGGCTCGTTCAAGCCGAACGACGAGATCGTCGGAAGCCTCGACCTGTTCCCGACCGACCCCATCGTCGCGAACTACTCCGGTCTCGCCGACGGCATCGCCGACATCTCCATCTCCACCTTCTTCTCCAACTCCCTCGTCCTGGCGCTCGGTTCGGTGGTGGGAGTGCTCTTCTCCTGCTCCCTCGCGGGCTACGCCTTCGCGCGGATCAGGTTCGCCGGGCGCAACGTGTTCTTCGCGCTGATGATCGGCACCCTGCTGCTTCCGTATCACGTGCTCCTGATCCCGCAGTATGTGCTGTTCCAGAAGATGGGCCTGATCAACACCTATACGCCGCTGCTGCTCGGCAAATACCTGGCGGTGGACGCCTTCTTCGTCTTCCTGATGGTGCAGTTCATGCGGAACCTGCCCAGGGAACTGGACGAGGCGGCGCGGCTCGACGGCTGCGGACATCTGCGCATCTACTGGTCGATCGTCCTTCCGCTGTGCAGGCCCGCCCTGATCACCAGCGCGATCTTCACCTTCATCAACTCCTGGAACGACTTCATGGGGCCGCTGATCTATCTCAACGACCCCTCGAAGTACACCGTCTCGCTGGGCCTGAAGATGTTCGTCGACCAGGAGGGCGTCGCCAACTACGGCGGAATGATCGCCATGTCCCTCATCGCGCTGCTGCCGGTCCTCGCGTTCTTCCTGGCCTTCCAGCGGTACCTGATCGACGGTATGGCCACGTCGGGTCTGAAGGGCTGAGCGCGGATGCGGGTGAAGCACTTCGGGACCTTCGCCGAGTGCCTGCTGACCGGTGTGTGGATCGCCGTGGCCGCGCTGCCGCTGCTCACACTCCCCGCCGCGTTCGCGGCGGGCGCCCGCCACTTGGACCGGCATCTGTCCCATGAGCCGGGCGGCTGGCGGGAGTTCGCCGCGGACCTGCGGTCAGCGACACGGCACGGCTGGCTCGTCGGCCTGACCGGGTGGGTGGCGCTTGCCCTGGTCCTCGCCGACCTGGCGTTCGTACGGGCCGGGCTGCCCGGCGGCCCGCTCGTCGGCGCGGTCGGTGTGCTCGCGCTGTTCGCCCTGGTCGTCGCCGGGCTGCGGGCCGCCGTGAACTGGCGGCCCGGCGCGTCGTGGCGCGCACTCCTGACGGGGGCGGCGCCCCGCACACTGCGGGACCCGGCAGGCTCCCTGGTGATCGTGTGCGGCTTCGCGGTGGTCGCGGCATCCGCCTGGTTCGCCCTGCCGCTCGCGGCTCCCGCACTGGGGATGGTCGCGGCGGCCGCGCTCGCCGTCGAACGGCGCGGCGCGGCGGGCTGACGCCCGCGCGCCGGGGGCGGTCCCGTACCGGGGGCGCCCGTACATCCTGCTCTGTCATGCCCATGCAAAGAGACTCACGCAAAGCGAAAGGATCAAGATGTCTCCGATCCCCCGCAGGTCCCTGCTCAAGGCCGCAGCGGTCGCCGGTGCCGCCGCGCAGTTCAGCTGGGCCCTCGGCCGCGGCGAAGCCGAAGCGGCTCCCCGCGCGGCGGCGGACGACGGCCCCGTCGGCATCGGCTGGCTGGAGAAGGGCGGGCTCGGTGCCGCGCCCGGCTCCACCTTCGGCGTCCCGTGGCCTAAGGGCGCCCACCCCGCCGGGCAGGAGTTCGCCCTCGCCACCGCCGACGGCAAGGACGTCCCCGTACAGACATGGACCACCGCCCGCTGGCCCGACGGATCGCTGAAGTGGACGGCGCACGCGGTGGGCCCGGCGGCGCGAGGCACCGACAAGTTCACCCTCAAGGCCGGGGCACCCGCCGCCCCCGGCAACGCGGTCAAGGTCACCGAGACCCGCAGGGCCATCACCGTCGACACCGGAGTCATCAAGACCGTCATCTCCAAGGACGGCGAGCGGCTCGTCGAGTCCGTCACCCGCGACGGCGTGAAGATCGCCACCGACGGACGGCTCGTGCTGCTCCGCCAGGGCGACCTCGACGACGGCGATCACGGCAACGCCAAGTGGGAACGGTTCGACGGCGAGATCAGCGGCGCGAAGACCGAGCAGGACGGTCCGGTACGCGCCGTGGTCCGTATCGACGGCAAGCACCGCAAGGGCAGCCGCAGTTGGCTGCCCTTCAGCGTGCGCCTCTACTTCTACGCCGGCGCTGACTCCTTCCGCATGGTGCACACCATCACCTACGACGGCGACGCGGAGAAGGACTTCATCCGCGGCCTGGGGGTCCGCTTCAGTGTGCCGATGCGCGACGCCGCGTACGACCGGCACATCCGCATCGCCGGCGAGGGCAAGGGATTCCTGACCGAGGCGGTCAAGGGCATCACAGGGCTTCGCCGCGACCCGGGCGCCGCGATCCGCACCGCCCAGGTCAAGGGCGAGAAGCTGCCGGACCCCGCGACCTGGGACCAGCGGGTCACCACCCGCCTCCAGTACGTCCCCACCTGGGGCGACTACACCCTCGCCCAGCTCTCCGCCGACGGCTTCACCCTGCGCAAGCGCACCAAGCCGGGGCACACCTGGGTCACGGCAGGAGGCGGCGGCAGGGCGACCGGATTCGGGTACGTCGGCGGGGTCGGCGGCGGCTTCTCCTTCGGCCTGCGGGACTTCTGGGAGAAGCACCCCGCCCAGCTGGACATCCGGGGCGCCGCCGGTGACACGGCCGAGGTCACGCTCTGGCTCTGGTCGCCGGAGGCACAGCCGATGGACCTGCGCACGTACCACGACGGCATGGGGCAGGACACCTACCCGGAGCAGATCGAGGGCCTGAACATCACCTACGAGGACTACGAACCGGGCTTCGGCACCCCGTACGGCATCGCCCGCACCAGCGAGCTGATGTTCTGGGCGAACGCCGCGACCCCCTCCGCGGCCACCCTCGTCGACCAGGCCGCCGCCGTCCGCACCCCGCCCCAGCTGGCCGCCGCCCCCGAACACGTGACGAAGGCAGGAGTCTTCGGCGGCGGTCTCTTCTCGCCCGTCGACCGCTCCACGCCGGCGAAGGCGACGATCGAGGACCACCTCGACTTCCTCTTCACCTACTACAAGGACCAGGCCGAACAGCGCCGCTGGTACGGCTTCTGGGACTACGGCGACATCATGCACACCTACGACGAGGACCGGCACCAGTGGCGGTACGACGTCGGCGGCTACGCCTGGGACAACTCCGAACTCTCGCCCGACCTGTGGCTCTGGTACGCCTACCTGCGCTCGGGCCGCGCCGACATCTTCCGCTTCGCCGAGGCCATGACCCGCCACACCGGCGAGGTCGACTCCTACCACCTCGGCAAGTGGGCGGGCCTCGGCACCCGGCACGGCGTGCAGCACTTCGCGGACAGCGCCAAGCAGCAGCGGATCTCCACGGCCGTCTACCGCCGCCCCTACTACTTCCTCACCGCCGACGAGCGCGTCGGCGACCTCATGCACGCCCTGGTCGACTCCGACGAGACGTTCCTCGTCCTCGACCCCCTGCGCAAGATCCGCACCGAGCCGTACGAACCGGACCGCAACGCCCTGTCCATCGGCTTCGGCACCGACTGGAGCGGCCTCGCCGCGGCCTGGCTCACCGAGTGGGAACGCGGCGGCCCCAAGGCGGCCAAGGCCGAGGCCCGCCTGCGCTCCACCATGGAGACCATCGCCGCCCAGCCCAACGGCTTCGTCCAGGGCAGCGGCCTCTACGACCTGGACACAGGGAAGTTCGCGGTGGCCGCGGAGCCCGCCGTCAACGTCTCCCACCTCTCCGCGATGTTCGGCCTGGTCGAGATGTGCGCCGAGCTCATCGACCTCGTCGACCAGCCGGAGTTCGAGCAGGCGTGGCTGGACTACTGCCGTTACTTCAACGCCACCAAGGCCGAGCAGAAGGAGCGCTACGGCAAGGACTTCGGCAGCCTGCTGCTCTTCCAGGGGCACTCCCGCCAGGACGCTTACGCCGCCGCCCGGTTGAAGGACGAGAAGCTCGCGGCGCGCGCCTGGCGGAAGTTCCACGACAGCGACGGCTATACGAAGGCGATGAGCTGGGACCGCACCGACCTCACAGGTCCCGCAGTCCTGGAACCCGGCTACGAGAACCTGCGGATCAACACCAACGAGACCGCGCTCTTCGGCCTCGCCGCGATCCAGAACCTCGCTCTGGTCGGCGACGACCTACCCGGCTAACTACCCGACACAGTCAGGGAGTTGGTAGTGAAGTCCAGACCGCCGGCCGAGCCGCTGATCTCGTAGCCGAACTGCACGTCGCCGATGGTCTCGTTGCCCATCCAGCCCTTGGTGTTCTTGATCCACTTGAGGATCGGGAGGATGTCGACGGTCCCGGCCGACGAGTCGGAGGTGCGCAGGAAGGAGAAGACCTCGTTGGCGCCGTTGGTGCCCTTGTAGACCGCCCAGGTGTGACCGCCGAGGCTGACGGTGCCCTGGGCGGTGCCGAGGGGGCCGACGTTCCCGTGGTAGTTGACCCAGAGCATGATCTCGTAGTCGTGGTCGGTGTCCCAGATGTCGTACGAGGAGTTGTAGTCGCCTGCCGAGGGGACCTTGACGTCGTACGAGCTCTTCAGCGAGGACAGCGAGTCGACCGGCTTGCCTATGGCCTTCGTGGAGTTGGGGTAGGACTTGATGCCGCTGGTGTTCGGGTGGTCGGCGCGCACGCTCCACTTGGTGCCGGAGTCCGCCGATACGCACTGGCTGCCCGCGCCCGAGCCCCAGATGTTGTTGTAGAGGGTGTAGCCGCCCAGGGTGGTGTTGCCCCACTGGTCGCAGGTGCTCCAGACGGCGGCCTGGGCCGGGGCGGAGGCGAGCCCGAGCGCCGCGCCCGCCAGCAGGGTGGGGGCGGGCAGCAGGCGGGTCAGGGTGCGGCGGGTGTGTCGTGTCATGTGTCGTCTCCAGGGTGGGGGGAGTGCCGCGGGGCCGGGGCGGACCCGCGGTCGTCGTGGGCGGCGCGGCGCAGGACGGCCACACCGTGGCGGCCGAGGGTGATCGCACCCTCGGTCGCGTCGCCGGTCAGCAGATCGAGGTGCCTGCCGGGCACGGGCACGGTCACCTGCCCGCGGCCGTGGTGCAGGAGGAACAGGAGATCGCCGCGGCGTACGGCCTCCACCGCGCGGGGGAGGCCTGCGAGCGGGGGCCGTACGCCTGCTTCGGCGGCCACGCGCGCGAGCAGGTCGCGCAGGGCCTCGGGCTCGGGGAGCGTGGACAGGTACCAGGCGCGGTCGCGGCGAAGGAGCGCGGGCAGCCCGTCGAGCTCGCCGCCCCGGTAGGCGGCGACCGTCTCGGCGCTGTCGTCGGCCTGCAGTTCCTCCGACCAGAGCGTGCCGGTGAACTCCCCGCAGTCCACGCTCTCCCCGGCCTCCAGCGGCCACCATTCGTGCACGGTGCGGATGCCGAACAGCGCGCGCAGCCGGGCGTCCATGCCGCCGGGCCGCACCCGGTCGTCCGCGTCGGCCACGCCGGTGAGGAAGCCGCAGACGAGGGTGCCCCCCTCGCGTACGTACGTCAGGAGGTTGTCGATCGCGGTGTCGGTGAGGAGATAGAGGTGCGGGACCACGACCAGGCGGTACGGGGTCAGGTCGTGCTCGGGGTGGGCGAAGTCGACGGGGGTGTTCGCCTCCCACAGCGCGCGGTGCCAGGCGCTGAGCACCTCCGCGTGGTCGACCAGGGCGGAGGGGCGGCCCTCCTGCCCGCTCGCCCACCAGGAGTCCCAGTCGTGCAGGACGGCCACCTCGGCCGTGACGCGCGTGCCCGCCACCTCGGGGCCCACCCGCGCCAGTTCGGCGCCCAGCTCCTTGACCTCCTGGAAGGTGCGGCCGTGCTCGCCCGCGTGGCTCACCATCCCGGAGTGGAACTTCTCCGCGCCCTGCCGGGACTGGCGCCACTGGAAGTAGCAGACGGCGTCCGCGCCGCGCGCCACCGCCTGCCAGGACCAGAGGCGGTTCATTCCGCGTGGCTTGGGGTGGTTCACACCGCGCCAGTTGACCGGCCCTGCCGCCTGCTCCATCAGCATCCACGGACCGCCGCGAGCCTGAGAGCGCGTCATGTCCTGGATGAGTGCGCCTTGTTGGGCGCCGAGCGGGTACCGGGGGTCCGGATAGATGTCGACGGAGACGACGTCCTCCCGCGCGGCCCACATCCACGCGTCCTGCCCCGCCCACAACGGCATGAAGTTGGTGGTGACCGGCAGGTGCGGGGTGTGCGCGGTGACGATGTCCCGCTCGGCGAGGAAACATTCGAGCCAGGAGTCGGACGTGAAGCGCTTGAAGTCGAGGACCTGTGCGGGGTTCTTCAGGTAGTGGGCGCGCCGGGGCGGCAGGATCTCCGCCCAGTTGTCGTAGCCCTGGCTCCAAAACGCGCTTCCCCAGGCCGAGTTGAGCGCGTCGAGCGACGCGTACTTCGCCCGGAGCCAGCGGCGGAACGCCACCGCCGCCTCGTCCCCCCAGTCGTAGGTGCAGTACTCGTTGTTGATGTGCCACATCGTGAGCGCCGGGTGGTGCGCGTACCGGGCCGCCAGATCCTCGGTGATGGCGGCTGCGTACCTGCGGTATACGGCGCTGGAGTGCGCGAAGTGCTGGCGCGAGCCCCACCACTCCACCTGCCCGTTCTCGTCCCGCGGCAGCGTCTCGGGGTGCAGGCGGCCGAGCCACGGCGGGGGAGCGGAGGTCGGCGTCGCGAGGACGACACCGATGCCGTGCTCGTGCAGCAGCTCCATCAGCCGGTCCAGCCAGCCGAACTCCCTCTCGCCCGGCTGGGGTTCGAGCCTCGCCCAGGAGAAGACACCGACCGTGACGGAGTTGACCGAGGCCTCGCGCATCAGCCGTACGTCGTCGAGCCACACCTCCTCGGGCCACTGCTCGGGGTTGTAGTCGCCGCCGAACAGGATCCGGCCGCGGGTGACGTCGTCGAGGGAAGGCATCGGTGGGTCAGCCCTTCACTGCGCCGGTGAGCATGCCCTGCTTGAAATGCCGCTGCACGAACGGCGAGAGGACGGCGACCGGCAGGAGCGCCAGGACCATCACGGCCATCTGGATGGCGAGCGGCGACAGGTGACCCGTGTTGATCGCCTGGGACAGGCCCGTCGGCCTCTGCTGTTTGATCACCAGCTGCTGCATGACGTTCTGCAGCGGCATCATGTCCGGGTCGCTGAGGTAGATCGACGCGTTGAACCACGCGCTCCAGTAGCCCACCGCGTAGAAGAGGGTGATGACCGCGATCACCGCGCGGGAGAGGGGCATGACGATCCGCCACAGGATGCGCAGGTCCCCGGCCCCGTCGATGCGGGCGCTCTCGATCAGCTCCTGTGCCGTGCCCATGAAGAACGCCCGCAGGACGAGGATGTTGAAGACGTTCAGGGCGCTCGGCAGGATCAGTGACAGATAGGTGTCGGTGAGGCCGAGGCCCTGCACCACCAGGTAGGTGGGGATGAGCCCGGCGCCGAAGAACATCGTGGCGACGATGACCAGGAGGATCGGGCGGTGCAGGACCGATCCCGGGCGCGAGAGCCCGTACGCGCACAGGACGGACACCACCATGCTGAAGAGCGTGCCGACGACCGTGACACCCACGCTGACCAGCGTGGCGCGCGACACCTGGCCGCCGCCGAGCAGCTCCTGGTAGTGGATGAAGGTGACGCCCCGGGGGATCACCACAAGGCCGCCGGTCTCGGTGATCGTCTTCACCGAGGAGAGGCTGGTGACGACCACCACCCACACCGGGAAGAGGACCGCCAGACAGACCAGGGTCAGCGTCACCCCTTTGGTGGCGAGGCCGGCCCGGGTCGGGGGCTCCTCCCACACCGGACGCAGACCGGTGCGGCTGCCCGGCCTGATGCCGAAGTTCAGCACGCTCATCGCTTGTACACCCCCTGCTCGCCCATGAGGTGGGCGGCCTTGTTGGCGCCGAGCACCATCAGGAGGCCGAAGACACCCTTGACGATGCCGATGGCGGCGCCGTAGCCGAAGTTGCCGTTGTCCAGGCCGGTGTTCCACACATAGGTGTCAAGGACCTCGGAGGCCGTGGGGCCCACGGCGGTGCGCTGGAGCAGGATCTGCTCGAAGCCGACCGTGAGCGCGTTGCCGACCTGGAGCACCAGGAGCAGGGCCACCACCGGGCGCAGCGCGGGCAGTTGGATGTGCCACATGCGCCGCCAGCGGTTCGCGCCGTCCATCGCCGACGCCTCGTACAGATCCGGGCTGACGGCGGCGAGTGCGGCGAGGAAGACGATGACGCCCCAGCCCGCGTCCTTCCACACCATCTCGAAGGTGACCAGGAACTTGAACAGGCCCGGGTCGGTCATCAGGTCGAAGCCCTCGTGCCCGTGGTCCCGCAGGACCTGTGCGACCAGGCCCGCTCCGCCGAACATCTGCTGGAAGACCGTGATGACCAGGACCCAGGAGAAGAAGTGCGGCAGATAGAGGATCGCCTGGGCGACCGCCCGCACCCGGGGCCGCACGAAGCTGTTGATGAACAGCGCGAGCGCGATCGGCAGCGGGAAGAACAGCGTGAGCTGGATCGCGAAGATCGCGAGGGTGTTCCTGACCGCCTGCCAGAACAGCCGGTCCTCGGCCATGTGCCGGAAGTGTTCGAAGCCGATCCAGGGGCTCTGCGCCATCGCCTGGAACGCGTTGTCGGCGATGTAGGGGTCGTAGTCCTGGAAGGCGACGACATTGCCGATCAGCGGCACGTAGTTGAAGACGAGCAGGAGCAGCAGCGCGGGCAGCACCATGAGGAGCAGTACGCGGTCGCGGCGCAGCCGGTGGCGCAGCGGGACGCGGGATGCCGTCTTCTTCGCGGGGGGCGCGGCTACGGCCGGTGTCTCGGGCGCCGGCTGGGTGGTGTCGCGCGGGTGAGTCGTGCTCTGGGCCATGTCAGGACGCCGCGTCGCCGGTCGCTCCGGTCTCGTCGAGCAGCTTCTTGTACCAGTCGCGCAGCTTGTCGCCGCCACCCGACTTCCAGTCCGCTGCCGCCTGCCGCATGTCGCCGACCTTCTTGCGACCGCGCACGATGTCCTTCTCCAGGTCCTCGAACTCGGCGTTCAGTTCGGTGTACCGGGTCGGCTCGATGATCATCATGCCGTGGAAAAGCGGCTTCTTCGTGTGCGCCCCCTGGCGCTGCTGCCACTCGACCATGCCCTCGGTGACGTCCGGCAGGTCGGGGTAGGCGACGAAGGGCGCGGGCGACGCGAGGTACTCGTACGTCGAGAAGACCTCGTTGTTGCCCTTGCCGTTCTTGGTGAGGACGCCGTCCTTGAACGTGTGGTGGACACCCTCGACGCCGTACATGCGAAGGCGTTGCTCCTTCGAACCGTAGGGAGCTGCCGTGTAGTTGGCGAGGGCGAGGATGTCGCGGACGGTCTTCTCGTCGGCCTTCTCGCTGATGAACGTCCAGATGTCGGCGGGCGGACGTGCGTAGAGGGTGGGCGCGCCGCCGTCGGGGGCGAAGTAGTCGAACGCCTCCATGCGGAACTTCTTGTTGTCCACGCGCTGCACGGCCGCCTTGCCGTACCAGTCGGACAGGTCCTGGCAGTACATCCAGACCTTGCCCGCCGCGCACAGGTCGCCGATGCTGCCGGTCTCGGCCTTCGCGTCGGGGTGGACGAAGCCCGCCGAGTAGAGCCCCCGCGACCACTCCAGGGCTTCGAGGTACTCGTCGGTCTCGTAGCGGTTGACGAGCTTGCTGTCCACGAGCTTCCAGTAGTACGGCTTCTCCGGCAGTACGCCGAAGATGCTCCAGGCCGCCCAGGTCATGTCGCCGCACGCCCACACCTTGCTCTTGGGGGCGTAGAGCTGCTTGCACAGGTCGAAGAACTCCTGGGCGCTGGTGGGCGCTTCGAGTCCTTCCTTCTCGAAGAGGTCGGTGCGGTAGAACGGCGCGATGTTCGGGGTGGTGGCGGAGGGCATGGGCAGGCCGCGCAGCTTGCCGCCGAAGATGGAGCGCTGCCAGGCGCCGGTCGGGATCGCGGCGAGGTTCGGGTACTCCTTGATCTTGTCGCCGCTCAAGTAGGGGCCCAGATCGGCGAACTTGTTGGCGATGGCGCTCGGTATCTTGCCGGTCAGCTCCCAGCCGGGCACGACCACGGCGTCCGGGACACCGCTGGACGCGAGGACCGCGCCCAGCTTCTGGCCGTACGTGTCGCCCTGCTGGTTCTGCCACTTGACGCGGACACCGGCCGCCTTGTCCATCGCCGTCCAGTAGGGATTGCCCTGCTTGGGGACGTTCCCCCAGATCGGCGCCATGACGGTGAACTCGCCGCCCTTGCCGAGCTTCTGAGGCACCGACACCTTCAGCTGGGACGCGGGCAGGGCCTTGGTGAAGCCCGCCGCCGAGCCGTTCTTGGCGGGGATGTCCGGGCTCGCCAGGTCCGACGCGGTGTACGCCGGGAGCAGGCCCTTGAGCTTCTTCCCCGTCGTGGTGCCCTCGTTCTTCGACCCGCTGCCCCCGCAGGCCGCGAGCAGTGGGGCCCCGCCGGCCACGGCGAGCGCGGCGAGGCCGGAGTGGGCGAGGAAGGTTCTCCGGCTCGCATGAGAGCTGCTGGAGCTCGAACGAGAGCTGCTGGAGGGGGAGTTCGGCGTCATTGCGTCAACCCTTCGTGGCGCGTGCCCGGACACACGGCGGTCACCGCCGGTCGGCTTTCGAAGCGCTTCGATATTGCTGCGAGGTTAAGTGAAGGCATGGGCCGTAACAAGAGGTGTCGCATGACTGCCGCCTTGACATCCGCTTGAGCTGCACAGAGCATCGAAGCGCTTCGAAGAATGCCAAGAAGAACGGCAACAAGAACGACAAGAAGAACAGCAAGAAGAACGACCACGAGTCACTTCCACCGTGCCCACCGCTCGCCAAGGGGATCCGCACGTGACCGCAAGCCCGCAGCCTTTCCGTGACCCCGAACTGCCCCTGGACCAGCGCGTGGACGACCTGCTGTCCCGGCTGACCAGCGGCGAACGCATCGCGCTCCTGCACCAGTTCGCGCCCGCCGTCGAACGGCTCGGCATCGCCGCGTTCCGCACCGGACAGGAGGCCCTGCACGGCGTCGCCTGGATGGGCCCCGCCACCGTCTTCCCGCAGTCGGTCGGGCTCGGCGCCACCTGGAACGACGGCCTCGTCCGCCGTATCGGCGAGGCCGTCGCCACCGAGGCGCGGGCCATGCGCGCGCGGGACGACCGCGTCGGCCTCAACCTCTGGGCGCCCACGGTGAACCTCCTGCGCCACCCGCTGTGGGGCAGGAACGAGGAGGGCTACTCGGAGGACCCCCGGCTCACCTCCGCGATCGCCGTCGCCTACACCCGGGGCCTGCGCGGCGACCACCCGGACCACTGGCGCACCGCCCCCGTGCTCAAGCACTGGCTGGCCCACAACAACGAGACGCACAGGGACACTTCGTCCGCCTCCGTGCGCCCGCGCGTCCTGCACGAGTACGACCTGCGGGCCTTCCGCGCCGCCGTCGAGGCGGGCGCCGTGGCCGGGGTGATGCCCGCGTACAACCTGGTCAACGGCCGCCCCAACCACCTCTCGCCGCACCTGCGCGAGCACCTGCGCACCTGGACAGAACAGGAGCTGCTCGTCTGCTCCGACGCGGGGGCGCCCAGCAACCTCGTGGACTCCGAGAAGTACTTCGACACCCACGAGGAGGCCACCGCGGCGGCACTCGTCGCGGGCGTCGACAGCTTCACCGACCACGGCACGGACGCATCGATCATCACCGGGCGCATTCAACGAGCCTTGGAACAAGGCCTGGTGACGGAGCAGGACATCGACACGGCGGCACGCCGACACCTGTCCGTCCGCTTCCGGCTCGGCGAGTTCGACCCCGGACAGGGTCCGTACGCGGACCCGGCCTCGCACGCCTTCGACACCCCCGAACACCGCGCGCTCGCCCAGGAGGCCGCCGAGCAGGCCATCGTCCTGCTCAAGAACGACGGGCTGCTCCCGCTGCCCGAAGGCACCCGGATCGCGGTCGTCGGACTCCTCGCCGACGAGTGCAAGACCGACTGGTACAGCGGCACCCCCATCCACCGCAGCACCCCCCTCGACGGCCTGCGCGAGCGGTTCGGCGCCGACCGCGTCACCTTCACCGAAGGCACCGACCGGGTGCGCCTGAAGTGCGCGGCCGGATGGCTCCGCGTGCCGCACTCCGAGGAGGACGGCGGCCGGTCCGGGGACGCCGAGATCGCCCTGGACCCGGCGCTGCTCGCAGGCCGTACCGATCTGCCGCCCCTGACCTGCGGCCCCGAGCCGACCGAGTTCGCCCTCGTCGACTGGGGAGGCGGCACATGGACGCTGCGTGCCCCCGACGGCCGCTACCTCTCGGTCGCCGACGACGGCTTCGTGCGCGCGTCGGCGGACCAACCCGGCGGCTGGGTCGTACAGGAGACGTTCGCGCTGGTCGGGCACGGGGACGGGTACCTCATCGAGCACACGGGGACGGGCGGGTACGTCTCTGTCGCCGCCGACGGTGCGAAGGTTGCCGATGGCGTGAAGGTTGCAGAGGAGCCCCAGGTCTTCACCGTCGAATACGTGGAGCGCGGCGAGGATGCCGTGGCCCGCGCCGCCGCCGAGGCCGACGCGGTGATCGTCGTCGCCGGGAACGACCCCCACATCAACGGCCGCGAGACCGAGGACCGCACGACGCTCGCCCTGCCGCCCCACCAGGACAGGCTGTGGCGCGCTGCCCGCGCCGCCAACCCCCGCACCGCGCTCGCCCTCGTCTCCGCCTATCCGTACGCGGTCGCCGACGCCCACGCCAAGCTGCCCGTGCTGCTGTGGACCGCACACGGCGGACAGGCCGCGGGCACAGCCCTCGCCCGGGTCGTCGCGGGCGACGTCTCCCCGGCCGGGCGCCTCCCGCAGACCTGGTACGCCGCCGACACCGACCTCCCCGACCTGCTCGACTACGACATCATCGGCTCCCGGCAGACCTACCTCTACTTCGACGGCACCCCGCTCTACCCCTTCGGGCACGGCATCGGCTACTCCTCCTTCGCGTACGAGGACTTGACGTCCGTGCGCGACGGAGAGCTGATCCGCGTCGCGTTCACCGTCACCAACACCGGACCCGTCGCGGCGGACGAGGTGGCCCAGCTCTACACCCGGGCACCCGAGGAAGCCGCCACCGCCCTCGCCCTGCCGCACCGGCAGCTCGCCGCGCACCGCCGCGTCCACCTCGCGGCCGGGGCCTCCTGCCGCCTGGAGTTCCAACTGCCCCTGCCCGAGTTTGGGTTCTGGGACGTCCGGCAGGACCGCTGGGCCGTGTTGCCCGGCGCGTACGAGATCCTCGCCGGGGCCTCCAGCGTCGACATCCGGCTCGCCGCGACCGTCCACGTCGAGGGCGCCCCGATCGCCGCCAGGCCGGTGCGGGAGGCCGGCCTGGCAGCGACCGGATACGACGAACAGGACCGCACCGAGATCGTCGACCGCGCCAGGACGCACGGCGACGCCGTGCGCCCCCGGGACGGTGGTACAGGTGAACTGCTCTTCTGTGCCTGCGACTTCGGAGACGGCGTCCATGACGTCTCGGTCGAAGTGGCGGGCGGGGGAGCCGTCGACCTCATCTCGGGCAGCACCGCAACCACCGTCACCGTCCCGGCCACCGGAGGCGTGTACGACTACGCCTCGCACACCTCCGGCTTCACCGCCGCCGGAGTACGCGATCTGCGCGTGCGGCTGCGCGGCCCCCTGCGCCTCGCCCGGATCACCTTCACCGCCACCGCCACCGCCCAGCCGAGGGAGACCGCATGAAGTTCACCGACGGCTTCTGGCTGATGCGCGACGGGGTGCGTGCCTCGTACGCGACCGACGTGCGCGACGTGCGGGAAGGCGAGGGCCGGTTCACCGCGTACGCCGCCGTTCACCGGGTCCGCGAACGCGGCGACACCCTCAACACGCCGCTCGTCACCGTCGAATGCTTCTCGCCCGCCGATGGCGTGATCGGCGTACGGGCGACGCACCACGCGGGAAAGGCCGCGCACGGACCGGAGTTCGGCCTGAACGCCACCGAGGGAGCGGGGCGCGTCCGGCGTGAGGGCAGCGTCACCGAACTCGCCAGCGGCCCGCTCACCGTACGCCTGGACACCGACCAGGCCTGGGGCCTGGAATTCCTCGACGCCGACGGACAGCGCCTCACCGCCGTCGAGCGCAGAGGCACCGGCTTCGCCACCGCGCGCGACGGCAGTCACCACATGATCGGCCAACTCGCCCTGGGAGTGGGGGAGTACATCTACGGTCTCGGCGAACGCTTCACCCCGTACGTCAAGAACGGCCAGAACGTCGACATCTGGCAGGCCGACGGCGGCACGAGCAGCGAGCAGGCCTACAAGAACATCCCCTTCCACCTCTCCTCGCGCGGCTACGGCGTCTTCGTCAACCACCCCGGCAAGGTCTCCTACGAGATCGGCTCCGAGTCGGTGGGCCAGGTCCAGTTCAGCGTCGAGGACCAGTCCATCGAGTACTACGTCATAGCCGGGCCCACGCCCAAGGACGTCCTGCGCCGCTACACCGCGCTGACCGGCCGCCCCGCGCTGCCGCCGGCCTGGTCGTTCGGACTGTGGCTGACGACGTCCTTCTGCACGCCCTACGACGAGGAGACCGTCACGGCCTTCGTCGAGGGCATGGCCGAGCGCGACATCCCGCTCGGCGTCTTCCACTTCGACTGCTTCTGGATGCGCGAGTACCAGTGGACCGACTTCCGCTGGGACCCGGAAGTCTTCCCCGACCCGGAGGGCATGCTGCGCAGGCTCCGCGAACGCGGCCTGAAGGTCAGCGTGTGGATCAACCCGTACATCGCGCAGAAGTCCGACCTCTTCGCCGAGGCCGCCGCCGAGGGCTACCTCGTCCGGCGGCCGAACGGCGACATCTGGCAGTGGGACCTCTGGCAGCCGGGCATGGCCCTCGTGGACTTCACGAACCCGGCCGCCCGCCAGTGGTACGCGGACCAGCTGCGCACCCTGCTCGACCAGGGTGTCGACTGCTTCAAGACCGACTTCGGCGAACGTGTCCCCACCGACGTCGTCTGGCACGACGGATCGGATCCCGCGCGCATGCACAACTACTACGCGCAGCTCTACAACAGCACGGTCTTCGAACTCCTGGAGAAGGAGCGCGGCCCGGGGGACGCGGTCCTCTTCGCCAGGTCCGCGACGGCGGGCGGCCAGCAGTTCCCCGTGCATTGGGGCGGTGACTGCTTCGCCTCGCTCGGCGCGATGGCCGAGTCGCTGCGCGGCGGCCTCTCCCTCTCGCTCTCCGGCTTCGGCTTCTGGAGCCACGACATCGGCGGCTTCGAGGGCACTCCCGACCCGGCGGTCTTCAAACGCTGGCTCGCCTTCGGCCTGCTGTCCTCGCACAGCCGCCTGCACGGCAACGTCTCCTACCGGGTGCCGTGGGCCTTCGGTGACGAAGCGGTCGAGGTGGCACGGAAGTTCACACGGCTCAAGCACCGCCTCATGCCGTACCTGTACGGAGCCGCCGTCGAGGCCCACCGCACGGGCGTCCCCGTCATGCGTCCGATGCTCCTGGAGTTCCCGGACGACCCCGCCTGCCGCACCCTGGACCGCCAGTACATGCTCGGCCCCGACCTCCTGGTCGCCCCCGTCTTCACCGCCGAGGGGGACGTCGAGTTCTACGTGCCCGAAGGCACCTGGACCCATCTCCTGACCGGCGAGACCGTCCGGGGCCCGGCCTGGCGGCGCGAGACCCACGGCTTCGACAGCCTCCCCCTGTACGTACGCCCCGGCGCGCTGCTCCCGATCGGCGCCGACGACCAGCGCCCCGACGGCGACTGGCTCCAGGACCTCACCCTCCTGGTCACCCCGGACACCGCGGACGGCACGGGGATCACCGTGCCCGACCTGGAAGGCCGGCCGGCCGCCGTCTTCCGCGCCGTACGGGACGGAGCCGGGGTCCGGGTCACCGCGGAGGGGAGCACACGCGCCTTCGCGGTGCGGCCCGTGGCCAACTGGTCGGATCCGGACGGCAACCCTTTGCCCGGCAGCGGCGACAAGGACGTGTAAGCCGTCCACCACCGAAGGAATGATCCGGGAACATGACCCCACGAGCGAACAGGCGCCTCCGTCACCGCCGAGGTCTCACCAAGCGCCGAGCCGTCGTCGGCGGCATAGCCGCGCTCGGCATGACAGGCGCCGCCCTCGTCACCACCTCCATGATGTCGACCGCGGGGGCGGCGAGTGCCTGGCCCCAGGCCAAGGGCGAGAAGCCGACGTCCAAGACCATCGAGGTGTCCGGCACCTACGACGGTGGTCTCAAGCGCCACTACGGCACCGGCGACCTGGGCGGCGACGGCCAGGACGAGGGCCAGGACCCGATCTTCAAGCTGAAGGACGGCGCGGTCCTCAAGAACGTGATCCTCGGCTCCCCGGCCGCGGACGGCGTGCACTGCCAGGGCAGCTGCACCATCCAGAACGTGTGGTGGGAGGACGTCGGCGAGGACGCGGCCACCTTCAAGGGGACCTCGGCGGGCTCGACCTACACCGTCTACGGCGGTGGCGCCAGGAAGGCCGACGACAAGGTCTTCCAGTTCAACGGCGCGGGCAAGCTGGTCGTCACGAAGTTCCAGGTCTCCGACTTCGGCAAGCTGGTGCGCGCCTGCGGCAACTGCTCCAAGCAGTACCAGCGGAACATCATCGTGAACGACGTCGACATCACCGCCCCGGGCAAGTCGATCGTCGGCATCAACACCAACTACGGTGACACGGCCGCGCTGCGCAACATCCGCATCCACGGCGACAGCGGCAAGAAGATCGCCACGTGCGACCGGTTCACCGGCAACAACACCGGTGCCGAGCCGCCCAAGACGGGAACTGGCCCCGACGGCAAGTACTGCAAGTTCACCGCCGGGGACATCAGCTACAAGTAGGCGTCGGCGTCGAGCAGCCGGTCGTACTCGGCCTGCGTCACGGGTAGCACCGTGCCGTGCCGTGCGCCGGCCGGCAGCTCGGCGTCCTGCGTCTGCGTCCATGTGCCCGAGGCGAGGTCGCTCGTCTCGAAGAGGACATAACCGCGCCCGCCGAACTCGTCGATGAGCATGTACCACTTGTCCCCGGTGTTGGCCTTGAACACCGCGGGCCCCTCACCCCGGTCGATCACGCCCTTCCCGATGCAGTCGGCCACGAAGTCGTACGAGGTGTCCGTCAGGCTCCTCGACCTCTCCGCGGTGATGAACTTCGAGCAGGGGGTGCCCGAGGCCGGGTCCCGCTCGTCCTTGGTGAAGCGGTAGTAGTCGCGGCCGTCCTTGACCACGGTGGAGTCGATCACCGAGTAACCCGGGTCGTTCCACACCTTGGGCTTGCTGAAGGTGCGGAAGTCCTTCGTCGTCGCGTACAGCATTTTGTTGTACGTCGATCCTGTGTGGTCCGGGTCGTCCGCGGCGTAGACCTTCGAGGCCCAGAAGACGACGTACGCCTTCAGCTTCTCGTCGTAATAGGCCTCCGGGGCCCAGGTGTTGCCTGCCGTGTCCGGTGCGACCTTCACCAGGCGCTGGTCGGTCCAGTGGACCAGGTCGGTGGACTCCCACACCATGATCGACTTGCTGCCGGTGCGCTGTACCTGGTCCCAACTGCCGCCGCTGCCGCCGTACATCCGCAGGTCGGTGGCGATCTGGTAGAACTTGTCGCCCTTCGGGGAGCGGATGATGAACGGGTCGCGCAGCCCCGTGGTGCCGAGCTGCGAGGTCAGCACCGGCTTTCCGCCGTTCAACTCCCGGTACTGCGTAGGGTCGTTGCCGCGGCTGAGTGCCATGCGGATCTGCTCGCCGTCCGCGGTGCCCTCCCCGGTGAAGTAGCTGAACAGATAACCCGCGTACTTCTGCTTCTGCTGGGCATGGGTTGGCTCCGCGTGCGCGGGAGTTGCGAGCAGACCGACCACGAGGGCGAGGAGCGGGATCAGGATTCTTGTGCGCATGGCTCAGCGCGCCGAGAAGCTGTGGACCGTGCTCGACCGGTAGGTCTGGCCGGGCCGCAGCACCGTCGAGGGGAACTTCGGCTGGTTGGGGGAGTCCGGGAAGTGCTGGGTCTCCAGGCAGAGGCCGTCGCCCTGCCGGTAGGTGCGCCCCGAGGGCCCGGTGAGGGTTCCGTCCAGGAAGTTCCCGGAGTAGAACTGCACGCCGGGCTCCGTGGTGGCGATCTTCATGGAGCGCCCGGACTCCGGGTCCCGCAGCGTCGCGAAGTGCTCGGGGCGCGTGGTGATGCCCTTGTCCAGGACCCAGTTGTGGTCGAAGCCCTTGGCGGTCACCAGTTGCTCGTGCGAGACCCGGATGTCCTCGCCGACCGTCTTCGCACGCCGGAAGTCGAAGGGAGTGCCCGCCACCTTCGCCAGCTCGCCCGTCGGGATGAGACCGGAGTCCGTCGGCGTGAACCGGGCGGCGGCCAGGGAGAGTTCATGGTCGTAGATGCCGCCGCTGCCCTCGCCCGCGAGGTTGTAGTACGTGTGGTTCGTCAGGTTCACCACGGTGGCCTTGTCCGTGGTCGCCGCGTAGTCGATGCGCCAGTCGCCGCGCGCGGTGAGGGTGTACGTCACCTTCACGCGCAGCGTGCCGGGGTAACCCATCTCGCCGTCGACGCTCACGTACCGCAGGACGAGGCCCACGCCGGAGGAGTCCGCGAACGGCTCAACGTCCCACACCCGCCTGTCGAAGCCCTTGGCCCCGCCGTGCAGGCTGTTCTCGCCGTCGTTGACGGAGAGCTGGTGGGTCTTGCCGTCAAGGGTGAAGCGGCCCTTGGCGATGCGGTTGCCGTAGCGGCCGATGAGCGCGCCGAAGAAGGTGGTCCCTGCCGTGTACGCCTCGATGGTGTCGTAGCCGAGGGACACGTTGGTGTACCGGCCGTGCCGGTCCGGGAGTTCGAGGGACTGGACGATGCCGCCGTACGAGAGCACCTTCATGCGGGTGCCGCCGTTGGCGAGGGACCAGCGGTACACCTTCGTGCCGTCGGCCAGCTTGCCGAAGAGCTCCTTGGTGGGCGTCCTGCCGGAACCCGGTGACGCGTACGAGGTGCCGGTGACGGCGGCGGTGAGGCCGGCGGCGGCAGCGGTGGCCAGGACGGTGCGTCTGCTCGTTTCCATGTTCGGCTCCTAATTTCTCAGCCCGTCGTGGGGGTCCCCCCTGCTCTTTAAGAGCTTGGGGGAGTTTGAGGACGAGCCCGAAGGGCGATTTGCGGTGCGAGGAACCACAGGGCAAGGCGTGGTCGGTCACCTGGGGCTCAGCGCCCCACCTTGCGTTTGTTCCAGACGTCGAACCCGACCGCGGCGAGCAGCACCAGGCCCTTGATGACCTGCTGGTAGTCGGTGCCGATGTTGACCAGGGACATGCCGTTGTTGAGGACGCCGAGCACCAGGCCGCCGATCACGGCGCCCATCACCGTGCCGACGCCGCCGCTCATCGACGCGCCGCCGATGAACGCGGCCGCGATCGCCTCGAGTTCGAAGTTCAGGCCCGCCTGCGGTGTGCCCGCGTTCAGGCGCGCCGCGTACACACAGCCCGCGAGCGCCGCGAGCACGCCCATGTTCACGAAGATCAGGAAGGTGACGCGCTTGTCCTTGACGCCGGACAGCTTCGCCGCCGCCTTGTTGCCGCCGAGCGCGTACACGTGGCGTCCGACGACCGCGTTGCGCATCACATAGCCGAGGGTGATCAGCAGGCCGCACATGATGAGCAGTACGACGGGCACGCCGTGGAAGCTGGCGAGGGTCAGCGTGAAGGCGACGACGGCGGCGGTGATCGCCACCAGCTTGGCCACCCACAGGCTCGTCGGCGTCACGTCGAGGTCGTAGGCCAACTGCTGCTTGCGGCTGCGCCATTCACGGAAGAGCAGGAACGCGACCGTCACCGCGCCGAGCAGCAGCGTCGGGTTGTGGTACTGCGTGTACGGGCCCATCTCGGGGATGAACCCCTTGGCGATGTTCTGGAAGCCCTCGGGGAACGGCGAGAGCGACTGGCCCTCGAGGACGATCTGCGTGAGACCGCGGAAGAGCAGCATGCCGGCCAGCGTCACGATGAACGACGGGATGCCGACGTACGCGATGAAGAAGCCCTGCCAGGCGCCCGCGACCGCGCCGATGAGGAGCGAGAGGACGAGGGCGAGCACCCACGGCATGTCGTGTTTGACCATCATCACCGCCGACATGGCGCCGACGAAGGCGACCAACGAGCCGACGGACAGGTCGATGTGCCCGGCGATGATGACGATCATCATGCCGATGGCCAGGATGAGGATGTAGCCGTTCTGCTGGATCAGGTTGGAGACGTTGTTCGGCAGGAGCAGCGTGCCGTCGGTCCAGATCTGGAACAGGATGACGATGAAGGCCAGGGCGACGAGCATGCCGTACTGGCGCATGTTGGAGCGCACGCTCTGCAGCAGCAGATCACGGGCGGACTCCTTGGCGGACGGCGTGGACGACGCGTCACGTGGTGGCGTGGTCGTGGTGGTCATGGCGGATGCCTCAGCTTCTGTTCTTGGTCATGTGGCGCATCAGGAGTTCCTGGGTGGCGTCCGCGCGGTCGACCTCACCGGTCAGCCGGCCCTCGGCCATCGTGTAGATCCGGTCGCACATCCCGAGCAGCTCGGGCAGTTCGGAGGAGATGAACAGCACCGCCTTGCCCGAGGCCGCCAGCTTGTCGATGACGGTGTAGATCTCGTACTTGGCGCCGATGTCGATGCCACGCGTCGGCTCGTCGAGGATCAGCACCTCGGGGTCGGCGTGGATCCACTTGCTCAGGACGACCTTCTGCTGATTGCCGCCGGAGAGCCGCCCCACCTGCTCGAATACGGTGGGAGTCTTGATGTTCATCGACTTGCGGTAGCGCTCGGCGACGGAGCGTTCGTGGTGCTCGTCGACGAAGCCGTCCTTGCGCCGCATGCCCGGCAGCGAAGCCAGGGAGATGTTGCGGTTGATGTTGTCGATGAGGTTCAGGCCGTACTGCTTGCGGTCCTCGGTGACGTACGCGATCCCGGCGTCGACCGCCGCGGGCACGGTCTTCGTCATGACCTCGCGCCCGTTGACGGCCACCGTGCCGGCGACGTACTGACCATAGGAACGCCCGAAGACCGACATCGCGAGCTCCGTGCGTCCCGCGCCCATCAGGCCCGCGATGCCGACGATCTCGCCGCGCCGCACGGTCAGCGACACGTCGTCGACGACCTTGCGCTGGTGGTCGACCGGATGCCGCACCGTCCAGCCGGTGACGGACAGCGCGAGAGATCCCGCGTCCTCGCCCTCGTAGGGCGTGCGGTCGGGGAAGCGGTGATCCAGGTCGCGGCCGACCATGCCGCGGATGATGCGGTCCTCGGCCACCTGCGGTTCGGACGCCGGGGTCTCACGGACCGTCAGGGTCTCGATGGTCCGTCCGTCGCGCAGGATCGTCACCGAGTCGGTGATGGCCCGGATCTCGTTCAGCTTGTGCGAGATGATGATGCAGGCGATGCCCTGGTCGCGCAGCTCCAGGATGAGGTCGAGCAGCTTGGCGCTGTCCTCGTCGTTCAGCGCGGCCGTCGGCTCGTCCAGGATGAGCAGCTTCACCTCCTTGGACAGGGCCTTGGCGATCTCCACGAGCTGCTGCTTGCCCACGCCGATGTCGGCGACCGGAGTCTGCGGCTTCTCGCTCAGGCCGACTCGCTTGAGCAGGGCGCTCGCCCTGCGCAGCGTGTCGTTCCAGTCGATGAAGCCCCGGGTGCTCTGTTCGTTGCCGAGGAAGATGTTCTCGGCGATGGACAGGTACGGGACGAGCGCCAGCTCCTGATGGATGATGACGATGCCGCGCTTCTCGCTGGCTCGGATGTCCTTGAAGGCCATCCGCTCGCCCTCGAAGTGGATCTCGCCGTCGTAACTGCCGTGCTCGTGGACACCGCTGAGGACCTTCACCAGCGTCGACTTGCCCGCGCCGTTCTCGCCGCAGATCGCGTGGATCTCCCCGGCGCCCACGGTCAGATTCACATCGGAGAGCGCTTTGACGCCGGGGAACGTCTTGGTGATGCCGCGCATCTCCAGTACTGGCCCGCTCACGAGAGCTGCCCAGCCTTGAAGTAACCCTCGTCGACCAGGAGTTGGGTGTTGGACTTGTCGATGCTGACCGGGTCGAGGAGGAAGGACGGCACGGTCTTCTTGCCGTTGTTGTAGTCCTTGGTGTTGTTGACCTTCGGCTTCTTGTCGTTCAGGACCGCGTCGCCCATGGACACCGTCTGCGCGGCCAGCTTGCGGGTGTCCTTGAACACCGTCTGCGTCTGCTCGCCGCGGATGATGGACTTCACCGACGCGAGCTCCGCGTCCTGCCCGGTGATCACCGGAAGGGGCTGGCTCTTGGATCCGTACCCCGCGCTCTTCAGCGCGGAGATGATGCCGATCGAGATCCCGTCGTAGGGCGAGAGGACCGCGTCGACCTTCGCCGAGCCGTAGTTCTTGCTGATCAGGTCGTCCATGCGCTTCTGCGCGGTGCCGCCGTCCCAGCGCAGCGTGGTGGCCTGATTCATCTTCGTCTGCTTGCTGCGGACGACGAGCTGGCCGCTCTTGAAGTACGGCTGGAGCACCTTCATGGCGCCGTTCCAGAAGTACTTGGTGTTGTTGTCGTCCGGCGAACCCGCGAACAGCTCGATGTTGTGCGCGTCGCCGCCCTTCTCGGGCTTGCCCAGCTTCAGCTTGTCGACGATGTACTGGGCTTCCAGGCGCCCGACGCGCTCGTTGTCGAACGAGGCGTAGTAGTCGACGTGCTCGGTGCCGAGGATGAGACGGTCGTACGAGATCACGGGGATGCCCGCGTCGTGCGCGCGCTGGAGGACCTCGGTGAGCGCGGAGCCGTCGATGGCGGCGACCACCAGGAGGCTGCGGCCCTTGGTGATCATGTTCTCCAGCTGGGCGATCTGGTTCTCGACCTTGTCGTCGCCGTACTGCAGATCGGTCTTGTACCCGGCCTTCTGGAACTGCTTCGCCATGTTGTTGCCGTCGGCGATCCACCGCTCGGAGGCCTTCGTGGGCATCGCGAGGCCGATGGTGCTGCCCTTGCCCTCGTCCGGCTTGTAGCGGCTGCCGCCCAAGGCCTCCTGGCCGCAGGCGGTCAGCGAGCCGAGCAGGACGACGGTGGCCACGGCGGCGCCGAGACGTACTTTTCTCGATATGCGGGTGCTCGTGCGGGTGCTCATGGATCAGTCCCCTTCCGGGACGGGGAAGCGCTGGAGCTCACCCGGCAGGCGTGAGCCGAGCGGCGACATCCCGCCGTCCGCGCCGTGCCGGGCGAGCAGGTCGAGGGCGAGACGGCCGCGGCGGACCCGCTCGCGGGCGGTGGCCAGGGTGTGGTCGCGCAGGTGGGCACCGTAGGGATAGATGCCGGGGGACTTGCTCAGACCGAACTTGAGGTAGAGCGGGGCGCCGCGCCTGATCAGCTCGGCCGCCTCGTACATCCGGACGTAGCCGCCGAGGTCGTCGGGCGCCTCGACGTACAGGTCCATCGGGGCACGGCTGGCCCTGCGGATCTCCGTGAGGTGGTCCAGGGTGAGGTCGGAGGGGATGTTGAGGGAGTCGGCGCCGAGCCGCTCGTAGACCGCGTACGAGGCCGGGTTGACCGGGCCGATCAGGGCGGAGACCTTGAACGTCGTGTCGGCGGGCAGTACACCGGCGACGCGCAGCCTGTGCAGCGTCCACAGCACGCCCTCGTCGGCGACGAGCAGGCAGCGCACCCCCAACTCCGTGGCCCGCACGGCGTCTTCGACACATCCGGCGAGCGCGTCATGGCCGCGCGAACGAAGGCCGCCACCGCCGGAGTCGGTTCGGGTCGCGGCGCCGATGTCCCAGGTGCCGCGCGGCCCGGTGAACAGGCAGAGCTCGATGTCCCGTTCGGCGCAGGCCTCCACCATCTCGGTGATCTCGTCGTCGGAGAGCATCCAGATGCCGCTGCCCTGGCTGATCCGGTGGATCGGCACGTCGAGCCGCGAGCTCTCCTTGAGGACGACGGCCAGCGCCTCCGGCCCCTCCACGGAGGGGATCTCGGTGCGCCAGGTGCCACCGTCGGGGAACGTGTGCGGTGACGCGTCGGCCGGGTCGATGGCGGGTACGGGGTGCCCGATGCGGGCGAGGGCGTCGACGCCGGGGCGGCGGGGTGCTGACGGGCTGGTCACGGGACTCCCATACGCAATGAATGCTGCTGTGAATGCTGCTGTGTTCGATATTTCGTACGTTGGTCGGTTCAGTGGGTGTACGGCGGTACGGGGGGTTTGCGGGGCGCTGTCACCACGTACCGCCGTACGTCTCGGGGGTGTCTCAGGGGCGCAGCAGCACCTTCCCGGTCTTCGGGTCGCCGCCGCCGACCAGCGCCACCGCCTCGCCGAACCGCTCCAGCGGGAACTCGTGCGTGATGAGCGGTGCCGGGTCGAGCTGGCCGAGCCCGAAGGCGCGTACCGCGTCCGACCAGGCGGAGGACGGCGCGCCGAAGACACTGCGCACCTCGAGCTGGCTGAGTGAGAGGTGCACCGGATCGATGCCGACGGCGCCCGGAGTGAACATGCCGGTAAGGACCACCCGGCCGCCCCTGCGCGCGAGGAGACAGGACGAGGCAGCCGTGCTCGGCGCCCCCGCGGTCTCCACCACCAGGTCGAAACGGCCGTGGTACGCCTCCGCCTCGGCGGGCGTCAGGCTCTCGCTCGCCCCGAAGCCCAACGCCTGCGTGCCGCGCTCGGCCCGCGGGTCGATCACCACGAGCTCGCCGGGCGACGAGGCGGCAAGGAGCTGCACCGCGAGCATCCCGAGGGTGCCCGCACCCACCACGGCGATCCGCTCGCCCGGCCTCGGCCGCCCCGTGCGCACCGCGCCCGCGATCACCGCGGCGGGTTCGAGCAGGGCGGCGGCCGCCAGGTCCGCGTCCGGGTGCAGCAGGTGCAACAGCCGGGCGGGCACGGCCACATGGTCGGCGAAGGCGCCGGGCTCGGTGAACCCGGTCTCCGCGTACCCGCCGCCGCACAGGCTCGTCTCGCCCTCGCGGCAGCGCTCGCAGGTGCCACAGGCGCGGAACCCCTCGGCGACTGTCTTGCGCCCGACGAGCGCCGGGTCGACGCCCTCGCCGGTGGCCTCGACGGTGCCGGACCACTCGTGCCCGGGGATCACGGGATAGCGCACATAGGCGGCGTCGCGATGACCGTCGTAGACCTCGCGGTCGCTCATGCAGATCCCGGCGGCGGCCACCCGGACCAGGACCTCGCCGAGTCCCGGCTCGGGCCGCGCGCCGACCGTGAGCCGGTGCGAGCCCGGCCGGTCGACGACGATCGCACGTGAGTCGCTGCTCACTTCCCGGCCGCCTTGGGGGCGCGCTTCTCCCAGCCCTCGGCCCACAGGTCGAACCGCGCCTGCTGCTGCGGGAACTCGGCCGCCGCGTCCGTGTCGAGCTCGACGCCGAGGCCCGGCTCGTGGGACACCTGGAAGTAGCCGTCGACCACCTGCGGCGCGCCCTTGACCACCTTCTTGATCTCCGCGTCCGCGAAGTCGTTGAAGTGCTCCAGGATCTTGAAGTTGGGCGTGCAGGCGGCGAGTTGCAGCGAGGCCGCGGTGAGCACCGAGCCGCCGACGTTGTGCGGGGCGATCAGCGTGTAGTGCGTCTCCGCGGTCGCGGCCAGCTTGCGGGTCTCCAGGATGCCGCCGATGTGGCCGAGGTCCGGCTGGATGATGTCGGCGGCCTGCGACTCGAAGAGCTCGCGGAACTCGATCCGGTCGTGGATGCGCTCACCCGTGGCGATCGGCATGTCCACCTTGGCGGCGACCTTCTCAAGCGCCTTGAGGTTCTCCGGCGGCACCGGCTCCTCCAGCCAGGCGGGCTTGAACGGCGCCATGTCCTTGGCCAGGCGCACCGCCGTGGACGGGCTGAAGCGGCCGTGCATCTCCAGCATCAGCTCGGCGTCAGGGCCGATCGCGTCCCGCACCGCCTCGATCAGCGAGACCGCGTAGGACGTGCCCGCCTGGTCGAGCTCGAAGTGCCCGGTCCCGAACGGGTCGATCTTCAGGGCGCGGTAGCCACGCTCCATCACGGTCCGAGCGGCCTTGTGGTACGCCTCCGGAGTGCGCTCGGTGGTGTACCAGCCGTTCGCGTACGCCTTGACCTTGTCGGTCACCTTGCCGCCGAGCAGCTGCCAGACCGGCACGCCGAGGGCCTTGCCCTTGATGTCCCAGCAGGCCATCTCCACGCAGGCGATGCCCGACATGACGATCTCGCCGGCGCGGCCGTAGTCGCCGTACTTCATCCTCCGCACGAGATCCTCGACCGCGAACGGATCGGACCCCACGATGTGGTTGGCCGCCGCCTCTTGGAGGTAGCCGAGCAGCGCGTCGGTGCGGCCGAGCATGCGGGTCTCGCCGACTCCGGTGAGGCCTTCGTCGGTGTGGACCTGGACGTAGGTGAGATTGCGCCACGGCGTCCCCACCACGTGCGTGCTGATTCCCGTAATACGCAAGGCAGTTGCCCCTTGGTTGTTCGGTATTTCGTCACACGTTCGAAATGTTGGCGTGACCGTATTCACGCAGGCGGCAGGGTGTCAATGGGTCGAGCGAAACGGTCTTGGGCCGGCCTCGGATCGGTATCGGGTCCGCAGGTGTGCCCCTCAGGCCGTTGCGCGCCGAACGTCGCTGTGACTAGCCTGTGTTCGTCATATCGATCGTTGGCCGAAGTTTCGGACGAAGCTCTCGGACGCACGGGGTGGGAGGCCGACCATGGGACGACTCGTTCCCGCGGTGACCAGGGCACTGGACATACTGGAGCTGTTCCTGGAGGGCGACGTGACACTGTCCGCCCCCGAGGTCACCCGCAGACTCCAGCTGCCGCGGACCACCGTGCACGAACTGCTCACCACCCTCGCCGCCCGCTCGTACCTTGTCCAGATCCCGGACCAGACGGGCCGCTACCGCCTCGGCGTACGCGCCTACCAGCTCGGCAGCCGGTACGCCGAGCAGCTGGATCTGGCCGCCGAGGGCCAGCAGGTGGCCCGCGAGGTCGCTGAGACCTGCGACGAGACCGTCCACGTGGCGGTCCTTGAGGACACGGACGTCATCTACATCGCCAAGGTGGACTCCACGCACGCCGTGCGCATGGTCTCCGCCGCGGGCCGCAAACTGCCCGCCCACTGCACCTCGGTCGGCAAGATGCTGCTCGCGTCGCTGCCCCCGACCGAGCTCGAAACCCGCCTTGCGGGACGCGAGTTGGTGGCGATGACCCAGAACAGCATCACGGAGCCGGAGGCGCTGCTCTCCGCGCTCGCCGACATCCGGGAGCGAGGAGTCGCGGCCGAGCACCGCGAGTCCAACCCGGACGTGAGCTGCGTGGCCGCCCCGGTCCGCGACAGCGCGGGCCACGTCGTCGCGGCGCTCTCCATCTCCGTGCCGATGATCCGCTGGAGCGAGCAGCGCGAGCAGGAGCTCGCCGAGCTGGCCGCCAAGGGCGCGGGCGACCTCTCGGAGCGCCTGGGCCACCGGGGCGGGCGGTGACTACTGCCTCACGCGGACTCCAGGTCCAGGAGTCGCCGCTTGGCCTCCAGGCCGCCCGCGTACCCGGTCAGTGAGCCGTCGGCGCCGATGACCCGGTGGCAGGGCCGGACGACGAGCAGGGGGTTGCGCCCGATCGCCGTGCCCAGGGCGCGGACCGCGGCGCGCGAGATGCCGAGCTGTTCGGCGAGCTTCCCGTACGTGGTGGTCGTGCCGTACGGGAGGGCGTCGAGGGCCTGCCATACCCGCCGCTGGAAGTCGGTGCCGACGCCGCTCGCGTACTCGATGTCGAAGTGCGTGAGCTTCCCGTCGAAGTACGCGCGCAGCTGCCCGGCGATCACGGTGAAGGCCTCGTCGTCGCGCACCCACCCGTCCTGGACGACGACGCCACCCTTCTGCCCCGGCAGGGACAGCGAGGCCAGCGCGATGCCGCCGTTCGCGGTGGCCGACTCCTCGCCGACCAGCAGCAGCTCGCCCAGCGGGCTTTCGACGGTCGTGTAGACGGCCTTGGCCATGATCTTGCTCATCAGATGCTCCCTGTTACCCCGGTGACTTGTCCCCGGTGACGTCCCCAAGTCTGCGGGGTGCGGGGGCGCGCGGCTGGCGGGATTCGGACGTGGCGCTCACCCGGGCGTCACGGTCAGGAGGGTGCCGCTCGTGCGGTCGGACGAGGGGCCGGTCTCCAGCAGGAGCTCGCCCGGTTCCACGACGTACTCCAGAGCGCGGTCCAGCGAGGCCAGGGTATCCGCCTCGACGACGAAGGCGACCTCGGCGTGTTCGCCGGGAGCCAGGTCGAGGCGGGCGAAGCCGCGCAGCTCACGGACGCGCGGCCAGGAGCCGGCGCCCACGACCCGGCGCACATACAGCTGCACGGTCTCCCGCACGGCACGCGCCCCCGTGTTCGTCACGGCGACCGTGCAGGTGAGCGCAGGATCGGTGACCGGAACCTCGGTGCGGGAGAGCCGGGGCTCCCCGTACTCGACGGTCGTGTACGAGAGCCCGTGGCCGAAGGCGTGCAGCGCGGTGGCGGGCTGGTCCACGTAGCCTCGGTAGCCGTGATCCTTGGCGTTGTAGAACACCGGCAGCTGCGCCGCCGAACGCGGCACGGAGACGGGCAGCCGCCCCACCGGCTCCGCGCGCCCGAAGAGCACGTCGGCGATCGCCCGCCCTCCCCACGGCCCCGGATACCAGGCGCAGAGCACGGCACCCGCCCGCCCGGAAAGCTCCGGCACGGCATGCGGACGCCCCTGGACGAGAACCACGACGACGGGCGTACCGGTGGCGGCCACGGCATCGAGCAGCGCCAACTGCCCGCCGGGGAGGGTCAGTTCGGCGAGGTCGACTCCTTCGCCGCACGTCATCCCCACCGGAGCGCCTGAGGCCACGACGGCCGCCCCGTTGCTTTCGAAGAGCGTGTCCGCCTCCCGCGCGCTCGACCCGCCGAGCACGAGTACGGCCGTATCGGCGCCCGCGGCCAGCGTCACCGCGTCCGCGATCCCGCCGCGGTCGTCGCCGACGAGATCGCAGCCCCGCGCGTACGCCACCTCGACGCCCGGCGGCGCCACCGCCCTGATGCCGTCGAGGACGGTGAGCCCGGAGCCGGGGCGCTGCGGCGCGGTGTAGTCGCCGAGCTGCTGGGGGAGCGAGTCGGCGTTGGGGCCGATGACGGCGATGCGGGGCGGATCCGCCAAGGGGAGAGCGGCACCGTCATGGCTGAGCAGGACGATGGACTCGCGGGCCAGGCGCTCGCTCAGCTCGGCCTGCCCCGTGGTCGTGGGTGCGGACTCGCCGACGTAGGGCCTCTCGAACAGACCGAGGCGGAACTTCAGCGTCAGGACGCGGGCGACCGCCGCGTCCAAGGCGTGCTCGGCGACGAGGCCCCGCTCCACCGCCTCCGCGAGCCGCGGGAAGCAGCCGTCCCACAGGCTCAGATCCGTGCCCGCGTCCAGGGCGAGCGCGCCCGCCGCCACCGGGTCTCCGGCGAGGCGTACGAGACGGTCGAGCGCGCACCCGTCGGCCATGACCAGGCCGGTGAACCCCCAGCGCTCGCGCAGGAGACCGGTGAGCAGCTCACGGTTGGCCGCGCACGGCAGGCCGTCGTACTCGTTGTACGCGGCCATGACCCCCGCCGCTCCCGCGCGGATCCCCGCACGCGCCGCGACCAGGTGGATCTCGTGGAGTTCGCGCGGGCCGAGCTCCGTGGCCGCGCTGTTGCGGCCACCGACCGTCGCGCCCTGCCCGGCGAAGTGCTTGAGCACGACCGCCGCACGGTCGGGGGCGAAGACGGCACCACCGCCCTGCATGCCCCGCACCAGCGCCTCCGTGAAGCGCGCCGCCAGGTACGGGTCCTCGCCGAAGCACTCCTCCGCGCGGCCCCAGCGCGGATCCCGGACCAGGTCGAGCGCCGAGACGAGGGCGACATGGGCGCCCCGGGCGCGCAGCTCACGGGCGGCGCCCGCCGCGGCGGCCTCGTACAGCTCCGGGTCCCAGGTCGCGCCCACCGCGAGGTTCACCGGCAGGACCGTGCCGTCCAGGGCCTGGTGGCCGTGCGGGACCTCCTCGACAAGCAGGACCGGGATGCCGAGCCGGGTGCTCGACATGACGTGCCGCTGCACCGAGTCGGCGACCCGCGCCGCGTCGGCAGCGGTGATGCCGTCCGCGAACGTCACCCCCGACCACGGGTCGGCGCGCTGCAGTCCGTACAGCGCGCCCATCCCGTCGAACGCGGCGACCTCGGCACGGAAGGCGTCCGTCAGGCGGTGGCCGTCGGGCGTTCGGGCGTAGGCATCCCAGCCGTACATCCGCTGGTTGACCTGGCCCACCTTCTCGGTGAGCGTCATCCGGGAGAGCGGGTCGCGCACCCGGTCCGCGACCGGAGCGTCCGCGTCCCGGTACAGCGGCGCGCTCATCGCTGCTGAAGGACGCGCACGCCGAACGGGGCGAGCCGTACCTCCTCCACCGCCTCACCCGTCTCCAGGTCGTGCAGCGAACCGTTCACCGCCGGGCGCACCGCCAGCTCCTCGTCCGACTGGCTGACCAGCCACACGAACCGCCGCCCGTCCTCGTGCACCAGGACGTCCGCCGAGACGTACGGGTTGTCGACCGTCACCGGCCGCTGCACACCCGCCAGTTGAGCAAGCGCCGCGTAGAGCCGGTGCGTCTGCTCCGGGTTGACGCGGGCCGTGCGTGCGGCCATGTGCTCCAGCGGGTAGGTGGCGAGGACCGTACGGCCGCGCCCCGTCTCGTGGACAAGCAGTGCCGGGCGGCCGTGCGCGTCCTTCGCCACGACCCGCGCCCCCGTCGGGACGACCGGCAGATAAGCGCGGCTGTCCTCGTTCCCCGCCACCGGGAAGCGCAGCGTCTCGCCTGCCGCGATGCCGCCGAACTCCTCCGTGAAGGTCAGGTCCAGGACGTCGTCCTCGATGGGTTCGGCCACCCCGTACGTGAGGTGCAGCTCGACCCCGAAGAGCCCGTCCAGGTCGTCGAACCACGGGCCGCGCGTCCCCGGGTGCTCGCCGGAGCAGAACGACAGGTACACGGTGGCGCCCTCACGAGCCCGCTGCTCCAGCTCGCGCCGCGTCCGGGTCGTCAACTGCCGGGTGGACGGCAGGAGATACAGCGCCGCGTCCCCGGCGATCCCGTCCGCCTCCCGCGTGAGGGCCACCGGGAGATCGGCCCCGCGCGCGGCGACGTACCCCTGATGCAGTGACGTGAAGATCAGGGGCCGGTCGGCGGGGCGGCTGTAGGGGTAGCCGCGCTCAAGGAACGCGGGCACGACGAGCGCCGCTTCCGCGTCCGAGCGGCGGCAGCGCGCGAAGTCCACCTGCCCCAACACGCGGGAGAAGGCGGCGAGTTCGACGAGCGGGGCCTTCGGGGCGCCGGTCCTGTCCGTGATGCCGAAGTGCATCTCGAAGGGGTGGTGGTCGTACGGCGACTGGTCCCACAGGTCGTCGTAGTCGGTGTTGTTCCAGGCTATCCAGCCCGTCGCGCCGCCCAGGAGGGAGTTGTGGAGCGTCTGGCGGTAGTAGATTCCCGCGTTCTCGGCCGACACGGTGTCCGTCGAGAGCCCGAACTCTTCCAGAACCACCGGCTGTTCGGTGACCGCGGCCAGCTCGCACTCGAACGCGGCACGGTAGTGCTGACGTACGCGATCCGTGTCGGAGCGGTACACGTGCGGGCCCACGAAGTCGACGTACTCGGCGGTGTCCCGCAGCGAGAAGCCGTTGTCGCGGCCCGTCACCTCGATGCCCCACGCGCCGTCGCCGAGCGACACCGGCTGCGTGCCGCCCGCCGCGCGCACCGCGTCGCACATGAACTGCGCCCAGGCGGTGACGACATCGCTGGAGGGCGGGTCCACCTGGTAGACGCGGCCGTAGCCCGGCATCTCGTTGGTGATGAGCCAGCCGGTGACCGCCGCGTGGTCCTTGAAACGGCGCGTCATCTGCGACACGAACCACGCCTGGCGCCCGACCAGCCACACGTCCTCGTAGAGGTCGCGGCCCCCGCGCCACGCCGGGTCCCAGTTCTCGCCGGACATGTGACCGACGATGAAGGTGGGAACCGTGCCCATCCCCAACTCGGTGTGGGCATCGAGGAAGTCACGGAAGCGCTGGCACAGCTCCTCGTCGATGCGGTGCGGCTCGGGGTGGAAGTCCGGCCAGTAGAAGAACGAGCGGGTCATCGTCAGACCGTGCTCGCGCAGCACGGACAGTTCCTCGCGGACCGTCTTCGGGTCGTAGTTCCGCCACATCAGCGGACCGCCGGTGCGGGACCAGAAGTTGGCGCCTATCCAGGGCAGGACGGCGGAGTCATGGGTGAGCTGGGCGCTGTGGCGTCGCATGGGGGTACTCAGGTCTTTCCGTACGGGGGTGGAGAGGTGATCGGGGGTGCGCGCGAGGCAGTCGGCGTCAGCCGGCCGCCGGTCCCGTCGACTCGCGCACGACCAGCCGCGGCCGGTCGTCGAGCGCCACGGGAGGCACGTCCTCGCCGCACTGCGCGAGCAGCGCACGCGCGGCGGCCGCGCCGACCCGCTGCACCTGCTGGTCGACGGTCGTCAGACGCGGATGCAGCCAGCGGCCGACGGGGAGGTTGTCGTAGCCGATCACGGACAGGTCGTCCGGGACGCGCAGTCCGGCGCGCTGGGCCGCGCCGATGCCGCACACCGCCATCGAGTCATTGGCGTACATGACGGCGGTGGGGCGCTCCGCCATGCCGAGCAGCTCCTCGGTCGCGGCGACGGCCGCCGCCTCGGAGAAGTCGGTGCTCAGGACGGCTGCGGGCTGGGCTCCCTTGAGTTGCAACGTCTCTTCGAAGACAGCGCGGCGCAGCCCTGTGTGCAGCAGCTCGCCGGGACCCGACACATAGGCGATGCGCCGGTGACCGAGCTCCAGGAGGTGGTCGACGGCTTCGTGTATGCCGGCGCCCTGGTTGCCCAGGCCCACGGTGGGCACGGGCGCGTCCGGGTGGGGAGCGCCGAGCAGCACGGCGGGCAGACCGAGGCCGCGCAGGAGCGGCGGGCGGGGGTCGTCGGCACGGGCGTCGGTCAGGACGGCGCCGTCGACGCGGCCCTCGGCGGCCAGCCGTTCGTACAGCGCGCTCTCCTCGGCCACATCCGCGACCAGATGGAGCAGCAAGCCGTAGCCCCGCGGCGCCAGTTCGCCCTCCAGACCGGTGATCAGCTCGCTGAAGTGCGGGTCCGCGCCGAGCACGTCGGTGGGTCGGCGCACGACAAGGGCGAGCGTCCGGGTCCGCGCGCTGCGCAGCGCCGTCGCCGTCGCGCTGGGCGACCAGCCGAGCTCGGCGGCGGCGTCCAGGATGCGCCGCCGGGTCGCCTCGGAGATACGGCCCTTGGCGTTGAAGGCCTGCGAGACGGCGGCCGTGGAGACCCCGGCAGCCGCGGCGACCGCCTTGATCGTGGGACGCCCGCCGCTGTCCCTCTCCCTACGGGATGCTTCCGACCCGCTCACATCTTCACCGCCCCACTGACGAGGGCCTGCTGCATCCGCTTCTGCAACACCGTGTAGACGGCCCATACCGGTACGAGAGTCAGTACCGTACCGGCGGTCAGCACCCCGTAATCCGTCCCCGTCAGGGACTTGAGGGTGGGCAGAGCGACCTGCACGGTGCGCTGGGACGGGTCGGGGCCGACGATCACGAGGGAGTACAGGTACTCGTTCCAGAACGTCAGGAAGTTCAGGAGCAGCACCGTCGCGATGCCGGGCAGACACATCGGCGTATAGACGTGCCGAAGGACCGCGAACGTGGAGGCACCGTCCATCCGCGCCGCCTCCTCCATCTCCTTGGGAATGGTCCGCATGAACTGCACGAGGATGACCACGGACAGCGGCATCGCGGTGGCGGGCAGGAAGAGCACCATGAACAGGCGGGTATGGAACAGACCGGTCGCCGCCGCGAGCAGGAACGTCGGGAAGAGCGCGGCGAACGTCGGGATGAGGAAGCCCAGCGAGAAGACCTTCTCCACGAACGCCCCGAGCGGGCCCGTCGCGCGGGCGATCGCGAACGCCGCCGGAATCGCGAGCGCCAGCGTCAGGGCGAGCGAAAAGGCCGTCACCAGAGCCGAGTTGACGACCGCGAGCCCCAGATCGGCGCTCTCGAAGGCCGTACCGAAATTACCGAAGGACAACGACGTGGGGAGGGAGAAGGGGCTCGCGAAGATCTGCTCGTTCGTCTTGAAGGCGGAGGCGAGCAGATAGTAGAGGGGGACGACGAGCAGCGCCGCGTACGCCCACGCCAGGATGTGCGCGGGCAGCCAGGACTTTCCGTGTTTCGGGGTTCTCAAGGTGACCGGCTCCAATCGGGGTCCACCGGGGGCAATCCGGGGTCGTGCGGCGTCAGTAGTTCTGGCGGAACACGCGGCGGATGGTGAGCAGACCGACGAGGCCGACCAGGAAGAGGATCACGCCGACGGTCTGGCTGTAGCCGAGGTCGGCCGCGATGAACGCCTTCTGGTAGACGAGGAACGACAGCGTGGTCGACGAACTGCCGGGCCCGCCCTGCGTGAGCAGCAGGACGTGCTGGGCCGACCCGAAGAACGTCCAGAGGAACTGGAGCATCGTCACCACGCCCACGTACTCGCGGATGACCGGGAAGTGCACGCGCCACATCGTCCGCCAGTGCCCGGCACCGTCCAGCTGCGCCGCCTCGCCGATCTCCTCGGGCACACTGCCGAGCCGCGCGGCGAACAGGACGGCGGTGAAGCCGATGCCGCCCCAGATGTCGAGCACGATCAGACAGAGCAGCGCCGTCGAGGGAGAGGCCAGCCAGGCGTCGGTCATCGAGCCGAGCCCCACCGACTTGAGCGCGCCGTTGACCAGGCCGTCGGGGGAGAGCGCGGCGTAGAACACCATCGCCTTGGCCGGGGTGGAGATCAGGCCGGGGATGAAGAGGAGGTAGCGCAGGACGCGGTGTCCCGGCGGCTTCTGCGCCACGTAGTAACCCAGCATGTACGCGCACACGATCATGATCGGCAGTGCGACGGCCAACTGGACCGCCGTATTGCGCACGGCGTCCCGGAAGACCGGGTCGTCGAGGACCGTACGGACGTTGTCGAACCCGGCGAACGACACCGGCTGGAGCATGCCGGGCCAGCGCAGGGCCGCGATCACGAAGATCGCGATCATCGGGCCGACCATGAAGACCAGGTACCAGACCAGGGCCGGGACGGCGAGGATCGTGCCGCCCTCGCGGCGGCGCTTGCGGGCAGGGGGCTCGGCGGGCGCGGGGCGGACCTCGGTCCCGCCCGGCGCCGACGTCATCGTCGTCATCGCTGGTGACTCCCAAGAGGCTCGGGCGGGCGGCTCATGCGGTGCGGTACGCGGCTTCGAGAACGGAGCGCACCTTGGCGGGGCTCGTGCCGCGCGTGAACGCCGTACTCGTCGCCGTGATCAGCGGCTGCGTCGCGGCCGGCGGGACGTAGAGGTCGGGCAGGAGGGCCTGGCTGACGTCGGTGCCGAGCTTCTGCGCCTCGGCGACGAGCGGGAAGTCCGTGCTGAGGACGTCGGAGCGCAGAGCCATGTCGCGGCCGCTCTCCTTGATGAAGCGCGCGACGGTGTCGGGGCGGTACATGAAGCGCAGGAACTTCTCGACGGCGTCCAGCTTCTTCGTGCCGTTCGGGCTGATCCAGAAACCGATGAGGGTGTACGTCCGCAGGATCGTCGGCTTGGTGTGTGCGGCGTCCGGCGCGAGCGGCCAGCCGCCGACCTCGGTGTGCCGGGCGATCTTCTCCGGAACCTTGGCGAGCGCCGAGGACATCGCGGACTCGATGGCGGCGGCCTCGGTGTTGAACTGCGTCGTCATCGTGTCGGAGGTCAGGCCCTGCGCCTTGTCGGCGAAGACGCCCGCGTCACGCAGGGCGGTGAAGTACTCGATGCCGTCGCGGGCGCCCCGGCTGCCGCTGAAGTCGCCGCTCGTGAACACCTTTTGCGCCTCGTCGGGGGAGAGGAAGGTCTGGATGATCTGGGCGAGGAGCTTCTGTCCCGTCCAGTCGTTGCCGCCGACGGTCACCGGCGCGATGCCCTTGGCGCGGAGCTTGCGGGCGGCGGCGATCAGCTGGTCGCCGGTGGTGGGGATCGCGTCGACACCGGCCCTGCCGAGCAGCGCGGTGTTGTAGGCGACCGGCCAGTTGGTGGCGAAGTACGGGAAGGCCCGAAGCCGCCCCTTGCCGTCGGTCCAGGCGTCGAGGGCGATGGGCAGGACGCGCCCGCGCAGCCCCCAGTCGTCCAGGTAGCCCTTGACATCGACGGTTGCCCCGACCTCGGTCCAGGCCAGCGTCTTGTCGTAGAGGTTCACCATGACGACGTCCGGCTCCTTGCGGGCGAGCCGTGAGGTCTCGTAGACCTGCGCGAGGTCGTCACCGTTGACCAGGTTCTTCACCTTCAGGCCCGGATTCTCGTCCCGGAAGGTGTTCAGGGCGGCGAGGTACGTGGGCGAGCCCGGCGCTGTGGTGCCGAGCTGGCTGTGCACCACGAGCGTGTCGGGATCGGAGTCCGCCGAGGCCAGCGTGGAACAGCCGGCGACGGCGGGCAGGGTGGTGGCGGCGGCCAGGCCTGAACCTGCGGCGATGAAGCCGCGCCGACTCATCGTTGAGCGCACAGCGGGATGTCTCCAACCAGGGTGATGACAACCAGAGGAACCAGGGCGGTTAATCGATATACCTGCGGGGGTGCGAGGAGCGTAGGAGTGCTTCGTTGAATGGTCAATCCCCTGTTGCACAGAGTGAATCTTCGGGCGAATCGGCCAAAAAGGCCGCTTGGGGGTGTGCTGTTCCGAAGTGGCGCCCGCCACCTCTTTATGCAACTAGTTGCACAAGGGGTCGGCGTCCTCTAGAACTGTCCTGACGACACACCGCGTACGGAGGCCCCGCATGAGCCGCTACCCGAACCTGCTGAACCCCCTGGACCTGGGCTTCACCACCCTGCCCAACCGGGTCCTGATGGGCTCCATGCACGTGGGCCTGGAAGAGGCACCGGACGGCTTCCGGCGGATGGCGGAGTTCTACGCGACCCGTGCGCGCGGCGGTGTCGGCCTCATCGTCACGGGCGGCATCGCCCCGAACGAGCTCGGCCGCCCCTGGGACGGCGGTGCCAAGCTGACCGCCGAGGCGGAGGCCGAGGAGCATGCGGGCATCACGGCCGCCGTGCACGCCGAGGGCGGCAAGATCGCCATGCAGATCCTGCACTTCGGGCGGTACGCCTACCACGAGGGCCTCGTCGCGCCGAGCGCGATCAAGGCGCCGATCAGCCCCTTCGTGCCGCGCGCCCTTGAGGACGACGAGGTCGAGCAGACCATCGAGGACTTCGTGCGCGCCGCAGAGCTCGCCAGGCTCGCGGGCTACGACGGCGTCGAAGTCATGGGCTCCGAGGGCTACTTGATCAACGAGTTCATCGCGGCCCCCACCAACCAGCGCGAGGACCGCTGGGGCGGCGCCTACGAGAACCGCATCCGCTTCCCCGTCGAGATCGTCCGTCGCATACGCGAGCGCGTCGGCGCGGACTTCATCATCATCTACCGCCTCTCCATGCTGGACCTCGTCCCCGGCGGCTCGACCCTCGAAGAGGTCGTCCACCTCGCCAAGGAGATCGAGACCGCGGGCGCCACGATCATCAACACCGGAATCGGCTGGCACGAGGCGCGCATCCCCACCATCGCGACATCGGTGCCGCGCGGCGCGTACACCTTCGTCACGAAGAAGGTCATGGGCGAGGTCTCCGTACCGCTCGTCACCACCAACCGCATCAACACCCCGGAGATCGCCGAGCAGTTGCTCGCCGACGGCGCCGCCGACATGGTGTCCCTGGCCCGCCCGCTCCTCGCCGACCCCGACTTCGTCGCCAAGGCGAAGGCCGAGCAGTCCGACGCCATCAACACTTGCATCGGCTGCAACCAGGCCTGCCTCGACCACACCTTCAACCTGCAGATCACCTCCTGCCTGGTGAACCCGCGCGCCTGCCACGAGACCGAGCTCGTCCTCGCGCCGACCCGCCACAAGAAGCGCGTCGCGGTCGTCGGCGCGGGCCCGGCAGGCCTCGCCTTCGCGGTCTCGGCGGCCGAACGCGGCCACGACGTCACGCTCATCGACGCGGCCTCCGAGATCGGCGGCCAGCTCAACGTCGCCCGCAGGGTCCCCGGCAAGGAAGAGTTCGACGAGACCCTGCGCTACTTCCGCACCCAGCTCGAACTGCACGGCGTGGACGTCAAGTTGAACACCCGCGCCACCGCCCGGTACCTCGCGGAGGCGGCGTACGACGAAGTGGTCGTCGCCACCGGAGTCACCCCCCGCACCCCCGAGATCCCCGGCATCGACCACCCCAGCGTGGTCGGCTACCTCGACGTGCTGCGCGACAGCGCGCCCGTGGGGGAGCGGGTCGCGATCATCGGCGCCGGCGGCATCGGTTTCGACGTCGCCGAGTACCTCACCGACAGCGGCGACAAGGCGAGCCTGGACCCGGCGACGTACTTCCGGCAGTGGGGCGTCGACATGGACTACAAGGACCGCGGCGGCCTGACCGCGCCCGACCGCCCGACCCCGCCGCGCTCCGTGCACCTCCTGCAGCGCAAGACGTCCAAGGTCGGCCAGGGCCTCGGCAAGACCACGGGCTGGATCCACCGCACCGAGCTGCGCCACCGCGGCGTCACGATGGTCGCGGGCGCGAGCTACGACCTCATCGACGACGCGGGCCTGCACATCACGGTCGACGGACAGTCCACCGTCATCCCCGTCGACACGGTCGTCCTCTGCTCGGGACAGGACCCGCGCCGCGACCTGTACGAGGAGCTCCTCGCCGCCGGGCACAGCGCGCACCTCATCGGGGGCGCGGACGTGGCGGCCGAGCTGGACGCCAAGCGCGCCATCAAGCAGGGCACGGAGCTTGCCGCGGCCCTGTGACGCCCATGGCCCCGTGACGCCGGGCGCCCGCTCCGGACGCCGTACCTAGGATGGCCGCCATGTCACTCCCGCACGCGATCCTCACCGCCCTACTGGAGAAGCCTTCGTCGGGGCTCGAGCTCACCCGCAGGTTCGACAAGTCGATCGGCTACTTCTGGTCGGCCACGCACCAGCAGATCTACCGCGAGCTGGGAAAACTGGAGCGGGACGGGGCCATCCGCGCCCTTGAGCAGCAGCAGGCGACCCGCGGCCAGAAGAAGGAGTACGAGGTCCTGCCCGCGGGCCGCGCCGAGCTGGCCCGCTGGACCGCCGCGAGCCAGGACCCCAAGCCGCTGCGGGACACGCTCCTGCTGCGCCTGCGGGCGGCGGCGGTCGTCGGCACGGACGGCATCGAGGCGGACCTGCACCGCCATCTCGCCCTGCACAGGCGGCAGTTGGCCGAGTACGAGGAGATCGAGAAGCGGGACTTCCCGCCGGGGAAGGACGCGGTGGAGGACCGGCTGAGGCACGTGGTGCTGCGGGCCGGGATCGATCTGGAGACGTTCTGGACGCAGTGGCTGGAGCGGACGCTGGAGGAGCTCGGGGCGCCGGAGGCCTGATGCCTGAGGCTTGATGCCTGAGGCTTGATGCCCGAGGTCTGATGCCCGAGGGCTGACGCTCGTGTGAACGACGGCTGCCGCCGGACCGACCTGAGTCGGGACCGGCGGCAGCCGCTTTCTCGTGGCTCTGGATCAGAGCCGGTGCTGTGCCCCGCGGCGACGCAGGTACCAGGCGCCGCCACCGCCCGCGGCCAGGACCACGAGGGCCCCGCCCGCGGCGAGCGTGAGGGTGCCGTAGTCCTCGCTGCCGCCCCCGAGTCCGCCCCGGACGCCGCGCGGGGGCGCCGTCGTGGAGCGGGTGGTCGGCGATGCTCCGACGGTGACCGTCTGTGAACCGGCTGTCGTACCGTCCTCGCAGATCACAGCCACCGTGTGCATGCCGGTGCTGACGTTCTGCCAGGAGGCGCTGCCGCCCGTCAAGGCCACTTGCCTGCCTTGGGCGAAGCTCGCCTGACCGTTGCTCATCAGCGAGGCTTCGCCTCCGTCGGGACAGGCCGCCGTGGTCACCGTGACCGTCGATCCCGTGGCGGTCACCGTGATGCCTCCGGGGGCGGCGAACGCCGACGGAGCGGTGAGTGCCAGCGGAAGCGCAGCTGCGGCGGCGATGGTCAGGCCGGAGCGGACGAGTATCTGAGTAGTGCGCATGAGTCTGCCCTCCGGTGGCACGGGATGCGGCACATCCCATGCGCCGCCGGGGGTCGGGGAGCGCCCGTGCTACCTGCCGACGAGCCAACGCGCCAATCTCCCCGGCCGCATGCGGACAGCCACCGGGCAGGTGACGGAATCCTTCGTACGGCCGACAGCTGATGAGCGGCCCGCGGCTGACCCGGCTGCCCCGGCTGACCCGGCGTCAAGGGAGCCGGCCGGTGGTGACCGTCCGTTCGGGGGAGTAGCCGCCCCAGGTCCCGTCCGGGAGCTTGGCCCGGAGCTTCACGCGGTGGGTGTCACCGGCCTCCTTGCCCACGTAGAAGCTGTGCGTGGCCTTCTTCCGGGGCGCTGTACCGCCGAACACCAGCGAGGTGGCGTTCTTCCCGTCCAGGTGGATCTGATACTCCGCCACCGCGCCGCCGGTGTGCGGCGGCGTCCACGCCAGGTCGATGTAGTACGCCCCGTCGGCCTTGTGCGTCGTGGCGCGGAAGTCCGTCGGCGCCGTGCCCCGCCCGTCGTCCCGGCCCGCCGCCGTGGTGAGAGAGACGGCGCGGCTCGCGGGAGACGCGTTGTCGGCCGCGTCGAGCGCCTTGACGGTGAAGCGGTAGTCCGTGCCCGGCCGCAGCCCCGTGACCAGGGTCCGGTGCTCGCTCCCGCCCACACTGTGGATCTTCGACGTCCCCTGATAGATCTCGTACGAGGCCACCCCCTGGTCGTCCTTCGACGCGCCCCAGGACAGCGTCACCGCCCGGCTCCCCTCGACCGTGCCCCGCGGTGCGCCGGGCCGGGAGGGCGGCTTGCTGTCCGCGGTGGCCGCGGCGGGCGTGGTGACCGTCAGCTTCTTGCTGGCCGGACCGACGTTCCCCTCGGCGTCGCGGGCGCGGACGGTGAAGGTGTAGGCGGTGGAAGGCTTCAGGCCGACGACGTCCACCATGTGCTTGCCGCCCGGCACACGCTCGACCCTGGTGGCGCCCCGGTACACGTCGTAGCCGGTGACTTCGGTGTCGTCCGTCGCCTGGTTCCACATGACGTGGGCGGTGGTGGCGCTGCCCGCCTGGACCGTGACGCCTCGGGGGGCGGCAGGGGGCGCCACGTCCTTCGTGTCATCGCCGCCGCTCCATGCGCAGGCGGTGAGAGTGCAGGCGGTGACGGTGAGAAGGGCGGGGAGGCGGGTGAAGCGGGTGGACAGGTGGGGGGTCCGTCGCACGGTCGTGCCTTCCACTCGGGCGGCATTGGTCCGGACCTATTTGACACAGGTGTCGGGTGCACATCAAGGGGTGCGCGTGACGTGAAGGGGCGCGCGTGCACCGTCCGGACCTTGAGCAGTGGCCGGGCCGGGCGACTCGGGACAGATTGGGGTGTCTGTCCGTCAGTTTCCTCTTGGGGAAGGTCTCTTCTCGTGCGTACCAGAACCGCGGCGCTCGCCGCCGTCGCCACAGCCGCCCTGCTCGGCCCCGCGTCCCAGCCCGCGTCGGCGTATCCGCAGGAGAGCGAGCCGAGCACCAAGTCGGCTGAGGGCGAGGGGAGTTCAGTCGCCCCGGCCCGCCAGGAGGGAACCGTGTCCGCTGCCGCCCTCCTGGCCAAGGTCGCAACCTGTCAACAGGTCTCTCGCGGCAAGTACCGGACGGACGACGGAGCCCCCGCGAACATCCCCGTCTGCGGCAAGCGGGGCGCGGTGTTCTGGAAGGCCGACATGGACATCGACTGCGACGGCCGGCCGGGCAAGGCCTGCAACCGGCGCACGGACCCCCTGTTCCAGGACGCCACCGCGTTCCAGGAATCCAACGGCCGCCAGCTCAGCGCGGAAACCCTCCCGTACGTCGTCGTGCCGGGCGCGAGCCACCTCTGGAGCCACACGAAGCACGGCATCACCGGCGGCTCGGTGGTCGCCGTGATTCATGGGGGCAAGGTCCTGTACGCCGTCGTCGGCGACACGGGACCCACCGACCTCATCGGCGAGGCGTCCTACGCGGCGGCGAAGTCGCTCGGCATCAGCCCCGACCCCAGGTCGGGCGGCACCGGCGCGGGCGTCACCTACATCGTCTTCGACGGCCCCAAGGCGTCCCCCATCGAGGACCACCGGGCCGCGGTCACCCGAGGCGACGCGCTGGCCCGGAAGTTCCTCCTCCAGAACTGAACGCCCAGAACCGCCCGTCCAGAACCGGCCCGGCCTCACTCCTTCCGGTAGGAGTACGCCTCCGCTGCCGCGGCCTCCACCGCCGCGAGGTCGGCGCCCGCCGACGCGGCCACCACCGCCGCGACCGCACCCTCGACGAAGGGGGCGTCCACCAGACGGGCGCCCTCCGGCAGCTCGTCGCCCTCGGCGATCAGCGCCTTCACGGTCAGCACCGCGCTGCCCAGATCGGTGAGGATCGCGACGCCCGCGCCGCCGTCCACCTTCGCGGCCGCCGCGGCGATGAGCTCCGAGCTCGTGCCGAGGCCGCCGTCCTCGGTGCCGCCCGCACCGGCCACGGGCGCGGTCGTCCCGCCGCCCGCGAGCCCCGTGGCGAGCGCGGCGACGGATTCGGCGACAGGCCCGCTGTGCGAGACGAGGACGATGCCGACCAGCTTGTCGTCACTCACGGCCGGCCTCCGCGGTCTCTGCGAGCGCGTCGAAGAGGAGCGCCGACGAGGTCGCCCCGGGGTCCTGGTGCCCGATGCTGCGCTCGCCCAGATAGCTGGCCCGCCCCTTGCGCGCCTGGAGAGGCGTCGTGGCCAGGGCACCTTCGTTGGCGGCGTCACGCGCCGCGCCGAACGACTCCGTGAGCGCGTCGACCGCGGGGACGAGGGCGTCCAGCATGGTCTTGTCGCCGGGCGCCGCGCCACCGAGCGCGCTGACGGCGTCGACGCCCGTGCGCAGCGCGCCGGCGAACTCCTGCTCGCTCACCTCGGCGGCGTCACCGAGAGCCTTGCCGGTACGCCGGAGCAACGTCCCGTAGAGCGGCCCGGACGCACCTCCCACGGTCGAGATCAACTGCCGTCCCGCCAGGGTGAGTACGGCCCCCGGCGTGGCCGGTGCCTCCTTCTCCAAAGTGCCCACCACGGCGGCGAACCCGCGCTGCAGATTGCTGCCGTGGTCGGCGTCGCCGATCGGCGAGTCCAGCTCGGTGAGCCGCTCCGCCTCCCGGTCGACGAGTGCGGCGGCCGAGGCCAGCCAGTGACGGAAGAATGCGGCGTCGAGCACGGAAACTCCTTGCGCGATAGAACGGTTGGGCAGAGAGACACAAGTGACGGATCAGATACCCCAGCGAAGCCCCGCGGTACGCACCGGGGCGTTCCACAGCCGCAGCAGCTCCTCGTCGACCTGACACAGGGTGATGGAGGCCCCGGCCATGTCCAGCGAGGTCACGTAGTTTCCGACCAGCGTGTGGGCCACGACGACGCCGCGCTCGGCGAGGACACGCTGGACCTCGGCATTGAAGCCGTACAGCTCGAGGAGGGGAGTGGCGCCCATGCCGTTGACGAGCACGAGCACGGGATTGCGGGGCTGCAGATCCTGGAGTACGACGTCCACGGCGTAGTCCGCGATCTCGCTGGACGTCATCATCGGGCGCCGCTCGCGCCCCGGCTCGCCATGGATGCCGACACCCAACTCCAGCTCGCCGGACGGCAGATCGAAGGTGGGGCTGCCCTTGGCGGGAGTGGAACAAGCGCTGAGCGCGACCCCGAAACTCCGCGTGTTCTCGTTCACCTGCCGCGCGATCGCCTCGACCCGCTCCAGCGGCTGGCGCTCGTCGGCTGCGGCCCCCGCGATCTTCTCCACGTAGAGCGTCGCGCCGGTCCCGCGCCGCCCCGCCGTGTACAGGCTGTCGGTGACGGCCACGTCGTCGTTGACGAGCACCTTGGCGACCTGGATGCCCTCGTCCTCGGCGAGTTCGGCGGCCATGTCGAAGTTGAGGACGTCACCGGTGTAGTTCTTCACGACGAAGAGCACCCCCGCCCCGCTGTCCACGGCCGCGGCGGCCCGCACCATCTGATCCGGCACGGGCGAGGTGAACACCTCACCGGGACAGGCGGCCGACAGCATCCCCGGCCCCACGAACCCACCGTGCAGCGGCTCGTGCCCGGACCCTCCGCCGGAGACGAGGGCGACCTTCCCGTCGACGGGAGCGTCCCTGCGCACGATCACGCGGTTCTCCACGTCGATCGTCAGCTCGGGATGCGCCGCCGCCATACCCCGCAGCGCGTCCGCTACGACCGTCTCCGCGACGTTGATCAGCATCTTCACGGGTACCTCCTGGTGGGTCAGGTCAAGTGTCTCTGGTTCTCGATCTTGGCGGTTCCGAGCGGCCCGGGGAAGGTTTGCGAACTGGGGTCATTATCGAGGGAACAGCGCCGGGCGGCGCCGGGCGGGTCACGCCGGGTGTCGTCAGCGATGTTCGGCAGCGAGATTCCGCAGCATCTGTTGCTGGTGGCGGTGGCCGATCGTCTCGTAGCCGAGCACGGTGACGAAGGGGGCGAGCATGACGACGAGCAGGCAGACCGCGATCGCGACGCCCGCCGCGGCCAGGAGGACGGCCGTCAGGAGGACGGCGAGGGTGAGGGAGATCAGGAGCAGGTGGAATCGGTCCGCCACGGACATCAGCAGGGTGTGCAGCAGATAGACCATCAGCAGGTAGAGGCCGACCGGGAGGGCCAGGGACAGGACCACGGCGACGTCGCCGAGCTTGGAGTGGTGTTCCAGCTGCAGTCCGGCCACGTGCAGTCCGGCACCGGCGCCCGCGATGCCGATGAACAGGGGGATGTGTCCGTAGCCGAAAAGGTATCCGCGGCCGCGGCGGTGGACGAGGACGTCACCGAAGGGGGTGGCGAAGTAGACCCACCACATGCCAAAGGTCAGCCCGACGCCGGCGATGACCACGGCGATCGCGTTGCCGCTCCAGTGCGTGCCGTCCGCGCCGCCCAGCAGTTCGCCCGAGGAGGCGACGGTGCCGACTACGCCCTCGCCGAGCACGATGATGGCGAACAGGCCATAGCGCTCCGCGACGTGATGGGGGTGCCAGGGGGTGCCGCCCGCGGCGCCCTGAGTGAGCACCGGAAGCGCCAGTTCCAGCGCCCCGAGGAGGATGAAGGCGGTGAACACGGCGGCCAGCGGGAGGTGGGTGAAGGCGACCACGATCCAGCCGAGCTGAACGATCGCGGTCCAGCGGATGTTGGCCATGCCCACGTCGTGGAAGGCGGGGGAGTCATGGGCGGCGCGCCACCACTGGAGCAGCATGGCGACGCGCATCACGACGTATCCGAGCACCATGACCCGCAGTTCGAGGTGCCCGCCCTCCTCGACGGAGTGGAACATCGCGGGCAGCCCGAGGGAGAAGACGACGACGCCGATCATCTGGACCATCGTCAGGACCCGGTAGAGCCAGTCGTCGGTGCCGAAGGCGGAGGCGAACCAGCTGAAGCTGATCCAGGCGACGCTGATCGCGAACATCGCGAGGACGAACGCGGTGACCGCCTGACCGGCGTGTCCTTCGGCGACCATCTCGGCGAAGTGGGACGAGGCGGTGCCGACGGCGACCACGAAAGTGAGGTCGAAGAGGAGCTCCAGCGGCGTGGAGACCCGCCCGTGTTCCTCCGGGTCACGCCCGGTCATCGGGATCAGCCGATGTGACAGAGAGGCTTTGCCGGGGCCATCGGGGCCATCGGGGCCATCGGGGCCATCGGGCTCGTGGGTGTTGCCGGGGCGCTGGGGATCACTCATGTCCAGCATCCTTTCTCACGTCTCACGTCGTCCGTTACAGGCTCGCGCCGCACGGTCCGGTCCGCACGGCCATCTTCCGCGGCATGTGCCAGTGGCCTCTTTCGGCCGTTGTTCCGGGGCGTCTTCCTGACGGTCTTCGGTCGTCGGAACGGCTTGTTGGAGAGGGTGTCGGTGCCTCCGCGAGCACGTGCACAGTCGGTGCGCCCATGGGGGACCGGGGCTCGGAACGTGTCATTCGGGTGAGCCCGGGCACGGCACGCGAGCGGCTTATTGCAATCAGGTCGCAACTACTTATCCATGGCTAGAAGGTGACCCGGGGGCCTATGCGTCGCCTGGGGACAGGGGTGATCGTGTGGAAAGCGGAAGGACTCCCTCTCCGGCCGCTTGAGCCGACCGCGGTCGACCGCTGCGGCGCGGCTCGAATGCACCCTCATCCCGACGTGACATTCCCTCCTCCGCACTCACCCGACAGGGGCCACACCCCGGCCCCGGCAAGGGAGTTGGACAGAACGATGCATGGTGTACGCCCTCCGGATCCGCGAGATGTCCGGGAGAAACCCGTCCCCGCCCCGGGCGCACCCGCCGCGACCGCCGGCTCCGCTCCGGTCACCGTCGCCGTCGCGGGCGCCGAGTTCGGCTGGGGAAGCTCCGGCAAGCTGAGCGCCGTCCTGGCCGCCCTGCGCGAACGGTCCGCTCGTCCGCTGAGGTTCGTCGGCCTCGCGTCCGGCCTCGGACGGCCGCTGCTGGCTCAGCACGCGGTCGACCGCTGGTACGACCTGCCGGACGGGGCTCCCGCGGGGGAGCGGACCGATGCCGTGGCGAAGGTGGTGGAGGCGGAGGGGATCGACGCGGCCGTCGTCGTGCTCGACGGTCCCGCGGCCATGGCCCTGGAAGCAGCGGGCGTGCCGACCGTGTTCGTGGACAGCCTGCCGTTCCTGTGGACCGAGGGCGACCTTGCCGAACTTCCGCTGGAGGTCTCCCTCTACTGCGCGCAACAGTGCGTCGAGCTGCCGCAGGAGTGCATCGGCGTACTCGGCTCCGTACGCGAACTGCGCTGGGTCGAAGCCGTCATCGGTACTCCCCCCGAGGCTCCGCTTCCCCGGCGGAGCCGTCCGGAGCCGTTCCGGCGCGCCCTGGTGAACCTGGGTGGCCTGCGCGCCCCCGACCTGGCCGACTGGACGCGCTATCCGGAGATCGTCGTGCCCGCGGTGCTCGAAGCCCTCAACGCGTACGGGGTCCATGAGGCGCATGTGGCCGGGAATCTGCCCGCGGGTCTGGCCGAGCGGCTCCGTGCGGCGAGCGGCGACGCGGACCTCAGCGTCACGGCGGGTCCGCTCTCCCACGCCGAGTTCCTCCACCGGCTCGCCACCTGCGACGTTCTGCTGACCTCGCCGGGCCTGACCACCTTGCTGGAGGCCGGCTCTCTCTCGGTGCCCACCGTCTGCCTGCCGCCGCAGAACCTCAGCCAGATCTTCAACGGCCGCTTCCACAGCCGGGCCGTCCACGCCGACGTCAGAGTCGTCTGGCCGGCGGAGGTCTTCGCGGAGGACGAGGCCCTGGCCCGCCGATCGCAGGGCGAGGACGCGGCCCTCCGGATCATCTACGGGGGTATCACCAACGCTGCCGACGCGGCCAACGCCCCGCGTTTCGTGACCGCCGTACGTGACGGCGTACTTGAGGCTCTGCGGCGCGCGGCGACCGGCGCCGACTGGGGAGGCCTCGCCACCCAGGTCGGCACCCGTGGCGCCGCACAGGTGGCCGAGGCCCTGCTCGACGTACTCGACAGGGAGCCGCGCCCCGGCCCCGCCGGGTTCGCGGTTCCGCGTACCGTCCAGGAAGGCATCGACGTACATGACTGAGCGTCAGCGCTATCTCTTCATCAGGATCCTGGAAGCCTGCAACGCGGACTGCTTCATGTGCGAGTTCGCGCTCTCCCGCGACACGTTCCGCTTCTCGCTGGAGGACTTCACCGAACTGCTGCCCAAGGCCCGTGAAGCCGGAGTGGCCTACGTACGGTTCACCGGCGGCGAACCGCTCATGCATCAGGACATCGTCGAGCTCGTGCGGGCGGGCACGGACGCGGGCATGAAGATGTCCATGATCACCAACGGCATGATGCTGCCGAAGAAGGCTCCGCTCCTCGCCGAGGCGGGCCTCGCCCAGGTGATCGTCAGCCTCGACGGCGGCTCCGCCACGACGCACGACGTCTACCGGCGTTCCCCCGGCATGTTCGACAACGGCCTGCAAGGACTGCGCGACGCCGCCGCCCTCGGTGTCCTTCCCCGGGTCAACACCGTGGTCGGGCCACACAACTACATGGAGATGCCGGACCTGCAGAAGGTGCTCACCGAGGCCGGCGTCAAGCAATGGGAGCTCTCCGCCCTGAAGTTGGAGCGCTCCATCACCTACCCCGACCCCGATCACGTGCGCGCGGTCTGCGACCCGATCTACGACGCGGACCCCGACACCCTCCTCGTGCCGCTCGGCAAGCGCTTCTACGGAGACACCCGTGAGGAACAGGAGCGCTATTTCGCGGAGTCACTGACCCCGCGCGCATCGGAACCCCTGTGCCATGTCGTGGACGACGTGATCTACATCGACGGCAAGTACGGGCGCATGTACGCCTGCAGCTGTCTCCCGCACCGGGAAGGGGAGGACCTGGGCGGCGCCCCGCTGCGCGAGGGCGGCGCCATCCAGCTGGACACGCCGGTCTTCCGGACCCACGCGGACTTCTTCCGCGAGCGGGGGCCCGACATGTGCGGCGGCTGCTCCACCACGGCCGCCGGCTACAGCGACGACGTCGCCCGGCTCGGGACGGCGGCACCGTGGCAGTACTGAGCCCCGGCGGGCCCGCCCCGCTGCCGTCAGGTCCCGCCCCGCGCCGGGTGCTCCTTGTGTCGCGGGACGAGGAACTCGACTCGCTGCTCGCCGGGCGGCGGATCGCCGCGCACCTGGGCGAACTTGAGCGGACCGGGGCCGAGGGCCGTCCGGGGGACGAAGGGCCGCCGCCGGACGTGGCCCTGGTCTGCGACGACGATGCCGCCACCCGCCGTCTCCTCGACCTGGGCGTACCCGTCGTGCAGTTGTCCTCGGGACACCGGGACACCGTCACCCCCCTGGCGGAAGGCACCGAGGGAGCACTGCACCGTGTGCACCGCCCGGCATGGCTCCCGGGACCGTGGCCCGCGACACCGCGCGGCGCGCGCACCACCGGGGTGCTCGCGCCAGCCCGCATGACGCGCGGGCGCAGGCGGAGCGGCACCCTGTTGCTGCTCTCGCTGTGGGACGTACCGGCCGGGGACGCGGACGCGTTCACCTCCGGGGCGCTGCGGCAGCTCGCCGCCGAGGCGGTGCGCCGCACCCAGCGGTGCGAGGTGGTCTGCGACATGCGCGTCGAGAGTGTGCGTGACACGCTCGAAGGGCTCGACGGCGTACGGGTCCGACGCGCCGCCGACACCGACGTCGACGCCCTGCACGCGGACGCCGAACTGCTCCTGGCCGCCCCGGTCTTGGGCGCCGTGGCGCTGGCCCAGGCCCGGCGCGCGCCGCTCGCCTTTCTGCCGCCGCTCAGCGACACGCAGCGCGACCTGGCCGACAGGGTCGCCCGTGCGGTTCCCGTCCCCCTGGCCGCCGACCCAGGAGACCCCTCCCTCTGGGCTCCCGACAAGCCGGACCCGTGGTCCGCGCTCGACGGCGGCACGGACGACCTGCGGGGCGCACAGCGCGTCGCCCGCACCCTGCGCCAGCTCTCCCTCGCACCCCTGTGACAGGTCACTCACCCGCAGAACCTGGAGACACCATGCCCCACACTCCTGGAGCAACAGACGCGGACCGCCACCCCGTTCCGGACCGGCCGGGGCTCCCCGAGATCACCGAAGCGGAGTGGAACGACTGGCGCTGGCACATGCGCAAGCGTGTCACCAACGTCGACAAGGCACGGCAGTGGATCAACCTCACCGCCGACGAGGAACAGGCCATCGACAAATCGGCGGGCAAATACCGCTGGAGCGTCACCCCCTACTACGCGTCCCTGATGGACCCGGACGACTCCACCTGCCCGATCCGGCAGCAGGCCGTCCCCGCACTCGGTGAACTCGCCGAGTTCAGCGGCGCCGAGGTCGACCCCGTCGGCGACATGTTCTACCGCAAGACGAACCGGGTGGTGCACAAGTACCCGGACCGGGTGATCATGCTGATCACCGAGGCCTGCCCGGTCTACTGCAGGCACTGCACACGGAAGTTCCACACCACCGACGTCGACGGCAGCTACTTCCGGGACAACGAGGGCGAGTCCTTCGAGGAGGACCTGCGCTACATCGCCGAACACCCCGAGATCCGAGACGTGTTGCTCACCGGCGGCGACCCGCTCTCGTACCGCGACGGCAAGCTGGAGGAGATCATCTCCGGCCTCCGGGCGATCCCCAGCGTGGAAATCATCCGCATCGGCAGCCGTTTCCCCGTCCTGCTGCCCCAGCGCGTCACGGACGAACTCTGCGAAATGCTCGCGCGCTACCACCCGGTCTGGCTGAACACGCACTTCAACCACCCCAAGGAGATCACCCCCGAGTCCGCCGCCGCGGTCGACCGGCTGTTGCGCCACGGCATCCCGGTGGGGAACCAGACCGTGCTGCTTCGCGGCGTCAACGACGACGTCACGACGATGCGCACGCTGATGACCGAGCTGCTCCGCATCAGGGTCCGGCCGTACTACCTCTACCACTGCGACAACGTCACCGGCGTCTCCCACTTCATGACCTCCATCGAGAAGGGCTGGGAAATCATGGAGGGCCTGCAGGGGCACATCACCGGCTTCGGCGTACCGCAGTACGTACTGACGACGAAAATCGGCAAGATCCCCATCGCCCAGCCGTACTTCTCCCGCGTTCCCGAAGGCCTGCTGCTCCGCAACTACCGAGGCCAGGAGATGGTCGTCGACGCCTCGGTGCACCCCGTCACGGAGGCTGACGCGACATGACCCTCGACAAACGGCTCGGACTGCGGTTCCTCCCCTACGGCGCCAACTACCTCGACTGGCCCGACATGCACGAACTGCGTGCCGCCATCGAGCAGGGCGTTCTCTTCCGCTACCAGACGGAGACCGAGAGCATCGCGTCCCGCCTCGAACGGCGGGTCGGGGAACGGCTCGGAGCGGGTCATGTGCTCGCGGTGCACAACTGCACCGAGGCGCTGCGGCTCGCCCTGGTCTCCACCCGTCCGCGCGTCGGTGACGTCGTCCACATACCGGCGGTCACGTTCGTCGCCGTGGCGGGCGCCGTCCTCTCCAGCGGCCTCATTCCCGTCCTGGTGGACGTCGACGAGTCGCTCTCCATGGACACCTCGCTGATCCCCGAGGGCACCCAACGGGCCATCGTCGCCCACATGGAGGGCACCGTCGCGCCCCTGCCCGACGGCGTCCCGTACGTCATCGAGGACAGCGCCCAGGCGCTCGGCGCCACGTTCCCCGACGGGCGGCACACCGGCACCCGTGGCTACGCGGGCACCTTCAGCTTCCACCACAACAAGGTGCTCACCTCGGGGGAGGGTGGCCTGCTCGTCACTAACGACCCGGCGGCCTGGGAGACGATGCGCTGCTACCACGACCACGGGTCGGCACGGGTGCCCGGCCGCTACCCCACCTGGAACGAGGACGCCTACTACGGCGAGAACCTGGTCACCAGCGAGGAGGTCGCGGCGATCCAGTACCAGCAGTTCCGCCACCTCGACGAGGTGCTCTCCGGCCTGGAGCGCCACCACGCCATCGCCATGGACGAACTGCCCGACCGCACCGGCCTCGACGTCCTGCCCCGCGCGGCGGGCGACGTGAAGATCAGTCTCCGGTTCCGTTGCGAGAGCCGGGAGTTACGCGATGCCGCCGTGTCCGCCCTCACCGAGCGGGGCATCGCCAACTGGACGCTCAACAAATACCTGTTACCGGACCACCCCGTGGTCGCCGGACGGCGTTCGCTCTACGCCGACGGCTTCCCCTGGAACCTCGCCCCCGACCAGCCGCTCGCCCTCAGCCGCGACGGGTTCGCCCGCACCCGGGACCTCCTCGACCGCACCCTGTGCGTGCCGCTCTCGCCGGAACTCTCCGAAGCCGAACAGGTCCTCGCGGTCAAGTCGGTCCGCCAGGCACTGGAGACCGCGTGAACGCGCCGCCGCCGGTGCTCCTCATGGCGGACGACCGTGCCTCCACCTTCACCCGGTACGCGGTGGACGCCCTGCCCGGCCGGCTGGCTCTGCTGCGATTCGCCTCCGCGCGCAAGGACCTCACGGACGAGTACGTACGGCAGACCGCGCACATCCCCGCGTTCTGGGTGAACGAGCGGCTGCCCCTGGAGGAGGAAGCGGCCCGCTACCGCGCCTGGGCCGCTGAACTGCCCGTGGCACCCACGCGGTTCTGCAACCCCTCCGAGCCGCGCCAGGACATCGCCCAGCGGTTCGCCTCGCTGGCAGGTCTGCCGCACCTGACGGAGCGTCAAGTGAGCTGGGTGCGCGACAAAGCGGCGATGAAGGACAAGTTCCGCGAGCTCGGTCTCCTCACCGCACGGTACGCGCGCGTCTCCACGGCGGACGAGGTGGAGGAGTTCGCCGCGCGGTGCGGCTGGCCCGTCGTACTGAAACCCGTGGACTCCTTCGCCTGCGTCGACACCTTCCGGCTCACCGGCCCCGAGCAGCTGCCCGACCTGGCCGTCAACGGCCGCTCCTGGCTGGTCGAGGAGCATCTGGGCGGCACGGAGTGGGAGGTGTGCGCGCTCATCCACGGGGGCGAGGTCCTGGACGCATGGCCGAGTGCCATGCCGTGCCGTCCGCTGGACATCGTCGACGGCGCGATGAACGCCAACATCAGTGTCGCCACCGACGATCGGCCGCCGGTCGACCTGCGGGGCCTGCTCCAGCGGATCGTCACCGGCATGGGGATCGAGCACGGGTACGCGCACATGGAGTTCTTCGTCGTCGGCGACGAGGTGTACGCGGGGGAGATCGGGGTCCGGCTCGCGGGCTGCGAGATAACCGCCAATCACGGGTACGCGTACGGCTTCGACGTGTTCGGCGCCACGCTGGACGTCTACCTCGGCCGCCGCCCCGCCCTCGAGTATTTCGGGCGCTGCTGCGCGGGCGACCTGCTGCTGCCGCTGCCGGGCTCGGGGACCGTGCGCCGGATCACCCCCGAGGAGGAACTGCTGGGGCTGCCCGGGGTCGTCAAGAGCGTCCTCCGGTTCCGCGAAGGGGACCTCGTGGAGGCGCAGCGCGCCTCGCACAACGCGTCCGGATACGTCCACGTGACCGGAGGGTCGATCGCCGAGGTGGAAAAGCGCATGCGCGGCGTACTCGACGCCTTCACGATCGAAGTGATCACCCAGAGGCCGGCGGCCAGAACGCTCCAACGCTGAGCCGCTGCTACTCGTACGCCCGCAACGGGCCACCACGGAACAGGAACCATGGAAGTGAAGCCGAACGGTCTTGCGCGCCGTCTCGCCGCCCTGCTCACGCGCCGTCAGGTCGCGGGACCCGCCTGGTGGAGCGTGGTCTCCAGGCTGCCGGTCTATCTCATGTCCCTCGCGATGGTGCTCGTCGTGCGCGAACAGGGCGGCAGCTACGCCCAAGCCGGTCTGGTCTCCGCGCTCTACACCATCGGCATGGCGCTGGGCAGCCCGCTCATCGCCCGCCGGGTCGACCGGCGGGGCCGCAGGGCCGTCCTGGTGGCGACCGGCACGGTCTACCCGGCGGCGCTCGCCGCGCTGGTGTGGACCACGGAGCCGGGCGACTGGGCGCAGCCGGGCCTGGCCGTGCTCGCCGGGATCACGCTGCCCCCGGCGAACGCCTGCATGCGGTCGCTGTGGGCGCGGCTTCCGCTGCGGGACGACGAGCGGGAGACCGCGTACCTGTGGGAGGCGCTTCTCACCGAAGTCCTGGTGATCGGGGCGCCGTTGATGCTCGCGGTGCTGATGCTGACAGGATCCGCCGGGGCGGCGCTGACCACCGTCGCGGTGATCGGCGGCGCCGGAGCGATCGGTCTGGCGTTCACGCGGGTGCCCGAAGGTACGGACGGCGCGACGACGGAGGCGGCGGGCAAGGAGCCGAGGAAGGAGACCGGAAGTGGCGACTTCCTCGGCCTCCTCGGCCCTCTGAGGTCGCCGCCGATGCTCGCACTGACCGCCGTGATGGCGCTCAGCTCCGTGCCCATCGGGCTGATGACGCTGGCCATCCCTGCCTTCGTCGACCACCACGGCTCGCAGGGCAACACCGGCCTGGTGTACGCCTGCTGGGGCATCGGCAGTGCCCTGGGCGCCGTGTGGCTCGGCCGCTCCCAGTCCGAGGTCGCGGTGCATGTGCGCTTCCCGCGCCTGGTGCTGGCGTTCGCCGTCGGCACGGGGCTACCGCTGCTCGCGACGTCCCAACTGACGCTCGCGCTCGCACTGGCGGTCGGCAGCGTGCCCATCGCGCTCGTCTCCGCGAGCGAGATGACGCTGGTCAGCCTGCTGGCGGACGGCCGTTCACTGACGGAGGCCTTCACCTGGGCGTCCCTGGCGACGGTGGTGGGGGACGCGCTCGGCCAACAGGCGGGCGGCCTCCTCATGGACCCGGCGGGCCCACGGGGCGTCTTCGCCACCGCCTTCGCAATGTCACTCATCGCCGCCTGCGTGGCCTTCGCCTGCCGGGGCCTGATGAGCCGGCGTACGGCAGAGATCCCGGTACCCACCGAAGCGGGGGAGCGGTGAGGGGGCAGGGGCCGCCGAGCGCGGTGTGCTTCGACGGGGCACCGCCTGCCGGTCGCGCACCCCGGCCGGGTCATGCCGCCGGAGGTCCGGGTCGGTCACCGGCCGCTGCGCTGGCGGCGTGGCCTGGTTGGTCACGCCACCGTGCGTCCGGGTCGGTCATCGGCCGCTGTGTGTCGGGGTCGGCCACCGTCGCCGGCGGCTGGTCACCGCCGTTCCGTCTCTTGTCCGGTCGCCGGCCACGGCGTCTGCCAGCCGGTCATCGGCTACCGCGTTCGGGCGGTCATCGCTGGCGGCGCGTCCCGGTTGGTCATGCCACCGTGCGTCCGGGCCAGCCACCGGCCGCTGTGTGTCGGGGGCGGTCATTGCTGGCGGCGTGTCTTGGTTGGTCATGCCACGGCGCGTCGCGTCCGGGTGGTTCACCTGCGGTCGTGCGTCCTGGTCGGCCACGGCCACCGTCGCCGGCGGCTGCGTTTCCGCGGCTGGTCACCGCCGTTCCGTCTCTTGTCCGGTCGCCGGCCACGGCGTCATCGGACGGTCATCGCTGGCCGGTCCCGGTTGGTCAACGCCACCGCGCAACCGGGCCGGTCGTCGCCGCTGTGCGTCTCGGCCGGTCACCGACCACGGCGTCTGCCAGCCGGTCATCGGCTACCGCGTTCGGGCGGTCATCGCTGGCCGGGTGTCCTGGTTGGTCACCGCCACCGCGTGTCCCGGCCGGTCACCGCCACCGCGCATCCCGGCCGGTCACCGACCACGGCGTCTTCCAGCCGGTCACCGCCGCCGTGCGTCCCGGTAGGTATCCCGGACGGTCGCCGCCATCCCGTCTCCCGGCCGTCGCCGCCACGCGAGTCCGGGTCGGTCACCGGCCGCCCCTCGACCCGGCCACCCCTCAGCACTCACCCGCCCAGCACGTACACCGCTCCTCGCAGATCAGCGTAAGAACACGAGGTAACGCTTCATGAAGTCTGCCGTCTCCCGACAGCGCCGCGAGCCGTCGTACACCGAACCGGACTCCGAACCGGACACCGAGCTGTTCAGTCCGGTGAAGTACGTCGATCTCCCCCTGGCCGTAAGGGAGTTCCTTGCCGCGCCCGACCGGATGCCCATCCCCGTCCCGGTCGACGACCGGGAGGATCTGGTCCACAGCGTGGCACTGGCGTCGCGCCTCTACTCCGGTGTGCGCCGGCCCGCCCCCCTGGACTTCGGCGTCGTACTCGGGCGGTCGGAGCTGGCCGACGGTGTCGTGGATCTGGCCCGGCCGCTTGCCCGCGAGTGGCTCACCGAAGACGACCTCGCGACCTTCGGCGACCGTGCCCCGGGGACACTCCTGCTGGTGGGCACCTACGCCCGGCTCAACCTCGACCCAGTGCGCCCGCTGCTCCTCGCCACCTACCGCGACGCCCGGCGCGGTCTCTCCCTGCTGAGCGGCCGCGACGGCGCGTCGGTGGCCTGGAACGTCGCCAAGCAGTACGCCCACGTGCCTGAAGACCTTGACGCGCTCGGTCTGTTCACGGATACCGACCGGCCCCCGCATCTCCCCGGAGTCAAGGTCTTCGACGACCGTGACTTCGAACGCGACGACATCCAGGCCGAGATCCTCGGCACCCAGTGGCGTCGCGTCGTCTTCCAGGGCCACGGCAAGGACGACAGCATCAACCTCGGCGAGTTCACCATCTGCGGCCTCAACGAATCCGCGGCCGCGGAGCCCGGCGTCCTGGCACCGCGATGCGCCTACGGACTGCCCTGCTACAAACCCGAGGACAAACTCGTCCCGCTCAACAAGGTCGAGGCGACGGAGCTCGTCCTCAGCGCCTGCAACAGCGGCCCCCTCGCCGACCTCGCCCTCTACGACCCCAAGTACCAACTCCTGCTCAACGCCCTGGACAGCCCCGCCCGCACGGTCGTCTCCGCCGTCTCCGTGCACGACTCCGACCGGCCCGAGAACGTCGCCTGGATGCTCGCCGCAGCCACCGGCGCCGACTCCGTGGACACCCTCAACGCCAGCCTGGCGGGCTCGCACCCCTACCCCGCCTTCATGCGCTTCGGACTGCCCGGCCAGCCGGAGGACACCCCGGCGCCCCCGCCCCCCTCCGACCACGCGCCCGACCCGCTGGTCCTCACCGTCGGCCGCAGGCTCTCCGCGCTGCTCGGCTCGGAGCTGCTGCCGCACAACCACCCCCTGCGGCCCCGCCTCGGCAAGCTCGCCCGCAAGGTGGACCTCCTGGTGTCCCGGCCCACCCACCTCGCCGACCAGTCACCCGATGAGATCCGCTCCTCCCTCTCGGCGGACCTCCAGTCCCTCGACCACGTGATCGCAGGCCAGGTCTCGGATAACCCCGAGAACGAGCTCATGAACTACCCCGCCCACTTCGGTGACCGCAGCTCACTGGACCCCGATGTCCGCGAGGTCGTCTGCCACTGCGGCCGCCCCGCCCAGGAGTTCGCCCGGCGAGGACTGTTGCCGCACATCCTCGACACCCTCTGCGTGGTCTGCATGCGCTGCGGCGACGTCACCTTCCGCGTCCCCGAAGCGCCCCAACTGCTTGCCTACGCCGCCGACGAGGTCGAACAGGGCGGCGTGCTCGAAGTACGCGCCTCCCTCACCGCGGCGCGCCCCGGCCCCGTACGGCTCGGTCTGTTCCTGCCGAGTTACCTGCGCGACGACACCAACGTGGAACCGGAACGGACCAAGGTCCGGGGCTCCGACGAGCGTGCGAGGGACGTCGTGTTCAGGGTGCGCTTCGCACCCGACACCGCCCCGCAGGCCTACTACTTCACGGTGTTCGCCGTGCAGGACCTCGCGGTCTCGACCGCCCGGCGGCACTTCGGCGTCGTACCGGGCCATGACTGAAAAGGCGCCCCCACCACCACGGCACCAACACGACGAAGGATGGTTGTCATGAAGAAGACCACCCCCACCCCCGCACCCGAGATCGAGCTCATCGACCACGACGGCGAGTTGACCCTCAGCATCGGCGGCGAACAGGCCATGCAGGCCTGGGAACGCGACCTGATGTGGGCAAGCGCCGACATGCTCTGCCGCCACGGCAAGGACTTCTACGAGGTGGGCCTCGGCCTCGGACTCTCCGCCCTGCGCATCGCCGAGAACCCCGCCACCCGTAGCCACCGGGTCCTCGAACTCTTCGGAGAGGTCGAAGACCTCTTCCGCGAACAGCACCCGAAACTCCCCGGCACGCTCTCCATCGAACGGGGCGACTTCTTCCAGCGGGTCTTCGAGCTGGAGTCGGAGAGCATCGACGGAATGTTCTTCGACCCCGCGCTCGACATGGAGGTGTGGAAGGACGAGGAACTGTGGGCCAGGGCCATGCCGGAGGTCGTGCGCGCGCTGCGCCCCGGCGGGGTCTTCATCCCCTTCTTCAGCACCAAGCCCGAACTGCGCTGGCAGTACGTCAAGCACTTCCGCACCATCCGGGTGGAGCGCCACCCGTACACCGCGTACGACACCACCGAGTACACCTACGGCACCTCCGGTGACGCGTACATCCAGTGCTTCTACAAGGACTGACGGGGGGCCACGTGCACAGCACCTACGAAACCGTCGAGGACGCCTACCTGACGGAGCTGCGAAGCACCTATCTCGGCGCGTCGTTCCGCAACGCCCCGCGCGGCTTCCCCAGCCGTGAGCGCCTCGGCGCCGGATTCCTGGTCCGGCAACCCGTCCAGCGGCACGTCGCGCTGCCGGGGCGCAGGTCCAACCTGGTCTTCAACTTCGCCGAGGCCCTCTGGTACCTGTCGGGCTCCGCCGACCTGGAACACGTCGCCCACTACGCGCCGAGCATGCGCAAGTACTCGTCCGACGGCGCCACCCTGACCGGCACCGCCTACGGGCCACGGATATTCGACTACCGGGGGACGGGCCTCGACCAGTGGCGCAGCGTCATCGACGTACTGACGGACGACCCCGACAGCAAACGCGCGGTGGTGCAGATCTTCCACCCGGGCGAGCTGCGCGAACCGGGCAACATCGACGTCGCGTGCACCCTCGCCCTCCAATTCATGCTCCGCGAGGGGAAGTTGCACGCCGTCGGCTACATGCGTGCCAACGACGCCTACCGGGGCATGGTGAGCGACGTCTTCTCCTTCACCTTCCTCCTGGAGATGCTCGCCAGACAACTGGGTGTCGAGGTGGGGAGCTACGTCCACCAGGTGGGCTCCCTGCATGTGTACGACAGTGACGCCCCGCTCGTGGAACGGGTCCTGCGGGAGGGTGCGGACGACACCGGCCCGGAGCGATTCCCCACCATGCCCGCCGGGGACAACTGGCCGCACGTACGCGACGTACTGCGCATCGAGGCGCAACTGCGCACCGACCGGCTCCGGCTCGGCCCCGCCGCGCTGCACGCCCTTGACCTGCCCCGCTACTGGCAGGACGTGATCGGCCTCTTCGAACTGCACCGTCAACTGACCTTCGAGGCCCACACCGACCGTGAGCTGCTCGACGAACTCCCGCCCCTGTACCGCCGGATGATGCTGTGCCGCTGGCCCCGTACCGCTGCCGACCAGGAGGTCTCCGCATGACCACGACTCCCGCCCGTGAGCTCGCAGGTGAGCTCGGCGTCAACACCCTGTTCCTCGCGGGGCCCTTCCTCCAGCTGCTCGATCCCGCCACCGGCGAGATGCCGTCGGGAACGCGGGCACCCTTCGCCTCCCTGATCGAGCACTTCGAGGGGCATGGGTTCAGCGTCCACAACGCACACCGCCGCGAGGCGTGGGGCGCCGAACTGATGGCCCCCGCCCAATGCACGCCACTCGACCAGGAGGAGATCCGCAAGGCCGACGTGTTCGTGGCCTTCCCCGGACTCCCCGCCTCTCCCGGCACCCATATAGAGATGGGCTGGGCCAGCGCCTTCGGGAAACCGATCGTGCTGTTGCTCGAGGAGGGCAAGGAGTACGCGTTCCTTGTCCGTGGGCTGCACGCGGTGGCGACGGTCGAGTACGTGGTCTTCAGCGACCTGGAGGCAGCGCTGCCCGCCGTCGACGAGGCGGTACGGCGCGCGGTCGAACGGCAGCGGGAGGAGGACCTGAGCCGCTGAGACGGAAAGCCCCCGTCAGCGACCTGACGGGGGCCGCAGCCGTCGGAAGAGGCACGGGGCAAGCGGCGGGTTTACGGTGAAACGGCGGGGAACCCGATCCCCCTCTGCACGTCGAGACGCGGGAGGCGAACCGTCCATGGCGATCGCGGCCTACACCTTGGTTGCGCTTGACTGTCCTGAGCCCGAGCCGTTGGCGCGGTTCTACCAGGCCGTGCTCGGCGGTGAGATCCGGCAGTACGACGAGGACTGGTACGACCTGTACGCCACGGGTGGTGCCAGGGTCTCCTTCCAGCGGGTGCCGGACCACCGCCCGCCCAAGTGGCCGCAGGCCGCTTCGGATTCGCAGCAGCTGCACCTCGACTTCACCGTCACCGACATGGAGAAGGCGCACGACGAGGTGCTCGCCGTGGGGGCGACACCGCTCGACGTCGACGACAACGGCGGGAAACGGCCCTGGCGTGTCTACGCCGACCCGGCGGGACACCCCTTCTGCCTCTGCCAGGGGTGAGATTCAGGCACCGGCCGCCCCGTCGAGACTGGCCTGTGCCAGTTTCCGGTCGAGGGCGGCCCTGACCAGCGCCGCGGCGGCCACGCCTGGCTTCTCGTCGCCCGCGAGCCGCAACAGCGCGGACGTGTCCCGGGGCAGACCGAGGCGCTCGGCTCCCTGAAGGACCTTGGCGTCGAAGCAGGGGCCGTACTCGGTCCATACGTCCTGCACCTCGCGCAGGAAGATGTCCGCGCCGGTGGGGCCGAGGCCCGGTACCTGACGCAGCAGCCGTTTCAGTACCGCCGCGTCGCCGTCCGCCTTCTCACGCAGCGTGCGCAGGTCCCCGCCCCACTCGTCGAGCACGATTCGGGCGCCGTCGCCCAGCTGGGTCGCGGTCCGTTCGTCGTAGCGCCGGTAGCCGCCGCGTCCCAGGGCGTCGACCCGCTGCTGCCACGAGGCGTCGGCCATCTGCCGCGGGCCGCGCATCCCGGCCTCGTACAGCGCGCGGGTGCTCGCCACCGCGACGGATGCCCGGATCCGGGCGCTGAGCAGGCAGGACAGGACGAGCGTGCGATAGAGCGGCTGGGGGGTGTCGGTCAAGCGGATGCCCGCCTCCGCCGCGTACGTCTGTCCCGACGTCCTCAGTAGTTCCCGCATCACAGCCTTCTGGGCGGCCATGTCTCTCCTTCCTGTTCAGTGGTCCCGGTGACGGTTCTCAGTGGTCCCGGTGACGGTGGTGCAGGGCCGACAGCACGGCCAGGGCCAGGAGGGCCAGGATCGCGAAGAGGATCGCGAGGACCGCCAGCGCCCAGGGGCTGGGAGGTTCGCCGCTCAGGGAGCGCGTCGCCCACACCCCGAAGAGCACGGCGAGGGCGAGGAAGAGCGGCGTGTAGAGGTAAGTGAGCAGGTGGCGCAGGCGATGGGCGCGGTCCGTGTGCGGCCCAGGGCTCGATGGGCCGGGCTCCGTGCGCGGGTGCCCGCGGCGGCCGGGGTGTTCGCCTTTCATGGCTACCTCCAGCAGCTGAGGGCACAGGCTGCCGTTGGTCCTTGACACGCTCCAGGATAGTCCTGCCGGACCGCTCTTCCGCGATCATGCCGGGTGGCCTGGGGTGAGGCCGGTGACGTCGCTGAGGCGGAGCAGCTTCTCGTGCGGCGGCGGGTCCGCGCCCGCCTCCACCGGGGTGAGATGAAAGCCCACGTGATCTCCCCAGTCGGCGTGCCGCTCGATCCTGCCGACCCACCAGGCGCAGGAGTCCGTGAGCACGGGAGCCCCGCCCGTGCGCGGCTCCCACCGGACGTCGGCGAACTTGTCGACGCGCTTGCCGCACTCGCCGCCGAACAGCCGCGCGAGCCGGTGCTGATCGCGCCTGAGGAGGTGCACGCCGAGGAACGCGGCACGTCGGGCCACCGGGTACGTGTGGTTCGCCCGGGACAGCCACACCACGAAGCGAGGCGGATCCAGCGCACACTGCGAGGCGAATCCGACCAGGCAGCCCGCGGGCGCACGGTCGGCGGCCGCCGTCACCACGTACATCGGGTAGTCGAGGCGGTCGGTGAACCCGTCCACAGCCACCACAGCGACCACCTCTCCTAGGCCGGGGAATCCGGGGAATCCGGAGTCTCGCGCGGTTCCAGGGGATGCGTGGCGGGGCCGTGCAGGACCGAGCCGTCCGTCGCGAAGCGGGACCCGTGGCAGGGGCATTCCCAGACCCGCTCCGCGTCGTTGAACTGCACCAGGCATCCCAGGTGGGTGCAGCGTGCGGAGAGCGCCGTGGCGTTCCCGCTCTCGTCGCGGTAGACCGCGCACCGCTTGCCCCGCAGGCGTACGACGGCTCCGCTGCCGGGCGGGATGTCGGTCAGTGAGTCGACGTGGCTGGTGTGCAGCCGGTCGCTGATGAAGTGCTTCGCCGCTGCCGCCTGGTAGGAGGCGATCTGGCCCGCGTCACGTACGGGCGGCAGTCGGCGCGGGTCGTACAGATCGGTCCAGGCCGGCCGCGGTCCGCCCGCGATGTGGGCGGTGAGCAGGCGCCCCGCCATCACGCCGTTGCTCATGCCCCAGCCGCCGAAGCCGGTGGCGACGAAGACGTGCTGGGTGCCGGGGTGGGCGTGGCCGACGTAGGGCAGATGGTCGGCGGAGTCGTTGTCCTGTGCCGCCCACCGGTAGGAGTCGCCCTTCTCGGCGAAGTGCGGCAGATGCTCGCGCGCCCAGGAGTCGAGCCGGTCGAACCGCCCGCGCACGCCGCCCGCGCCCGGTTCGAACGACTCCCCGGTGACGATGAGCAGCCGTCGCCCGTCGTCGTAGGGTGCGCTGCGCAGCGAACGGGTCCCGCCCTCCGGGGTGATGTACATGCCCGTGGGCGCCGCGTCCGACGGCACGGGCGCCGCGATCACCAGTTCACGGCGTGGCTTGATCCGGGTGAAGAGCAGGGTGCGGTCGAACACCGGGTAGTGCGTGGCGATGACGGCGTCGCGTGCCTCGACCGTGACGCCGGATTCCGCGGTGAGCCGGCACCGGGCGCCGTCATGAAGGGCGGTGACCCGGGTGCGCTCGAAGACGCGTCCGCCCGCGCGGGTGATGTGCTCGGCCAGGGCGAGGAGGAACTTGCGTGGGTGGAACTGCAGTTGGCCGTCGACGCGTACGGCGCCCGCGACGTCGAAGGGCAGTTCCGTGTCGGTCACGAAGGACGCGTCGAGACCGGCCCGCCGAGCCGCGGCTGCCTCCTGCCGCAGCTCGTCGACGCGTGCGGTGTCTTGTACGTAGGTGAAGGCGGGGGCGCGTTCCAGCTCCGCGTCGATGTGGAGCTCGGTGCAGAGGGCCGCGGTCCGCTCGACCGCTTCCTGCTGCGAGAGCGCGTACAGCCGCGCGTCGTCCGCGCCGTGCCTCGCCTCGATACCGGCATAGATGAGGCCGTGCGCGGCGGTCAGCTTGGCCGTGGTGTAGCCGCTCACGCCCGCGGCGATCCGGTCAGCCTCCAGGACGACGACGTCGAGACCTGCGCGGACGAGATCCCAGGCGGTGCACAGACCGGCGATGCCGCCGCCGACGACCGCGACGTCGGCCGTCAGATCCGCGTCGGGGGCCGGATACCCGGTGCCGGGCGTGGTCGCCATCCAGTACGACTCGTCGACTGTCCCGCGTTGCGTGGTCATGTCTTCTCCTGAGGGACCGGTGGTGCGTGGTCATCACGGCGCTGACGCGAACGGGTACCCAGGGCGAGGCGTCTCAGTGGTCGCTATCCGCGTCGCACGTACTGCCGAGGGGCGCACCCAGGCACTGGGTGCGCCCCTCGGGGCCTACGCGGTCCGCGCGTCAGACCAGGTCGTCGTCCATGCCCTGACGGTGCTGCGCGCGTGCGTCGCTCTGGTCACGCTCCTGCTGGCGACGCTGGCCCGGCTGTGCGGGGTCCTGCGGGCGCTGACCCCGCTGCGGGGGTTCCTGCCGGCCGGGGGCCTGACGGGACGGATCTGCGGACCGCTTTTGCTTGCCCATGAGTTCACTCCTCGTGAGGGCGGATTGGTTTTCTCATCGTGGCACGGGTGGTGACGCAGTGCATGTCAAGCGATCGCAGGGAGTGATGTTCCCTGGTGGGGAGTGCTTCCGAGGTCTTGGTTACCGCTCGGTCACCCTCCAGCGCTGGTTGGACCCGGAGTTCGGTGTCCACGTCGTGACGGCCGCTCCGTCGTGCGTGGCCTGGCCGCCGACCTCCAGGAGCCGGCCTGTGGCCGCGTTGACGAGGGTCCAGGTGCCGTCGCCGGTCGTGGACATGATCCACTGGGCCGCCTTGCCGCGAGGGCCGTTGTCGGCCTCGGCCACCGGTACACCGTCACGGACGGCCAGCCGCTTTCCTTCCAGCGGGTTGGTGAACACGTACCGCCGCTGATTGCCGGTGTCACCGCTGATCTGCCGCAGCTGCCACCGCTGGCCCGCCGTGTCCGCGGCGGTCTTGATGACGAGGCCGGTGCCGTCGTCGGCGACCGTGAGGTCCTTGCCGCTCTGGACGCCCGTCAGTTCGTACGTGTGGTTCTTGCGCAGCAGGGCGGCGTCCTTCGCGACGCCGGAGACTCCCTTGACGAGGAAGGACGTGACCGACTGCGCGGGCACATCGAACGTGGCCTTCTTGTCGCGGACGTCGATGGCGGCGTGCCGTTCGAGTTTGCCCTCGGCGCTGGTCACCACGGGCGTGATCGTCGCTCCGCCGCTCACGTGGCCGAACTTGGACAGGTCGACCGTGACGGTGCGTCCGGCGCTCTCGCTGTTGACGTGGACGACCGTCGCTCCGTCGCCCTTGCCGGACACGGCGGCGGCGCTTGAGGTGTCGTCGACCTTGACGAGCCGGTCGCCGGGCCTGATGAAGTGGGTGAAGTTGCGGGCCGTGTCGAACTTGGTGTTCGTACGGATGGGGCAGGTCTCAAGCGTGTCCTTGGAGGTGCAGCTGAACGGCAGTTGGATGCTGCCCCAGTTGCCGCCCTTGGCGGACTCGCCGCCGGGCTTCATGTTGTCGTAGTCCTCGACCGGCTGCCAGAACACCCAGGCCTTCGGCTCCAGTTCACGCAGGTCGTCGACCATCCGCTGGGCCATGCCGAGGCCCGGCCGCATGTCGTCGAAATCCTGCCCGTCGCCCCAGTCGCCCTCGACCTCGCTCATCCACAGCGGCTTGTCCTCCGCCTTGGCCAGGTCGCGCACGCTGGTGCGTCCTCCGGTGCCGTACGTGTGGACGTTCATCTGGTCGACGGCGTCCCTGACCTCGCGCGGGTAGGAGTTCCAGTTCCGCGTGAAGAGGGTGGGGTTGGTCTCGTCCATCGCGGAGATCTCCGCGCCGGTCCGGGACTTGCCGAGCGCCGGGTCGAGCGCGCGGATCACCTTCTGCTGGAGCTCGGGACCGATGTGCGCCCCTTCCTGGCGACCGCCCACCGGCTCACCGTCCGCTCCCAGGCGGGTGCCCCAGTAGTCGGTGTTGGGCTCGTTGAACGGGTCGAGGGTGTCGACCTTGATGCCGTGCGCCTTTTCGAGGCGCTCGGTGGCGCCCACCAGATACGAGGCGAAGTCGTCGACGGACCCGGTCTTGAGCTGGTCGGTGCCCGCGTCGAAGTTGCCCGAGACGTAACCGCTCTCGGTCATGAACCAGGGCGGCGAATTGCTGAACGTCTCCCAGTGGTCGACGTCGTTCTTGATCCGGTCGACCCACCAGCGCTGGGTGACGTCGGCCTTCGGGTTCCAGTCGGCCGGGTCCGTCGCGCTCCACCAGTCGGTGTCCTCGCGTGTGGTGCCCGCCGGGGCCTTCCACCAGCCCTCGACCGCGCCTCCGGGGCGCAGATAGTCCTTGACGTCAGGGGCGTTGCCGCCGCCGATGTTGTAGCGGGCGATGTTCAGGCCGAGCCCCTCGTCTCCGAAGAGGAGATCCGCCAGCTTCTCGCGTATCTCCTTGGGGTAGTCGCCGGTGGCGTTGGCGAACCAGACCAGACTCGTGCCCCAGCCCTCGAACTTCTCGTGCTGGTAGGAGGGATCGGGCCGGACGGTGACCGCGGCGGACGCCGCGGCTGCCGTCTGCGGCGGTCCGGTGAGCAGGGCCGCCCCGGTGGCGAGGGCGGTGATGCCGACGGCGCTGATGAGTCGTCTCGTGCGGGTACGACTCGTGCGGGTACGAGGTGCCAACGTGTGCTCCCTACGTAGGTGCGCTGAGGATGGGTGTCAGCAGGGGCTGGGCTGTCGCAGGACGGCGACTTCCCTGGGCGGCAGGACGAGACCGCCGCCCGCGGCGTCCGGGGCGCCGCCGATGAGGATGTCTCCGGTCAGTCCGGGGAGCGGGACCGTGTCGTCCGTCCGGTTGACCAGGAACAGATAGCGGGCGTCGGCTCCGCGGCGTACGGCCAGTTCGACGCGTCCCTGTGCGGGGGTGGGCAGTTCGCTCTCGACGCCGGCGGCGGCGAGCAGCTCCGGCAGCAGAGCGGTGAGGCCGTCCCTGCCGAGCCGGGTGGACACGTACGCCGCCGAACCACCGCCCGCGGTGCGGCGGGTGACGGCGGGACGCTCGGCGTACGCACCGCTGCGGTAGCGCGCGAGCACCTCAACCTCCGGGCCGGTGACGGTGATCCGGTCGGTCCACACCGTGCCCGTCGTCGCGTTGTCGAGGGAGACCGTGTCATCGGCGAGCAGCGGCCCGAACTCCTCGACGCGGATGCCGAGCAGCTCGCGCAGCGCTCCTGGATAACCGCCGAGCCAGATGTGGTCGTTCTCGTCGACGATGCCGGAGAAGTAGGTCGTGACCAGATGACCGCCTCCCTCGACGTACCGCGTGAGGTCCTTGGCGAGCGCCTCGGGGACCACGTGCAGGACGGGCGCGATCAGGACGTCGTACGAGGTGAGGTCGGTCCGCGTGGTCACGACGTCGGCGCGGACGCCGAGGGCGAGGAGCGCGGAGTACCAGTCGAGGGCCTCCTGGTGGTAGTCGAGCAGGGAGGTGGGGTGGGAGTCCTGCTCGCTCGCCCACCACGAGTCCCAGTCGAAGAGGACGGCCACGCGTGCCGGTTCGCGCCCGGTCCCCGCGACGGGCGCGAGCGCCTTCAGGGTCTGTCCCAGACCGGTCACCGCGCGGAACACCTCACTGTCCGCTCCGGCGTGCGGCACCATCGCCGAGTGGTACTTCTCGGCGCCCGCCGCCGACTGTCGCCACTGGAAGAAGCACACGGCGTCGGCGCCGTGCGCGACGTGCAGCAGGGAGTCGCGCGCGAGGTCGCCCTCGCCCTTGGCCAGGTTGACGGGCTGCCAGTTGACGGCACTGGTGGAGTGCTCCATGAGGAACCACGGACGGTGGCCCGCGACGGAGCTCGTGAGGTTCGCGGAGAAGGACAGCTCGTCCCTGGCCTGCGGTCCCGGCACGACGTAGTGGTCGTTCGAGACGAAGTCGATCTCGCCCGCCCAGTCGGCGTAGTCCATGCCCTTGGTGCCGCCCATCACCATGAAGTTCGTGGTGACCGGCACCTCCGGGGTGAGCTCGCGCAGGACGTCACGCTCCGCGCGCAGATACTCCTTGAGCGCGTCCGATGAGAACCGCTTGAAGTCCAGCTGCTGGGTGGGGTTCGGGTGCGATGCCGCGAGCCGCGGCGGCAGGATCTGCTCCCAGTCGCTGTAGCGCTGGGACCAAAACGCCGTGCCCCAGGCGTGGTTGAGCCCGTCGAGGGTGGTGTAGCGGGCGCGCAGCCAGACGCGGAAGGCGCGGGCCGCGTCGTCGGAGTAGTCGTAGATGTTGTGGCAGCCGAGCTCGTTCGAGACGTGCCAGGCCACCAGGGCCGGGTGATCGGCGTAGCGCAGGGCCATCTCCCGCACCAGGTGCAGCGCGTGCTCCCGGAAGACGGGCGAGGTCGGCCGCCAGTGCTGCCGCGCCCCCGGCCACACCGTCTCGCCGGCGGCGGTCACCGGAAGGATCTCCGGGTGCGCCGCGGTGAGCCAGGGCGGCGGGGACGCGGTGGCCGTGGCCAGATCGACCCCGATGCCGCCCGCGTGAAGGAGGTCCATGACCTCGTCGAGCCACGCGAAGTCCCAGGCGCCCTCGGCCGGTTGGATGCGCGCCCAGGAGAAGATCCCCAGCGAGACGATGTTGACGCCGGCCTCGCGCATCAGCCGGACGTCCTCCTCCCAGACCGCGCGCGGCCACTGCTCGGGGTTGTAGTCGGCGCCGTACGCGAGCCGCGGCGCGGCGTCACCGTCCGGTCCGCGCAGCAGCCGGGACGGGAGGGTGGGGGGCATGGTGGTCCTTCCGGTGTGGTGCTCGGGGGTGCGTAGAGGTGCTCGGGGGTGCGTACGAGGATCTGGACGCGTCACTTCTGGACGCTGAAGCCCTGCTCGGAGCCGTACTTGACGGAGGCGTCCTGCCATGACTTCAGGCCCTTGGACAGGGGAGTGCCGGAGACGTAGGCCTTGCCCGCGGTGTCGTTGAAGATCGAGTTGGCGTACACCTGGTAGGGCAGGTACTTCCAGTCGTCGGCGACGTTCGCCGCGGACTCGGCGAAGACCTTGTTGGCCTTCTGGCCGCCGAAGTACGGGAATTCGGTGTTCTGGAACGCCTCGGACTCCAGGTCCTTGGTGGTCGCCGGGAAGGCGCCTTCCTTGATGCGGGTCTGCACGCCCTTGCCGGAGTTGGCGTACTCGACGAAGGCGTAGGCGAGTTCCTTGTTCTTGCCGAGCTCCGGCAGGGCGAGCGAGCTGCCGCCGTTCTCCGCGCTCGCCTTGTCGCCCGCCGTCCACTGCGGCAGGGGAGCAGCGCGCCAGTCACCGGCGGCCTCCTTCACGCCGGACGCGAAGTTGGCGGGCATCCAGGCGCCGGTGGGCAGGGTCGCGATGGTGCCGTCGCCGAAGGCCTTGTACCACTCGTCGGTCCAGGGGTTGATCGGTGCGACCAGCTTCTCGTCGATGAGCTTCTGCCAGGTCTCGGTGTAGGCACGGGCGCCCTTGTCGGAGAAGTCGATGCCCACCTTGGTGCCGTCGACCTTGTAGGGACGCGAACCGGCCTGCCACAGCAGGCTGGTGGTCAGGCCCGCGTCTCCGGTGTCGCTGGTGATGTACGCCTTCGGGTCGGCCTTGTGCAGCTTGCGGGCGGCCTGGAGGTACTCGTCCCAGGTCGTCGGCACCTTGATCTTGTGCTTGTCGAAGACCTTCTTGTTGTAGAAGAGGGCCATGGGACCGGAGTCCATCGGCAGGGCGTAGACGCCGTCACCGGACTTCACCGCGTTCCACGGGCCCGGCGAGTAGGACTTGGCGAGCTTGTCCGCGCCGAAGGGAGCCAGGTCGGTGATGGACTTGGTCAGGGCGTACTGGCTCAGCGCGTAGTACTCGACCTGCGCGACATCGGGGACGCCCTTCTTCGCCGAGATGGCGTTCTGCAAGGCCGTGTACTGGTCCTTGTTGGTGCCCGCGTTCACCAACTCGACGTCGACCGCGGGGTGTTCCTTCTCGAAGTCGGTGACGACCTTCTTGAGGGTGGGCTCCCACGCCCACACCTTGACCTTGCCGCCCTTCTTCAGGGCCGCGTCGATGTCCGCGGACGAGACCTGCTTCTGGTCCGATCCTCCGTCGTCGGAGCCTCCGCAGGCGGTCGCCCCCAGGGTGAGGGCGCAGACGAGACCTATGCCGCGCAGCAGGCGGCGGGTGTTCTGGGGCATGGCGATGCTTCCACTTCTCCGTGGTCCACAAGGGGCGGGTCTACAAGGGCGGAACGAGATGAACTGCCGTGCGGGGGCTACTCCTTGACGCTTCCGGCGGCGAGTCCGGACTGCCAGTACTTCTGGAGCAGCAGGAACGCGGCGATCAGCGGAACGACGGTGATCAGCGAACCGGTGATCACCAGGTGGAAGACGGGATCGCCGCCCGCGGTCGCGGCCTGGGCGTTCCAGCTGTCCAGGCCCAGGGTCAGCGGGTACCAGTCCGGATCCTTGAGCATGATCAGCGGCAGGAAGTAGTTGTTCCAGGTCGCGACCATCGTGAACAGCAGGACGGTCACGGTGCCGGGCGCGAGCAGCGGCAGAGCGACCTGGAAGAAGGTGCGCAGCTCGCTCGCCCCGTCGATGCGGGCGGCCTCCATCAGCTCGGCGGGGATGGCCTCGGTGGCGAACACCCACATCAGATAGAGGCCGAACGGCGAGATGAGCGAGGGGATCAGGACGGCCCAGGGGGTGTCGGTCAGGCTCATCTTGCTGAACATCAGGAAGGTGGGCACCGCGAGAGCGGTACCGGGCACGGCGACGGCGCCGATGACGACGGCGAACACGGCGCGCTTGCCGGGGAAGTCGAACTTCGCGAGGGCGTAGCCGCCGAGGACCGCGAGGAAGGTGGCGCCGCCGGCCCCGACCACGACGTACAGCACGGTGTTCAGGAACCAGCGGGTGAAGACGCCGTCGTCGTACGTGAAGGTCGTGCTGATGTTGTCCCACAGGGCGAAGTCGCCGCTGAACCACAGGCCGAACGAACCAGCGAGCCCCTCCTGGGTCTTGGTGGCGCTGATGACCAGCCACAGCAGCGGTACCAGGCTGTAGAGCAGGACGAGACCGGTGAGCACGGTGAGCAGGACGCTGCGCCGCGGACGGCCCGCGGTGTGCCGACGGGACGTGCGGACGCGGGGTGTCCGCAGCCGGGGAGCGGCGCCCTGGGCGCGGGCAGGGGCGGGAACGGTCGGGGGAGCGGTGGTGACGGGGCTGCTCGGTCCGGTCATCGGGTCACGCTCCCTTGCGCATGCCGCGCAGCTGGACGACGTAGGCGATGACCATGGTGATCAGGCCCATGACGATGGCGACCGTCGCGGAGTAGTTCTGCTGCTGACCGGAGAAGGACAGCGAGTACGTGTAGAAGTTCGGGGTGTAGTCGGTGGTGATGGCGTTGGGCGCGAGGTTCTGCAGGATGCTCGGCTCGTTGAACAGCTGGAAGCTGCCGATGATCGAGAAGATCGTCGCGATGACCAACGCGCCCCGGATCGCGGGGAGTTTGATGGCCGTGATGACGCGGAGCTGACCGGCGCCGTCGATCTCCGCGGCCTCGTACAGGGAGTGCGGGATGACGCGGAGCGCGGAGTAGAAGATCAGCATGTTGTAGCCCACGAACTCCCAGGTGACGATGTTGCCGATCGACGCGAGGACCAGGTCGGGCGAGAGCGGGTCGGGCAGCGAGACGCCCAGGGCGTCGTTGATGTCACCCACGAGCCCGAAGCGCGTGCCGTACATGAAGCCCCACATCAGCGAGGCCACGACGGCGGGCACGGCGTAGGGCAGGAAGACCGAGATGCGGAAGAAGTCCTTGCCGTAGAGGCGGCCGCTGTCCAGGGCGAGGGCCACGAGCAGGGCGATGCCCAGCATGATCGGGACCTGGACCGCGAGGAACAGCGAGACGCGGCCGAGAGACGCCCAGAACTGGCTGTCGGTCAGGGCCTGTTGGTAGTTGTCCAGGCCCACGAACGTGGTTCCGCCGATGAGTTGGTCACGGAAGAGGCTGAGATGGACCGAGTACGCGAGGGGCGCCAGGAAGACCAGGGCGAAGACCGCCACGAAGGGGCCGATGAACCCCCACCCCGTCCAGGAACGGCGGTTCCTCGGTGCCGGGGGTCTGGCGGGACGCCGCTTCGCGGCCCCCTGCAGGTGAAGCGTCGTCATGTCGTTCCTCGCTCGTCCATCTCGGAGCCGGCGTCACGTGCCGCGATGTTTGCGTAAACATCACCGTGTGACAAGGGCCTTCGCCGGGCGTCGCGGGATGTTATGTTTACGTAAACATTCAGTGGCGGAATGTCTACACTGCCCCGATGGCGGCGGTCAAGGGTCGTCCGAGAAGGCCGGGACACGCGCGGTGAGGGAGACAGTGGAAGCAACAGAGAACACTTCGGCGAGCGGCGCCCCGGGCGAACGGGAGCGGGACCGGGACCGGGCCGCGCGCCGCGGGCAGAGCGCGTCCATGGCCGACGTGGCCCGTCTCGCCGGCGTCTCCTCGCAGACCGTCTCCCGTGTCTCCAACGGGTATTCGGGCGTCACCGAAGAGACCCGGCAGCAGGTCCTCGCCGCCATGAAGGAACTCGGCTACCGGCCCAACAGCGCGGCCCGCGCCCTCAAGCGCGGCGAGTTCCGCACGATCGGCCTGATCACCTTCACCCTCTCCACCACGGGCAACGTACGCACCATCGACGCGATCGCCACCTCCGCGGCACAGGAGGGGTACGCCGTCACCCTGCTCCCCGTCGCCGTCCCCACCCAGGACGAGGTGCGGGGCGCCTTCTCACGGCTCGGGGAACTCGCCGTCGACGCCGTCATCGTCATCATGGAAGTGCACCTGCTCGACGCGGCGGCCCTCTCCCTGCCTCCCCATGTCCAGGTGGTGGTGGCCGACTCGGACGCGGGGGACCGCTACACCGTGGTCGACACCGACCAGGCGGGCGGCACCCGCGACGCCGTACGGCACCTGCTCGACCTCGGCCACCACACCGTCTGGCACCTCGCGGGGCCCGAAGGCTCCTATGCCGCGCAACGCCGCGCCGACGCCTGGCAGGCCACGCTCGAAGAGGCCGGGTGCGTCGTGCCGCCCCTCGTGCGCGGCGACTGGTCGGCGGAGTCGGGCTACCGGGCAGGACTCGGCATCGCCGAACAGGAGGACTGCACCGCGGTGTTCGCCGCCAACGACCAGATGGCCCTCGGTCTGCTGCGCGCCCTGCACGAGCGCGGCCGCAAGGTCCCGGACGACGTCAGCGTCATCGGCTTCGACGACATCCCCGAATCCGGCTCCTTCCAGCCTCCCCTGACCACCGTCCACCAGGACTTCGCCGAAGTGGGCCGCCGCTGCGTCGAGGGAGTCCTGCGCCAGATGCAGCAGAGCGCACCCGAGCGCGGCACCACGCTGGTGCCCACGCGGCTCGTCCTGCGCCGGAGCACCGCCGAGCCACCCTCGCGCTGACCGCGCGCGAGAGAACACCCTCCGGGAGAAGGTGGAGCCGAGGACGTAACCCAAGGCCGGAGGTTCCCATGGACAGCGGCAAAGGCGCGCGGGAGCTGCGCTGCCTGGTGACCGGAGCGACCGGATACATCGGGGGGCGGCTCGTCCCCGAGCTGCTCGACGCGGGGCACCAGGTGCGGTGTCTCGCCCGCTCGCCCGAGAAGCTGCGCGACCACCCCTGGGCCGGGCGGGCCGAAGTGGTGCGCGGCGACGCGTCCGACGCCGAGTCGGTCGGCGCCGCCATGCGGGACATCGACGTCGCGTACTACCTCATCCACGCGCTCGGCACCGGCCGCGGCTTCGAGGAGACGGACCGTAAAGCGGCCCGGATCTTCGCCGAGCAGGCCCGCGCGGCGGGCGTGCGGCGCATCGTGTACCTCGGCGGGCTCACTCCCGAGGGCACCCCGGAAGCGGAACTGTCGCCACATCTGCGCTCGCGGGCCGAAGTGGGACGCATCCTCCTGGAGTCAGGCGTGCCCACCACCGTGCTCCGCGCCGCCGTGATCATCGGCTCCGGCTCCGCGTCCTTCGAGATGCTGCGCTACCTCACGGAGCGCCTGCCGGTCATGGTCACGCCGAGCTGGGTGCGCACCAGGATCCAGCCGATCGCCGTGCGCGACGTCCTGCGCTACCTCGTGGGCAGCGCCACCCTGCCCGACGAGGTCAGCCGCGCCTTCGACATCGGCGGCCCCGACGTCGTCACCTACGCCGACATGATGCGCCGGTACGCGGCGGTGGCGAAGCTGCCCCACCGCCTCATCGTGCCGGTGCCCATGCTGACCCCGCGCCTCTCCAGCCACTGGGTCGGCCTGGTCACCCCCGTACCGGCGTCGATCGCCCGGCCGCTCGCGGAGTCCCTGCGCTACGAGGTGGTCTGCCACGAACACGACATCGCCCGCTACGTCCCCGACGGGCCCGGCGTCCCGATCAGCTTCGACGAAGCGCTCTCGCTGGCCCTGGAACGCGTGAAGGACGCCCAGGTCAGCACCCGTTGGTCGTCCGCCTCATTGCCCGGCGCCCCCAGCGACCCGCTGCCCACCGACCCCGACTGGGCGGGCGGCAGCCTCTACACCGACCGCCGCGAACGCACCGTGGAGGCGTCGCCGCAGGCTCTGTGGCGTGTCGTGGAAGGCGTGGGAGGCGACAACGGCTGGTACTCCTTCCCGCTCGCCTGGGCGGTGCGCGGCTGGCTCGACCGGCTCGTCGGCGGGGTCGGCCTCAGACGCGGACGCCGAGACGCCCAGCGGCTGCGGGTGGGGGACTCGCTGGACTTCTGGCGGGTCGAGGAGATCGAACCGGGACGGCTCCTCCGGCTGCGGGCCGAGATGCGGCTGCCGGGCCTCGCCTGGCTGGAGATGTACGCGGAGGAGGACGGCAGGGGCCGCACGCGCTACCGGCAGCGGGCGCTCTTCCATCCGCACGGCCTGCTGGGGCACGCCTACTGGTGGAGCGTCTCGCCGTTCCACGCGCTCGTCTTCGGCGGCATGGCACGCAACATCACACGTACGGCCGAACAGCGCGCCGCGGGAACCATCCGGAAGCCGTGACCCACGGACAATACGGCGACGCACCGGTCGCGGCTCCGACGAGCGGGCACCCGGCCCGGTGGCCCTGATGAGCTTCCCCCACGACATGAGGAGCCGCGCCAAGTGACCGTATCCATCGCCCTGTTCACCTCCGACCTGCGCCTGCACGACAACCCCGCGCTGCGGGCGGCCCTGCGCGAGGCGGACCGGATCGTCCCGCTGTTCGTGTACGACGACGGGCTGCGGGCCACGGGCTTCGCCGTCCCGAACCGCCGCGCCTTCCTCGCCGACTGCCTGGAGGATCTCGACTCGGGGCTGCGCGAGCGCGGCGGTCGCCTCGTGGTCCGCAGCGGCGATGTCGTCGACCAGGTCTGCCGGGTGGTGACGGAGACCGGGGCGGCTCGCTTGCATGTCGCGGCCGGGGTGAGCGGGTACGCGACGCGGCGCGAGGAGCGGCTGCGGGCGGCGCTCGGCGACACCGGTTGCCGCCTCGTCGTGCACGACGCGGTCCTCACGGCCGTCGCTCCGGGGGAGTTGCTCCCGGCGGGCAAGGACCACTACGCGGTGTTCACCCCGTACTTCCGGCGCTGGACGTCGGAAGGCGTACGGGACTTCCTGGCCGCTCCGCGCAAGGTGCCCGTCGCCGATGTGAAATCGGAGCCGGTGCTGCCGCGTGCGGAGATCGCCGGCGTCTCACCGGGACTCGACTCCGGCGGCGAGAGCGCCGGGCGAAAGCGGCTGCGGGCCTGGCTGGCCGGTGGCATCGCGGGGTACGAGGACGGCCACGACGACATCGCGGGCGACGCGACATCGCGGCTCTCGCCCCACCTCCACTTCGGCACCCTTTCGGCGGCCGAAGCCATCCACAAGGCAACCCGCGAGGGCTCGCCGGGAGCGCAGGCGTTCGTCCGGCAGCTGGCCTGGCGGGACTTCCACCACCAGGTCCTCGCGGCCCGCCCGGAGGCGGCGGCCCAGGACTACCGCTCGCACGGCGACCGGTGGCGCACCGACAAAAAGGAGATCACCGCCTGGACCGAGGGGCGCACCGGCTATCCCTTCGTGGACGCGGCGATGCGACAACTGCGCCACGAGGGCTGGATGCACAACCGGGGCCGCATGGTGGTGGCGAGCTTCCTCACCAAGACCCTCTACGTCGACTGGCGCGTGGGCGCCCGGCACTTCCTGAGCCTCCTGGTCGACGGGGACATCGCCAACAACCAGATGAACTGGCAGTGGGCGGCGGGCACCGGAACCGACACCCGGCCCAACCGGGTCCTCAACCCCGTCGTCCAGGGCAAGCGCTTCGACCCGGGCGGCAGCTACGTACGCCGCTGGCTCCCCGAACTCTCCGAGGTCCCGGACCGGTACATCCACGAGCCGTGGAAACTCCCGGACGACGACCGGGCGGGCGTCGACTACCCCGCACCGGTCGTCGAACTGACCGAGGGCCGCGCCCGCTTCGAGCGGGCCCGCGGCGCCTGAGCCGCTGTTCAGGAGCTCGACTCAGGCATGACTCAGGCACAGCTCAGCAGGCGTACCAACCGCTCCAGCCGCTGGAGTAGGAGCTGCACCAGAGCTTGTGGGAGGCGTTGGAGTTGATCACCTGCACGGTCGGCCGGTTGCCGGAGTAGAAGGCGTCCCTGACGTTGGTGGCCTTGCCGCCCATGCTCTTCCAGCCGCCCGAGGACGCCGAGATCCGGTACACCTGGTAGTTGGTGCCGATGACGAACGTCTCGGTGTGGCCGGCGGCCCAGGTGATGTCCAGGACGTCACTGGAGCAGGTCTTGTACCCGGTGTAGCCGTGGCGCTTGATCGCGCACCCGGCCCGGACGTCTTCCTGCGCCTGGGCCGACGCCCGGGTGCCGGCCTGCGAGGCGGTGGCCGTGGCCGTGCCGCCCAGTACCGCTGCCGTGGCAAGACCGGCGACAGCCGTGGTGGTGAGGATGTTCTTGAGCACCGTATGTCCTTTCTGAGAACGGTAGTCGAGTCGGCGCCCGCCCCCGTCCGGGCGCCGCACGGCCCACTGTTTCCGGACGACTGTGGCCAAACCTTGGACAGACCTTGAATGACCAGGTCAGGGTGGTGGACGGGTCGGCGGTCCTGCGGTCCTGCGGTCCGGCAGGACACGGACAGGCGGACAGGCGGTCAGGAGGTTCGGTGCGGTGACGGCGCAGTTCACGGTGCTCGGTGACATCGCGGTCCGGGTGGACGGCCGGCCGCTCGACATCGGGCACATGAGGCAGCGCAGTGTGCTTGCGGCGCTCCTGGTCGACGCCAACCGCACCGTCTCCGTGGACCAACTGGCCGATCGGATCTGGGCGGACCGGCTCCCGCAGCGGTACCGCTCCACCCTCTACAGCTATCTGTCCCGCCTGCGACAGGCCCTGATCCTGGCTGAGGGCGCCGGTGCACGAATCGGGAAGGAACCGGGCGGTTACCAGCTCACCGTCGACGCATCGGCGGTGGACCTGCACCGGTTCAGAGACCTGGTGGCGCAGGCCAGGGCCGCCGAGGACGACGAGCGTGCCGTGGCCCTGTTCGACGAGGCGCTCGGCCTGTGGCAGGCCGAGCCGTTCGCCGCCCTGGACACGCCGTGGTTCAGCGCGCTGCGCGAAACCCTCGTACGCGAACGGCTCGCGGCCGATCTCGACCGCTACGACTTCATGCTGCGGCAAGGCCGTCATGGCGAGCTGCTGGCCGAACTGACCGCGGGGGCCGACGCGCACCCGATGGACGAGCGGCTGACCGGTCAGCTGATGCTCGCCCTGTACCGATCCGGCCGCGCGGCCGATGCACTGGGCCACTACCGGCGTACGCGGGAACGGCTGGCCGCGGAACTCGGCGTGGACCCCGGGGCGCCGTTGCGGGAACTGCACCAGCGGATCCTCACGGCGGACCCCTCGCTGGACCCGCCGCACTCCCCGCCGGTGGCCGCGTCGCCGCTTCCCGTTCCCCGCCAACTCCCCGCGCCGCCAGGGGTGTTCACGGGCCGCGGTAAAGAGCTCGACCAGCTCACCGAGGCCCTGGCCGCTTCGGCGGGTACGGGTGACGGCCCGTGCGGGACCGTCGTGATCTCCGCGATCGGCGGCATCGGCGGCATCGGCAAGACCTGGCTGGCCCTGCGCTGGGCGCACGAGAACGCGCACCGGTTCCCGGACGGGCAGTTGTACGTGAACCTGCGCGGGTTCGACCCGGCCGAGCCACCGATCCCCACCGCAGGCGTGGTGCGCGCCTTCCTCGACGCGCTGCACGTCGACCCGGACAGCATCCCGGCGGACCCGGACGCACAGACCGCGCTGTACCGGAGCCTGGTCGCCGGGCGGCGCATGCTGATCCTCCTGGACGACGCCCGCGACGCCGACCAGGTCCGCCCCCTGCTGCCGGGCAGCCCCTCGTGCACCGTTCTGATCACCAGCCGCAGCCGTCTCGCCGCACTGGTGGCGACGCACGGCGCCCAGTTGGTGCCGCTCGACGTCCTCGGACGGGACGAGGCGCACCACCTGCTGGTCAGCCATCTCGGCGTACCCCGGGTCGCGGCCGAACCCGACGCCGTGTCCGTGCTGATGGACCACTGCGCGGGCCTTCCGCTGGCCCTGGGGATCGTGGCCGCCCGCGCCGCCACCCACCCGGACTTCCCGCTCGCCGTCCTGGCCGCGGAGCTGAACGACGCCGCCGACCGCCTCGACGCGCTGGACATCGGTGACCTCACCGCCAGCCTCCGCGCGGCTTTCGCCGCCTCCCACCGCGTGCTCACCCCGCAGGCCGCCACCCTGTTCGTCCTCCTGGGCCTCGCGCCGGGACCGGACATCAGCCTGGCCGCGGCGGCGAGCCTCGCCGCGCTCCCGCCTGCCCGCGCCCGGGCTCTCCTGACGGAACTGGAGTCCGCCCACCTGGTGCGGCAGGACCGCCCGGGCCGCTACCGGATGCACGACCTGGTCCGTCTGTACGCCGCCGAACTCGCCCATGAGACCGGCCAGGACGCAGCGGCCGCGCTGACCCGGCTCGTCGACTTCCACGTGCACACCGCCTACGCGGCCAACCGGCTCCTGGACGGCCCGAACACGCCGTTCGACGCCCGGCTCGATCCGCCGGTGCCCGGGTGCCGCCCGCTGACTCCGGCGGACACCACGGCCGCGCTCCGGTGGTTCGACGAGGAACACGCATGCCTCCTCGCCGTCCAGTCCCTCGCCCTGGCCACCGGCCGCCACCCCCAGGTGTGGCAATTGGCCTGGTCCCTCATCTCGTACCACCAGGGCGGCTACCACCTGACGGAGTACCTCACCGTCTGGCGGGCCGCCCTGACCGCGACAGAACGCCAGGGCGCCACCGCCACCCCCAGAGCCCTCGCCCACTGGCGCTACGGCCACGCCCGCTCCCTGACAGGGGACCACCGCGAGGCCCTCGACCAGCTCGGCCTGGCCCTGGCCCTGGCCGAACGCACCGAGGACACCGCGGGGCAGGCACACATATGCCGCACCCTCGGCCGGGTCTGGGAGCAGTACGGCGACGACGAGCGCGCCCTGGAGCACGCCCTGCGCGCCCTCGACCTCTACCTGCGGTTGGACAACCCCGTCTGGCAGGCCAACCAGCTCAACGCCGTCGGCTGGATGCACGCCCAGCTGGGCCGCTATCCGCAGGCGCGGACCCACTGCGAGCAGGCGCTGCGCCTCTACAGGGAACACGGCCGTCCCGCCGACGCCGCCTCCGTCCTCGACAGCCTCGGCTACATCGCGCACCACACCGGCCGGCACGCGCAGGCCCTGGAGTACTACCAGCAGGCCCTGGCCCTCTTCCGCGAGTACGTGGACTTCTCGAACGAGGCGGACACCCTCGCCAACCTGGCCGAGACCCACCACGCCATGGACAGCCCCGCTCTCGCCCGCGAAGCCTGGGAGCAGGCCCTGACGCTCTACCGCGGCCAGAACCGCACCGCAGAGGCCGAACAGGTACTGGCCCGACTCAGGGCGCCCCACTCGCCCAAGTCGCCACCCTCCTCCGGCACACCGAGGTGAAGGACAGGACCGCCTGCCGGGGTGAGAGCCTTGGGGAAACGAAAGGACAGCTCCCCATGACTCCCCCCACCGATCTGGCCCCCGCCGAGGCGGCCGCCCGCCTGGACCGCTACACCGTCATCGACGTCCGCAGCCCCGGCGAGTACGCCTCCGGCCACCTTCCCGGAGCCCACAACATTCCCGTCGACCACCTGCACATGGCGCTGCCCGAGCTCAAGGCCGCGGCAGCCCGTGGCGAGCTCCTGATGGTCTGCGCCTCCGGCAAGCGCTCCGCCTCCGCCTGCGACGAGCTTGCCGCCGCCGACATCCCCGCCGCCACCCTCGCCGGCGGCACCACCGCCTGGGCCGAACAGGGCCACCCGCTGCACCCCTCGGAGGGCGCGCCGACAGCCTGGCCGATGGAGCGGCAGGTGCGGCTCGCGGCCGGATCCCTCGTCGTCCTCGGCCTCGCCGCCGGAACCCGCTTCGGGCCCGCGCGCTGGCTGGCCGCGGGTGTCGGCGCCGGCCTCGTCTTCTCCGCCGTCACCGACACCTGCGGCATGGCCGCCGTGCTCGCCAGGCTTCCGCACAACCGCCCTCGCGCCACCGACCTCCGCGCCACGCTGGAAGCCCTGTAGCCGTAGCCGCTCAGTGGATACGGCGCGCCCGGTGCCGCCGGGTCGTGAGGCGCACGTCCGCCTCCAGCGTCCGGGGTGCCGCCGCCGCCCGTGCCTCGGCGATGGTGCCCCGGGCGAGCTCGCGCAGTACCGCTTCCGGGGAGCCGTCGGGGTCCAGGACCAGCGTCATGCGGGCGCGCAGCCGCCGGGGGCGTCCGAGCAGGCGTACGTGCGCGCGGGCCACGCCGTCGACGGCTCGGGCGCGTTCGGCCATCGCGGAGGCCAGGGCCGCGGCCGAGAGGGTGACACCGGCTTGCCCGAGCGGGAGTTCGCGCAGCCGGCCGGTGCGGATCTGGGCGGCGGTCCAGCAGAGGAACAGGACGGTGCCGACGGCCAGCGCGGCGATCACGACGGGCGGCCACCAGCCGTGATCACGCCACCGCCCGAGCATCTCCTGGTCCAGCCACACCCGGTCGGCGCCTACGCGCGGCAGGGCTGACGGCAGCCGGTCGCGGACGGGAGCCGCCGCGGAAGCCAGTGCGGCTCCCGTGAAAAGAAGAACTGCCGCCGCACAGAGCAGAGTTGAGCGGTTCGTGCCGCTACGGAGTCGGCTCATCAGGAGTGCTCCTCTCCGCTGCGGTGGATTCCGTACGCAGGCGCACGCGCAGCCGCAGCGGTCCGGCGAGGCCGAGCTCCGCTGTCGCCGCCTCGGCGGCCTCGGCCACCGCCCGCCTCGCACGCTCCCGTTCACCGAACTCAAGCCCGGCGCGCACCCGTGCCGTACGGCGGCCGACCTTGACCCGGACTTGTCCGATGCCCGGTACGCCGGCCACGGCATCCCGCAGGAGGACCGCGACCGCCCTGCGATCCAGGACCGCGCGCACCCCCGGCAGCGGCGGCCTCATCGGGAGCACGCTGCGACGGCCCGGCGTGACGGCGAGGACCAGCAGCCACACACCGAGCGCGAACACTCCGATCGCCGCGAGCGCACCCATGACCGTGCCGCTGCTCGGGCCGTGCGTGGCGAGCCGCTCCATCACCTCGACCCGCCACCGCGCGGGAGCCTGCCCGGCGGCGTGCACGGACACCACGTCGTACAGCAGCACTCCGCAGGCCGCGGCGGCGAGCAGGGCCAACACCCCGACGGGCAGGCGGCGTTGGGACCAGGGGCGGTGTGCGCGAATCCCCGCCGCCTCGGTGGGGGCCACCTGCGGTGCGAGCTGCCCGCCGGACAACTCCTCGCGGGGCAGCCCCCGGGACAGACCCCGGACGCGGATCCGCGCCGAGGGCACGGTGAGGCCGGTGAGCCGGGCCGTGCGCTCGGCGACGTGTGACCGTACGCTCTCGCCCGCCTCGTCGAGCACGGCGGGGTAGGGCAGGGTCACGGTGACGCCGACCCGGGCCCGGCGGCCGCGCACGGCCGCCGAACCTCCCTCGACCTCGACCGCGCCGGGAGCCAGTGCCTCTGTCGCGGCGCGTTCCGCGATGCGGCGCACCGCGCGGTCCGCGACGGTCGTCACCCCGCGCTCCGCCGCGGGCGTGGTCATCGCCGCTCCCGGTCACGCCCGCCGAGGAAGGCCCGGATGTCCGTGCCGTCGTCGACGAGGCGCCCGAGGACGAAACCGACCGCGCCGAGCGCGGCGACCAGGAGGAACGCGCCGAAGCCACCGAACCACCCGGCGAATCCCAGGGCCATGCCCGCCATCAGGCCGACCAGAGCTGTGCTCACCACTCACCTCACACCGCAGAAGGGGACGTCACGTCTTGGCCCGCGTGGGGCAGGGCCGTGCGCTACTCGACGCGGGTCTCGGCGCCTGAGTCCGCGCTGTCGTCCTCGGGCAGGTGGACGTCGTTGACGGCGACGTTCACCTCGACCACCTCGAGTCCCGTGATGCGCTCCACCGCCGAGATGACGTTCTCGCGCACGTCGTGGGCGACGTCCGTGATGGGCACGCCGTACTCGACGACGATGTCGAGGTCGATCGCCGTCTGCCGCTCGCCGACCTCGACCTTCACCCCGCGGCCGACGTTGGGGCGCCCGCCGGGAACGCGGTCGCGCACGGCGCCGATGGTGCGGGAGAGGCCGCCGCCCATGTCGAACACGCCGGGGATCTCGCGGGCCGCCATGCCGGCGATCTTCACGACCACGACATCGGCGATGGACGTCTTGCCCCGCGTCGCCGCGGGCTCGGCCGCGCCGGTGACTCCGCTGACGGTGGTGGCCCCCGGCGTGCTCCTGCGAGCCTCGCCGGTGAGGTCCTTCCCGGTGCTTCCGGGTGCTCCTGTGCTCGAAGTGAGGTCCTGCGTCGTCATGGTGGCGTCTCCTCGTCGTCAGGGGTTTCCCCGCCTCTTCTCCTGCTCCGACCCGGGTACCCCGGCTCCGTTACGCGCCTCGCGGGAATTTCCCGTCCCGGCATGTAGCGTTCCTGGGCCGCGTAACGCGGAGGGCCCTTCGTGTGTCGTACGAGCACGACCGAAGTGAGAGGAGCCGCGTGTGCCGGGCGACCGGGGCGGAACAGCCGAGGAAGCGAACGCGTCCTCAAGACGTGAGGAGGCGGACGCGTCCTCGGGACGTGACGACGGACTGCTCGCGGTGCGGGCGGCGGAGGGCGACGAGGAGGCCTTCGAAGCCCTCGTGCACCGCCACGCGCCCATGGCGCTGCGCCTGGCCACGCGCCTGCTCGGGAGCCGCCCGGAGGCGGAGGACGCCGTGCAGGATTCCTTCGTCAGCGCCTGGCGCAAACTGCCGGAATTCCGCGGGGACGCGCAGTTCGGTACGTGGATCTACCGCATCGTCACCAACCGCTGCCTGAACCTGCTGCGTTCGCGGCGGCCGGTCGTGGCGCTCGACTTCCTGCCCGAGCCGGCCGCGCCGGAGTACGAGGTCTCGCCCGCGCGGGTGGCCGAGGGGCACGCCGCCGTGGCGGACCTGGCGCGGGCGATGGAGGGACTCTCGCCGGAGCAGCGGGTGTGCTGGGTGCTGCGTGAGCTGGACGGCGCGCCCTACGAGGCCATCGCCGAGACGGTCGGTATCAGTCCGGAGGCGGTCCGCGGCCGTGTCTTCAGGGCGCGGCGCTATCTGACGGAGGCGATGGCCGCATGGCGATGAACGGAGAGTCCGTACCGGACGACGAGCGGGAGGCGGGCTTCGGAGTGCTGCCCGATGACGAACTGCTGCCCTGCGGGCGCGAGTTGTCGCACGTATGGGAACAGCGGGAGGCGGGCGTGCCCGACCCCCACACCGACGGCTGCCCGCACTGCACGCAGGCCCTGAACGCCCTGCTGCGCCTTGAGGGGATCGTCACGGAGGCGCGCGAGACGGCACCGCGGGAACAGGACACCTCCGCGCTCGCGGGCCGTGTCATGGACGTGGTGCGTCTGGAGCTGCGGCCGGGCCGGACGCTGCCGCTGGGCGACGAGGACGAGGACGCGTGGATCGTGGAGGCCGCCGCGGCCAGAACGGTCCGGGCCGCGGCCGAGTCCCTTCCGGGCGTGCGCGCGGGAAGCTGCCGCATCGGCCCGCTGGACGAGCCCGCGTCCCCGGCGCCTGCCGGTCGCCTCGCGCGTGGGCCGGTCAGGATCCGCATCGAGGTGCAGGTCCCGCTCACGTGGCACCTGCCGGAGGCCGCCGACCGGGTGCGCGGGCGAGTGCTCGATGCGGTGGACGACGAGCTCGGCATGCGGATCGCGGTCGTCGACGTGACGATCAGCGACCTCATCGATGACGACGACGATAGCGACGATGACGACAGCACAGAAGGGCGGCAGCGATGAGCGAGCGGGACGTTGCGCGCGTGGTGGCGGACGCCGTCATAGAGGCGGTCCTCGGCACCCCGGGGGTCGCCTTCCTGCGGCCGGGCCTCGCGGACCTGCTGCGGTCGTCGGCGGTGTTGAGGCGCGGTCTGCCCAGTACTCCGGCGGGCTCCGCGGGAGTACAGGTGCGGCGGGAGAAGGACACGGGGGCCTTGAGCGTGGAGGTGTACGTCGTCCTGCACCGGGGGCGGCGGGCCCTGGACGTGACACGGGAGGTGCGCTCGGCCGCGGCGAAGGCCGTCGAGCGAGTGACCGGCGAGCCGGCCGCGCCCGGTGTCGCCGTCACGGTCACCGGTCGGGTCTGAGGCACTCTGGGGCACTCTGGGGCGCGAAGTGGGGGCTGACATCCCGACTACTGGTGAGTAAGGTCGCGGGTCGAGGATCGGAGTTGTCATGACCCGCACGTTCACAGTGTCACGCAGCATCCTGGTCGAGGCGTCACCGCGGACGGTGTACGAGCAGGTCAGCCGGCCCGCTCTGATGGGGCGCTGGAGCCCCGAGAACCTCGGCGCGACCGTGCCCGGAGGCGAAGGCCCCGCCGTCGTCGGCCTGGTCTTCGAGGGGCACAACAAGCGCGGCCCGTTCCGCTGGACCACGCGCTGCACGGTGACCAAGGCCGAGCCGGGGCGGCGCTTCGCCTTCCGCGTGCACGCGATAGGGCTGAAGCGCCCCCGGCTGCGTGCCCCCATCGCCACCTGGGAGTACCGGTTCCAGGAGTGTGACGGAGGCACCAAGGTGACCGAGACCTGGACGGACGACAGGCGGTCCTGGCCCACTTTCGTGGCCAACGCCTTCGACCGCATCGCCACGGGCGGACGCACCTTCGCCGTCTTTCAGGTCGGCAACATCGACAGGACGCTGAAGAACCTCAAGCGGGAGTTCGAGAAGGCGCGCTGAGCTTCGAGAGGGCGCACTGAGCTACGCCCGCACCTTCGCTGAGGGTTCGGGGGCGCCCGGCGGCCCGGTGATCGGAGCGATCGGCGTGTCGGCCGCGCGCACCCAGCGCGGCCCCTCGGGCCCGTACACCCCGCGCGGCTCCGGGAACGCCGCGAGCAGGGCGAGGTAGACGATCGCGGCGACGGCGGCTCCCAGCGGGAGGCTGATGTCGGCGCCGTTCGCGAGGTCGCCGAGCGGCCCGACGAACTGTCCTGGAATGTTGGTGAAAAGGACGCCGGTCACCGCACCGGTCCACCAGGCCGCCATGCCGCGCCAGTTCCAGCCACGGGCGAACCAGTAGCGACCGCCGTGCTGACGGCGCGTGAAGACCTGCAGCGCCTCGGGGTCGTACCAGCCGCGCCGGGTGACGTAGCCGAGCATCATGACGATCATCCACGGCACGGTGCAGGTGATGATCATCGTGGCGAACGTGGAGATCGCCTGGACGAGGTTGAAGCCGAACCGGCCCACGAAGATGAACGTGATGGACAGGACGCCGATCAGAACGGTGGCCTGCACACGGCCGAGCCGCGGGAACACCGAGGAGAAGTCCAGGCCGGTGCCGTACAGCGCGGTCGTCCCGGTGGACATGCCGCCGATCAGCGCGATCAGACAGACCGGCAGGAAGTACCAGCCGGGCGCGATCGCGAGCAGACCGCCGACGAAGTTCGGGGCGGCCGGGTCCATGTACTTGGGCGCCTGCTCGGCGATGATCGCCGCCGTCGCCAGGCCGAAGCCGAACGGGAGCACCGTGGCGACCTGCGAGAGGAAGGCCGCTCCCATCACCTTGCGGCGCGGGGTCTCGGCCGGGATGTAGCGCGCCCAGTCACCCAGGAAGGCGCCGAAGGAGACCGGGTTGGACAGCACGATCAGCGCGGCGCCGATGAAGGACGGCCAGAACAGGTCCTGGGTGGCCCGGTCGGCGTCCGCGGTGAAGATCCCGGCGTACGAGGGGTCGAAGTCCCCCGCGAAGGCGACAAGGCCGAGGACGAACAGCAGGGTCGCCGCCACCACCGCGACCTTGTTGACGAGCAGCATGAAGCGGAAGCCGTAGACGCACACGGCGAGCACGAGAGCGGCGAACACGGCGTACGCGCAGCCGTAGGCCACGTCGCTCTCCGGCACCCCGAGCAGCCGGTGCGCCCCGCCGATGAGGGCGTCGCCCGAGCTCCACACCGACAGGGAGAAGAACGCCACGGCGGTGAGCAGGGAGAGGAAGGAGCCGACGATCCTGCCGTGCACGCCCAGATGCGCCGACGACGAGACGGCGTTGTTCGTGCCGTTGCGCGGCCCGAACACCGCCATCGGGGCGAGCAGCAGCGCGCCGATGAGCAGCCCGATGAGCATCGCGGCGAGCCCCTGCCAGAAGGAGAGCCCGAACAGGATCGGGAACGCCCCGAGCACGCAGGTGGCGAAGGTGTTGGCGCCGCCGAACGCGAGCCGGAACAGATCGAGCGGCCCCGCCGTGCGGTCCGCGTCCGGGATGCGTTCGACTCCGTGCGTCTCGACCTCGGTGACGGACGGAGATGGCTCCTTGGGCACAGGCGGCTCCCTGGGTGGCAGCACCCCGGCGTGCGAGGTGCTGTGGCGGAAAGTGCAGGGACCGTAAACGCCACGCGCCCCGGCGCACCAGTGCCCGATTCGCACTGCGCACGCCGACGCGGTGGATGAATCGCACATCCGCCTGCGTGAATCGTCCCTACAGCGCGTCGAGTTCGCGGACCACTGTCATGTCGTCGAAGGGGATGAGCCGTTCGCCGACGATCTGGTGCGGCTCGCTGCCTTTGCCCGCGACGAGCACGATGTCGCCGCGCCGCGCGGAGGTCAGCGCGTGCGAGATCGCGGCGCGGCGGTCGGCCTCCCGGTGGAAGGGCGTCCCGGTGGACGTCAGACCCGGAACGATCTGGTCCAGGATGGCCTCGGGATCTTCGTCGCGGGGATTGTCCGATGTGAGGACGCACAGATCTGAGTGACGGCCCGCGATCTCGCCCATCAGGGCCCGCTTGGTGACGTCACGGTCGCCGCCGCAGCCGAAGACGGTGATCACCGACCCGGTCGCGAAGCCGCGGATCGTGGCGAGGACCTTCTCCAGCGAGTCGGGAGAGTGCGCGTAGTCGACGATCACGCAGACCCCCTGCGCGGTGGTGAAGCGTTCGAGCCGGCCCGGAGTGGGCGGCATCCGGTCCAACGCGGAGACGAGGGCGGGCAGTTCATGCCCGAGGAGATGGCACGCGGCGAGGGTGGCCAGCGCGTTGGACACCGAGAAGCGGCCCGGTATCGGGATCGCGGCAGGGTACTTGCGGCCGTCGTGGTGGAGCGTGAAGCGGGTGCCCGCCGCGTCCACGACCAGATCACTCGCCCGGTAGTCGGCCGGTGCGTCCAGCCCGTACGTGGTCACAGCGCCCGGCATCAGGGCCATGATCTCGGCGCTGACGGGATCGTCGGCGTTGACCACCGCGCGGTCGCACAGCCCTGTGAAGAGGCGCAGCTTGGCGTTCTTGTAGTGCTCCATCGTCCCGTGGTCGTCCAGGTGGTCCTGGGTGAGATTGGTGAAGACACCGATGCCCACGGGCACATGGTCGAGGCGCCGCTGCAACAGACCCATGGAGGTGGCTTCGAGCACCACGCTGCTCGCGTCCCGGTCGCGCATGTGGCCGAGGAGATAGTGCAGATCCGGCGACTCCGGGGTGCTGAGGACCGACCGCGGCATCGGTATCCGCTCGGTCCCGATCCGGCTTCCCGAGGTGCCGATCACCCCCACCTTCGCGCCCTCGGCCAGCCTGAGCGCCGACTCGACCATGTACGAGACGGAGGTCTTGCCGTTCGTCCCCGTGATCGCCACGATGTCCATCGCGCGGCCGGGATCGCCGTAGTACCGGGAGGCGGCGAGCGAGGCGGCCGCCCGTGCGTCGGCCACCCGCACCACGCACACTTCCTGCCCGGCGGACTCCGCGTCCGGCAGTGGGCCGCCCTCGGAGATGACCGCCACCGCCCCTCGTTCCAGTGCCCGGCCGATGCCCCCGGGTCCGCCCTCCTCGTGGCCCGGAACGGCGACGTACAGCGATCCGGGCGTCACATGCCCGGCATCGAAGGTCATTCCCGCGGTGACCGGGACTTCCGGGTCACCGTGCAGAACGTGGTGGTCGTGCCCGTCGAGCAGTGCGCTGAGCTTCACAACAGTCCCCTCGAAGGCGGTCCGCGGCACACCGCGCACGCCCGGCCTGAGGGGCAGGGCGACGGCGAGCCGGAATCCGCGGTGATACGCGTAAGGCGAGCGGGCCCCACAGGGGGATATCTGCGTGCGGGCCGAAGGGCCAAGACGGCCGAGGACGCTACCCGTGCGCCGCACGACTGGTCGCAGAGGACCGGATCCGGGTCGTGGAGGGCTGATCACAGGTGGCCGGGCGGAGCAGGGACCTGCCCGACACCGCTCCAGTGTACGGCCGCGTCGGCCGGCCGCGGACGTAACCGGAACGCTCCCAGCGATCTCCGCCCTCACGCCGAGCGATCTCCGCACTCGACCGCGGACCAACTGCGGGTCAACCGCGGGCACACGAAGAGGTATTGACGTGGACGTGTCACTCGGTATGGTCTAGTCCAACGGTAGGAGCCATTCCGGAGAGCTGCAGCTCCCGGTGTGCCGCGACCCACATCCTCCCCCCCCCCCACCACGTGACGGGCGGCCGTGCACACGCATGCGCCGGCCCGCCAAGGAGTGATCCCTCATGCGTCCTCGTGTCCTTGCCGCGCTGACCGCGACCGCGTCGGCCGCCGTGCTCACCGTCCTGACCCTCGCGCCCAACGCCTCCGCCGAGAAGACGGGGCCGGGGGAGCGGGCCGCGGCGGCGGAATTCCCCGTCAGCGAGGCCCAGTTCAACCAGATGTTCCCGAACCGGAACTCCTTCTACACCTACAGCGGTCTCACGCAGGCGCTCAGCGCCTATCCCGAGTTCACCGGGACCGGCAGCGACACCGTACGCAAGCAGGAGGCGGCGGCTTTCCTCGCGAACGTCAGTCACGAGACGGGCGGTCTGGTCCACGTCGTCGAGCAGAACACCGCGAACTACCCGCACTACTGCGACAGTTCCCAGCCCTACGGCTGTCCCGCGGGCAACGACAAGTACTACGGCCGCGGCCCGATCCAGCTCAGCTGGAACTTCAACTACAAGGCGGCGGGCGACGCCCTGAACATCGACCTCCTGAACAACCCCGACCTCGTGCAGAACGACGCGGCCGTGGCGTGGAAGACCGGCCTTTGGTACTGGAACACGCAGAACGGCCCGGGGACCATGACCCCGCACAACGCCATGGTCAACAGCAAGGGCTTCGGCGAGACAATCCGCAGCATCAACGGCAGCCTGGAATGCGACGGGAAGAACCCCGAGCAGGTGCAGAGCCGGATCAACAACTACACCCGGTTCACCGGCATCCTCAACGTCGCCCCGGGCGACAAGCTCAGCTGCTGACGGCCCCGGCGGCCGAATGGCCGGTCAAGGTCCCCTCGCCCCGCCGTTTCCGACCGGCGGGGCGAGGGTGATTTTCGGCCAACATTAGTGCAGTGCTCAACCGTCGGCCGGGAGGGGCTGGTTGCCTCAGTAAGTGATCAATAGCCTGGTGCGCGTTGCCTGTCTCTGACCTAGGAGCCACATGTCCACCGCGCAGCAGGTCCCCGACATCCTCTCGCCCGAGTTCGCCAAGGACCCGTACCCGGCCTACCGAGTGATGCGGGAGAGCGCGCCGCTGTTCTGGCACGAGGCGACGCAGAGCTGGATCATCTCGCGGTACGAGGACGTCGAGCGCGTGTTCAAGGACAAGGCCTCGCAGTTCACCACCGACAACTACGACTGGCAGATCGAGCCCGTACACGGCAAGACGATCCTCCAGCTCAGCGGCCGGGAGCACTCCGTGCGGCGCGCGCTCGTGGCACCGGCGTTCCGCGGCAGCGACCTCCAGGAGAAGTTCCTGCCCGTCATCGAGCGCAACTCCCGGGAACTCATCGACGCCTTCCGGCACACCGGCAGCGTGGACCTGGTCGCGGACTACGCCACCCGCTTCCCCGTCAACGTCATCGCCGACATGCTCGGCCTGGACAAGGCCGACCACGCGCGCTTCCACGGCTGGTACACCACCGTCATCGCCTTCCTCGGCAACCTCGCGGGCGACGCCGAGGTCGCGGCGGCCGGCGAACGCACCCGGGTGGAGTTCGCCGAGTACATGATCCCGATCATCCGGGAGCGCCGCGACAACCTCGGCGACGACCTGCTCTCCACACTGTGCGCCGCCGAGGTCGACGGCGTACGCATGAGCGACGAGGACATCAAGGCCTTCTGCAGCCTGCTGCTCGCGGCGGGCGGCGAGACCACCGACAAGGCCATCGCCAGCATCTTCGCCAACCTCCTCATGCACCCCGAGCAGCTCGAAGCCGTCCGCCAGGACCGCACCCTGATCGCCCGCGCCTTCGCCGAGACCCTGCGCCACACGCCGCCCGTCCACATGATCATGCGGCAGTCGGCGACCGACGTGGAGGTCACCGGCGGCACCATCCCCGCCGGGGCCACCGTGACCTGCCTGATCGGCTCGGCCAACCGCGACGAGCAGCGCTACCGCGACCCGGACCGCTTCGACATCTTCCGTGACGACCTGACCACGACGACCGCGTTCTCCGCCGCCGCCGATCACCTCTCCTTCGCCCTCGGACGGCACTTCTGCGTGGGCGCCCTCCTTGCCAAGGCCGAAGTGGAGATCGGCGTCGGCCAGCTCCTCGACGCGATGCCCGACATACGGCTCGCCGAGGGCTTCGACCCCGTCGAGCAAGGGGTGTTCACGCGCGGACCGCAGTCCCTGCCGGTGCGGTTCACGCCCGTCACCGCCTGACCCACCGGGGCGCCGCCCGCAGGCGGCGCCCCGGCACCGCTTCAGTGCGCCACAGGCGTGAACTGCACCGGCAGCGACGTCAGACCGCGCATCCAGATGGACGGGCGCCACGTCAGCTCGTGCGGCTCCACCGCGAGGACCAGGTCGGGCAGCCGCTCCAGGAGCGTCTCGACCGCGGTCCTCGCGATGACGTCGGCGAGCAGCGGAGCCGGGTAGGGGCAGCGGTGCTCGCCGTGGCTGAAGGACAGATGCGCCGAGTTCTCCGGGCCGACATGCGACTCCGGCCAGATCTGCGGGTCCGTGTTGGCCGCGGCGAGGCCGAGCACCAGACAGTCGCCCGCCCGGATCTGCCGCCCGCCGAGCTGGGTGTCGCGCACCGCCCAGCGGCCGATGAAGTTCTGGGTCGGGGTGTCCAGCCACAACACCTCGTTGAGCGCCTCGCCCACGCTGAGGCGACCGCCGGACACGTTCAGGGCGAACCGCTCGTCGGTCAGCATCAACCGCAGCGTGTTGCAGATCCAGTTGGCCGTCGGCTGCTGCGCCGCCGCGATGATGGAGATCAGGTCCTGGACGATCTCCTCGTCGGTGAGGCCCGCCGAGTGCGTCAGCATCCGTGACGTGACGTCCGCTCCGGGCTTCTCCCGCTTCTCCTTGACCAGGAGCTGGATGCGCTCCCCGACGCGGGTGTACGCCGCCACGGGGTCGTCGCCCTCATGTGCGTCGAGCGAGATCCGCAGGTCGTCCACGAGTTGCTGCGTGTCCGTGCTCGCGTCCGGCATGCCGCACATCTGCACCGCGGCGATCATGGGCAGCGCGTGCGCGTACGCGTCCATCAGCTCCGCCTGGCCGCTGCCGGCGAACGAGGCGATGAGACGGTCGGCGATCCGGGCGCTGTCCCGGGCGAGTTCGAACTGGTCGACTCCTTCGAGGGCCTCCGTGATCACCCCGGCCCGCCTGCGGTGCTCCTCGCCCTCGGTGAACAGGACCGAAGGCTGGTAGCCGACGAACGGGAGCAGCGGCCAGTCGGCGGGGATGTGCTCCCACTGGTTCCAGCGGCGCGAGTCGCGGGCGAACAGCTCGTCGTGCGAGGTCACATAGCTGACCTCGGAGTAGCCGAGCACCAGCCACGCGGGCACGTCAGCGTCGAGGAGCACCGGCGCGACCGCCCCGTGCTCCCTGCGCAGGGTGCGGTAGAGCTGCGAAGGCGTCTGCTGGTACTCCAGACCGCCCAGGCGCACCGCGCCCGTACCCGCGTGGGCCGGGCAACCGGGCGGCGGGCTCTGCTCGTAAGGGGATCCGGTCGGCTCGGTCACGGTGTCATCTCCTGGGCCATGGCCAGTGCGTAGAGGTGGTCCACGAGGGTGATCAGGACGTCCTTGCCCGACGATCTCACCCGTGCGTCGCAGTCGATCAGCGGCACATGGTCGGGCAGCGCGAGGGCCTGGCGGATCTCATCCAGCGAGTGCCTGGAGGTGTCGTCGTCGAAGCGGTTGACGGCCACCACGAACGGCGTCTTGTGGTGTTCGAGACGGTCGATGGCGTACCAGGAGTCGTCCATCCGCCGCGTGTCGACCAGGACGACCGCGCCGAGCGTGCCGGCGAAGAGCCGGTCCCACAGGAACCAGAAGCGTTCCTGGCCGGGGGCACCGAACAGGTAGAGCACCACACGCTCGTTGAGACTGATGCGGCCGAAGTCGAACGCCACCGTCGTGGTGGTCTTGGCGGCGACGTCGGCCGTCTCGTCGACGCCGACACCGGCCTGCGTCATCACCTCTTCGGTGTTCAGCGGACGGATCTCGCTGACCGACCGGACCAGCGTGGTCTTGCCGACCCCGAAGCCGCCCACGACGACGATCTTCAAGCCGGTCTCGGCAGTGTCGGAAAGGGGCGTACGGGAGGGCAGCTCAGATGTTGCGGAGCCCATGGAGCACCTCCTTGAGAAGGGCGGAATCGGGGATCGCGGCGGCCGAGCCGGCCGCACGGGGATGGCGGGCGGTGATCCGGCCCATCGCGAGCAGGTCACCAAGGAGGATCCGCACCACCGTGATCGGCAGCTTCATCTCCGCGGCGATCTCCACCACGGCGCTCGGATGCCGGCACAGTTCGAGGATGCGTACGTGCTCCGACTGCATCCCCGCAGTGGGCTCGCACTCGCTCACCACCAGCGTGACCAGGTCGAACGAATCGTCGTCGGCGCGGCTGCGACCGCCGGTGACCGTGTAGAGCCGGTCCGGATCACCGATGTCCACGGGCCTGCGCGGCGTCACGAGGAGCCGCTGCCTTCGGCCTGACCGCGCGGCTCGGCGCGCAGATGTTCACCGATCTGCTCGACGAGTTCGGTCATCTGATGCCCCACCACTCCGGGATCGGCGTTCTCCTCCGCCACCACCGCCAGATGCGCGCCCAGGCCGGCTTCGACGATGAAGAGCAGCCCGCCGTGGAACTCGGTCATGGAGTGCCGGACGCCGCCGGTCCCGTCGCCGAACTCCATGGAGGCACCCTGGGCGAGGGCCTGGATGCCGGAGCAGATCGCCGCCAGCTGGTCAGCCTGGTCGAGCGTCAGATGCTCGCTCCAGCACAGCTTCAGGCCGTCCCGGGAGAGCACCAGGGCGTGCCGCGTACCGGGGGTGCGCTTCAGGAGGCTCTGCAGGAGCCAGGTCAGGCTGTTGTCAGTGGTCTGCATGGTAGGCGGGGCGAGATGCGCGGTTCTTCCGGTCACCTGCCCGTCCCTCCAATCTCACGATTTCGAGCGGGGAAGGGGGGCGCCAGAGCCCGGGCGCCGTGCGGGTGGCTTCGGTCTACTCGGCGGGCGGCGGCCCGGAATCGGCGGGGGACTCGGGTGCCGCGGGGGAGCCGGGCACGTCGCCCGCCGCCCGCCGCGCGCGGTGGAAGGCACCGAAGCGGGAACCGGCGTCACGCGGCGGCAGCCCCGCGTCACCGGCAAGTGACCCTGCCCCGGCGGCGGCGTCGGACGCCGCCCTGCGCTGCTCGCGCTCACGCTCCGCCTCGGCCATGGTGCGGCCGGGTGCGCGCACGGGCAGGCCGTTGGTGGTGGCCGCCGCGGGACGCGCATGCTCCGGCTGGGGCTGTGCCTGAGCACCGGCCGGGGGCTGCACGGGGGCGGCGGGCCGCTCCGGGGCGGCGGGGATCTCCGCTGCCGGCGGTGCGGGGGCTGCCGGGGTCGGCGCGGGCGCCGGTTCGGCGCCGCGGGGGGCGAGCTGCTGGGGAGCGGGGTCGCGCTGCTGGGCCATGAGCTGCGGGGGCAGGAGCACCACGACGCCCGTGCCGCCGCGTGAGGACGGACGGAAGTTGACGCTCATGCCGTACTTGGCGGCGAGGCGCCCCACCACCGCGAGACCGAGGCGGGTGCCCTGCAGCGAGGCCAGGTCCGTGACGTGCCCGGAGACCGACTGCTCCGCACGGCGCATCGCCGCGTCGGCCATCTTCAGGCCGCTGTCCTCGATCGTCACGACGATCCCGGCGCTGCGCTCCTCCACATAGACGTGCACCTCGTCGATGGGCGGGGAGAAGTTCGCGGCGTTGTCCATGAGTTCGGCCAGGACGTGCATGACGCCCTCCGCGGCGAACCCCGCGATCGCCACGGTCGTGGAGCAGTGCAGCCGCACCCGCTGATAGGCGGAGATCCGGCCCACCGCGCCCCGCAGGATGCTCTCCATGACGATCGGCTTGTTCCAGGCACGGCTGGAGCGGCCGCCCATCAGCAGGGCGAGCCGGTCGGTCATGAGCCCCAGCTGCGACGTGCTGTGATCCAGGCGCAGCAGATCGCCGAAGACCTCGACACCGTGCCGCTCCTGCATGTCCCGCAGGTCCGCGAGCATGCTCACGGACTTGGCCTGCACCCGGCTCAGCGCCTTGGCGGACGCCGCCTGCGCGGCAGCCGCCCGCCGCTCGCTGTAGGCGAGTTCCCGTACGAACGACTCGGCGGGCACCCGCAGCAGGGGATTGCGCGGCCACTCGAGACCGGCGAGGACCGTGTCCGCGGAGGCGCCGTCGCGCAGCCGCTCGATCGCCGAGGGCAGCGTCACCGCCGTCAGCTGGTCCAACTCTTCGGCCGCCTGGGCGAGTTGGCCCTGGGCGTGGTCGCGTCGGGACTCGACGTCGGCTGCGTGCCTGACGGTCTCCTCCACCACGGACGCGAACACGTGGACGACCTGGCGCAGTTGCGGATCCGACGGCGGCGCCGTCTGCGCCAAGGTCTCACTCGCGCTCGTCCCGTCGCGCAACCGTTTCACCACGGTCGGCAGCGTGACGTTCACCAGGTGCGCGGCCTCGGCACCCTGGCGCGCCAGCTGAGCCTTGAGGGACGCGGCCTCGGCGTGGTCCGCGGCGGCGGCCTCGCGGACCCGCTTGACGAGCAGGGAACTCGTCACGAGCGCGATCGCCAGACACAGCCAGCCGGCAAGGACCGAAGCCACCGTCCAGGCCCGGGCGCCGTCCGGTGCCATGACGCCCGCGACGGCCCCGGCCGCGGCGGTCACCACCAGCACGACCACGGGCAGGGCCGACGCGCGCCGACGCGCCTTCTCTATTCGGTGCGGGCTGGGAGGAGCAGGCACGGGCATTCAGCGGTCCCTCGGTCCTTGAGTGCAGGTAAGCAACGAGCCGACCGATGCGCGCATCGGTCTCGGGCCCGGTGGGAACGCCAAAGGGGACGGCGATCTTCCGGGCCACATATCGCGCCATGCTAGTCACCCCGCCGGGCGCGGAGGACAGGGAGTCGGAACAGGCCGCCCCGGAAGGGCTTTCGTCGTGATCTCGCCCCTCGAACATGACGCCGTGATAGGGGAGTTCGACTCCGCACGGACAGTGGTTGACGGTGAATCAGTCGACCGCCGACGTCTCGGCGATCTCGTACGCCTCAAGGCCAGGAGCCGCGAGGAGATCCGCGACGCAGGCCGCCGAACCGCCGACGTACGTGCTCACCAGATCGACGTCACCGGCCACGCACCAGGCTCGGTCCTCGGGCCACCACAGGTCGGGGAGTTCGGGCGGCGCGCACTCATCGGCGTCGCCGCCCGGTGACGCGGGTGAGTCCGCGTCGGTCAGCGGCCCGGAGAGCAGGATCTCGTCACGGCCCGGGGTGCGGAACACGGGATATCCGTCCCAGTTGTACTGGCCGTACCCCTCCCAGAGCCCGTACCAGCAGCGCTCGGGTGTGGCCGTGTGCCGGGAAAGCACGGGGATCAGGGCGCGGGCGACGCCGGCGGGGGTCGGGCCCTCGTCGGGGTGTTCGTCCCAGACGCCGGGGACGGCTGGGGTGTCGTCGTTGCGGTAGAGGAGGCGGTCCCCGAGGCCGATCAGCTCGTGCCAGCGCGTCCCCGCCGACACCGGCCTGCCGTACACGGCGGCCACTTGGTCCCACCGCACAGGCTCCGCGCCGAGCCAGGCCGGGTGGAGGATGCGCGCGTACGCCTCGAAGCCGGGCGCGCAGACACCGGCGACCGTGCCGAATCCGTCGTCGTGGGGCGGGCGTTGTTCCAGCCAGCGGGCGGGCGAGAGGTCGCTCCGCTCGATGCGGAGACGGCCGTAGACGGAAGGGGGCGGGCACTGGTCGACGAGGCGCATGCCCCCAGTGTCACCCGCGTCGGGACACCCGTGCGCCCGCGGGGGACGCCGATTGAGGCGGGCCGAGCGGGGCACTCGGACGGTCGCGGGGTGGCCGGGTGAGACGGCCACCGCCTTTGTGCCGGACCATGCCGATCCATGTCTACAGAAGAGGGACCCCATGGGTGTGAAGAAGACCGCTGTCCTCGTCCTGGACTGCGCGAAGCCCGAGGAGCTCGCGGAGTTCTACGCGGGGTTGCTCGGAGGCACGGCCAGCATGGGCAACGACCCCGACTATGTCGAGGTCTACGACGCGCAGGGCATCTGCCTGGCGATCCACAGGGACTACGGCTACGCGCCGCCGAGCTGGCCGCGGCCCGAGGACGCGCAGCAGGCGCACCTCAGGATCCTGGTGGACCGCGGCGACATGGACGAGGCGGAGCGCGAGGCAGTCGGCCTGGGAGCCAGGCCCGTGGACACCAAGGACAACGCCGGCCCCCGGGACACCCGGACCTACAGCGACCCGGCGGGCCACTCGTTCACCCTGGCCGTCTCCGCGGAGCCGAGGCCGTCCCGCTGAGCGCGCGCCGACGGGGGCCGCCCCGCGGTCTCCGATGACTCCGCTCAGTCGGCGGGCTCGTCCGGCACGGGCTGGTCCGGGCGCACGCCACCCGAGTGCGGTGCGCCGCGCCGGCCGGTGCCCGCCTCATCCGTGTCCGGTACGTCGTCGTCGGCGTCCGGAGCGTTGCCCGTGGTCGCCGACTCGTCGTCGGGCTCCCAGCGGTCCTCCTCTTCCGACGCCTGCTGATCGGGCAGATCCCTCGGTACGGGCGTCTCGTCCTCGCCCCGGGTCTCGGGCAGCTCCTCGCTCACGGTGAATCCCTCCAGTCCTTCTCACTTCGTTCCGCTCGTTCCGCGCGGTCTCACGGCGGCTTCCGGTGCGGAGGCGCGGCTACCCGCCGTGGTGGCGGCAACACCTCGTACTGCTTCACGGTGGACCGCAGACGCCGGGTCGGCCACACGAACGGGGCCGGTTGCCCGGCCGTGCCCCGGCCGAGACGGTCAGGGCGACGGCGATCATCGCCGAAAGGAGTCCCCAGACCGGCACGAAGCTGCCGGTGAGATCCTTGAGCAGGCCGAGCACCGGCGGCATCACCACGATGGCGATCTGGTTGACGGACATGGCGAGGCCGAGGGCGAATCCCGTCCGGTCCGGCGGAGCAGATTCGGTCACGTGGGCGACCCAGGGGCCGTACCAGCCGAAGCCGAAGAAGCCGAGCCAGACGAGCGTGCAGCAGGCGACCGCGGGCGAGCGGCCCAGCGGGGTCATCAGCACAGTCATCGCGGCGAGTACGGCGGCCATGCAGAGGACGAGCGAGCCGTACCGTCCGGACCTGGCGCGGTCGCTCCAGGCCGCCAGGGCGATCCGGCCGACGACGCCCGCCCCCTGGACGGCCACCAGGACGAGAGCCGCGGGGCCGGCTCCGACGGACGCCGTCTCGTGCAGATAGAGCACCGTCAGGATGCCCACGCCGCACTGCACCGAGATCAGGCTCGATCCGGTGAGCATGATCCGCACCATGGACGGTTCCCGGAGCATGTTCAGCCGGGCGCCGAGCCGCGACCTGAGCGAGGGGCGCGGCCCGCCGTCCCGACGCGTGGCAGGGACGGGCGGCCTGCGGTAGAAGCCCATGAACACGCAAGACCCCAGGAGCGCGACCAACCCGCCCGTCACGAGCGTCGCCCGCCAGCCGAAGGCCCCGGCGATGAAAGGCAGCGCGGCCGAGGCCAGTGCGGCGCCCAGCGGCAGCCCCGCCTGACGGATGCCCATGGCCAGACCCCGCTGGGACGCGCCGAACCACGACGCCACCGATTTGCTGCCGCCGGGCTGCACGGTGCTGTAGCCCGCGCCGACGAGCAGCAGCACCAGCAGCAGGGACACATAACCCGGCGCCGCGCTTCCCACGAGCAGGCCCACGGCGACCACGCCCGCGCCCGCCCCGACGACCCAGCGCTCGTCGCAGCGGTCGAGCAGCTCCCCGGCGACCAGCAGCCCGACCAGCGGGACCAACTGGGCCGCCGAGACCAGCAGCCCCAACTGGACGGTACTCAGGTGCAGTTCGCGTTGCAGGTGGATGCCCATCGCCCCGATTCCCTGCACGAAGAAGCCGGCCGCGGCCTGCGTGAAGGTGGCGATGCCGAGGACGACCCATCGGTAGCGCCACGTGCTGTGCGCCACCTCGGTGAGGGCTGTCATGGGCGCCAATACAGGGCGGGATCGGGGTGGTTGACGAAGCCGAGCTCGCGGTAGAGCGGCTCGCCCTCGTGCGATGCGTACAGGTCCACGCGGGCCACCTCGCGCTCCCGGAACCAGTCGAGCAGGCCCCGCATGAGCGAGCGGCTGTGTCCGCGCCGCCGGTGCGCCGGGTCGGTGACCACGCCGATCACCATGCCGACCCGGCCGTTGCGCAGATGCGGGCCCGGCAGCCGCTGCTCGACCGAGCCGATGGCGCACGCGGCCAGGCAGCCGTCACCCCTGTCACCGCCACCGCCGTCGCCGTCCACGACGAGCATCCGCGTGTTTCCCGTGGCCAACTGGTCCTTGAGGACGACGGCCAGGGCGTCCTGCCAACTGCCGTCTACCGATGGCGGGTTGAAGTAGTCGCCGCCGAGGTCTTCGAACAGCAGCGCCCGCAGGCGTACGAGCTCCGCGATGTCGTCCTGTGTCGCCGGGCGTATGCCGGCGTGGTCTCCGGTGCGTTGTGACATGCCGGTCAGCCTGATGTAATGGTCTTGTGCACCTCAACCCTTACGGCGAGGAAGTCGTGAACCTGGCCGCCGACCTCGCCAACCGGCGCCCTGAGACCGCCGATGAGCTCGCGGACCGCTGCCGCGCGGCGGGGCTCGTTCTGGAGCGGCCCGTCACGCCGGAGGACCTCGGCCGCACCCAGGACGCGCTGCACGCGTGGGAGAAGGTCGTCGACGCGACCGGCGAGGAGGAGCGTGCCGAGCGGCTCAACCAGATGCTGGCGGCATCCGCGGCCCACCCCCGGCTGACCGACCACGCGGGCTCGGGCTGGCACCTGCACTACCGCGACGAACGGCAGCCGCTCGGCGCCCTGCTGTTCCAGCTGATCTCCGTCGGCACGGCGCTGCACCTGGCAGGGCGTGGCATGCACCGGCTCCGGCGGTGCGCCGTGACCGAGTGCGCCACGATCTCCGCCGACACCTCACGCACCGGGCGGCAGCGCTACTGCTCCCAGCGGTGCGCCAACCGCGACGCGGTCCGCAGGCACCGGGCGCGCTCCACGGGGCGAGACGACTGAATCCGCCCCCGGATACGGGGCCCGGGGCCTGTTCTCCGGCCGGCCTTCTGGTATTCACTCCTGGGATCGATCGCCGTCCGCGCGCTCGCGTTCGCTGCGGGTGTCCCTACGCGACCCAGGAGTTCCCGTGGCCCTTGCACGCCGTCCGTTCAGCGCCGCAGCGAAGGCGACGGTGGTGGCCGTCGCCGCCGCGGGGCTTCTCGCCCCCGGTGTCGTCGTCGACCGGTACGGGGACACCGCGGCGGCTGCGGCCCCAACTGCCGCTGTCCCGCCCCCGATCGCCGACTGGCAGCACGAACGCCTCGCCCCCGGGGCCGATCTGTACCAGGGGAGCATCTCGGGCCGCCCCGGCGCGGACCACTGGACGGTCACCGTGCGCGCGAACGGTGCCCACCTCGCCGCGGAGCGGGACGCGCAGGCGCTGGCCGAGCGGGTGCGCGCTGCCGGGTTCGGCGCGCGTGCCGAGGCGGTCGCGTGGCCGCGGGGTGCCGACCGGACCGGGGTGATCGGGGTGCGGGTCCGGGTGGGGGAGTACGACGCGCGGACCGGCGCCGACGCCCAGCGGAAGGCGCTCGCCGCCGCCGGGTTCGACGCGGTGAGCGAGTGGACCGGCGCCGACGGCGTGCCCGGCACCGGAACCGCCCGGGTCAAGGTGGCGATCGTCGACCCGAAGCGCTACGGCGGCGCGATGAAGGGCACGTACGGCACGGGTGTCGCCGGCCGCGAGACGGTGAGCGCCATGGCCGCGGACGACGACGCCCTGCTCGGCGTCAACGCGGGCTTCTTCGTCATGGAGGGCAAGGACGGGGCGCCGGGCGCGGCGGCCGGGATCGCCGCGTACGACGGGGAGTTGCAGAGCGCGGCCACCAACGGGCGGATCGCGGCGGTGCTGCGCGGCGACGGCCTGCGCCCGGAGTTCAAGAAGCTCAGGACAAAGCTCCGGGTCCGCGCGGGGTCGGCGTCCGCGATGGTGGACGGCATCAACCGGGTGCCGGGCCTGGTCCGCAACTGCGGCGGTACCGGCGGCGATTCCCCGACCGAGCGCCCGCAGCACGACGTCACCTGCACCGACCCCGACGAGATCGTGAAGTTCACCGACGAGCTCGGCGCGAACACCCCTGCGGGCGAGGGGCTGGAGGCCGTGCTCGACGCGAGCGGGCGCGTACGGGAGATGCGTGCGCGCGGCGGCGCGGTGCCGGACGGCGGCAGCGTCCTCGCGGGCATCGGCGCGGGCGCCACCTGGCTGCGTACCCACGCGAAGCCGGGCAGCGCCGTGAAGGTGGGGCAGCGGATCCTGGACGAACGGGGCAGGGAGCTGAAGCTCGGCCCGCAGGACGACATCGTCAACGGCGGCCCCGAGCTGGTGCGCGGCGGCAAGGTCGCGGTGAACTACGCCGCCGACGGCATCGACCGCGCCGGCGACCGTTCCTTCGCGTACACCTGGGGCATCAAGCGCAACCCGCGCATGCTCCTGGGCGTCGACCGGCAGGGCCGCATGCTCCTGGCGGGCGTGGACGGCAGGCGGCCCGGCCACAGCGACGGGTTCGGCCTGGGCGAAGGCGCGGAACTGATGAAGTCGCTCGGCGCGGTCCACGCCATGGCCCTGGACGGCGGTGGTTCCGTCACGATGACGGTGAACGGCAAGGTGATCAACTCCCCGTCGGACGGCACGGAGCGCCCGGTGGGCGACGCGTTGCTGCTTACGCGCTGACCGCCTCCCGCGCAGGCGGAGGAGCGGTGGTGACGGGGACACAGCGCGGGCCGCGGACCAAGAGGCCCGGGCGGTAGGGGAGTTGGGCCGGGTCGGCCGTCAGGCGCAGGGTGGGGAAGGCCGCCAGGAGGCGGGGGAGCGCGATCGTCGCCTCCAGGCGGGCGAGCCGTGAGCCGACGCAGAAGTGCGGTCCGTGGCCGAAGGCGGCGTGCGGCGCCGGGCGGGTGTCACCGGAGCCTGCCAGATAGCGGGCCGGGCGGAAGGCGTCCGGGTCGGGGAAGTGCCGGGGGTCGCGGTTGGCGGCGGCGAGCACCGCGAGGACGGAGGCGCCCCCGGGTATGACCACGCCCTCGCCGAGGTCCACCTCCTCGGTCGTGTGCCGCCATGTCGTGCCCTCCAGCGGACTGGCGTGCCGCAGCGTCTCCTCCACGACGGCGGGCCAGCGAGCGGGATCACGCCGCGCTGCCACCAGCTCCTCGGGGTGGGTGAGCAACAGCAGCGACGCCGACGCGAGGAGGTTCATCGTGGTCTCGTAGCCCGCGAACAGGAGGAGGAACGCCATGGCGAGCAGTTCCCCGTCGTCGAGGCCACCCTCCGTCGCGTCCTGCGTGAGCGCGCTGAACAGGTCGGAGCCGGGCGCGCGGCGCTTGCGGGCGATCAGCTCGGTGAAGTAGGCGTACAGACCGGTCCACGCCTCCTCCACCGCGCCCGGCTCCAGCGCGTCGGCGGGCGAGCCCACCCGGTAGGTCCAGTCCCGCAGATCGGCCCGGTCGGCCTCCGGCACCCCGAGCACCTCACCGATCACGAGGACGGGCAGCGGGAAGGCGAAGGCGTCCACGAGGTCCACGCTCCCCTCGCGCCGCAGCCGTAGCTCCATCTCCCGCAGGAGCCCGCCGGTCAGCTCCTCGATCCGCGGCCGCAGCGCGTCGACGCGGCGCGGGGCGAACGCGGCTGTGGTCAGCCGTCGCAGCCGGGTGTGATCGGGGGCATCGGAGTTGAGCATGTGCCGGGCGAGGCAGGCGCGGGCTCGCTGCGCGGGCGAATCCCCCTTCGGCCGCCCGGCACCCTGCGGGGGCACGTTCGAGAAGCGGGGGTCGGCGAGCACGGCCCGCGTCCGCTCGTATCCGGTGACGAGCCAGGCGTACGTCCCGTTGGCGAGCGGGACCCGCACGGCGGGCCCCCGGTCGCGGAGGCGCGCGTAGTACGGATACGGGTCGCGCGCGAAGGCGGGATCCGCGGGGTCCAGGGGCGTGGGGGCCGGGGGAGCGATGTCCGGGGGAGTGATCACCCGCTCATCCTCGCCGCGGCGGCCCCACCGCGGAGATCGGCCCCGGCGCCAGGAACGAGGGCCGGGACCTGTGGGAACCGAACAGTAACCATCGGTAGGGGCGCGAGCCACAGAACGTGACGAGGGCTACTGGCTGTCACGCCCGAGAACCGGGGGCGCTTCGTGGAAGAGGGCGATCACGAGATATCTTGATGTCGAGCAATGTTGCAGACGTGGAGCGGAGCACCCGGTGACTGACTCGACCATCATCTACACCCAGACTGACGAGGCCCCGGCCCTCGCGACGTATTCGTTCTTGCCGGTGGTCAGGGCCTACGCCTCGACGGCCGGGGTCGCCGTGGAGAGCCGTGACATCTCCCTGGCGGGGCGCATCATCGCTCTCTTCCCCGAGTTCCTCGAGGAGAGCCAGCGCATCGACGACGCCCTCGCCGAGCTGGGCGAGCTGGCCAAGACGCCCGGCGCGAACATCATCAAGCTGCCGAACATCTCGGCCTCGATCCCGCAGCTGAAGGCGGCCGTCGCCGAGCTCCAGTCGCAGGGTTACGCGCTGCCGAACTACCCGGACGACCCGAAGACCGACGCGGAGAAGGACATCCGCGCCCGTTACGACAAGGTCAAGGGCAGCGCCGTCAACCCGGTCCTGCGCGAGGGCAACTCCGACCGCCGCGCCCCCGCCTCGGTGAAGAACTACGCCAAGGCGCACCCGCACCGCATGGGCGCCTGGACGGCCGACTCGAAGACGAACGTCGCCACCATGGGCGTCGATGACTTCCGCTCCACCGAGAAGTCCGCGACCATCGCCGACGCCGGCACCCTGCGCATCGAGTTCACGGGCGAGGACGGCAGCACCACGGTCCTGCGCGAGTCCGTACCGGTCCTCGCGGGCGAGGTCGTCGACGCGGCCGTCATGCGGGCGGCCAAGCTGCGTGAGTTCCTCACCGCGCAGATCGCGAAGGCCAAGGCCGACGGTGTGCTGTTCTCCGTGCACCTCAAGGCCACGATGATGAAGGTGTCCGACCCGATCATCTTCGGCCACGTCGTGCGCGCCTTCTTCCCGAAGACCTTCGCCGCGTACGGCCCTGCCCTTGCGGGCGCGGGCCTGAGCCCGAACGACGGCCTCGGCGGCATCCTCAACGGCCTCGGCGCCCTGCCCGAGGGCGAGCAGATCAAGGCGTCCTTCGAGGCCGAGCTGGCCGAGGGCCCGGAGCTCGCGATGGTCGACTCCGACAAGGGCATCACGAACCTGCACGTGCCCTCCGACGTCATCGTCGACGCCTCCATGCCGGCGATGATCCGCACCTCCGGCCACATGTGGGGCCCGGACGGCGGCGAGCACGACACCCTCGCGGTCCTGCCGGACTCCAGCTACTCCGGCGTGTACCAGGTCGTCATCGACGACTGCCGCGCCAACGGCGCCTTCGACCCGGCGACGATGGGCTCGGTGCCCAACGTCGGCCTCATGGCGCAGAAGGCCGAGGAGTACGGCAGCCACGACAAGACCTTCGAGATCGCCGCGCCCGGCACGGTGCGCGTGCTCGACGAGGCCGGCAACGTCGTCCTGGAGCAGACCGTCTCCACCGGCGACATCTTCCGCATGTGCCAGGCCAAGGACGCCCCGATCCGCGACTGGGTCAAGCTGGCCGTCAACCGCGCCCGCGCCACCGGCTCGCCGGCCGTGTTCTGGCTCGACGAGACCCGCGCGCACGACGCGCAGCTCATCGAGAAGGTCAAGGCGTACCTGCCCGAGCACGACACCGACGGCCTGCAGATCGAGATCATGTCCCCGGTCGAGGCGACCGCGTTCTCCCTGGAGCGCATCCGCCGCGGCGAGGACACCATCTCCGTCACCGGCAACGTGCTGCGTGACTACCTGACGGACCTGTTCCCGATCCTCGAGCTCGGCACCAGCGCCAAGATGCTCTCCATCGTTCCGCTCATGAACGGCGGCGGCCTCTTCGAGACGGGCGCGGGCGGCTCCGCCCCCAAGCACGTCCAGCAGCTGGTCCGCGAGAACTACCTGCGCTGGGACAGCCTGGGCGAGTTCCTCGCCCTCGCGTCCAGCTTCGAGCACCTCGCGCAGACCACGGACAACGCGAGCGCGCAGGTCCTCGCCGACACCCTCGACCGCGCGACGGCGACCTTCCTGGAGAAGGACAAGTCGCCGACCCGCCGCGTCGGCGGCATCGACAACCGCGGCAGCCACTTCTACCTGGCCATGTACTGGGCCCAGGAGCTGGCCAAGCAGACCGCCGACACCACGCTCGCCGAGGCGTTCGCCCCGCTGGCCAAGACCCTGGTCGAGCAGGAGCAGACGATCGTGGACGAGCTGAACGGCGTCCAGGGCTCGCCCGCCGACATCGGCGGCTACTACCAGCCCGACGAGGCCAAGGCCGCGGCCGTCATGCGCCCGTCGGCGACGCTGAACAAGGCGCTCGGCCTTCTTGGCTGAGTGAACTCCGGCTCGGCCGAGTGAACTCCGGCTTCGTCGAGTGAACTTCGGCTGACACAGGTCCGCCCCGGCAGCGAATTCGCTGCCGGGGCGGACCTGTTCGCGCGTCCGGTGGGCGGGTCCGGCAGGATCGGGCTCATGTCGCGATCACCGAGCACGTTCCCCTGGCCAGCCACCCTCACCACGGACCGCCTCGTCCTGCGTCCGATCGAGCCCGGCGACGTCCCCGCCATGGCGCGGCTGTGGACGGACGCGGAGGTCCGCCGTCACCTCGGCGGGCCGGTCGACAAGGAGACACTTCGCGTGCGCGAGCGGCACTGCGTCGGTGCGCGCGGCGCCTTCAGCGTGACGCCGCGTGCGGGCGGACCGGTGATCGGCGGCGTACAACTGGAACCCGATGGGCGGCGGGCCGGGCGGACCGAGGTCTCGTATCAACTGCTGCCCGAACACTGGGGGTTCGGATACGGGCGTGAGGCGGTCGCCGCCGCGGTCGCCTGGGCGCGCGAAGCGACCACCCCCGTCGCTTCGGAGGTGGTCGCGGTCACCCAGGAGGCCAATGTCCGGTCGCGCCGCCTGCTCGAGTCGATCGGCATGGAGCAGGCGGAGGCCTTCGTCGAATGGGGCGCGGCGCAGGTGCTGTACTCCGCAGGTTCCGTGGTCCGCGGGCCGCGGCCCTAGCCGAACGTCACCGAGCTGACCCTGTTGTCGAAGCCGATGGTGGACAGGTCGGCCACGTCACCGCCATTCCCTATTTCTGAAACGCGTTCTACTGTGTGCGCCGTCAAGCCCACGCCCGGGGAGCCAGCGAAAGCAGGAGGGGCCGTGCACCTCGAATACACGCCTGAGCAGCGGCAGTTGCGCACCGAGCTGCGCACGTACTTCGCCGAGCTGGTGCCCGACAACGCGTACGCCCGGTACGCCGACCCCGCCGCGCAGAAGCAGTTCTACCGGGAGACCATCCGCCGCCTGGGCGCCGACGGCTGGCTCGGTGTCGGCTGGCCCAAGGAGTACGGAGGCCGCGGGCTCTCGCCGATGGAGCAGTTCATCTTCTTCGACGAGGCCGCACAGGCCGGCGTCCCACTGCCTTTGATGGCCTTGAACACCGTAGGGCCGACCCTGATGCAGTTCGGCACGGAGGAGCAGAAGGCGTACTTCCTGCCGAAGATCCTCTCCGGCGAACTCGACTTCGCGATCGGCTACAGCGAGCCGGACGCGGGCACCGACCTCGCGGCGCTCAAGACCAAGGCGGTCCGCGAAGGCGATGAGTACGTCGTCAACGGCCAGAAGATCTGGACCACCAACGGCGACACCGCCGACTGGGTCTGGCTAGCCGTCCGCACCGACCCGGACGCCCCGCCCCACAAGGGCATCACCATGCTCCTCGTACCGACGAGCGACCCCGGCTACTCCTGCACCATCATCAACACCCTTGCCTCGCACGACACCACGGCGAGCTACTACGAGAACATCCGCGTCCCCGTCTCGCGCCGCGTGGGCGAGGAGAACAAGGGCTGGCGGCTCATCACCAACCAGCTCAACCACGAACGCGTCACGCTCGCCGCGCACGGCACCATGGCCATCCGTGCCTTCCACAACGTGCAGCGCTGGGCCGCCGACACCAAGCTCGCCGACGGCCGCCGCGTCATCGACCTCGGCTGGGTCCGCCAACGCCTGGCCAGGACGCACACCAAGCTCGACGCGATGAAGCTCCTCAACTGGCAGATGGTGAACGCCGTCCAGGAGGGCACCCTCACCCCCCAGGACGCCTCCGCCGTGAAGGTGTACGGCTCCGAGGCGCGCAGGGACGCGTATGGCTGGCTGATGGAGGTGGTCGGCTCGGCCGGCTCGCTGAAGGAAGGCTCTGCGGGCACGGTCCTCCACGGCGAGCTGGAGCGCGGCTACCGCAGCGCCGTCATCTTCACCTTCGGCGGCGGCAACAACGAGATCCAGCGCGAGATCATCTCCTGGATCGGGCTCGGGATGCCGCGGGTGCGCCGCTGACCTCTGGAATCGGACCCTCCTTCTTTCCGGTTTTCTTTCCGGCGGCAGGCAAGGTAATCAGCAGTACAACTGCTCCGAGGAGTGCGATGGCCGCGATCCAGCCCGCGCCGACGTGCATGGCATGGACAAACGCATCGTCAGCAGCCTGAGCAAGAGTGGGCCGGTGGATAGTGGTGGCGACGTGGCGGGCCTGTTCGGCGGAAACGCGCGCCTGATCCCGCACCGGACCGGGTGCACCCTCCAGTGCAGGTTCGATCGCACGCCGGTACGTGATCGACATGATCGTGCCGCCTACCGCGATTCCGATGACGCTGCCGGTCTGTCGCACGGTGTTGGTGACGGCCGATCCTGCACCGGCCTGTTCCAACGGCAGGTCGCTGATCAACGCGGCCGTAACGGGGCCGATCACCATGCCGATCGAGAGACCCTGTATCAACAGCAGGATCTCGATCCAGACGAGCGGAGTCTGGAGTCCGAGGAATCCGTACCCGCCCATGGTCAGCGCAGCCAGGGTCAGCGCCGGCACGGTGACAAGACGTAGAGGCAGGCGGCGAACCAGGCGCGAGGCGAGGGGCGCCCCCGCGAGCGCGCCGAGTGCGGTCGGGATATTGGCCAGACCCGCCTTCATCGGCGAAAATCCGAGCGCGCCTTGCAGGTAGAAGGCGTTGTAGAAGGTAATGGCGGCAACGCCGAAGAGCAGCAGCCCGAGGGCCACATTGCCGCCGCCGAATGTGCGTTGCGCGAAGAGTCGCGGATCGAAGCTGGGCATTTTGACACGCAGTTCGACGACTACGAAAACGGCCAGCAGAACCAGACCGGCAACGATCGGCGCCCAGACGTCGGTACGGCTCCACGCCGCCACCTGCCCCGCCCGGATCAGCCCGTAGGCCAACGCCACGAGCCCACTCATCGACAGCAGCATTCCAGCGGGGTCCAGTGGTCGCAGAGTGGGGCTGCGGAAATTTGGAACCAGCACGGCGAGCCCCACCAACGCCAATACCGCGACCGGGACATTGATCAGAAATACCGAGCCCCACCAGAAATGATCGAGCAGAAACCCCGCAAGGACCGGTCCCGCAGCCATTCCGACACCGGCCGACGTCGAGAAAATCCCGACCGCGGCAGCTCGCGCGGGACCGGTAAAGGTCCACATGAGGATGGCCATCATGGCGGGCGTGATCAGCGCGCTGCCCACCCCCATCGCAACCCGAGCCGCAATCAGCTGGCCCGCATCGCTTGCGTACGCAGCCCACAGCGAAGACCCGGCGAAAATCACCAAGCCACTGGAAAACACAGTCCGGTGACCGTACCGATCGCCCAATGCGCCTGCGGTGAACATCAATGTGGCGAAGGCCAGAGTGTACGAACCGGTCGCCCATTGCAGCTGACCGGGATCGGCTCCCAATCCCCGGACCGGGTCTGCGAGGGTCTCCAACGTGGTACTCAGGACGGTATTGTCCAGCCAAATCAGCAGCGAACACACCATAAGAACGGAAAGAATCAACCGCTGCCTGAACTTCGGCAAAGTTGGAGGCGTGGTCATGAACACCTTCGGATATCGATCGGCGGGAACTGAACGACTGGACCATAAGCAAACTCCACGACGCCGTCAAGCTTGGAATTTCTTGCCAATGCTGTTGCTAGTGAAGGGGGTTATATGCCCTCCGCGGGATTTGCGGACGGAATAAATTTGTGCCCTCTGGCGGATTTGCAAATTGAAGGAATTCATGACCTCCGACCCCAGCTCCTCCTCGCCCCCGGCGGCTGCCGTGGTCGAGGCTGCCGGGCTCAGCCCAGGGCGGGGCCACCCCCGCCGCCCCCGCAGGTGTTACGGCCAGATGTATTGACACGGCCCGAGGGGCGGGTCAGCATCACTGCCAAGTTAATTAACTACCTAGTGCGTTAACTACGTCCCCTCGCAGCCTGCCCCACCCCCGTGGTTGGCCGGCTGCTGTCCCCGAGGAGTTCACGTGTCCGCTCACCCACAGGACGGCCGGCCCTCGGCCGCGCCGCCGCAGGGCAAGCCACGCAAGGCCGCCTTCGCCGCCTGGATCGGCAGCGCCCTCGAGTACTACGACTTCTTCATCTACGGCAGTGCCGCGGCCCTCGTCTTCCCCAAGGTCTTCTTCGACCCGGACGACCCGGCCACCGCCACCCTGATCTCCCTTGCGACCTTCGGCGTCGCGTACGCCGCCCGCCCCCTCGGGGCCCTCGTCCTCGGCCACTTCGGTGACCGGCTCGGCCGCCGGAAGATCATGGTCTGGACCCTGATCCTCATGGGCCTCTCCACCTTCCTCATCGGCTGTCTGCCCACGTACGCGCAGGTCGGCACCGTCGCTCCGGTGCTGCTCGTGCTGATGCGGGTGTTCCAGGGTCTGTCCGCGGCCGGTGAGCAGGCCAGCGCCAACGCGATGACGCTGGAACACGCGCCGGAACACCGGCGCGGCTACTACACGAGCTTCACCCTCAACGGCACCCAGGCCGGCCAACTCCTCGCCACCCTGGTGTTCCTGCCGGTCGCCGCCCTCCCGGACGAGCAGCTCTACAGCTGGGGCTGGCGCATTCCGTTCCTGCTGAGCGCCGTCGTCGCGGTCGCCGGATACGTCATCCGGCGCACCCTCGACGAGACCCCCGTCTTCCAACAGGCCTCCGCCGAACGGAAGGTGGCCAAGATGCCGCTTGCGGAGCTGCTCAGGAACCACTGGGCCGACGTGCTGCGCGTGGTCGCCGCGGCGCTGATCGCGACGGTCAGCACGATCTTCTCCGTATGGGCCCTCTCGTACGCCACGAGCGACACGGTCGGCCTCGACAAAACCGGCATGCTCTGGGTCGCCGGCAGCGCCAACGCGGTAGCGCTGCTCGCCATCCCGCTCTGGGCCAGGCTCTCGGACCGGATCGGCCGCAAGCCCGTCTTCCTCGTCGGAGCACTGGGCAGCGGCGTCATGATCTTCGTCTATCTGTGGGCGATCTCCACCGGCAGCTACCCCCTGATCTTCGTGACCGGAGTGCTGCTCTTCGGCGTCGTCTACAGCGCGGCCAACGGCATCTGGCCCTCGTTCTACGGTGAGATGTTCCCCGCCAGTGTCCGTCTTTCCGGCATGGCCATCGGCACCCAGATCGGGTTCGCCATCGCCGGATTCGCGGTGACCTTCGCGGCACAGATCGACGGCCCCGATGGCGATGGCTGGGTCGGCGTCGCGATCTTCACCGCCGCCTTCTGCGCCCTCTGCGCGATCGCCGTGGCCACGGGACGCGAGACGCACCGGGTGCCTACGGCCGAGCTGGGGCTGCGCACCGGGGACGCGAAGGCGCCGACGGCCGCGCCCGAGGCCGCCGCTCTCTGATTCCCTCCGATGGTCTTTGAACCGTCCGCCCCCACCGCGGTGTTGTGATCGACCGCCCCCCGAGACGACCCACAGGAATCCTCGATGACCTCGTACCTCACCGGCCTGATCGGCTCCGGTATCGGCCCCTCCCTGAGCCCCGCCCTGCACGAACGCGAGGCGGACCGGCACGGTGTGCGCCTCATCTACCGCACCCTCGACATCGACGTACTGGGCGTCGCGCCCGAGGCGGTGGGCGACCTTGTGCACGCCGCCCGGCACCTCGGCTTCGACGGTCTGAACATCACCCACCCCTGCAAGCAGCTGGTCATCGAGCACCTGGACGAACTCGCCCCCGACGCCGCCGAACTCGGCGCCGTGAACACCGTCGTCTTCCGGGACGGACGCGCCATCGGGCACAACACCGACGCCACTGGCTTCGCCCAGTCCTTCGCCCGCGGCCTGGCCGACGCGCCGACCGGTGACGTCGTACAGCTCGGCGCGGGCGGTGCGGGCGCCGCGGTGGCGCACGCCCTGCTGAACCTCGGCGTCGACCGGGTCACCCTGGTCGACACCGACCCGGCCCGTGCCGCCGCCCTCGCCGCGGCGCTGACCTCGCGCTTCGGGCCCGGCCGTGCGGTGTCCGCGCCCACCGGGGCCTTGGCCGAGCGCCTCGCCGCCGCGGACGGGCTCGTCCACGCCACGCCGATGGGCATGGTCGCGCATCCGGGTCCGCCCCTGCCGGTCACGCTGCTCAGGCCGGACCTGTGGGTGGCCGAAGTCGTCTACCGGCCGCTGGAGACGGAGCTGTTGCGCGAGGCGCGCGCCATCGGCTGCCGCACCCTCGACGGTGGAGGCATGGCCGTCTTCCAGGCGGCCGACGCCTTCCGGCTCTTCACCGGGCTCGAACCGCACACCGGCCCGATGCTCGCCGACCTCGGCGATCTGGCCGCCTTCCCGGCCTGACAGGAGAACAGAGAACATGCGTAAATCGATCGCCACCGTTTCGCTCAGCGGCCCGCTCTCCGAGAAGCTCACCGCCGTCGCCACGGCCGGATTCGACGGCGTGGAGATCTTCGAGAACGATCTGCTCGGCGGCCCGCTCAGCCCCGAGGAGGTACGCCTCCGCTGCGCGGACCTGGGGCTCGGCATCGACCTCTACCAGCCGTTCCGCGACTTCGAGGCCGTGCCCGCCGACGTGCTCGCCCGCAACCTGCGGCGCGCGGAACGCAAGTTCGCCGTGATGGAGCGCCTGGGCGCGGACCTGCTCCTCGTCTGCTCCAGCGTCGCCCCCGAGTCGGTCGACGACGACGCGCTCGCCGCCGAGCAACTGCGGCTGCTCGCCGACCGGGCGGCGGCCCACGGCATCCGCATCGCCTACGAGGCCTTGGCCTGGGGCCGGCACGTCAGCACGTACGACCACGCCTGGCGGATCGTCGAACAGGCGGACCATCCGGCCCTCGGCACCTGCCTCGACAGCTTTCACATCCTCTCCCGCGGTTCCGATCCCAAGGGCATCGCGGACATCCCCGGCGAGAAGATCTTCTTCCTCCAGCTGGCGGACGCACCCCTGATGGCGATGGACGTCCTCCAGTGGAGCAGGCACTACCGCTGCTTCCCCGGCCAGGGCGGCTTCGACCTCGCCCCTCTGGTGGCCGCCACCGTGCGCGCCGGATACCGAGGGCCCCTGTCGCTCGAAGTGTTCAACGACGTCTTCCGGCAGGCAGGGGCGGCCTCCACCGCCGTCGACGCGCTCCGCTCGCTGCTCCTCCTTGAGGAATCGGCAGGTCTGTCCACGCTCCCCGCCGCGGCCGAGCCCTCCGGTTTCGCCTTCGCCGAGCTGACCGCGGCCGACACCGAACCGCTGCGCGGAGTCCTTGAGTCCCTCGGCTTCGCCCACACCGCACGGCACACCTGGAAGCCGGTCGAACTGTGGGAACAGGGGGACGCCCGGATCCTGCTCAACACCGGCGTCAGTGTCAGCGCCGGCGGCCGTCGGCAAGGTCCCGCGCTGACCGCCATCGGCGTGGAGACCCCCGACCCGCAGCGAGCGGCGCGGCGCGCGGAGGCGGTGCTCGCCCCCGTGGTGCCCAGGCGCCGAGGGCCGCAGGACGCGCCCCTGGACGCGGTGGCCGCGCCCGACGGCACGGAGTTCTTCTTCTGCCGCACGGAGCAGCCCGACCACCCGAGCTGGACCGGTGACTTCACCGACGTACCGTCGCGCGCCTCGTCACCCGAGCCAGGGGACACGGCGTCACCCGAGCCAGGAGACACAGCGTCACCCGAGCCAGGGGACACGGAGGCGACCGTCCGCCACATCGACCACATCGCCCTCACCCAGCCCTGGCACCAGTTCGACGAGGCATCGCTTTTCCACCGGGGCGTGCTGGGCCTTGAGCCGGACGACAGCCTCGATCTGGCCGACCCCTACGGCCTCGTGCGCAGCCGGGCCGTCGCGTCCCCCGACGGCGGTGTGCGCATCGTCCTCAACATCGCGCCGGCGCCGGACGCCGACGGCAGCCGCCTTCAGCACATCGCGCTTGCGACGGACGACATCGTCGGCGCGGCCCGCCGCGTCCGCGAAACGGGCACGGGCCTCCTGCCGATCCCCGCCAACTACTACGACGACCTCGACGCCCGCTACGAACTCGACCCACAGCGCCTGGCCACCCTCGCGGAGCTCGGCATCCTCTACGACCGCGACGAGAACGGGGAGTTCCTGCACTGCTACACCGCCACGGTCGGGCGTGTCTTCTTCGAGCTGGTGCAACGCACGGGCGGCTACCGGGGATACGGGGCGCAGAACGCGGCCGTACGGCTCGCGGCTCAGCATCTTCACCAGCATTAGCCGGCATCCTCACCAGCACTAGACTGACCGGCGCCGATGAGTCCGCCCTGAGGAGCCGCATGGCCGCCGCTGTCCCCCCGCCGTCCCCGCCCGTCAAGCGAACCCGGGACGCGGCCCGTACGCAGGGGGAGATCCTCGACGTGGCCACCGAGGAGTTCGCGCGCATGGGCTACGCGGGGGCCAGGGTGGACGAGATCGCCGCCCGTATGCGGACCACGAAGCGGATGATCTACTACTACTTCGGCAGCAAGGACCAGCTGTTCACCGCCGTCCTGGAGCGGGCGTACAAGGTCATCCGGCACGAGGAGCAGCAGCTCGACGTCGGGCATCTGGACCCGGTGTCCGCCATCCGGCGCCTGGCCGAGCTCACCTTCGACCACCACGAGGCGCACCCGGACTTCATCCGCCTCGTCAGCATCGAGAACATCCACGAGGCGAAGCACATCGGCGCCTCGCCGAGTCTGGCGTCGCTCAGCTCTCCGGCGATCGACGTCATCGCCTCGATCCTCGAAACCGGGCGCGAGCAGGGCGTGTTCACGGCCGAGGTGGACGCCGTCGACCTGCACGCGATGATCAGCTCGTTCTGCTTCTTCCGGGTCTCGAACCGGCACACGTTCCGTGCGCTCTTCGGCCGCGACCTCACCGAGGCGTCCAGTCGTGAGCACTACCGGACGATGCTGGGGGACATGGTCATCTCCTACCTGACCTCGGATCTCCCTGCCACAGGCCGGAGTTGACCCTTCACCGATCGCTGGCCTCAGTGCGAGCCTCATCGCGGGCCGGCACCACCATCACCTCGGTGCCGGCCGCGCGCACCGCCCGTACCTGATCCGCCGCCAGGCCGTCGTCCACGATCAGCAGATCGAAGTCGGTCAGCGGCGCGAGCGCGTACAGACCGTCCTTGCAGAACTTGGTGTGGTCCGCGACAAGCACCCGCCGCGCCGCGCACTCCATCATCGCCCGCTTGACCTGCACCGTCTCCGGCGAGGTGTGGTAGCAGCGGCCGTTGGTGACGGCCGTAGTGGACATGAAGAGGACATCGGCGCGAAAGGCACGGACCGCGTCCGCGGTGTGCAGGCCCATGAAGGCGTCGTACGCCGGGAAGTACGCGCCGCCCAGCGTGATCAGCGAGACGCCGGGTTCCTTCGCGAGCGTGGTGATGGCCGGGAGTGAGTTGGTGAGCACGGTCAGCGGGGTGTGCTCGGTGACCTGGTGCGCGAGGAGCAGGCAGGTCGTGCTGTCGTCGAGCAGCACCGTCTGGCCCGGCACGAGCAGCGTCGCCGCGGCGCGCGCGAGGAGCTGCTTCGTCTGCGCCATGGTGGCCATTCGCTCCGCGACACTGCCGTGGAACTGCGCCGAGGGCAGCCCGGTCGCACCGCCGCGCACCTTGCGCAGCCAGCCCTGTGCCTGAAGGGCGTCCAGATCGCGGTGCGCGGTCATCAGGCTGACGCCGAACTCCTCGGCGAGGTCCGCGGTGCGCACGAAGCCGCGGCCGATGACGGCCTCACGCATCTGCCGCCGCCGCTCCTCCTGGGCCTCGACACGGTCCATCGCAGCGCTCCCTCCGGTGTCCGCGGCCCCTCGTCGTGGGGGCGCGTGTGTGAACTCGCCGCGTTATGTTCGCACGAATTTAACGCGCCTCCGCCGAGGAGAGCGGCGTCCGCGAGCGGCTCCCGTACGACACAACACGGCAGGTCGCCGCCCCGATGGGAAGATTCCGGCCGCCATTGACCCGCCTTTCCGGCCAGCGGTTCCATCACCTCGTCCGTCCCTCCTGCCGCCGCCGCAGAAAGGGGAGAGTCGATGCCGACTCCTCCGCCACCCCAGTCCGCACCTCCGCGTTCGCTGATCACACGCCTCGGCATCCCGCCGACCCTCGCCTGGGGCTACCTCGGGCTGCTCCTCTTCATGATCGGAGACGGCGTCGAGTCCGGCTATCTCTCGCCCTACCTGATCGACGAGGGCATCTCGCAGCCCCGCGTCGCGCTCCTGTTCACCGTCTACGGAGGCGCCGCGGCCATCGCCGCCTGGCTCTCCGGAGTGCTTTCCGACCTGTGGGGCCCGCGCCGCGTCATGTGGACCGGTCTGGGTATCTGGGGCGTCTTCCAGCTCCTCTTCCTCGTCCTGGCCATCCCCATGACCAGCTATCCGCTGATGATGCTCGGGTACGGCCTGCGGGGCCTCGGCTACCCGCTGTTCGCCTACGGGTTCCTGGTCTGGATCGCCTCGGTGGCACCGCGCGCCCGGCTCGGCACGGCCATGGGCTGGTTCTGGTTCGCCTTCACCGGCGGTCTGCCCACGCTGGGTTCACTGGTCGCCAGCGGACTCATCCCGCAGATCGGCGCCTACGCGACGCTGTGGTCCGCACTGGTGCTCGTGGCCGCGGGCGGACTCATCGCCCTGCTTCTGGTCCGCGACGACCGGGGCGGGAAGCGGTCGCGCGGCGAGGGCGAAGGGCCGCTCGCCACGCTCGTCGGCAGCGTCACGGTGCTGTGGCGCAATCCCCGGGTCGGCGCGGGATCGCTCGCGCGGGTCATCAACACGGCATCGCAGTTCGGCTTCTTCGTGATCATGCCGATCCACTTCACGAAGACGGTCGGCTTCAGCCTCACCGAGTGGCTTCATCTGCTCAGCGCGATGTTCGCCACCAACATCTTCGCCAACCTGCTCTTCGGGGTGGTGGGCGACCGGGTCGGCTGGCGCAGGACCGTCGCCTGGTTCGGCGGCGCGGGATGCACCGTCAGCACGCTGCTGCTCTTCTACGTCCCGAACGCGGCCGGCGACAACTTCCCGCTGGCACTGGCCGCCGCCGCGCTCTACGGGGCTACGCTGGCCGGATATGTACCGCTTTCGGCACTGGTGCCCTCGCTGGAGCCGCGGCACAAGGGGCAAGCGCTCGCCGCGCTCAACCTGGGTGCGGGCGCAAGCACCTTCGTCGGCCCCGCCATCGTCGCCGTCTTCGTCGGACCGCTCGGTGTCACAGGGGTGGTCTGGATTTTCGCGGGGATGCATGCGGTGAGCACCGTGCTCGCGCTCTTTCTGAAGCTGCCGGACGACGCGGGTGCGGCGGAGGCGGGCGGCGCGTCGCCGGACACCGCGTCCGCCGCCGCCCCGGGCACGGCGTCCGCCACCTCGGCCCTGGCGTGAAAGGACTGACCTGATGTCCGTACTGACCATCGACGTCGGCACCACGATGATCAAGTCGGTCGTCTTCGACGACCAGGGCAAGGAGATCGCGGTCTCCCGGCTCGCCACCGAAGTGCTCCGGCCCCACCCCGGCTGGGCGGAACAGGACATGGACGCCGTCTGGAACGCCGTCGTCCACACCGTCCGCAGCGTGCTGTCCGGCCTAGCCGACCCCGTCTGGCTGGTGTCCTTCACCGCCCAGGGCGACGGAGCCTGGCTCGTCGACGAGGACGGCCGCCCCACCGGGCCCGCGATCCTCTGGTCCGACGGCCGGGCGGGCGACCTGCTCACCGCCTGGCAGCGCGAGGGCGTCCTCGAAGCGGCCTTCCGCCTCAACGGGTCGCTGACCTGCGCAGGCATGCCCAACGCCCTCTTCCGCTGGCTCGCCGCCCACGACCCGGACCGCCTCGCGCGCTCCCGCACCTCGCTCACCGCCGCGGGCTGGCTCTTCCTGCGCCTCACCGGAGTCCGCGCCTGCGACGAGTCCGACGCCTCCGCCCCGTTCCTCGACCACACCACCGGGGACTACGACCCGCGGATCCTCGACCTGTTCGGCCTGAGCGACTACCACCGGCTCCTGCCGACCGTCCTCGGCGAGTCGGAACGGATCGCCGAGATCACCCACGACGCCGCGGGCCAACTGGGGCTCCCCGCCGGTCTTCCGGTCGTGATGTCCCCGTACGACATCGCCGCCACGGCCCGCGGCGTCGGCGTGGTCAACCCCGGGCAGGCGTGCAGCATCCTCGGCACCACCTTGTGCACGGAGATCGTCCGCACGGACGTGGACACCAGCGGTGAACCGTCCGGCATCAACATCGCCTACCGCGGCCGCGAGCGCGTGCTGCGCGCGTTCCCCACCCTCAACGGGGCGGAGGTGCTCGGCTGGGCCGCGCGGACGCTGGGGCTTCCCGGGCCGCCGGACCTCGCACGCCTGGCCTTCGAATCGGAGCCGGGCGCCCGCGGGTTGCTGTTCCTGCCCTACCTCTCCCCGGCGGGCGAACGCGCCCCGTTCCTCGACCCGCACGCCCGCGGGTCCTTCTGGGGCCTTTCCCTGGAGCACTCGCGCGCCGACATGGCCCGCGCCGTCTTCGACGGCCTCTCACTGGTCCTGCGCGACTCGCTTGCAGCGGCCCGCACGGACGTGAGCGAGCTGCGGCTGTGCGGGGGCGGCGCGAACAGTGACGCGTGGTGCGCGCTGATCGCTGACGCGACGGGAGTGCCGACCGCCCGCTCCGGCGACACAGAACTGGGCGCCAAGGGCGCCTTCCTCACCGGCCTCGTCCGCTCGGGAGCCGAGAGCAGCATGCATACGGCTGCCGCCAAGTACGTTCGGATGCAGAGCAGTTGGGATCCGGACCCGGAACGCGCGCAGTTCTACGCGGCTCTGTACGAGGACTTCATCGACCGGCGGGCTGTCGTGCGGGAGGCGGGCTGGGGTGGTGGGGCGGTCTGGCGGGGGAGCGGTGCCGCGGGGCAGGGCGGCGCCCCGCACGAAGCTGACAGCGTCCCCACTGCCGTGGGAGAAAACCATGTCTGAGGCCAATGCCGTGGACCACTACACCGCCCTGTATGAGGACTTCGTCGGCCGACGGGCCCTCGTGCGCGAGGCGGGTCGCAGCGGTGGCCACAGTGTGGCGGGTGAGCACGGCCGCGGGCGGGGCGGTGCCTCGTACGGAGTCGCCAGCATTTCCGCCGCCCTGGGGGATGTCGACGACGTCCCCGGTTCCGTCGAGCGCGCGGTTGGAGCGGTGGTGCGCTGTGGTGGGGGAGCAGTGTCCGCGGGGCAGGGCGGTGCCTCGTACGGAGTCGCCAGCATCTCCGCTGCCTCGGGGACGTCGGCCACGCCCCTGGTCCCGTCGAGCGCGCGGTTGGAGTGGTGGTGCGCTGTGGTGGGGGAGCAGTGTCCGCGGGGCAGGGCGGCAGCCCGTGCGGAGCCGACAGGATTTCCGCCGCTCGGGGGGATGTCGACGACGTCCCCGGTTCCGTCGAGCGCGCGGTTGGAGCTGTGGTGCGCTGTGGTGGGGGAGCAGTGCCTGCGGGGCAGGGCGGTGCCCCGTACGGAGTCGCCAGCGTCTCCGCCGCCCGGGGGGACGTCGACCACGCCCCCAGTCCCGTCGAACCAGCGGCTGGGCGGGAAGCCGAGTAGCCCCGGACGAAGCTGACCGCATTCCCGCAGCCCCAGGAGACCTACATGTCTGAGACCCAATCCGCCGACCGCGCCGCCCCCGACCCCCTCGACGGCATCTGGCTCGGCCTCGACCTCGGTACCCAGAGTGCCCGTTGCGTTGCCGTCGACGGTGCCGGGCAGCTTCTCGCCGCCGCCTCGCGGCCGCTGAACAGCCGTCGTGACGGCGTGCGCCATGAGCAGGACCCCGAGGAGTGGTGGACCGCCTTGGCCGCTGCCTGTCGCGAGGCCCTGGCCGGGCTCGACGCGGCTCGGGTCCGCGGGCTCGCGATCGACGGTACCTCCGGCACGATCCTGCTCGCCGACGCCGCAGGACGCCCGCTCACCCCCGGCCTGATGTATGACGACGGGCGCGCCGCCGACGAGACCGCGACCGTCAACGACGCCGGAGGAGCCGTCTGGCGGGAGCTCGGCTACCGGAGCATGCAGCCGTCCTGGGCGCTGCCCAAGCTGCGCTGGCTCCTTGATCAGCAGTCCGAGGCGTCCGGCGCGGGCCTCCGGCTGCTGCATCAAGTCGACCTGATCACTTGGCGCCTCGCCGGACATCAGGTCGCCGCCGACGCCAGCCATGCCCTCAAGACCGGCTACCACCTGATCGAGGAGCGCTGGCCGGACAAGGTCATGGCCGAACTGGGCGTTCCCGAGGGCCTGTTGCCCGATGTCGTACGGCCCGGCAGCGTGCTCGGGGTCGTGTGCGCCGCCGCCGCGGACGTCACCGGCATCCCCGAAGGCACCACCCTGGTCGCCGGAATGACCGACGGCTGCGCCGCCCAGATCGGCGCCGGAGCCCTGGCACCCGGCGCCTGGAACTCGGTGCTCGGCACCACCCTCGTCCTCAAAGGCAGCAGCCCGCATCTGGTCCGCGACCCGGCGGGCGTCGTGTACTGCCACCGCGGACCGGGCGAGAGCTGGCTGCCGGGCGGCGCTTCCAGCAGCGGCGCCGGTGTCATCTCCCGGCACTTCCCCGGCGAGGACCTGGACGAACTCACCGAGCAGGCCGCCGCGCTCGACCCGGATGCGGTCACCTACCCCCTGGTCTCCACCGGAGGCGAACGCTTCCCCTTCCGCGCCCCGGAAGCCGAGCCCTTCACCCTCGGCCAAGTCCCCACCCGCGCCGCCGAGTTCCACGCACTACTGCTCGGCGTCGCCTGCCTGGAACGGCTCTGCCTCGACTACCTCGACCACCTCGGCGCCCCCGTCGACGGCCCCCTCACCCTCACCGGCGGCGGCGCCCGCAACCGCTACTGGTGCCGGCTGCGCGCCGAGGTCATCGGACGTCCCGTACGCCTGCCGGAACAGGCGGAGGGTGCCATCGGCATGGCGGTCCTCGCCGCCACCTCCTCCGGAGCGAGCCTCCAGGAAGCGGCCGCGGCCATGGTCCGCGTCGGCGCGGATATCCACCCCTCGACGGACCGCACCGCCCGCTACCTCCCCGTATACCTCCGCTTCATCGACGAACTCACCCGCCGCGGCTGGCTCGACCAGGCCGTGGCCGACCACGCCCGCAGGAGGGCAGCGCAGTGACCGACTTCATCCTCGTACGCCATGGCGAAACCGTCTGGCACGCGGAGAACCGTTACGCGGGGCGCACCGACGTGCCCCTCACCCCGCACGGGCGCGAGCAGGCCGCCGCGCTCGCCGAGTGGGCCCGCGGCGCGGGGCTCACGGCCGTCTGGAGCTCCCCGCTCTCCCGCGCCCGCCTCACCGCCGCGCCCGCCGCCGACGCCTGCGGCCTCACGCCGCGCGTCGACGAGCGGCTCTACGAACTCGACTTCGGCCAGGGCGACGGCCTGACCAGGGACGAGATGCGACAGCGCTTCCCGGAACAGCTCGCGGCCTTCCTCGACGATCCGGTGGAGCACCATCTGCCCGGCGGTGAGGACCCGCGCAAGGCCGCCGCACGCGCAGCCGACTGCCTGGCCGACATCGCCCGCGAACAGCCGCACGGCAGGGTCCTGATCGCCGCCCACTCCACGCTCGTGCGGGTCCTGCTCTGCCACCTCCTCGGCATCCCCCTCTCCGACTACCGCCGCGTCTTCCCCCAACTGCTCAACGGCGCCCTCACGGAGATCCGCGTCGAGGACGGACAGACCGCACTGCTGCGTCTCAACGCCCCCGCGCTCCACTGATCCGCCACCCACCCGTACCGCCCGCATCGCCCTTCAGGAGACAGTACCCATGAGCACCACCGTCCTCGCCGCAGGCAACCACTTCATCCGCCCGAGCCTGTTCGCCGAGGCCGTGCGCGCCGCCGCCGGGGAGCTGCCGCTGGACGTCCGCGAGCTCCAATTCCCGTGGCCGCACACGCCGTTCGGCCCGGTCGGCGAGGTCATCGAGGCATCGGGCAGCGAGGACGAGATGATCGAGGCGCTCCAGGGCGTACGGATCTGCGTCACCGAGCACGGCCCGCTCACCGAGCGCATCCTCGCCAACTGCCCCGACCTGAAGCTGTTCTGCACCAGCCGCGGCGGCCCGGTCAACGCCAACCTCGAAGCCGCGACCCGGCACGGCGTCGCCGTCTGCTACGCCCCCGGCCGCAACGCCACCGCCACCGCGGAACACACCCTCACCCTGCTCCTCGCCGCCGCACGCGGCGTCGGCGACACCCACACCGACCTGCGCAAGGGCACCTGGCGCGGCGACTACTACGACTACGACAACTGCGGCATCGAGATCGACGGAGCGACCGTCGGCCTGATCGGTTACGGAGCCATCGGCAGCCGCGTCGCCCGCGTCCTGCGCGCCATGGGCGCCGAAGTCCTGGTGCACGACCCGTACGTACGGCCCGATGCGCTGGCCGGTGTCGCGGAACAGGTCTCCCTGGACGAACTGCTGCGCCGCTCGCGCATCGTCTCCCTGCACGCCCGGGTCACCGACGAGACCAAGGGCATGATCGGCCGCGCGCAGATCGCCGCGATGCCCCGCGGATCGATCCTGGTCAACTGCGCCCGCGGCGCGCTCCTCGACTACGAAGCGGCCTGCGACGCCCTGGAGTCGGGCCACCTCGCAGGCGCGGGCTTCGACGTCTTCCCCGAGGAGCCCCTTCCCGCCGACTCCCGGCTGCTCAAGGCCCCCGGCGTCGTCCTCACCCCGCACATCGCGGGCGGCAGCCAGCAGGTCGCGCACAAGGCCGCGGCGATCGTGGCCGCGGAGGCCGGCCGCTTCCTGCGCGGCGAGCCCCTTGAGCACTGCGCCAACCCCGAGGTGTTCAAGGCGGGTTGAGGCCGGGCGCGGCGGCGTAGCCTGCGGTCAGGAGGCGGTTGTATGCGCGAGACATCCTCATCGGAGCACCCGAGGGAGACGGACCCGGCGGCCGACCCTGGGCTCTTCGGACCCTCGTCCGTGACCTGGCAGATGCACGGCGACCCGATGATGTGGGTCGCCGGAATCCGCGCCCTGTATCTGCAGGCCCTGCACCCGCGCGCGGTCCGCGGCGTCATGCAGAACAGCGACTTCCGCAAGGACGCCTGGGGCCGCCTCATGCGGACCGCCAACTTCGTGGGCACCATCTCGTACGGCACCACCGAGGTCGCCGAGCACGCGGGCGCGCGCGTGCGGAAGATCCACACGATGATAAAAGCCACCGACCCCGACACGGGGGAGCGGTACGGCGTCGACGAGCCCGAGCTGCTGCTGTGGGTGCACTGCGCCGAGATCGACTCCTATCTGCACGTCGCACGCCGGTCGGGATTCCGCCTCACCGACGAGCTCGCCGACCGCTATGTCGCCGAGCAGCGGGAGAGCGCCCGGCTCGTCGGCCTCGACCCCGCCGAGGTACCGGGGTCGACCGCCGACATGGCCGCGTACTTCGAGCGGGTGCGGCCCGACCTCGCCGCAGGGCCCGAGGCGCGCGACGTCGACGACTTCCTCCAACGTCCGCCCACCCACCCGCTGTTGATCCCGGCGCGCGCCCTGCTGTGGCGGCGCGTGGCGAATCTCGCGTACGCCTCGCTGCCGCCGTACGCCCACGAGTTGTACGGCAGGACCGCCCCGCCGCCCGCCACCGTGACCCGGCGGCTCGTCACCACCGGCACCATGCTGCGCACCGTTCCCGCACGTCTACGCTGGCAACTTCCCCCGAAGCACATTCTGCGCGCCATGGCCAGGCTGGGGCCCGGCGCCCGGCCCGCCCCGTACAAACTCGACAGGCGGGCAGCCATACTGGACGGGCCGGGGAGGGCGAAGCGAAGCAACGGGGGCGACGGCGGGAGATGGCGGACACCAGGCTGATCCAGGGCCGGTACCGGCTACTGGACCTGATCGGACGCGGCGGCATGGGCGAGGTGTGGCGAGCCCGCGACGAGTCCCTCGGTCGCAGGGTCGCCGTGAAGTGCCTCAAGCCGCTGGGGCCCCAGCACGACCAGTCGTTCACGCGCGTGCTGCGTGAGCGGTTCCGGCGCGAGGCGCGCGTCGCTGCCGCGCTGCAGCACCGCGGCGTGACCGTCGTCCATGACTTCGGGGAGCACGACGGCGTCCTGTATCTGGTGATGGAGCTGCTCGAAGGACGCAACCTCAGTCAGCTCCTGGAGGACAACAAACAGCATCCGCTGCCCGTCGCGGACGTCGTGGAGATCGCCGACCAGGTCTCCGCCGCGCTCGCGTACACCCATGAACAGGGCATCGTGCACCGCGACCTGAAGCCCGCCAACATCATGCGGCTCACGGACGGCACGGTGAAGATCTGCGACTTCGGGATCGCGAGACTCGGCCACGACATCGGCTTCACCTCGCGCCTGACCGGCACGGGCATCGCGATGGGCACCCCCCACTACATGTCGCCCGAGCAGATCAGCGGCGCCCAGGTCGACCAGCGCAGCGACCTCTACTCCCTCGGGTGCGTGCTGTACGAGATCGCCACCGGGGCGCCGCCGTTCGACCTGGAGGACGCCTGGGCGGTGCTCGTCGGCCACCGGGACACACCGCCCGAGCCGCCGCGCAGCCACCGCGAGGAGCTGCCCGAGTACTTCGAGAGGATCGTTCTCGACCTGCTCGCCAAGGAGCCGGACGAGCGGCCCAGCGACGCACGCGAACTGGGGCGCCGCATCGTCACGGGCCGCACGGTCCCTTCGTACGTACCCACCGTCGTCACCCCGCCCGTGCGCCGCCCGGAGCAGCCGCCCTCGCGCGAGCCGCGGCTGCCCTCGTGGACCCGCGGCATGACGACCGGGCACAAGGCGAACGGCGCGTCCGAGCTGCGGACGACCCCGCCCGACGCGGCGGCGGGCCTGACCGGCGAGTGGATCCCGCGCACCGACGCCCGCCGGGCCGCGACACCGAGGCAGCCCGAACGGCCCACCCCGTCACCCGAGGTGGTCGCCACCCTCGTCAGCCGGCACAACGCTGGCCTGAGCCTGGGCCGCCTCGGCCGCTGGGCCGAAGCGGGCGAGGTGCACCGCGCGGTGGCCGCCGAGCGGGAGCACGCCCTCGGCCCCGACCACCCCGACACCCTCGCCAGCCGCTACGAAGTGGGCTTCACACTCAGCCGTACGGGGCGCGCGGCCGACGCCCTGCGGGAGTACGGCCGCGTCGCCCAGGGCAGGGAGCGTTCCCTCGGCCCCGAGCACCCGGACACGCTGGCCGCACGGCAGGAAATGGCATACGTCATGGGGCAGTTGGGGCGGCACTTCGAGGCCCACCAGATGTACACGTCGGTCCTCGCCGTCCGGGAGCGGACCGCTGGCCCCGACCACCCCGACACCCTGCGCTGCCGGCACAACCTCGCGTACAACCTCAGCAGACTCGGCCGCCTGGAGGACTCCTACCAGCTGGCCCGCCAGGTCGCGACGGCCCGTGCGCGCGTCCTCGGCGAGACGCACCCCGACACCCTCGTCACCCGATACGAAGTCGCCTACGCGCTCGGCCAGTTGGGCCGCTGGCCCGAGGCGCTCCAGACGTACCGCGAGGTCGCCGACGCGCGCGTGCGAGCGCTCGGCGCCGACCACCCCGACACCCTCGCCGCCCGCTACGAGGTGGGCATCAGCCTCGGCAGGCTCGGCCGCAGCGGCGAGGCCCTGGAGCTGTACCGCGACCTGATCGACGACCGCACCCGCGTGAACGGCCCCTCCGATCCCGAGACGTTGCGCGCCCGGCACGGCCTCGGCGTCAACCTCGGCCGCCAGGGCCGCTGGGAGGAAGCCCTCGCCGAGGCCCGTGACGTCTGCGCGATCCGCGAACGCGTCCTCGGCGGCGACCACCCCGACACGCTGGTCAGCCGCCGCGAGGTGGCCGTGGGCCTCGGCTGGCTCGGCCGCTGGGCGGACGCCCTGACCGAGTACCGCAGGGTCGCTGCCGCGCGTGAGCAGGTACTTGGCGCTGACCATCCCGACGCCCTCGCCAGCCGCAACGACGAGGCGCACTGCCTGGAGCAGCTGGGCCGCGGCACCGAGGCGGTCGAGCTCTACCGGCGGGTGGCGGCGCTGCGCCAGCGGCGGGCGTCGGGCGGGCACTGACTCGCGGGGCGCGTCGTGCGGGGCAACTTCGGTGGATGGTCGACTGCCGACACGTCGTGGCTGGTCGCGCAGTTCCCCGCGCCCCTTCGGGGCGCTCCACGTGTTACCAAGGGCTATGCCCCTTCGCGATCGATACGACGCCGTCATCGTCGGCGGCGGTCACAACGGACTCGTGGCCGCCGCCTATCTCGCCCGCGCCGGACGCTCCGTCCTGCTCCTGGAGCGGCTCTCCGGGACCGGCGGAGCCGCCGTGTCCAGCCGCCCCTTCGCCGGTGTCGACGCCCGGCTCTCGCGCTACTCGTATCTGGTGAGCCTGCTGCCGCGGAAGATCGTCAGGGATCTCGACCTGGACTTCCGGGTGCGCACCCGCACCGTCTCCTCCTACACGCCGACCGAGCGCGACGGACGCCCGGCCGGACTGCTCGTCGGCGGGGGAGAAGCGCGCACGAGGGACGCGTTCGAGCGGCTCACCGGTGGTCCGCGCGAATACGAGGCCTGGCGGGAGTTCTACGCCATGACGGGGCACGTCGCCGAGCAGGTGTTCCCCACGCTCACCGAGCCCCTGCCCACACGCCACGCCCTGCGCGAGCGGATCGGCGACGAGGCCGCCTGGCGCGCGCTGTTCGAGGAGCCCATCGGCACCGCCATCGAGGAGCGCTTCGCCGACGACCTGGTACGCGGCGTGGTGCTCACCGACGCCCTCATCGGGACGTTCGCCGACGCCCACGACCCGTCCCTGCGGCAGAACCGCTGCTTCCTCTACCACGTCATCGGCGGCGGCACCGGCGACTGGAACGTGCCCGTCGGCGGCATGGGCGCCCTCACCGGAGCCCTCGCGGACTCGGCCCGCGCCGCGGGCGCCGAACTCGCCACGGACCACGAGGTCACACGCATCGAATCGGACGGACAGACCGCCGAGGTCACCTACCGCACCCCCGAGCGCGAGGCCACCGTCGCCGCCCGGCACGTCCTGGTCAACGCCTCACCGCAGGAGCTCGCCACGCTCGTCGGCGACACCCCACCAGCCCCGGCCGAAGGCGCCCAGCTCAAGGTCAACATGCTGCTCGAACGGCTGCCGAGGCTGCGCGACACCACGGTCGACCCGCACGAAGCCTTCGCCGGGACCTTCCACATCGGGGAGGGCTACGGGGAGTTGGGAGCCGCCTACGCCCAGGCCGCGTCCGGGGAGCTGCCCGCCGCGCCGCCGTCCGAGATCTACTGCCACTCCCTGACCGATCCCAGCATCCTCGCCCCCGAACTCGTGGAGCGCGGCTGTCAGACCCTCACCCTCTTCGGGCTCCACACGCCCGCCCGCCTCTTCGCCCACGACAACGACGCCGTACGGGCCGAACTCCTGAAGGCCACCCTGGCGCAGCTGGACGCGCACCTGGCCGAGCCGCTCGCCGACTGCCTGGCCACCGACGCCGAAGGCCGCCCCTGCATCGAGGCCAAGACCCCGCTGGACCTGGAACGCGACCTGCGCCTGCCCGGCGGCAACATCTTCCACCGCGACCTCGCCTTCCCCTACGCCCAGGACGGCACAGGCCGCTGGGGAGTGGAGACACGGCACGCGAACGTCCTGCTGTGCGGTGCGGGTGCCGTGCGCGGCGGCGGGGTCAGCGGCATCCCCGGGCACAACGCCGCGATGGCGGCGTTGGGGGAGTAGGACACCACCCGTCCTCGGCGGGGGAGTAGGACACCACCTGTCCTCGGCCGGCTGTCGTCAGTCGGCCGACGGCGCCCAGCCCACCGCCTCGATGAGCGCCGCGTCGGCGGGCCGTGCCTCGTCGAAGGCGGTACGGCCGCCGTCCTCCACCCGCAGCCCGTCCGCGTACGCGCCGCGCCCCACGTAGAGCCGGTCCGTCGCGTACCGCCAGCGCAGCCGCACCCGCCCGCCACGCCACTGCGCGAGGTCCGCGGTCAGCCGGTGCCAGACACGCCCCGACCAGCCGCTCGCCGTGCCGTCAGTGTGCTGCCGAGGCGCCGACCCCTTGCGTTCCGTCGTGAACGGCACCGGCTGCCATGTCGCTCCGTCGTCGCCCGAGGCTTCGAGCCGCAGCACGTCCGACCCGGGCTCGGTGTCCCACCACAGCGAACACCGCAGCCTCGCCCGGTCCGTGGTGAGGGAGAGCGGCGGCAGGGTCAGGGTGGCCGCGGTGGCGTTCGCCATGCCGGAGAACCAGGCGGTGCGCCCGCGCGCGGGACGTACCGGGACGGCGCGTGCCATGTGGTTCGCCGCCGCCACCCTGGGGGCCGAACCGGAGCGCCAACTGCGCACCGGGTGAACCGAGTTGCCGAGGACGACGAGGAAGGAGTCGGTCGTCGGGTCCAGGACGAGGGACGTGCCGGTGAACCCCGTGTGGCCCGCGGTGCGCGGCGTCGCCATCGCGCCCATGTACCAGTGCTGGTAGAGCTCGAAGCCCAGGCCGTGCTCGTCGCCGGGGAAGTCGGTGTTGAAGTCGGTGAACATCAGCTTCACGGACTCGGCGGAGAGGATGCGGGAGCGGCCGTAGACCCCGCCGTTGAGCAGCGTGCGGCCGAGGATCGCCAGGTCCCAGGCGCAGGAGAAGACCCCGGCGTGCCCAGCGACCCCGCCGAAGCCGAAGGCGTTCTCGTCGTGCACCTCGCCCCACACCATGCCGCGGTCCAGGCCCGACCACGGCAGGCGGGCGTCCTCGGTGGCGGCGATCTTCGGCTGCCAGGACGCGGGCGGGTTGTAGCGCGTGCGGTGCATCCCGAGTGGAGCAGTGATCTCGTCGTGGAGCAGTGCATCCAACTGACGACCCGTGATCTCTTCGAGGACCAGTTGGAGCGAGATCAGATTCAGGTCCGAGTAGAGGTACTTGGTGCCGGGCGGGTTGAGCGGCGCTTCGTTCCAGATGAGGCGCAGCCGACCCTCGCGCGTGGGCTCCTTGAAGAGGGGGATCCAGGCGCGGAAGCCCGAAGTGTGGGTGAGGAGCTGCCGGATGGTGATGTCCTGCTTGCCCGCGCCCCCGAAATCGGGGAGGTACGAGGCCACCTTCGCCTCAAGCTCCAGCTTCCCCCGCTCAATCTGCTGCACCGCGAGCAGCGACGTGAACAGCTTGGAGACGGAAGCGAGATCGAAGACAGTGTCCTTGGCCATCGGGATCTGCCGGTCGGCCGGCAGCTCGACGCCGGTGTCGGTCTTCTCGTCGTACGCCGAGTAGCGCACCGCCTTGCCGATCGGCTGGTGCAGGGCGACCGTGCCGCCACGGCCCGCGAGCAGGACGGCGCCCGCGTACCAGGGGTGCTTGGGGGATGGGCCGAGGAACTGTTCGGCGTCGGCGACCAGTTGCCGCAGGTGCCCGGCGAGCAGTCCGGCGCGCTCGGGGCTGCCGGGCCGCAGCGTCGGGTGCCCGGCGCCCTTCGCGGACTCCGCTGCCGCGGCGGGACCTGCGGGGAACGGCACCAGCGCGAGCGCGCCACCCAACGCCACGACCCGCGCGCCCAGTTGGCGACGGCTCAGCCCGCCACCCGCACCGTCGGCCGCTCCGCCATCCGCTCTGTCAGACGCTCCGCCACCCGCTCTGTCCGACGTCGCCCCGCTGTCCTCGGCCATGACCGTGCCCCCTCCTGAAACGCTCCTGAGCTGAAATTATCTTTCGGGATCACAAGAGACTGCTGAAACTTTCATGTCAGTGTCCGGCCCTGTCAACCACGGGCGCCCGGCAAAGATCTGACACCGCATCAGAAAATCTCTTCCGTCGTCCGGACGGCTGCGGCATCCTGCGCCCATGCAGACAGATCTGAGCAGGAAACTGGGGATCGAGCACGCCATCTTCGGCTTCACGCCCTTCCCGGCGGTGGCGGCCGCCATCAGCAGAGCGGGCGGATTCGGTGTGCTCGGCGCGGTCCGATACACGGCGCCCGACGAGCTGGCCCGGGATCTCGACTGGATGCAGGAGCATGTCGACGACCGGCCCTACGGACTCGATGTCGTGATGCCCGCGAAGAAGGTCGAGGGGGTGAGCGAGGCCGACGTCGAGGCGATGATCCCCGAAGGACACCGGCAGTTCGTCAAGGACACCCTCGGCAAGCACGGCGTACCCGAACTCGCCGAAGGGGAGGCCTCCGGCTGGCGCATCACCGGGTGGATGGAGCAGGTCGCCCGCAACCAGCTCGACGTCGCCTTCGACTACCCGATCAAACTGCTCGCCAACGCGCTCGGCTCACCGCCCGCCGACGTCATCCAGCGCGCCCACGAGAACGACGTACTCGTCGCCGCCCTCGCGGGCAGCGCCCGGCACGCGCGGAAGCACGCGGACGCGGGCATCGACGTCGTCGTCGCGCAGGGCTACGAGGCGGGCGGCCACACCGGCGAGATCGCCTCCATGGTCCTGACACCGGAGGCCGTCGAGGCCGTCGCGCCGCTGCCGGTGCTCGCGGCGGGCGGCATCGGCAGCGGCGAACAGATAGCCGCCGCGTTCGCTCTCGGCGCGCAAGGCGTGTGGCTGGGCTCCCTCTGGCTCACCACGACCGAGGCCGACATGCACTCGCGGGCGCTCACCGAGAAGCTCCTGGCGGCGGGCTCGGGCGACACGGTCCGCTCACGCGCCCTGACGGGCAAGCCCGCACGCCAGTTGCGCACCGAATGGACCGACGCCTGGGACGACCCGGACGGGCCCGGCACACTCCCCATGCCGCTACAGGGACTCCTGGTCGCCGAGGCGGTCTCACGCATCCAGAAGTACGAGGTCCAGGCGCTGCTCGGCACGCCCGTCGGGCAGATCGTCGGCCGGATGAACAGCGAACGCAGCGTCCAGGCGGTCTTCGACGACCTGACCCGCGGTTTCGAGCGCGCCATCGACCGTGTGAACCGCATCGCCGGACGCGACTGATGACTGCCGAGTGCCGACAGATGACAGATGACAGATGACAGATGACGACGACTGACGACTGACGAGAGACGGAGGAGAGGTCCTTATGAGCAGCATGCCGGGCAGCACGCCCCCCAACGGCTTCTGGGCGCAGGCCGAAGCGGACCCGGACCGCACGGTCCTGACCGCGCCCGACGGCGAGCAGTGGACCGCGCGACGCCTGCACGCGGCGACCAACCAACTCGTCCACGGGCTGCGCGCCGCGGGCCTCGAGCGCGGTGACGCCTTCGCCGTCGTGCTGCCCAACGGCGTCGAGTTCCTCACCGCGTACCTGGCGGCGTCGCAGGCCGGTTTCTATCTCGTCCCGGTCAATCATCACCTGGTCGGACCCGAGATCGCCTGGATCGTCGCCGACTCCGGCGCGAAGGTGCTGATCGCGCACGAACGGTTCGCGCAGGCGGCGACCGACGCCGCCGACGAGGCGAAGCTCCCGGCCACGCACCGGTACTCCGTGGGCGATGTCCCCGGCTTCCACCCCTACGCCGAACTCCTCACCGGACAAAAGGAGTCGGCCCCGGACGGCCGCACCCTCGGCTGGGTCATGAACTACACATCGGGCACGACGGGACGCCCGCGCGGCATCCGGCGCCCGCTGTCCGGCAAGCTCCCCGAGGAGTCGTACCTCGGCGGCTTCCTCGGCATCTTCGGCGTCAAGCCCTTCGACGACAACGTGCACCTCGTCTGCTCGCCGCTGTACCACACCGCGGTCCTCCAGTTCGCGGGCGCCGCCCTGCACATCGGCCACCCGCTGGTCCTGATGGACAAGTGGACGCCCGAGGAGATGCTCCGTCTCATCGACACGTACAAGTGCACGCACACCCACATGGTCCCGACCCAGTTCCACCGCCTCCTCGCGCTGCCGGACGCGACGAAGGCGGCGTACGACGTGTCGTCGATGCGCCACGCCATTCACGGCGCCGCGCCCTGCCCCGACCACGTCAAACGGGCGATGATCGAGTGGTGGGGCGAGTGCGTCGAGGAGTACTACGCGGCCAGCGAGGGCGGCGGTGCCTTCGCCACCGCGCAGGACTGGCTGAAGCGGCCCGGCACCGTGGGCAAGGCCTGGCCCATCAGTGAACTGGCCGTCTTCGACGACGACGGCAACCGACTGCCGCCCGGTGAACTCGGCACCGTCTACATGAAGATGAGCACCGGCGGATTCTCGTACCACAAGGACGAGTCCAAGACGAAGAAGAACCGCATCGGCGACTTCTTCACCGTCGGCGACCTCGGCCTCCTGGACGAGGACGGCTACCTCTATCTCCGTGACCGCAAGATCGACATGATCATCTCGGGCGGGGTCAACATCTACCCCGCCGAGATCGAGTCCGCACTGCTCACCCACCCCGCCGTCGCGGACGCCGCCGCGTTCGGCATCCCGCACGACGAATGGGGCGAGCAGGTCAAGGCGGTCGTCGAGGTCGCCGAGGGCCACACGGTGGGCGACGCCCTGGCCGCCGACATCCTCGATCACTGCGAACGCCAACTGGCGGGCTACAAACGCCCGAAGAGCGTCGACTTCATCGAGGTCATGCCACGCGACCCGAACGGCAAGCTCTACAAGCGACGGCTGCGGGAGCCGTACTGGGAGGGCAGGGAGCGCGTGGTCTAAAACTCTGCCCGGCCCCTCGTGACGGCCCGGCCCTGGCCGTCACGACGGGTCGAGCGGTCCGAGCAGCCAGGAGCCGGCGGAGTGCGGGTCGTCGCTGAAGTAGAACTCCCGGATGGCGTCGAGGATTTCGTCCCGGCCGATGGCGCCGTCCGCGTTCCTGTCGAGGCGGCCGAAGACCTCCCGCGCGTCCGCCTCCGGCAGGTTCATCAGAGCACCGGTCCAGCGCACCTGCTCCTCCCGGGTCAGTTTGCCGTCGCCGTCCGCGTCGGCGATGTCCATGATCGCGTCGAGGAACGGGATGTACCCCTCGTCGAACGACTTCGGCGTCTCGAGAAGCCCGGCCGCGAAGGCGGCCTTGTACTCCGCCTCGCTGATCCTGCCGTCCTTGTCGGCATCGGCGACTCGCGCGAGGTGCTCCCACAGCCCGACGCTCAGCTCCCGCAGCCTGGCCACGGGCCCGGAGCCCGCACCGTGACCGAAGGCTTCGCCGAGCCGGGCCACGGACGTCTCGAAGTCCGCACGCTCGATGAACCCGTCGCCGTCGGTGTCGTACGTCGAGAACCTCCGGGACAGCTTGCGGTCCAGGAACGTGGATGGCTTCACCATGGGTCCTCCCCTGAGAGATGTCCCCTCCTGACTACCTCAGTTCGCCGTGGTCGCCATAGAGCGCGGGCAGCAACTGTTCCTCCTCGTACGCGAAATGCTCCTCCAGGCCCGAAGCCAGCCGGTCGAGTTCGGCTTCCAGGTCGATGACGGAGTCCGGATCCGCGAGGAGCGCCTCCAGTTCGGTCAGGGTCCGTGCGACCGTCTTGTGCTCATCGCGGAGCCTGGCGATTCCCGGCGCCAACTCCGGGAACTGGCGCTCCAGTTCGGTGAAGGCGCCGTCCTCGTTGGTGTGGTGCTCATGGAGCGCGCCGCAGAGGGTGAGGCAGTGCCGGGCGAGCTGCCCGCCGAGGGACAGAGCAGGGCTGCGCCGGGTGTCGGACGTCGTGCGGTAGGCGGCTGCCTGCTCGCGCAACTCGGCGAGTTCACCCCGCAGTTCGGTGTGGACGGCGACCAAGTGGTCGGCGATCGCCCGGTGCCGGGCGGGATCGGCCGCGCTCAGGCGGTGCAGAGCGATGACGGGGATGGTGCGGTCCGTGCCCTGCTGGTAGGCGGTGAACGCCGGGTCGCGCTCGCACTGCGCCGCGAACTGGCGGTCGCGTTCCTCGCCGTGGAGGGGTTCTGCCGTGACCGGGAAGCGGTCGATGCCGCCCGCGCCGTCGCCGATCTCCACGGTGAGCCGCGGGTTGGCCAGGAGGTTGTGGTACCAGTCGGGGTTCTTGTCCCCGCCGCCGTTGGAGGCGAAGACGAGGAGCCGCTCGCCGTCGCGGGCGTACACGGCGGGGTTGCTCCGGGGGCGGCCACTGCGGGCGCCGGTCGTGGTCAGGAGGACGAGTGGGGCGCCGGTGAACATGCCGCCGACCCGGCCGCCGTTCGCACGGAACTCGGCCATGAGCTGCTGGTTGAACTCGGCGGGGGATAAGGGCTGTCCGGGGTCTGCGGGCTGCTTCTCGGGCATGGCTGTGGACCCTTTCGATAGCATCGGCAGCGCAAGCGCGTTTGCTTTGAAAGCGAAGTAGCTTTGAGGTCAAAGCTATTGAGGAGGGTGGCGAGTGTCAACGGGTGACGAGGCCGGTCCGGAGGTCGACGACGCCGTCCGGACCCTGCTCCTGCTGATGCCGCGCATGGTCGGACGCGTCAAGCGGATCAGGATCCCCGAAGAGCTCCAGTCGCTCGCGCTCGCCCCCCGCCACCTCTCGCTGCTCGCCTACCTGCTCTTCGACGGGCCGATGAGCGTCAACGAACTCGCCGCGCGCCTGGAGGTCGCGCCGACGACGGTGAGCCTGATGGTCGGCGAGCTGAGCCGTAAGGGCGTCCTGGAGCGGCAGGAGGACGCGGCGGACCGCCGACGCAAGATCGTCAGCATCGCCGAGGACCGCCGCGCGGCGATCGACGGCTGGCTCGGCCGGGGCGCCGTCGCCTGGCGCAAGGCCCTCGCGCCGCTGACGGCCGCCGAACGGAAGCTCTTCATCGACACGCTCGCCGCGTACGAGGACGGCCTCGCCGACGAGTGAGCATCCCCCGCACAGCATGAAGCCGGGCCACTCCGCGTCGACTTCAACGCGGCGTGACCCGGCCCCAGTTGGTACAGCGCGCCCTCAGCGGTGCTCGCGCACCTTCACCACCTTCAGCTTCGGATCGCGCAGGATGTCCTTCTCGCAGAACCGCGACGTCACCCAGCGCTCATCGGCGTACAGCCGCGTCTGATCGCTGTAGTGCGGCGAGTTCGGGTTCGACGACTGCGAGTAGGTGAGGAGCGTGCGCGCCTCCGGGCAGCGGCCCTTGCCCCAGCCGACCGCCTGGATGTGGCTCGAACCGTGCGCTACCTCGGTGTAGCCGCCGCCCTTCGCATCCCAGACCGGCTCGACCTTGTTCCACACGCCGACCGACTCCGTGCCGCCGTGGACCGGCAGCCGCTCCGAGCCGCGTACGACGAACTGGTTCCTGCCCAGCGGCGCGTCGAGCGCGATGCCCGCCCCGCTCAGCTCGGCCACCGCGTCGGCGAGCGCCGTCGCGAAGCCGGGCGCGGCCGTGTTGAGGGTGTTCGGCGTGCGCACCGGGTCGGCGGCGGAGAACGGCACCTTCCACAGCTGGGCGTTCGGCACGGCGGCGACCAGCTTGCGCCAGAACCGGTCGAAGAGCAGGGCGCCCTTGCTGTCCGTGTTCATGCTGTGGTCCCAGGCCTTGAGCGCAGCACAGGCCTTGCGTACGTCAATCGCCTTGCCGTCACTGCCCGTTGCGGTCCCACCGGGCAGCGCGGCACACGCACGCGCCGCGTCGTCGGCGGCCAGGTCGCCCGCCGGGGCGCGGTTCGCGAACTGCTGCTCCTGGAGGTCCTTGACCGTCAGACCGCCCTGCTTCGCCATCGCCGCGACGTCCTCGATGGCGCCGCGCGTCCGCATGGAGCGCTGCGTGCCGATCGTCCCGAAGACCCGCTCGTAGCCCGTGATCGGCCGGTCGGCGTTGGTCAGCCAGGCGCTGTCGTTCGAGTTCTCCGCGTACGGGGCGTCCTTGAGCGTGGGCATCTTCGACGGGCCGAAGACGCCTGGCTGGAGCGCGTCCTTGTCCGAGCCGAGGGCGCAGTCACCGCGCGAACCGTCGAGCACGGCCACGCCCGACGCCGGATACGTCACCTTGCCCAGGTCCGTGGAGCAGCGCTGGGCGAGATCGTCGGTGATGCGGGGCAGCACCTGCGACTGGGTGAGGAGCGAGTGGCCCTTGCGGTCGGCGGCCACGGTGTTGACCCAGGGCAGCCCCTGCGTGTCGCGCAGCGCCTTCAACACGCCTTCGGTGGAGCGGGCCTTGCCGAAGCCCAGGTTGGTGTCGCTGCCGCGCATGTTCGTGGCGTTGGGGTCGTTCAGGGCGTACGCCGTCTTCGCCGACCAGGGCAGCGGAAGCTGAGTGCCGAGACCGGTGGTGACCGGGCCGTACCGGGTCCACCACTGGGTGCGGGTCACCGGAGCGCCGTCCTTGACCGGCACTTCGACCGTCCGCTTCGTCATCTTCTCCCGCTTGCCGTCCACCAGATAGGTGGTCGGATCGGCGGGATCCAGCGTGAGCTGATGCAGATTGAGGGTCACGCCGGTCGCCACCGTGTGGCTCCACGCCACGTCGCCGTTGAAGCCGATGTTGACGACGCTCGTGCCGAGCAGCGAACCGCCCGAGACGTTCAGCTCACCGGGGATGGTCTGCTGCGACTGCCAGAAGCGCCGGCCGCCCTGCCAGGGGTAGTGCGGATTGCCGAGCAGCAGACCCTTGCCGTTCGCGGTGGTCCTCCCGCTGAACGCGACGGCGTTGGACCCCATGACGGCCTCGTCGGCCGAGAAGAGCTTGCGCGCCGCCTTCGCGGTGCGCTCGGGGTCGGCCGCACGGTCCGGGGCCGTCGAACTCGGCGGCTGCGCGGCGGTGATGCCGTCGATGCCGCGTCCCTGACCACCGAGGACCTGGACGGCGAAGCCCTGCCTGGCCACATCCAGGGAGCTGATCGGGCGCAGCCACTTGGCGCCCTTGCACGCGGGGTCCGTCACGCGGTTCTGCTTGAGCCAGGCGTTGTAGCCCGCCGCGAAGCCGTGCATCAGCTTCTTCGTCGTGGCGCTCGGGCCCGCCGGGGCGGGCTGCTTGAGGAGCTTCTCCACCGTGCGCGTGTCGCGGACACCGCCGAAGTAGAGGTCGCTGGAGAGGTTGGTGGTCGCCGAGGACAGCGAGCCGTCGGGCTTGCCGTCAGGGCCGAAGTAGCGTGACCGCTCCCCGCGCACGGTCACATATCCCTCGGCGAGGGTGCACACCTGGTCGGCGGCCTGCGCCCAGCCGGTGCCGAAGCCGAGGTTCTCGTAGTCCTTGGCGAGAATGTGCGGAATGCCGTACTGGGTGTAGCGGACGGTCGCGGACAGGCCGCCGCCCGACGGGCGGTCCTCGCGCGCGTCCGCCGCACCGGCGGTGGCGGCGGACGAGGGCAGAAGGGCCGTGGCGGTCAACAGGCTGATGCCGAGGGCCGTCAGGCGTCTCGAGCGGATACGCATACTGCCTCCCAACGCGGGTCGGGGAAGGGGCGGTTGAGCGTACCAATCGGTATGTCACTTGATCGAGTACCGGAACCGGCCGGGTTCGCGACCCGTCCGGAGCCTTGACCGCCGTGACGCGCGCGGCACAGGATCACGCCATGACGGGTGTACGCAGCAATACGGTCGATGGGGTCCTTCGACGCAGCGCGCGGCGCGTGCCGGGGCGAGTGGCTCTGCGCTACGGGGAACGGGTCTGGACGTACGCGGAACTGGACACGGCCGTGTCGCGTGCCGCCCATGTGCTGCGCGATACGGGCCTCGGCCACGGTGACCGCGTCGGTGCCTACGCCCACAACTCGGACGCCTACCTCATCGGCTTCCTGGCCTGCTCGCGGGCGGGCCTCGTCCATGTGCCGGTCAACCAGAACCTCGTCGGCGACGACCTGGCGTACATCGTCGGCCAGTCGGGCAGTTCCCTGGTCCTCGCCGACCCGGATATCGCCCCGCGCCTGCCCGGCGACGTACGCGTCCTCGCCCTCCGCGACGCCGATGACTCACTGCTCACGCGGCTCACTGCCGCACCGGCGTACGACGGGGAGGAACCCGGCGCGGAAGACTTGGCTCAGCTGCTCTACACCTCCGGCACCACCGCGCTCCCCAAGGGCGCGATGATGACGCACCGCGCCCTCGTACACGAATACGTCAGCGCCATCACGGCCCTCGACCTGAAGGAGACGGACAAGCCCGTCCACTCGCTGCCGCTCTACCACTCGGCGCAGATGCACGTCTTCCTGCTGCCGTACCTCGCGGTGGGCGCCGAGAACACCATCCTCGACGCGCCCGACGCCGAGCGGATCTTCGATCTGGTCGAGGCCGGCCGCGCCGACAGTCTCTTCGCGCCGCCCACCGTGTGGATCGGCCTGTCGAACCACCCCGGCTTCGCCACCCGCGACCTCGGCGCCCTGCGCAAGGCCTACTACGGGGCGTCGATCATGCCCGTCCCCGTCCTGGAGCGGCTGCGCGAACGGCTGCCGTCGCTCGGCTTCTACAACTGCTTCGGGCAGAGCGAGATCGGCCCGCTCGCCACGGTCCTCGGGCCCGACGAACACGAGGGGCGGATGGACTCCTGCGGGCGGCCCGTCCTGTTCGTCGAGGCGCAGGTCGTGGACGAGCGCGGCGCCGAGGTGCCCGACGGCACCCAGGGCGAAGTCGTCTACCGCTCACCGCAGTTGTGCGAGGGCTACTGGGACAAGCCCGAGGAGACCAAGGAGGCGTTCCGTGACGGGTGGTTCCACTCCGGGGACCTCGCCGTGCGGGACGAAGAGGGCTACTTCACGGTCGTCGACCGGGTGAAGGACGTCATCAACTCCGGCGGCGTCCTCGTCGCCTCGCGCCAGGTGGAGGACGCGCTCTACACCCACGAGCGGGTCGCGGAGACAGCCGTGATCGGGCTCCCGGACGAGCGCTGGATCGAGGCGGTCACCGCCGTCGTCGTACGCAACGGAGAGGTGAGCGAAGCCGAACTCATCGACCACGCACGCGAGAAGCTCGCCCACTTCAAGGCGCCCAAACGGGTCCTCTTCGTGGACGAGCTGCCGCGCAACGCGAGCGGGAAGATCCTCAAGCGGGAGCTGCGGGACCGCTTCAGCGCGTCGTAGCCCTAGGTGTTTCTCAGGTCCACGATCCGCTTGAACTTCCCCACCGACCGCTCGATCGTCTCCGGATCGACGATCTCGACCGCCACCGAGACGCCGATGCCGTCCTTCACCGCTGACGCGATCTCCCGCGCCGCCGCCTCGCGCCGCTCGGGAGTCGTGTCCGCGCGGGACTCGGCACGGACCGTCAGCGCGTCCATGCGGCCCTCGCGGGTCAGACGCAGCTGGAAGTGCGGGGCGACGCCCGGTGTCCGCAGCACGATCTCCTCCACCTGCGTGGGGAAGAGGTTCACGCCGCGCAGGATCACCATGTCGTCCGACCGGCCCGTGACCTTCTCCATACGGCGGAACGTCCGCGCGGTGCCGGGCAGGAGGCGGGTCAGGTCGCGGGTGCGGTAACGGATGACGGGCATGGCCTCCTTGGTGAGGGACGTGAAGACCAGCTCACCGCGCTCGCCGTCCGGAAGCACCTCACCGGTGATCGGATCCACCACCTCCGGATAGAAGTGGTCCTCCCAGATGTGCAGACCGTCCTTGGTCTCCACGCACTCCTGGGCGACACCGGGGCCGATGACCTCCGAGAGCCCGTATATGTCGACCGCGTCGATCGCGAACCGCTCCTCGATCTCGCGGCGCATCTCCTCCGTCCACGGCTCGGCTCCGAAGATGCCGACCTTGAGGGACGTCGTACGCGGATCGACGCCCTGACGCTCGAACTCCTCAAGGAGCGTCAGCATGTAGGAGGGCGTGACCATGATGATCTCGGGGCGGAAGTCCTGGATCAGCTGGACCTGACGTGCCGTCATGCCGCCGGACGCGGGAATGACCGTACAGCCGAGCCGCTCGGCGCCGTAGTGCGCGCCGAGTCCGCCCGTGAACAGGCCGTATCCGTACGCCACATGGACCTTGTGTCCGGGGCGGCCGCCCGCCGCGCGGATCGAGCGGGCGACGACGTCCGCCCACATCGACAGGTCCTGCTCGGTGTAGCCGACGACCGTGGGCCGGCCCGTGGTTCCGCTGGACGCGTGCAGGCGCCGCACCTCGGACTGCTCGACCGCGAACATCCCGAAGGGGTAGTTGTCCCGCAGGTCGGTCTTGGCCGTGAACGGGAAGCGGGCCAGATCGGAGAGTGCGCGGCAGTCGTCGGGGCGCAGGCCCGCCTTGTCGAACGCCGCCCGGTAGAAGGGCACGTTCTCGTACGCGTGCAGCAAGGTGTCCTGCATGCGCTCCAGCTGCAGCGCTTCGAGCTCCTCGCGCCCGAGGCGCTCCGCCGCGTCCAGCATGGCCGTCATATGGAGTTTCTCCCGTCCCAAACGGGCGACCGATCATTCGGTCGTGGATCTTCCGTCAAGGTCAGTAATCCAGCCCCGGAGGCGGCCGTCAAGAGATCGCGCAGGGCGGCCTTGAGCTATTGGGCAGGACGGTCTTGAGCTGGGGCGCTGCGGCCGAACGGCATTGTCCGGATGCGGCGTGAGATGTGATGATCACCCCCATGCCGACCTTCACCGCGTACGACGGGACCGAACTCGCCTACCACGAGAAGGGGGAGGGCGAGCCGCTGCTGTGCGTGCCGGGCGGCCCCATGCGGGCCTCCGCCTACTTCGGCGATCTCGGCGGCCTGACGGCGCACCGCCGTCTGATCCTGCTCGACCTGCGCGGTACGGGCGACTCCGCGCTGCCGGCCGACCCGGCCACGTACCGCTGCGACCGGCTCGTGGACGACGTCGAGGCGCTGCGCGAGCACCTGGGGTTCGACGAGGTCGACCTGCTCGGCCACTCGGCGGCAGGCAACATCGCCACGCTGTACGCGGCACGCCACCCGAAGCGGATCCGCAGCCTCGTCCTGATCACCCCGGCCACGCAGTCGCTCGGTCTCACGCTGGGCGCTCGGGACCACCTTGACGCCGCGCGGGCGCACAAGGACGAGCCGTGGTACCCGGCGGCCGAGGCCGCGCTGAAGGAGATCGAAGCCGGACGTGACCCCCGTGAGGTGTGGGACGCGATCGTCCCCCTCGCCTACGGGCGCTGGGACGACGCGGCGCGGGCGCACCAGGCGGCGAGCGCGCGGGAGAAGAACGCGGAGGCTGCCGCCGCGTTCTACGGCGACGGGGCTTTCGACCCGCCCGCGACGCGTGCGGCGCTGGCTGAGCTGATCGCTCCCGTGCTCGTCCTCGCGGGGGAGTACGACGGGGCTCCGAACCCCGCGCACGCGGAGGAGTTCGCCGGGTTCTTCCCTGGCGGAGTGCGTCAAGTGCAGCCGGGCGGTGGGCATTTCCCGTGGCTGGACGACCCGGAGTGGTTCGCGCGGCGCGTGGCAGGCTTCCTCGCGCAGGACTAGGGCTACCAGGGGAGTCACTGTGCGTTCACTTCGTCCGTGGGGCGTCTGCTCGCCGCCGGGGCCGTGGCTGTGACTGTGGCGGGCGCTTCCGTCTGTCTGTGCGGGTTGATTCTCTTCCGGGCCGCCGCTTCGCGGCGGATTTTTTCCCGCCCACCCACCCGATTGCCCCGCAGCGACTTCGGTGGGGTGGGAAGGCGGTTGCGTGGCGGACGGCGCTCGCGCCGCCCGACTACCCCGCCGCCCCCGCCGCCACCGACTTCGCCCACCTGTAGTCCGCCTTGCCGCTGGGAGAGCGTTGGATCTCCGTGGTGAAGACCACCGCCCGCGGGATCTTGTAGCCGGCGAGGCGGGCGCGGCAGTGGGTCTGGATGGCTTCGAGGTCCAACGCGGGGGCTCCCTCCCGCAGTTGGACGACCGCTGCCACGCGGTTGCCCCAGCGTTCGTCAGGGACTCCGGCGACCAGCGCGTCGTACACGTCCGGATGCGATTTGAGCGCCTGCTCGACCTCCTCCGGATACACCTTCTCGCCACCGGTGTTGATGCACTGCGAGCCCCGGCCCAGGACGGTGACTATGCCGCCCTCGTCGACCGTCGCCATGTCGCCGAGCAGCACCCAGCGTTCGTCGCCCTTCTGGAAGAAGGTCTCGGCGGTCTTCACCGGGTCGTTGTAGTAGCCGAGCGGCACATGGCCGCGCTGGGCCAGGCGGCCCGGTACGCCGACCGGCACCGGCTCGTGCGTGACCAGGTCCACCACCTGGGTACGTTCGTTGACCTCCAGGCGGAAGCCCTTCTCCGGGCCCGAGTCGTCCGTCGCCTTGCCGTTGGAACCGGACTCCGATGAGCCGAAGTTGTTCAGGAGCAGGACGTTCGGGGCCAGTTCCTGGAACTGGGCCCGGACCGTCTCGGACATGATCGCCCCGGAGGAGGAGACGCTGAAGAGGGACGACAGGTCCGTACCCTTGAGCGGGCCGAGCAAGGCGTCGATGAGCGGCCTGAGCATCGCGTCGCCGACCAGCGACACGCTGGAGACCTTCTCCCGCTCGATCGTGCGGAGCACCTCTTCAGGGACGTACTTGCGGTGAATGGCCACCCGCTGGCCGTAGTTGAAGGCGATGAACGACGTCAGCGTCGAGGTGCCGTGCATCAGCGGGGGAGCGGGGAAGAACGTGAGGCCGGGGCCGCCCGCCGCGACGCGCTCCGCCAGCTCCTCGGGCCGCTTCACCGGCTCGCCCGCGGGCTCACCGCCGAAGAGCCCGGCGAAGAACAGGTCCTCCTGGCGCCACATGACACCCTTGGGCATGCCGGTGGTGCCGCCGGTGTAGATGATGAAGAGGTCATCGGCCGAGCGCGGCCCGAAGCCGCGCTCCTGCGAACCCGCCGCCTCCGCCTCGGTGAAGGCCACCACGTCGAGCGCGGGGGCGTCCACGGGCGGTGTCCCCACCCGCACCAGATGCCGCAGCTTCTCCGTGCGCGGCAGCGCCGCCGCGACCCGCTCGGTGAACTCCGCGTCGAAGACGAGCGCGGCGAGGTCGGCGTCGCGGTAGAGGTAGACCAACTCCTCTTCCACGTAGCGGTAGTTGACGTTGACCGGTACCAGGCGTGCCTTGAGGCAGGCGAGCACGGTCTGGAGGTACTCGACGCCGTTGTAGAGGTGCAGCCCCAGATGCTCGCCGGGCTTCAGGCCACTGTCGATCAGGTGGTGCGCGATGCGATTGGCGGCCCGGTCGAGCTCGGCGTACGTCAGCCTGCGTTCCGCCCCGGTGCCGGGGTGATCGATGTACACGAGCGCCTCGCGGTCGGGGACCACGTCGACGACCGACTCGAACAGGTCGGCAAGGTTGTACTCCACCGCTCCTCCTGACCCCGGCGTCATCTCTTCTGGCGGTCATCAGAGCAGAGGCACCCACAAGTGGGAAGGGTCCTCGTTCAAGAAATCTGACTGACTGTCAGAAAACTATTGAACTGGCTCCCCGCCTACTGCAACCTGTTCCAGGTCCGAAGCCGACAGCAGAGGGAGCACGGCTATGGGTGGGACGGAACATCTGGCTGTGCGGCGCGAAGGCGCCACACTGATACTCACGCTCAACCGGCCGGAGGCGAAGAACGCACTCTCGCTGCCGATGCTGGTGGGCCTCTACGACGGATGGCTGGCCGCCGACGAGGACGACGCGATCCGCTCCGTCGTGCTCACCGGAGCGGGCGGCGCCTTCTGTGCCGGCATGGACCTCAAGGCCCTCGCGGGCAACGGCATGGACGGTGAGCAGTACCGGGACCGGATGAAAGCCGACCCCGATCTGCACTGGAAGGCGATGCTGCGCCACCACCGCCCCCGCAAACCGGTCATCGCCGCGGTCGAGGGGTACTGCGTCGCGGGCGGCACGGAGATCCTCCAGGGCACGGACATCCGCGTCGCGGGCGAGTCCGCGACGTTCGGGCTCTTCGAGGTCAAGCGCGGCCTCTTCCCGATCGGCGGCTCGACCGTGCGACTGCCCCGGCAGATTCCCCGTACGCATGCCCTGGAGATGCTGCTGACCGGGCGGCCCTACTCGGCCACCGAGGCCGCGTCCATCGGTCTCATCGGGCACGTCGTCCCGGACGGCACCGCGCTGGAGAAGGCGCTCGTCATCGCCGAGCAGATCAACGCGTGCGGGCCACTCGCCGTGGAGGCGGTGAAGGCGTCCGTGTACGAGGCCGCCGAGATGTCCGAGGCGGACGGGCTCGCGGCGGAGTTGAAGCGGGGGTGGCCGATCTTCGACACCGCCGATGCGAAGGAGGGCTCCAGAGCCTTTGCGGAGAAACGGCCCCCGGCGTTCCGGCGCGCGTAGGCCCGTTTTCGGCTGCGGGTTCGTCGTGGCTGGTCGCGCAGTTCCCCGCGCCCCTTCGGGGGCGCCCCCTGACGGGGCGCCCACCCTCCGCTCTCATCACTAGAAACGGAGTTCTGCTCATGGCATCCGCTCCCTCCCCCGAAGTGCTGCGTGCGCCTCTCATCGTCGAGTTTCCCTTCACCCGGTCCCTCGGGCCCGTGCAGAGCGCCTTCCTCACCGGGCTGCGCGAGCGCACCGTCCTCGGCGTGAAGACCACCGATGGGCGCACCCTCGTCCCGCCCGTCGAGTACGACCCCGTCACCGCCGACGAGATACGCGACCTGGTCGAGGTCGCCGCCACCGGCACCGTCACCACCTGGGCCTGGAACCACGAACCGCGCAGGGGCCAGCCCCTCGACGGGCCCTTCGCCTGGGTCCTGGTGAAGCTCGACGGCGCCGACACCGCCCTGCTGCACGCCCTGGACGCGCCGGGCCCCGACTCGGTCAGGACCGGCATGCGCGTCCGGATCCGCTGGGCCGCCGAACGCACCGGCGCCATCACGGACATCGCCTGCTTCGAGCCGTACGAGGGCCCGACAGGCGGCGAACCGGCCCCGCACGACGGGGAGTTCAGCGACCCCGTCACCGGCATCGTCGCCGCCGCGCGCCTCGACTACACCTACGCGCCGGGCCGCGCGCAGACCGCCTACATCAAGGCGCTCTCCGACCGGAAGACCGTCGGCGAGCGCTGCCCCTCCTGCCACAAGGTCTACGTACCGCCCCGCGGCGCCTGCCCCACCTGCGGCGTCGCCACGACCGAGCGGGTCGAGGTCGGGCCCCGCGGCACCGTCACCACGTACTGCATCGTCAACATCAAGGCGAAGAACCTCGACATCGAAGTGCCCTACGTCTACGCCCACATCGCCCTCGACGGCGCCGACCTCGCCCTCCACGCCCGCATCGCGGGCATCCCGTACGACCAGGTGAGGATGGGGCTGCGTGTCGAGCCGGTGTGGACCGAGGGCGCCCGCTTCCCCGACCACTACCGGCCCACGGGCGAGCCGGACGCCGACTACGACACGTACAAGGAGCTGGTGTAGATGCCGTCCGCGAAGCCGTCCGTGATGCGGCCCGTCCGGGACGTCGCCATCGTGGCCTTCGGGCAGACCGACCACCTGCGCTCCACCGACGAGCTCTCCGAGGTGGAGATGCTCATGCCGGTCCTGCACCAGGTCCTCGCCGCCACCGGCTTGAAGACCAGCGACATCGGCTTCACCTGCTCCGGGTCCTCGGACTATCTGGCCGGACGTGCCTTCTCCTTCACGATGGCGCTCGACGGGGTCGGTGCCTGGCCGCCGATCTCCGAGTCGCACGTCGAGATGGACGGCGCCTGGGCGCTGTACGAGGCGTGGACCAAGCTGCTCACCGGTGAGGCCGACACCGCGCTCGTGTACTCCTACGGCAAGTCGTCCCCCGGATCCGTGCGTGACGTGCTGACCCGGCAGCTCGACCCGTACTACGTGGCGCCCCTGTGGCCGGACTCGGTCGCCCTCGCCGCCCTCCAGGCACAGGCCCTGATCGACGCGGGGGACACCGACGAGCCCGCGCTCGCCGGGGTGGCGTCGCGCAGCCGACAGGACGCGGCCGCCAACTCCCATGCGCAGCTGCGGGGTTCGGTGCCCCAGGGCGACTACGTCGTACGTCCTCTGCGTACCGGCGACTGCCCGCCCATCGGGGACGGCGCCGCCGCCGTGATCCTCGCCGCAGGGGACCGGGCCCGCGAGCTCTGCGAGCGGCCCGCGTGGATCCGCGGCATCGACCACCGTGTCGAGGCGCACAGCCTCGGCGTACGCGACCTCACCGACTCGCCGTCGAGCCGCCTCGCCGCCGAGCGGGCCGGTGCCTTCGAACGGCCTGTGGACACCGCCGAGTTGCACGCGCCGTTCACCTCCCAGGAGGTCGTCCTGCGCAAGGCGCTGAAATTGGGCGACGACGTCTCGGTGAACCCGTCCGGGGGCGCGCTTGCCGCGAACCCCATGATGGCCGCCGGTCTGATCCGGCTCGGTGAGGCCGCCGCCCGCATCCACCGGGGCGAGTCGGACCGGGCCCTCGCGCACGCCACATCCGGACCCTGCCTGCAGCAGAACCTGGTCGCCGTCCTCGAAGGAGAGCCGTCATGAGTGGGGTGAGCGGGGTGGGCAAGGAGCCCGTGGCCGTCGTCGGGATCGGCCAGACCAAGCACGTCGCCGCCCGGCGTGACGTCTCGATCGCGGGCCTCGTCCGCGAGGCCGCCCAAGCCGCCCTGAACGACGCGGAGTTGACCTGGGCGGACATCGACGCGGTCGTCATCGGCAAGGCCCCGGACTTCTTCGAGGGCGTCATGATGCCCGAGCTGTACCTCGCCGACGCGCTCGGCGCCGTGGGCAAACCGATGCTGCGCGTCCACACGGCCGGCTCCGTCGGCGGGTCCACCGCGCTGGTCGCCGCGAACCTGGTCGCGGGCCGCGTCCACGGCACCGTACTGACCCTCGCCTTCGAAAAGCAGTCGGAATCCAACGCGATGTGGGGGCTCTCCCTGCCCATCCCCTTCCAGCAGCCGCTCCTCGCGGGCGCGGGCGGCTTCTTCGCCCCGCACGTGCGCGCGTACATGCGGCGCACCGGCGCCCCCGACACGGTCGGCTCGCTCGTCGCCTACAAGGACCGCCGCAACGCTCTCAAGAACCCCTACGCCCACCTGCACGAGCAGGACATCACCCTGGAGAAGGTCCAGGCATCGCCCATGCTCTGGGACCCGATCCGCTACTCCGAGACCTGCCCGTCCTCCGACGGGGCCTGCGCGATGATCCTCACCGACCGTACGGGCGCGGCCCGTTCGCCCCGGCCGCCCGCCTGGATGCACGGCGGCGCGATGCGCAGCGAGCCGACCCTCTTCGCGGGCAAGGACTTCGTGTCGCCGCAGGCGGGCAAGGACTGCGCCGCCGACGTCTACCGGCAGGCGGGAGTCACGGACCCGCGGCGCGAGATCGACGCCGTCGAGATGTACGTGCCGTTCTCCTGGTACGAACCGATGTGGCTGGAGAACCTGGGCTTCGCCGAGGAGGGCGAGGGCTGGAAACTGACCGAGTCCGGGGTGACGGAGCTGGACGGCGATCTGCCCGTCAACATGTCGGGCGGCGTCCTGTCCACCAATCCCATCGGCGCCTCGGGCATGATCCGCTTCGCCGAGGCGGCACTTCAGGTGCGCGGCCAGGCAGGCGAGCACCAGATCGACGGGGCCCGCAGGGCGCTCGGACACGCCTACGGAGGCGGCTCGCAGTTCTTCTCCATGTGGCTGGTCGGCGCGGAGCCGCCCACAACGTGACGGGTGTGTCGTGCCGGACAGGCCGCCGTCCTCCTTCCGCGGCCTGTCCGGCACAGGAAGCGAAAGCTAGGCTGGCGGGCGGACGACGCATCGGGAGGAGCACGGACGTGGCCGAAGGCACCATTCAGCAGCATCCGCTCGCAGGTCAGCAGCGCCCGCTCGCGGGCTGGGACAAGCCGGAGCTCGACCTCAGCACAGCGGACTGGCAATCGAGCAGCGAGGGGCGGGGTGATGTGGAGATCGCCTTTGTCGAAGGCTTCATCGCGATGCGCAACGCAGGCCGCCCCGAGAGCCCGTCCCTCATCTTCACTCCGGCGGAGTGGGGAGCGTTCGTGCACGGCGCGCGTGCGGGGGAGTTCGATCTGACGTAGGCCGTGTGGGGCGTTGTGGGCCCTCGTCTCCGGCTGTCGCGGCCGCTAGCGGCTCGCGCCGTGCTGACCTGGTGACTTCGGACTCCGCCTCCGGCCCGCCTCCCGCACGGGGCGGCGCCGGAAGCGGGGCCGGCCGACCTTGGCCTTGCGCCGGAGACGAGGAAGCCATGAGTGACGACGCGCCCGTTGAACCCGCCCCGGCCGCGCCCGCCCCGGCCCGCGACGCACCTGTCGTGGTGGCCGTCGACGGGTCGGCCGGCAGCGACCACGCCCTGGAATGGGCACTGACGGCCGCCCGGCTGCGGAACGCGCCGCTGCGGATCGTGCATGTGCGGCAGTACGCGATGCCGCTGGCCGACGGCCCTTACATGCCGACCATCGACCACCGCCCCGACGCCGACCCGGTGGTCGAACGCATGCGTGGGGCCCTGGAGGGACGGGCTGATCTGCCTCCGCTGACGGTCGAGGTCGTGGAGGGTTCCCCGGGGCGGGACATCGCACCGCTCGGCGACGAGGCGCAGCTCTTGGTGCTCGGGTCACGCGGACGGGGCGGCTTCGCCAGTCTGCTGCTCGGTTCGAACGGCCTCGCGTGCGCGCGGGAGGCGGCGTGCCCGGTGGTCGTGGTGAGGCCGGACGCGGAGCTCACGGCGGGGGCCGAGCCGTGCGTGGTGCTCGGGCTCGACCCGCTCTCCCCGCACGACGACACGATCGGCTTCGCCTTCGTGGAAGCGGCGCTGCGGGGCGCGGTGCTCCGGGTCGTCTGCGCCTATCCCGGGCCCGTCCTCGTCTACACGGCCACCGGTGACTTCGTGACCTCGGCGGAAGCGGACGCGGCGACCGCTGCGCAGTACACGGAGCTCGCGGGCGAGCAGCTCGCGCCCTTCCAGGAGCGTAATCCGAAGGTGCGTGTGGAGAAGGAGGTCCTGCCGGGGGACGCGGCGGGGGTTCTCGTGGACGCGTCGCGGGAGGCGGAGCTCGTGGTGGTGGGGCGTCACCAGAGCCGGATGCCGCTGGGGAGGCTGATGGGATCGGTGACCAACGCGGTGCTGCTGCATGCGAAGGGCGCGGTGGGTGTGGTGCCGCCGGAGCACCGGTAGCGAGGCTCCACCCAGCGGCTCGGTCGGCGTACCTCACCGCAGCACCACACACCCCCGCCCCTCCAGCCTCCGCAGCAGCTCGTCCGGCACGGCGACCTCGTTCCAGCGCAGGTCGAGCTTCTCAAGGGCGGGCAGGTCGCCGATCCACGGCGGGAGCTCCCGCAGGCGGTTCGCCCGCAGATCGAGCCTCCGCAGCAGGGGCAGCTCACGCAGGGCATCCGGCACCGTCGCGAACTCGTTCTCGCGCAGCTCCAGTTCGCGGAGTGCGCCGAGGCGGCCGAGCGATGCGGGGAGCGACGTGAGGCGGTTGCCGCGCAGCCACAGTTCACGCAGGGCTGTGAGGCCGCCGAGCGATGAAGGGACCGAGGCCAGCCGATTGTGCTGGGCGCGCAGTTCGACGAGGGCGCCGAGTGAACCCAGCGTGTCCGGCAGCGCCGTCAGCCGGTTCTCGCCCACGTTGAGGTAGGTCAGCCGCTTCAGGTTGCCCAGGGTGTCCGGAAGTGACGTGAGGCGGTTGTCGTGGACGTAGAGGAAGCGGCTGAGGTCCGTCAGGTCGCCGAGCTCCGGCGGTAGCTCGGTCAGGTGGTTGTGGCCGAGGTCCAGCGTGTGCAGGGACGCCAAGGTGCCGATCCGGGCGGGGAGCCGCGTGAGCGCGTTGTCGGGGAGGAGCAGGACCTCCAGGGACGGGTGGTGCCACACCTCGTCGGGGACGTCGCTCAGGCCGCCGTGCCAGTAGTTGAGTACGTTCTCGGTGCCGGGCGTCACGTGAGGGTCCCTTCGTCGGAGTGGACGACGGTAGCCAACCGCACCGCTGCGGCGGAATCAGCTCCCGGCGGGCCCCGAGCCCCGAGCCCCGAGGCGCGCTCGTCGCGTCGTCGCCTGTCGCTTGAGGAACTGCCCGCCCATGCCGAAGAGTTCAGAGACCTGCCAGGACGTGCCGGACAGGATCATCGGCTCCGAACTGCTCAGCGCCCCCGCGACGAAGGGCCGGGCCCCGTCGCCCGGCCGCGTCGCCGCCGACCCGGCCGGCGGCCCGCCGTGGCACGCCGCCTACCGGAAAGGGGGGAACGGACCACTCTGGTCCCGCCGCCTCGCTCGCGCCCCATCACCCCCGCTGACCTCGCGCTGAACACCGGCCCGCCCTCCCGCCGCCCCGCGCGGACCGGCGCCGCCCCCGCGCCGACAAGCGCCGCGGGCCACGTACCATTGGCGCATGTCCTTCCTCCGCCGCCGCAGCTCCGCCACTCCCGCTGGCCCGGACTTCGATGTCCTCGCCATGGACCCGGGTGACTGGCCCGGCAACCTCGGCGCGGGCCTGCTGCCCGCCCCCGACGGCAGCTGCCAGGGCGTCTTCCTGCGCTACGACCTCTTCGGCGGGCGCGGCCCCGCGATGATCATCGGCAATCTGCCCGAGGGCTCCCCGGCGCGCGAGATCGCCGACGACGAGGTGCCCTTCGAGGTCGCCCAGCTGCTGCTCGCGCTGGAGAACGACGAGGAGGTCACCGTCGTCACCACCGAGGACATGCCGGTGATGCAGGGCGACAACCTCCTCATCGTGCGCCGCCTCAAGCTCTCAGAAAGCCGTATCTCCTGCGTGCAGTTCGACCGCAGCGACGGCGTCCTGGTCACCATCGCCGCCTGGGACCGGCCCATCACCGACGATCTGTACGCCCTCCTGAAGCCGCTGCCCGCGGAGCTCTTCCAGCAGGGCTGACACACCCGGCACGACCGCGGGCCACGTACCCACCCCTTCTGTCGGAGGGGTGGGTTTTGTCATGCGCCTTGCCAGGCCAGTCATCGGACTTTTAACGTGACCGGTCATGACTCCCGGGATCTCGCGAAGAACCACGATGAAGTCCGCCGTAGGCGGAGCAGCCCTTCTGGCGGCGGGCGGAGGTCCTCTCGCCGATGCCGCGGCTGCGGCCGAGGGGCGACATTACGGGCGCGACACATCCGATGAATCGCTGCTCTGGTATGCGAAGCCCGCCGCCGACTGGGAGCGCGAGGCCCTCCCCATCGGCAATGGCGCACTCGGCGCCATGGTCTTCGGCACCCTCGTCTCCGAACGGCTCCAGTTCAACGAGAAGACTCTGTGGACCGGCGGCCCCGGCTCCCGCGAGGGCTACGACCACGGCAACTGGCGTGAGGCCAGACCCGGCGCACTCGACGCGGTACGCAAGGAGCTGGACGAGAAGGGCGGGCTCTCCCCCGACGCGGTCGCCGCCGACCTCGGCCAGTCCCGCCGCGGCTACGGCGCCCACCAGACCTTCGGCGATCTGCACCTCGACATGCCGGGCGCCCCGGACACGCCCGACGTCACGTACCGCCGCGCCCTCGATCTCCGCAAGGGCCTCGCGACCGTCACGTACATCCACCAAAAGGTGCGCCACGAGCGGGAGTTCTTCGCCTCCCATCCCGGCGGCGTGCTCGTCGGGAGCCTCACCGCCGACCGCCCCGCGAGCGTCACCTGCACTCTGCGTTACACCTCGCCCCGCGCCGACTTCACTGCGAAGGCGGACGGTGACCGGATGTCCGTACGCGGTGAACTCGCCGACAACGGGCTGAAGTTCGAGGCGCAGGTGCGCGTCGTGCACCAGGGCGGCATGCGCACCGCCAACGCGGACGGCAGCATCACCGTCACCGGAGCCGACCACGTCTGGTTCGCGCTCGCCGCGGGAACCGACTACGCCGACATCTACCCCGACTATCGCGGCGACGACCCGCACGCCCTCGTCACCCGCACCGTCGACCAGGCCATCGCCAAGGGCCACGGCGCGCTCCGGGCCCGCCACCTGCGCGACCACGGCGACCTGTTCGGCCGGGTCGCCCTCGACATCGGCCAGAGCGCACCCGCTGACGTCCCGACCGACCGGCTGCTCAAGGGGTACGGGGCAGGTGCGAGCGCGGCCGACCGCGCCCTCGAAGCCCTCTTCTTCCAGTACGGGCGCTACCTCCTCATCGCCTCGTCCCGCGCGGGTTCGCTGCCCGCGAACCTCCAGGGTGTGTGGAACAACAGCACCACCCCGCCCTGGTCGGCGGACTACCACACCAACATCAACCTCCAGATGAACTACTGGCTCGCCGAGGCCGCCAACCTCCCCGAGACCACCGCCCCGTACGACCGCTTCGTCGAGGCACTGCGCGCGCCGGGGCGGCGCAGCGCGAAGGAGATGTTCGGCTCGCGGGGCTGGGTGGTGCACAACGAGACCAACCCCTACGGCTTCACCGGCGTCCACGACTGGGCGACCGCCTTCTGGTTCCCGGAGGCCGCCGCCTGGCTCACCGCGCAGCTCTACGAGCACTACCGTTTCGGTGGTTCCACGGAGTACCTCCGTTCCACCGCCTACCCGGTGATGAAGGAAGCCGCCGAGTTCTGGCTCGACAACCTCCGCACCGACCCCCGCGACGGCACCCTCGTCGTCACGCCCAGCTACTCGCCCGAGCACGGCGACTTCACCGCGGGCGACTCGATGGCCCAGCAGATCGTGCACGACCTGCTCACCAACACCCTGGAGGCCGCCCGCGTGCTCGGTGACTCGGCCGCCTTCCGCGCCGAGCTCGACAAGACCCTCGGCAAGCTCGACCCCGGCCTGCGCGTCGGATCCTGGGGGCAGCTCCAGGAGTGGAAGGCCGACCTGGACTCCAGGACGGATGACCACCGGCACGTCTCCCACCTCTACGCCCTGCACCCCGGACGCCAGATCGAACCGGGCAGCAAGTGGGCCGACGCCGCGAAGGTCTCCCTCACCGCGCGCGGCGACGGCGGCACCGGCTGGTCCAAGGCGTGGAAGGTCAATTTCTGGGCGCGCCTTCGCGACGGCGACCACGCGCACAAGATGCTCGGCGAGCAGCTCAAGTCCTCGACGCTCCCGAACCTCTGGGACACCCATCCGCCGTTTCAGATCGACGGCAACTTCGGGGCAACATCGGGCATCGTGGAGATGCTCCTGCAGAGCCAGTTCGACGTCATCGAGGTGCTGCCCGCACTGCCGGCGAGCTGGCCCGAGGGGGCGGTGCGCGGCCTGCGGGCACGCGGCGGGGCACGGCTGGACATCGAGTGGTCGGGCGGACGGGCCACGCGCATCGTGCTCACCGCCTCACGCACCCGTGAACTCACCGTGCGCAGCGTCCTGTTGAAGGGCGGCGAGAAGACCTTCAAGGCGCGGGCAGGACAGCGGTACGTCTTCGACTGACCTCTTCCCGGCAGACATGACAGGGCCGGGCCCGCCCTCACGCGAACCCGGCCCTGACCGCACAGCAACTCGGCGGCTCTAGGAGCCCGAAGGCACCACCCGCACATCGGCCGCCCGGACATACGCCACGCGGTGCCCGAACTGGACCTCGTAGTACGTGTCCTTGCCGCGCACCACCTTGTGCGGCGCCGTGTCGAACGTCGGTGCGTAGAAGTACTCGCCAGGCACCTTGTCGCCGATCGCGTACTTCTGTCCCGCGAGGAGCTTGTACGGGAGCGGCGTCACCGGCTGCACCGGGACGCCCGCCGGGTACGCCTCCTTCTCCGGGTAGGCGCGCCCGTACACCGGGATCTCCTTGGCGTCGCCCTTCGGCGTCACCACGAGCCCCTTCGCGTCGACGGCCGTCGGCTGCTTCTTCGGGTTCTTGAACCAGGCCTTCTGGCCCAGGTACCAGACGGCGGTCCAGTCGCCCCGGCGATCGGCGACCGCGTACTGCTGGCCGGTGGAGAGGCGGGCGCCGGTGTCGTTCACGCCGATCGTCGAGGCGCCGCCGCCGGGCCGCAGGCCGATGTCCTTGATGAGCGGCGCGTCGTCACGCGGCTCGGTGTGGACGCGCACGGCGGCGGAACCGTGCGGCACGCACTTCTCGCCCGGCTTGACGCAGCCCGTGTACTCCGGCCGGTTCTTGGAGTAGTCCGGTGCCACCGTCACCAGACCGCCGCCGGGGCCCGCCGTGCGCTTGAACGGCTTGCCCATCAGGGTGAAGTAGTGCTGCCAGTCCCAGTACGGGCCGGGGTCGGTGTGCATGCCCGCGATCGTCGACGGCAGCGTGCCCGGGACGTTGTCGTGCCCGATGATGTGCTGGCGGTCCAGCGGGATGTCGTACTTCTTCGACAGATACTTCACCAGGCGCGCCGACGAGCGGTACATCGCCTCCGTGTACCAGGTGTCGGGCGCGGTGAGGAAGCCCTCGTGCTCCAGGCCGATCGACTTGGAGTTCACGTACCAGTTGCCCGCGTGCCAGGCGACGTCCTTGGCCTTCACGTGCTGGGCGATGTGACCGTCGGTGGAGCGCAGGGTGTACTGCCAGGACACGTACGTGGGGTCCTGCACCATGTTCAGGACGCCTTCCCAGCGGCCCTCGGTGTCGTGGATGACGATCGTGTCGATGCTCTGGCTCTCGGGCCGGTTCGACAGGTCGTGGTTGCCGTAGTCGTCGTTGCCGTTCGGGTCCTTGAACTCCTCGTACGGCGCCGGGATCCACTCGCACGACACGGTCGAGGGGCACTCGGTCTCGCCCTTCGGCGCCTTGCGCAGCCCCATGCCCCGCACCTGAGCGGCATCCGGCTTCAGACCGCTGACCGCCGCGAGCGCCACGTGCTGCCCGGCGTCCGTGGTGCGCGACTGCCCGTCGTGGATGACGGCGAAGACATCATTGGCGTACGTCGCCGCGGTGGCCTGGTCGTCCGCGCCGGAGAAGCGTGCGATCGCTCCGTACCAGTCGGCCGGGTCGTCGCTCAGGGGCTTGCCGAGCTTCTTTTGTGCGGCGGCGAGCAGGGCCGCGCCGCCGCGTACGTTGGCGGCAGGGTCGGTGCGCAGCTTCTCGGCGGACTGCCCGCTGAGTTCGGCGGCGCGGGGCAACGTCTTGAGCCGCGCGGGCAGTTGGGAGTTCTCTGGCACCTTCGCCGTGGACTCCTTCGGCTTGAGGACGCCGCGGGACGCGTCACCGCGCGGATCCTCGTCGCCCTCGCTGTGGTGCGGGGCGCCGGCGACGGCGGTGCGCGCGTCGGTGAGGTGCATCGGGCCGTATCCACCGGTCACGCTCGGCGCGCCGCCGTGCGCGTCCCAGCGGGACTGCAGGTAGGACACTCCGAGCAGCACGCTCTGCGGTACGCGGTATTCGGCGGCCGCTGCGGCGAAGGCGCTCTGCAGCTCTTGCGACGGGGATCGCCCGGGAGCGCCGGACGAGGGCGCGGCACCGAGCAGCGGAAGCAGCAGACCGGCGGAGACAAGGGCACCCGCGGTCCTGACGGCGCGTCTGCGCGCGGCAGGGGTGCGGGCGGTGACGGATCCTCGCAATGCAGCCTCCTGGGACGGTGAAGCGTGATGGGGCGTGCGGGGCCGGGCGTGCGTCAGTGGTACCGGCTCTCAGACGATCCGTCAATCATGCCCAGGGGAAGGGATTTCCCATGTCAGCGCCGGTCCCGGCGGGTTTCGCCCCAGGAGGCCGCACGGCCTGCGACGCGTCAATGGATTGGACCAATGAGGTCTGGACCACCTGTTCAGACGAAGCAGCGCGGGGAACGCGGCTCAGCGGGCCGCGCCCGCCAGTACCCGGTCCACCTGCCGCGGGGACAGCGCGTGCTCGACCGCGAGGATGCCCGCCCCGATCGCCGCCGCGTTCTCGCCGGTGCGGCTCGGCTCGATCCGGAGCACATGCGTGGCCAAGGGATGCGAGCGGCGGTACACCGCTTCCCTCACGCCCGCCAGGAGTTGGTCGTGGACGGCGGCCATCACGCCACCGACCACCACCGTGTCCGGGTTGAAGAAGTTCACCAGGCCCGCGAGCACCTCGCCCACCGCACGCCCTGCCTCGCGCACCATGCTGACGGCGTCGCGGTTGCCGGACTTCACCAGGCGTACGACATCGCTGCCCGAGGTCGCCTGCAAGCCGAGCCGGGAGAGTTTGCGTGCGATCGCCGCGCCGCCCGCCACCGCCTCCAGACAGCCCGAGTTGCCGCACCGGCAGGGCTCCTCGATGTCGCCGACCCGGATGTGCCCGATGTCGCCCGCGCTGCCCTGCGCGCCCCGGTGCAGCCTGCCGTCGGCGACGATGCCGCAGCCGATGCCCGTGCCCACCTTGATGTAGAGCAGATAGCGCGTGTCGGGGAAGGCGCGGCGCTGCTCGGCGAGCGCCATCACGTTCACGTCGTTGTCGACCAGGGCCCGCGGACCGAACCGCTCGGCGAAGAACTCCGGTATGGGGTACTGGTGCCAGCCCGGCATGATCGGCGGATCCACCGGGCGGCCCGTCGAGAACTCCACGGGCCCCGGCACCCCGACCCCGATGGACTGCAGCGACGCGGGGTCGCGATCCGCCTCCTTGAGGAGCGTGTGCAGCGTCCGCTCCACGTGGCCGAGCACCTCCTGCGGGCCGTCCGCGATGGAGAGCGGATCCTCGCGCAGGGCGAGCATCTCGCCGCCGATGTCCATCAGGGCGACCCGGCAGTGCGAAGCGCCCAAGTCGACGCCTGCCACGGCGTGTTCGCGTGTGCGCAGGCGAAGGCGGCGCGGCGGCCTGCCGCCCGTCGACCCGCCGTCCGCCTCCTCGGTGACGAAGCCGTGCGCGATCAGCGCGTCCACCCGCTGCGAAACCGTCGACCGTGCGAGCCCCGTCACGCGGGCGATGTCGGCGCGGGTCTCCACCGCCCCCGTACGCAGCAGGGCGAGGACTTCGCCGGGTGAGGACGGTGAGGACGGTACGGAATCGGGGTGATCCGGCGCTCCAGACATGGCAGTCACCATAGGGACGAGTTTCGCTGCTCACAAGGCCGATGCTGTTCGGTGTCCGGCCTAAGTCACCGTCAACTCGCTTGCGATGAAAGCTGCTTGGGCTCTTGACAGGTCAAAGCTCCCTCATCACATTGCTCTGCAGACCGCTGCCGAAGGAGCCGAGGGTGCAGGCGATACAGGCGACGCAAGAGATGTTGGCGATGCGCGGGGTGTCCAAGAGCTTTCTCGGAGTGCGTGTGCTGCACGGCGCCTCGCTCGACCTCGCCGCCGGCGAGGTGCACGCGCTTGTCGGTGAGAACGGCGCGGGCAAGTCCACCTTGATGAAGGTCCTCGCGGGCGAACACGTCCCGGACGAGGGCACCATCGTGCTCGACGGAACAGAGCATTCCTTCAGCCATCCCGCGCAGGCCCAGGCCGCCGGGATCGGCATCATCCACCAGGAGTTCGCGCTGCTCGCGCACCGGACGGTCGCCGAGAACGTCTTCCTGGGCCGCGAACCGACCCGCTACGGCCTCGTCGACCGCCGCGCGATGGAGGCGCGTACGGCCGAACTCCTCGCCGAAGTCGGCGTATCGGGCATCACGCCGCGCACGTACGTCCGCGATCTGTCCGTCGCCCGGCAGCAGACCGTCGAGATCGTCAAGGCGCTCGCGTCGGACGTCCGCGTCCTGGTCATGGACGAGCCGACCGCCCCGCTGGCCGACCACGAGGCGGGCCTCCTGCACGACCTCGTACGCCGCCTCGCTGGGCGCGGCCTCGGCATCCTGTACATCTCGCACCGCCTGCGCGAGGTCTTCGAACTGTCGCAGCGGATCACGGTGTTGAAGGACGGCCACCACGTCACGACGGTCCGGACCCGGGACACGGACACCGACCAGGTCGTACGCGCCATGGTGGGCCGGGAGCTGAGCGCCTACTACCCGCCGCGCGCCCACCCCGACGACATCGGCGAGGTACGCCTCGCCGTCACCGGCGGCGGCAACGACCGGCTGAGCGGCATCGACCTGACGCTGCGCGCGGGCGAGGTCACCGGCATCGCGGGCCTGGAGGGCTCCGGCCGTACGTCCCTCGCGCGGGCCCTGTTCGGAGCGGCGCCGTTCACCAGCGGGGCCATGACCGTGAGCGGCGAAGCCCTGCGGCCCACCACCCCGCGCCAGGCCATCCGCGCCGGGATCGCCCTGGTGACCGAGGACCGCAAGGCGGAGGGGCTCGCCCTGCGCCAGTCCGTGCGCGACAACGCCCTGCTGGTGACCCGCGCCGTACCGGCCAGGGGGGAGCCGCCCGCCGCCCGCGAACTGACCGCGCTCCTGGAGCGGGTACGGCTCCAGGCGCGCGGCGAGGACCAGGAGGCCCGCTTCTTGTCCGGCGGCAACCAGCAGAAGGTCGTCATCGCCAAGTGGCTCGCAGCCCGCCCCCGCGTCCTGCTCTTCGACGAACCGACCCGAGGCGTCGACGTGGGCGCCAAGGCCGCCATCCACACCCTCGTCCGCGAACTGGCCCGCGAGGGCATCGCCGTCCTGATCGTCTCCTCCGAGCTTCCCGAACTCATCGGCATGAGCGACCGCATCCTCGTCATGTCCGAAGGCCGCATCGCCGGTGAACTCCCGGCGGGGGCCGCCGAGGAGGACGTGATGCGGCTCGCCACGGCCTCACTGTCCGGCGAAACGACCACCCCGTCCGGAAAGGACTCCGTCGCGTGAGCGGTACCACCGGCACATCCGGTACCACCGTCGCCCCACCGCCCGCCTCCCTGAAGACCCGCGCCCCCCGCCGCAGCAGGCTCACCGACCCCGCCGTCGGCGTCTGGCTCGCGGCCGCCGCAGTCACCGCGCTCGGCTGGATCGTGGTCGCCGCGCGCGGCGGCGACTTCCTCACGCTCTCGAACGTCGTCGGCATCCTGCAGAACTGCGTCGCCCTCGGCCTCGTCGCCGTGGGGCAGACCGCCGTCATCCTCACCGGCTCCCTCGACCTGTCGGTGGCGTATCTGATCAGCCTCGGCACGCTCGTCGCCGCCACCACCATGGAGGACGGCAGCGTCGTCACCGCGGTCCTCGCCGTCCTCGCCCTGTCCGCGGCCGTCGGACTCGCCAACGGCCTCATCGTGACCGGGCTCAAGGTCAACGCGTTCATCGCGACGCTCGGCACCGCGTTCATCCTGCGCGGCTGGATCGAGGACAACTACACGGGCCCGGCCGGCAAGGTCCCCGCCTCCTTCCAGCATCTGGGCTACGACCGCATGGGCCCGATCCCCGTCTCGCTCTTCCTGCTCGCGGCCGTCGCCGCCGCCATGTGGCTGATCACCCGGCGCACCCGCTTCGGGCACCACCTGTACGCCACGGGCGGCGACGAACACGCGGCCCGGCTCTCCGGCGTCCGCACCCGCCGCACGATCATCGCCGCCCACGTCCTGTGTTCGCTGTGCGTGGGCGCCGCCGCCCTCTTCCTTGCCTCACGGCTCGGCGCGGGCGCCCCCTGGGCAGGCACCGAGGCCCGCTACGACCTGGAGTCGATCGCCGCCGTCGTGCTCGGCGGCACCGTGCTCGCGGGCGGGCGCGGGGGAGTGGCGGGCACGCTCGGCGGGGTCCTCGTGCTCGCCGTGCTCGACTCCGTCTTCAACCAGCTCAGCGTCGACCCCTTCTTCAAGAACGTCGTACGCGGCGTCGTCATCATCGCCGCGGTCGCGATCTACGCCCGGCGCGGCAGCAGGAGGTCCGCATGAGCAGCAGCACCGCAACTGCCCCTCCCTACAAGCGAGTCGTACGGTCCCTCGGTACCGGCGCCCCGGTCTATGCCCTGCTCGTCGTCCTGCTCGTCGCGCTCGCCGCCACCGACCCCGGCTTCTACGAACCCGACCGCTTCCTCGCCTTCGTCAAGCGCGCCGCGCCCCTGGTGATCCTCGCCGCCGGGCAGTATCTGGTCATCGTCTGCGGTGAGTTCGACCTGTCGGTCGGGGCGATCGTCACCGCGGGCGTCGTCGCGGCGGCAGAGGTCTACGGCTCATTCCCGGACGCTCCTTGGCCGCTCATCACGGCGGGCCTGCTGCTCGCCGGGGCGGTCACGGGTCTCGTCAGCGGGCTGATCACCACACGCCTGAGAGTGCCTTCGTTCATCACCACGCTCGGGATGATGCTGATCCTTGAGGGCGCCGTCTTCTTCTGGACGGGCGGCTCCCCGCACGGCCAACTGTCCGAGGGATTCCGCCAGATGGGGCGCGGCACCGCCATGGGCTGGCTGCCCTGGGCGGTCCTGGCCTGCCTCGTCGCGGGCATCGTCGCCGTCCTGCTGATGCGCTCCGACTTCGGCCGTACGTTGATCGCGACGGGGGACAGCGAACGCGCCGCCGCCCTGGCGGGAGTGCGCGTGCACCGCGCCCGCGTCATCGCCTTCGTACTTTCCGGCGCGGCCGCGGCGCTCGCCGCCGTCCTCGTCGGCGGCTTCTCGGGGGTCTCCGCGCAGGCGGGCCGCGGCTACGAGTTCGAGGCGATCACCGCCGTGGTCCTCGGCGGGGTCGTGCTCGGCGGCGGCCGGGGCAGCGTCATCGCCGCGATGGCGGGCGCCTTCTCACTGCAGGCCCTGTTCACGCTGCTCAACCTCCAGGGCGTATCGGGCGCCCTGGAATCCACCGTCCAGGGCGTCATCGTCATCGCCGCGGTCGGGCTCGGGGCCGCCGACTGGTCCCGGCTGCGCCGCCGTCGTACCCACTCCTCGGGAGGCAGACCCTCGTGATGCACACCCCTCTGAACCGCCCGCACCGCCGACGCACGCTCGCGCCCGCTGCCGCCGCGCTCCTCGCGGGCGTCCTGCTCACCTCCTGCTCCAGCGACACGCCACCCGACTCGCCCGCCGGGGCCTCGCAGTCCGCCGCATCCGACGAGAACGGCGACAAACCCTCCAAGTTCTTCGAACAGGCCGAGTACGACCGCCAGTTGAAGCTCGGCAAGGAGACCCCCCAGGGGCCGGACACCAAGCCCTGGGAGCAGATGCTCGAACCGAAGATGACCGACACCGCCCAATACAAGAAGAAGGGCTCGGGCGGCACGCACCTCTGCTTCTCCAACGCCGGTGTCTTCAACCCCTGGCGCCAGGTCGGCCTGAAGAACATGAAGGCCGAGGTGAAACTCCACAAGGAGATCAGCGACTTCACCGTCCTGGACGCCCAGGGCAAGGACGACAAGCAGATCTCCGACATCCAGGAGCTCGCGGGCAACAAGGACTGCGACGCGCTCATCGTCTCGCCGAACACCACCGCCACCCTCACCCCCGCGGTGAAGGAGGCCTGCGGCAAGCTCCCCGTGATCGTCTTCGACCGGGGTGTGGAGACCGACTGCGCCGTCACCTTCGTCAACCCCATCGGCGGGTACGGATACGGCGCGGTCGCCGCCGACTTCCTCGTCGACAAGGTCGAGCCCAAGGGCAAGATCCTCGCCCTGCGCATCTCGCCAGGCGTGGACGTCCTGGAGACGCGCTGGTCGGCGGCGAAGCTGGCCTTCGATAAAAGCGAACTCGACGTCGTGGACGCCAAGTTCACCGACGGCGACCCCGCCAAGACGAAGTCGATCGTCTCCGACGCGATCTCCCGGCACGGCTCCATCGACGGCGTCTGGATGGACTCCGGCGCCACGGCCGTCGCCGCCGTCGAGGCCTTCGAGGACGCGGGCGTCGACGTACCGCCGATCACCGGCGAGGACCAGCAGGACTTCCTCCAGGCGTGGAAGGACAAGGACCTCACCGCGATCGCCCCCACCTACCCGACCTTCCAGTGGCGTACGCCGGTCATCGCGGCCCTGCGCATCCTGGACGGCAAGCAGGTGCCCAAGGAGTGGAAGCTGCCGCAGCCCACGGTCACGCAGGACAACCTCGACGAGTACCTCCAGGAGGGCATGCCGCCGCTGCACTACGCGATGTGCGGCTGCCAGGAACTGCCGGGCTTCCCCAAGGACTGGGGAGGCAAGAAGTGACGTACACCGCCTGGCAGTTGGGCGCGAACCCGTGGATCTGGCACTCCCCGGTCACCACCGAGGCGCTCGCCGAGACGCTGCCACGCCTCGCGGGCTGGGGCTTCGACTGCGTGGAACTTCCCCTGGAACAGCCCGACGACTGGGAGCCCGCGGCGGCGGTCAAGCTCCTCGACGCCACGGGCCTGACGCCCGCGGCCGTCGTCGCCGTCATGGCCGAAGAGCGGAACCTGGTCCGCGCGGACCAGGGCGCCGTGCGCGCCACGCAGGACTATCTCCGCCGCTGCGTCGACGCGGCCCACGCGATCGGCGCCCCCGTGGTCGCGGGTCCGGTGTACGCGGTGGTGGGTCGCACGTGGCGGATGGACCGGGCCTCGCGCACAGCGGCGTACGAGGAGTGGCGCGAGGCGATCGCCCCGGTCGTCGAGTACGCGGCACGGGCCGGTGTCCGTATCGCCGTCGAGCCGCTCAACCGCTATGAGACGAGCCTGTTCAACACCGTCGCCCAGACCCTGGAGGGCCTCGCGGGCCTGCCCGAGGAGTCGATCGGCGTGGCCCTCGACACCTACCACCAGAACATCGAGGAGCACTCCCTGCCGGAAGCGGTCCGCACGGCGGCGGGCCGCATCGCCCACGTCCAGGTGTGCGCCAACGACCGGGGCGCCCCCGGCGCCGACCACCTCGACTGGCCCGGCTTCCTGCGCGCCCTGGGCGAGTCCGGCTACCGAGGGCCGCTCTGCATCGAGTCGTTCACGGCGCACAACGACGCCATCGCCGTCGCCGCCTCCGTCTGGCGGCCCCTCGCGCCCACCCAGGACGCGCTCGCGACCGACGGGCTCGGCTTCCTGCGCCGGGCCGTGGCCGCACTCTGACATCCGGCAATCCCGCACGTCCGTCCGTCCTTCCCAGCAGATTCCCAGCAGAGAGGACCACCCCATGGACTGTCATGTGCGTGACATAAGACTGCGCGACCCGAGAAGCCTACGAAGAGCGGTGATCGCGATGGTGGCGGCGCTGCTCCTCGCGGTCGGGTTCCTGCCCGCCACATCGAGCGCCGCCGACACCAAGGCGCCCGCCTTCCGCGCCCTGCTCTTCACCAAGGCCGTCGGCTACGTCCACGACTCCATCCCGGCCGGCATTCAGATGGTCAAGGAGCAGGCAGCGGCGAACAACTTCGAGGTCGTCGAGACCGCCGACGCCACGGTCTTCGACGACGCGAAGCTCAAGGACTTCGACGTCATCATCATGCTGCAGAACTCCGGCATGGTCTGGGACACCGAAGGCCAGCGCGACGCCATGAAGAAGTACGTGAAGAGCGGCAAGGGAGTCGTCGCCCTGCACAACACCCTCGACATGGGCGTCGAGGACTCCTTCCCCTGGTGGGACGACCTCATCAACGCCGGCGCCCACATGCCCGCCCACTCACCGGGCGTCCTCAAGGGCACCGCCAAGGTCGCCGACCGCGTGCACCCCTCCACCAAGGGTCTTCCCGAGCGCTGGGAGCGCCCGGAGGAGTGGTACAACTTCGACAAGAACCCCCGCGGTGACGTGCACGTCCTGGTGACCGCCGACGAGACCACGTACGACCCGGGCGGCTCCAAGATGGGCGCCGACCACCCCATCTCCTGGTGCCGCAACGCCGAGGGCGGCAAGGTCTGGGCCACCGCCATGGGCCATGACAAGGCGTCGTACAGCGAGCCCGCCTTCCGTGAGCACGTGCTCGGCGGCATCAAGTGGGCCGCGGGCAACCAGCCCGGTGACTGCGGCGGCACCGTCTGGTCCGGCTACGAGAAGACCGCACTGGACGACAACACCGCCGACCCGATGGAGCTGGACGTCGCCAAGGACGGCAAGGTCTTCTACGTCCAGCGCAGCGGCGAGGTGAAGATCTTCGACCCGAAGAGCCACTCCACCTCCACGGCAGGTAAACTCGACGTCTACACCGGCGGCGAGGACGGCCTCGTCGGCATGGAACTCGACCCGAAGTTCGCCACCAACCGCTGGATCTACCTCTACTACGCGCCCGCATCGGCGAAGGACGACGTCAACCGCCTCTCCCGCTTCACGGTCAAGAAGGACAACACCCTCGACCTCGCCAGCGAGAAGAAGCTCCTCGACGTCCCCGCCTACCGCGACCGCACCTTCCCCGAACCCGGACACACCGGCGGCGCCGTCGAGTTCGGCCCGAACCGCACGCTCTACCTGGGCGTCGGCGACGACGTCCCGCCCAACCTCGACCCCAACTGGCAGGGCTACGCCCCGCTCGACTGGCGGCCCGGCAAGCAGATGCTGGACGCCGCCCGCACCGCGGGCAGCACCAACGACCTGCGCGGCAAGATCCTGCGCATCAAGCCCACGGACAAGGGCGGCTACACCATCCCCAAGGGCAACCTCTTCGCCAAGGGCACCGCGAAGACCCGCCCCGAGATCTACGCCATGGGCTTCCGCAACCCCTTCCGCTTCACCGTCGACCCCAAGACGGGCTACGTCCACGCCTCCGACTACGGCCCCGACCGCGGCGCGCCCGAGACCAACCGCGGCCCGGAAGGGCTCGTCGAGTACAACGTCATCAAGAAGGCGGGCAACTTCGGCTGGCCCTTCTGCCACGGCAACAACCAGGCGTACGCCCCCTACAACCCCGACACCCAGGAAGTCGGCGCCAAGTTCGACTGCGCCAAGCCCACCAACCCCTCGCCGAACAACACCGGCCTGAAGGACCTGCCGACGCTCCAGCAGCCGGAGATCTGGTACGGCTACGGCGCGTCCAAGGAGTTCCCGGAGATGGGCGCGGGCGGCTCGGCGCCGATGAGCGGTCCCGTCTACCACTACGACCCCGAGAACCCCTCCAAGACCAAGTTCCCCGCCTACTTCGAGGGCGCGAGCTTCTTCTACGAGTGGGCCCGCGACTCGGTCAAGGAGATCCGTTTCGACAAGGACGGGAAGCTCCTGAAGATCAACGACTTCCTGAAGTCGGCGAAGTTCGCCAAGCCGATGGACATGACCTTCGGGCCCGACGGCTCGCTGTACGTCCTGGAGTGGGGAAGCGAGTTCGGCGGCGGCAACAACGACTCCGGGCTCTACCGCATCGACTACGCCCAGGGCCAGCGCACCCCGCTCGCCCAGGCCAAGGCCTCCGCCACCAACGGCCCGACCCCGCTGAAGGTCGACTTCTCCAGCGAGGGCAGCAAGGACCCGGACGGCGATCCGCTCACCTTCGCCTGGGACTTCAACGGCGACGGGACCTACGACTCGACCGAGGCCAGCCCCTCCCACACGTACGACACCAAGGGAGACTTCAACGCCCAGCTGAAGGTCACCGACTCCACCGGCAAGTCCGGCTACGCCAACGTGCCCGTCACGGCGGGGAACACGGCACCCAAGGTGAAGGTCGAGACCCCCGTCGACGGGAAGCTCATCCAGTTCGGCGACAAGATCCCCTACAAGGTCACGGTCACCGACCCCGAGGACGGCACGATCGACTGCTCCAAGGTCACCGTCAACCCGGCCCTCGGCCACGACGACCACGAGCACCCCACCACCGACATCCCCGGCTGCGAAGGCACCGTGGACACCGGTGACCTGGGCGGCCACCCCGAGGGCGCCGACCTCACGTACGTCCTCAACGCGAAGTACACCGACAAGGGCGGCGACGGCGTCAGCGCCCTCACCGGCTACGGACGCTCCGTGATGCACCCCAAGCACAAGCAGGCGGAGTACCACGACGGCCAGTCAGGGACCCGCATCGTCTCCCAGGAGGGCGCCGAGAACGGCAAGCGCATCGGTGACATCAGTGACGGCGACTGGATCGCGTACAGCCCGATGAGTGTGGAAGGCGTCAGCAAGGTCAGCTACAAGCTGTCGTCGCCGTACGGCGTCGGCTCGATCGAGCTGCGCGCGGACGCCCCGGACGGCAAGCTGCTCGCCACGACTCCCGTCCCCAACACCGGGGGCTGGGACACCTATCAGGCCACACCCGATGTGCCGGTCGAAGCCCTGGCAGGCACCCACAAGCTGTATCTGGTCTTCAAGTCGCCGCAGAACAATTCCTTTGACGTAGACGCGGTGCAGTTCACCACGTCATAGTCACCCGGAAGTAGCCGGAGGCATAGACAAGTCCGCAGTGCGCCGCTGTCCAAAGGCGCACTGCGGACTGTCTTCCCCGTCAGCGAGTACCGACCGCGGCGCGCACGGCCCTGCGGGCCAGCTGGCAGTCGTCGTGCAGCCGCCTCAGCAGCAGCCGCTGTTCCTCACCGGACGGCGCAGCACCCGGGTGGGCTGGTCCCGGTGCCGCCGGGGTCGCGTCGTGCATCGATCGCTGCACGGCCATCTCGTACGTACGGATCTCGCGGGTCAGCACGAGCATCAGGTTCACCAGGAACGCGTCACGCGCCGCCGGACCCTTCTCCTGTGCCAGCTGGCTGATCTCGCGCCGCGCGACCGGTGCGTCACCGAGCACCGTCCACAGCGTCGCCAGGTCATAGCCGGGCAGATACCAGCCCGCGTGCTCCCAGTCCACGAACACCGGGCCCGCGGGGGACAGGAGGATGTTCGAAAGCAGCGCGTCGCCGTGGCAGAACTGCCACGTGTCGTGCTGCCCGGCCGAGTGCGCGATGCCGTGCAGAAGCTTCTGCAGGTCGCCCATGTCCCGGTCGGTGAGCAGCCCCAGCTCATGGAAGCGGGAGATCCGCTTGCCGTAGTCCATGGGCCTGCCGAACAACTCCTGCGGCGGACGCCACCGGTTGAGGTGGCGCAGGGCGTTGAGCGCCAACCGCACGTCCGCGCGCGGTGGAGTCTCCACGGGGTGGCGGGAGAGCGCGGCGACGCGCCCCTGCATCCGCTCGATCACCAGCGTGCAGTCCTCGGGGTCCGCGGCGATGAGCCGCGGGGCCCGGACGGGAGGACGGTGCCGGACGAACGAGCGGTATGCCGCTATTTCGTGCCTGATCCGCTCGGCCCACACGGGCGAGTGGTCCAGTAAACATTTGGCGATCGCGGTGCTGCGTCCTGTGGTTCCCACGAGCAGTACGGTGCGTCCGCTGCGGCGGAGCACCTGTACCGGATTGAACTCTGGACAGATGCGGTGCACCGAGGCGATCGCGGTGCGCAGTTGCGCCCCCTGGGGGCCTGACAAGTCGAGTCTCCCGCTGAGCGGTTGCGTGCCGGGCCCCGGAACGCGTCGCGTTCGGCCGGCGCCGAGCGACCCGGCCGCGGGGCGCGCGGGCTCCAGATACGGGCCGCTGCCGGGCTGTCGGCTGTGCAGTGGCCGGGGCGGGGCGGACACGGAGGACGATGCTGTGTACATGGGCGATACAGATCCCTTCGTGTGCCTGCGAATTGCGGCGCCTCCCGCCCCGGCCGCCCTGGTGCACCCTGGGGAATGTCCCGCGGTGGTCCGGGTCGGGGTGGCGCATTCCTACCTGACACCCGGCGTCCCCTGGCACACCATGTGGCGCACCCTGGCGAACCCTGGCGAATAGTCGCCCAGCAACTGACAGAGGGTTACTGTCAACTCAGCCGAGAACCTGGGGGCTTGACGTGAACGGACAACCCAACACCCGTCTTTCGGACCTGTTCGGCCTGGCAGGCTGGTCCAAAGGGGAGCTCGCGAGACTGGTGAACCGGCAGGCGGCGGCCATGGGCCATCCGCAACTGGCCACCGACACCTCGCGGGTACGGCGTTGGATCGACATGGGAGAAATCCCCCGCGATCCCGTGCCCCGGGTGCTGGCGGCTCTGTTCACCGAGCGTCTCGGCCGTGTCGTGACCATTGAGGATCTTGGTCTGGTCCGGCACGGGCGCGTGGGGAAACGGCGTGGCGACGGTGGTGTGGAGCACCCCGACGGCGTGCCGTGGGCGCCCGAACGGACAGCCGCGGTCCTCACCGAATTCACGGGAATGGACCTCATGCTCAACCGACGCGGCTTGGTGGGCGCGGGTGCCGCGCTCGCCGCCGGCTCCGCACTCAGCAGCGCCATGCACGACTGGCTGCACACCGATCCGGCCCTCGTTGCCGACGCTCCCCGAACCGACCGTCCCCTGCACGCCGACCCCGCTGGGTTCGACCGCTATGAGGCCGCCCCCATCGGGTCGCAGGAGATCGAGGAACTGGAGACCTCCGTCGAGGTGTTCCGGGCCTGGGACGCGGCCCGCGGCGGCGGGCTGCAGCGCAAGGCTGTGGTGGGACAGCTCAACGAAGTGGGCGGCATGCTCGCCTACCGACACCCCGACCATCTCCAGCGGCGCCTGTGGGGCGTCGCTGCCAACCTCGCCGTCCTCGCGGGCTGGATGTCGCACGACGTCGGCCTGGAGCCCACGGCGCAGAAGTACTTCGTCATCGCAGCGCACGCGGCCCGTGAAGGTGGGGACAGGCCGCGTGCCGGCGAGGCCCTGTCCCGGGCCGCGCGCCAGATGGTGCATCTGGGGCGTCCCGACGACGCTCTGGACCTGATGAAGCTCGCCCAGTCGGGTTCGGGCGAGGAGATGCTGCCGCGCACGCAGGCCATGCTCTACACCATCGAGGCCTGGGCACAGGCGTCGATGGGCAAGGGGCAGGCGATGCGCCGCACCCTCGGCATCGCCGAGGACCTGTTCGTCTCCGACAAGGGGGACGTGCCACCGCCGAGCTGGATGCAGATGTTCGACGAGGCGGACATGCACGGCATGCAGGCCCTGGCCTTCCGCACCCTCGCCGATCACGACGCGTCCGCAGCCAACACGGCCCAGCGCCACGCCAGGGAGGCGATCGACCTGCGGGCCAAGGGCCGAGACCGCTCGCAGATCTTCGACTACATCTCGCTGGCTTCGGCGTGCTTCATCGCCGACGACCCCGAACAGGCCGATCGTTACGCACGGTTGGCGTTGGTCTCGATGGGGTCGAACTCCTCGCACCGCACCTGGGACCGGCTGCGCGAGATGTACCGCCTGACCGCTCAGTACTCGGGCTATCCGAAGATCCAGGATCTGCGTGAGGAGATCAAGCTGGCCCTGCCCAGGGCGGCGGCCAAGACCGGGGGTGGCAGCCGGGTTCGCGCGTAGGGTCCGGCAGGGCTCGGTCGCGGGTCAGGAATTGACCCGCGCGATCAGCAGGCAGGCGTCGTCCTCACGCGGGGTCACGCCGAACTCTTCGACGACCGTCCGTACGCAGTCCTGCGCACCTCGCGTGTCCCTGAAGCGTGGCGCGAGCGCGAGCAGCCGGCTCGTGGCCGCGTCCCTGGTGCGCCGTGGGACAAGGCCATCGGTGTGCAGCAACAGCAGGTCGCCGGGCTCGAGTTGCTCTTCGGCCTGCTCGTACGTGGCTCCGGAGGTCGCCCCGAGGATCACTCCGCCCGGCGGCGTCAGCGCGCGCCCCGTCCCGTCGCGGAACAGCAGCGGGGCGGGGTGTCCCGCCTGCGCCCAGCTGAGGGTGTGGGTGGCGGGGGTGTACTGGCAGCAGACGGCGCTGCCGAGGGCCGGTTGCGCGGTGGTGTCCAGTAACTGGTTGAGCCAGCCCATCAGTTGGCCCGGCCGGACTCCGGTGACCGCCATGCCGCGCACCGCGCCAAGGAGCATCGCCATGCCCGACGTGACGGTGACCCCGTGCCCCGTGAGGTCGCCGACGCTGAGCAGGAACTGGCCGTCGGGCAGCTCCATGGCGTCGTACCAGTCGCCGCCGATGAGTGCGCTCGTCGAGGAAGGGAGGTAGTGCGCGGCGAGGTCGAGCGCCGCGGGTCCGCCGTGCGGGAACCGCAGGGAGCCGCGCCACGGCGGCAGCACAGCCTCCTGCAGTTCGACCGCGAGCCGGTGCTCTGTCTGCGCGATGTGCCGCTGGCGCTGCAACGAGTCACGGGTCTCGCGCACCACTCGCTGGCTGCGGCGCAGCTCGCTGACGTCCCGCAAGACCGCCCACATCGAGGCGGTGCTGCCATCAGCGGCGAGCACGGGCTCGCCCATCATGTGCACCTGTCGTACGCCGCCGTCGGGGCGCACGATACGGAACTCGCCGTCGATCGGCTTCCCGTCGATCAGGCAGTCCGTGACCATGGCCGTCAGCATCGGCTGGTCGTCGACGTGCACCAGGGAGGGCAGTTCGTCGAGGGAGAGCGGGGGAGCTTCCGGGTCCCGCCCGAGGATGTGGTACAGCTCGCCCGACCAACTCGCCTCGTCGTTCAGGAGGTTCCACTCCGCGCTGCCGACCCGGCTGAGCAGCGAACCGCGCTGCGGTTCGAGCGGCGGGGGCACGGCCGGAGCGGCGGGCTCCACGGCCGGTTCCACGGGTCCGTCCCGAAGTTGGGCGAGGTGGTCGTCCAAGTCGTTGAGCTGGTGGACCGCCAGGTCGCACAGGGCGCGCTGCCAGCGCCCCTGCGGGTCGCTCTGATCGGGCCCGGCATCCCGGCGCACGGCGTCGACCTCGCCGCGGAGCCGGCGCGTCTGCGTGATCAGCGCTTCGACCGAACCGCGCTCGGGCGGCTGGGCGGAAGGGCGGTCCGCGAAGACATGGGACGGCATGAGGTGCTCCGTTGAGGATGCGGTGCGACCAAACGGGCGGGAAGGACCGCTAATGACTTTCGCACAGCCGGGAGGGGCTCGTAAGGGATTTGGCAACACACGACGCGGTGGTGCTTCTGGCATATGCCTATGTCCTTCGGAACGATATGTTCCGGTGACTCGATCCCGATCACCCGCGCAAGTAGCGAACAACGGCCAGGACACGGCGGTTGTGGTCATGTGACGCGGGCAGCCCGAGCTTGTCGAAGACGGCGGCCACATGCTTCTCGACGGTGCCCGCGGAGACGACGAGGCTCTGCGCGATCGCCGCGTTGGACCGGCCCTCGGCCATCAGCGAGAGGACTTCGCGCTCGCGGTCGGTGAGGGGCGCGAGCTCCTCCGCGCGGTGACCTGCCCCGGCCAGTTGCGTGACGACCTCGGGGTCGAGCGCCGTACCGCCCGCGGCCACCCGCTCCAGGGCGTCGGTAAACTCCGCGACGTTCGCGACGCGGTCCTTGAGCAGGTAACCGACGCCCGCCGAACCCGCGGCGAGCAGCCGCGTGGCGTACTTCGTCTCCACGTACTGGGAGAAGAGCAGCACTCCCGTGCCGGGGTGCTCGCGGCGGATGTCGATGGCCGCGCGGAGCCCTTCGTCCGTGTGCGTCGGCGGCATCCGGATGTCGGTCACCGTGACGTCAGGGCGGTGCTCGGCGACCGCGGCGCGCAGCGTGTCCGCATCGCTCACGGACGCACAGATCTCGTGCCCACGCTCCGCGAGCATCTGGCCCAGCAACTCCCGCAGTACCGCGGCATCCTCAGCGATCACGACGCGCATGGCGGCATGCTCTCACGCGTGCAGCGGCAGCTCGACGGTGACCGCGGTCGGCCCGCCATCGGGACTGCTGACATCTATCCGCCCATCGACCGTACGTACGCGTTGCATGAGTCCCGTCAGGCCGCTTCCGCCGGCCGCATCCGCGCCGCCGTGCCCGTCGTCGCCGACCTGGAGGAGGAGCCTGCCGTCCGACTGGGCCACCGTGATGGCGGCCCGCCGGGCCCCGCTGTGCTTGATGACGTTCGCGAGCAGCTCGGCGGCGCAGAAGTACGCGATGGTCTCGATCGCCGGGGTCGGACGCTCGGGAATGTCCGTCACCAGGTCGACGGGAATGCTGCTTCGGGCGGTGAGCGTGGCCAGCGCGTCCGGCAGACCGTCGTCGAGGACCGGAGGGTGGATGCCGCGGGCCAGATCACGCAGTTCGGTGAGGGCCTCGGTGGCGTTGTGGTGCGCTCCGTCGACGAGTTGACGCAGGCGCGCGATGTCGTCGGTGCCGGTGCCGGTTCGCTCGCTCTCGTTCAGCCGCTGTCTGATCATGTCGAGGCTCATCGCCACCGCGACGAGGCGGACCTGAGCCCCATCGTGCAGATCGCGCTCGACGCGGCGGAGCAGCGCCACCGAGTCGTCCACGGCGAGCGCCCGCGTCATTTCCAAGTCGCGTACACGATTGGCCAGTTGGCCCGGTCCGAGCAGGGCGCCGATCAGCCACCGGTCGGCCTCGGTCACCAGGCGCGTCACCCAGGGCGCACCCAGCAGAATGCCCGCACCGATGGCGACCGCGACGAATGTGCCGACGAAGGTGTCCGCGTCCAGACCGCCGAAGGGGAGCGGTGTGAGCACCGGCATGCCCTCCGGGGAACCGGGCTCGGGGCGCTGCCCGAAGGCCGCCCACCGCAGCGGCGCCGTCAGATTGACCAGCCCCGTGAGCCACCACAGGACGGCGTACGCCCCCAGACAGCTGACCGGCAGCTTCACCAGGACGTAGGCCGCCGACCGCCACCCGTCTCCGTCCCACAGCCGGGCGTCGAGGCGGCTGACCAACCGCCCCTGCGGACGCAGCGGCGGCGGCGCGGGTGTTTGGTCCCCGAGGAGCAGGGCCGCAAGGCGGCGATGGACGACGCCCAGCGCCCGGGCCAGCTGGAGCCCCGTGATGAACAGAAGGGCGCCGAGCACCGCGAAGACCACCGACACCGTGAAACCCGCGCCCAGTGCCAGCGCCACCGCGAGCAGCACGCCGCCCGCGAGGCCCAGCGGGAACCCGATCAGACAGTAGGCGGTCTCGGCCCATGCCCGCCGGGTGAGCGGGGCGCGCCCCACGGCTCGTGCGAGGGCGCGCGCCCCTCGCGTACCGGACGGCGTCCCGGGGTGCTCCGGCGCGCCTGAGGTGGTGACACCGGCAGCCGGGCCGGCAGCCTGAGGCGGGCGTATGACGTGCATGGATACCAGTGTCCAGCACGACATCCGGCGAGCCGACTGACCATGCCGGTCCCGCTTCGCCGGATGCGCGCTGTGCCGGACGTCGCCTACCGCACGGCCCTGTAGATGACGGACGTGTTCTTGCACTCGCCGTTGGCGAACACCGCGATGGCGTCGAGCTCGGCCGGGTTGGATGCCAGGTCCCAGCGCAGCTTGGTGGACACCCAGTCGGAGAGGTAGCGGCAGTGCGCGCCGGGCAGCGGCGGCATCCAACCGGCGGGGTCCTGCCCGGCCTTGGCGCGGTTGCTGCGGTGGGTGACGGCCACCAGGCCCGCGGGCGCGCCCTGGTCGTTGGCGTACTTCTCACGGCGCTCGGCGCTCCAGCCGGAGGCGCCCGAGGCCCAGGCCTCCGCGAGCGGCACCGTGTGATGGACGGCGAGCTTGTCCGGGTCGTCGACTTCCTGGTTGTCGTAGTACGAGACCCACTCGCCCTCGCTCAGCCTGCAGTTCTCGCCGACCTTGGGGGCCTCTTCGGCCTCGGCGATGAGCACTTCGGCGCGGGTGTCGCAGCCGTCCTTCTTGTCGAGTCCGGCGTTCCAGTGCTTGAAGTGGCCGCGGGTGTAGCCCTCGTGCTGCTCACTCGCGACCGGGAGCCGGTGCAGGGCGTCGGCCAGCGTGGTGACCTCCGCGGGCTGTGCGATGACGGGCGCGGGAGCGATCAGCGGGGCGAGGGACAGCGAGAGCGCGGCAAGGCCGCGCGTGAAGTTCTTGATCATGTCCACAGGCCTACTGGTCGAGAGGTCTCGACAGGTGGCGCACGGCGGGAGACCCGGCCAGGTGGGTCAGGAGATTCACCGCAGAAACGTCTCGGCCCGCCCGGCCAACGTCATGTTTCGGCGAGGTTACGCCACCTCGATCGGGCCGCGTACACGGCTTGACCAGGGGTTCGGTGGCAGCGTGCGCCAGTTGCGCCACCTTCTGTCTCGGTACGTGAATGTCGCATGCCGGAAGTCTTGTTCCACGAACGGCGGTAGTCCTAGGGTCGGGCCACCCCGCACGACCGACCTGGCGTACGGCTGACACCGGGCTCTTTGCCGTACGCACGGCACCCCGTTGGCGGCCGCACGCGGAGCTTGGCGTGCGCGGAGTGGCAAAGGCGCAGGCATGCGACGTACGAAAGCGGGCGAGTGGGTTGGCGAGCGAGCAGCGGATCGAGCAGTCGGCGGAGCAAGGTCAGAGCGAAGGGCAAGGGGCGGAGCCGTCGGGTCTGGGGGAGCAGTCCGGGACCGGCAGACGCAAGTTTCTGGTCGGGGCGGGACTTGCCGGTGCCGCTGGGCTCATCAGTGCTCCGGCCGCCGGGAGCGCCACCGCGGCCACGGGCACGAACGAGCGGGAGGGCGCGAACAGCGGTGGCGGTCCCGGTGCGGTGCGGGCGGAGCAGTTCAAAGGGGCCAGGAAGCTGCTCGTACCGGAGCTGTTGATGTTGCCCGGGGGGCCGAAGCGTGGGCAGGCCGTGCTCGTCGAGGGCAGGAAGTTCCGGGCGGTCGGGCCGGCCAAGGAGCTCATGGCCGCGCACCCCGGCCTGCAACCGGTGCGGCTGGACGGGCACTTGATCATGCCGGGCTTCGTCGACGCGCATCATCACTTGACGCAGAGCTTCGGCAAGGCCCAGTCGTTCGGGCAGCCTTCGGAGATCTTCAAGACGATATGGGAGCCGCTGGAGCACGCACTCGACAAGGAGAGCGCGTACGTGTCGGCGAAGCTGGCCTCCCTGGAGGCGCTGCGTGGCGGCTTCACGACGGTCGCCGATGCCGGGACGCGGGCGCCGGTCGACGTGGCCGCCATAGCGAAGGGAACCGAGGAAGCCGGTATCCGGTGCGTCCTGTCCAAGGTCGTTTCCGACGGGAAGGGCGGGCCGGAACATCTGGGGCGGTGGGACGCGCCTCCCCTGATCCACCCCTCGCTCGCCATCCCCGTGGCCGAGGACGCGTCCGCGACGATCCTCAAGCGGACGGCGGATCTGTGCCGCGAGGCCGACGCGGTCTTCCAGATCCACGTCAATGAACATCTGGCCTCCGTGGAAAGGTCGTTGAAGAGCGTCGGCCGGCGACCGGTCGAGTACCTGCGGCATCTGGGGGCGCTGGGTCCGCAGACGCTCGGCTCTCACGCCACTCTGCTCACGCCCGGCGAGATGCGGATGCTGGCCGACTCCGGCGCCGCCATCAGCTACAACCCCGTGGCCAGCGCCTGGAAGGGCAACGCTGTCGCACACGCCACCATGCTGGCCGCGATGGGGGTGCGCTTCGGTACCGGCACGGACGGGACGCGCGGTGACGGATTCCGCCTCGTCGACGCCGCGGAGACGGCTCAGCGGCTGGCGTACGGCATGGCGTCGGGGGATTCCTCGTGCGGCGCGGGGCGGATGTGGCTGGAGCACGCGACATCGCTCAGCGCCGACGCGCTCGGTCTCGGCAAGGTGACCGGGGAGATCGCGGTGGGGAAGGCCGCCGACTTCCTCGTCGTGGACGTCAACGTCCCTGAGCTGACTCCCTCCTGGGACCTGGAGTGGGAACTCGTCCGCCTGGCCAACCGCGACCAGATCACCGCCGTCGTGGTCGACGGCAAGCTGCGGCTGTGGGAGGGCTGGCCGCCGGACTGGGACGGCCGCGCGCTGGTGGAACGGGCGGCGAAGCTCGGTCCCGAGGTGGTGCGCCGGGCAGGGTTGCAGCGCGTGGAGCCGCGGTAGTCGTCCGGAGGGACACATCCTGGGGCCCCTGCGCTGCGGGGCTTGTGCTCCGGGGCCTTCGCCCCGGGGCTCCCCCTCCTGGCTCCCCCCTCCTGCTCACCGCTCCGGCGGAAGCCACCTGGCGACGGCGAACGCGACCAGCGTGATCGCGGCGGCCAAGGTCAACGTCGCTGTGTGCAGGCCCGCAGTGAACGCGTCGACGACCCCCGCGTGCAGGTGAGGATCGGAGGTACGGGACACGGCCTCCGCGACCGTCGTCGGCCGATCGGCGCCGGACCCTTGAGAATCGACGCCGGACAGTGGCGAGGGGAGCCGGGCCGTGAAGACGGCGGTGGTGATCGTGCCGGTGACAGCGATGCCGATGGCACTGCCCAACTCCCTTGCCAGGCTCTGCAATGCGGAGCCCGTTCCGGCCCTCTCGGCGGGCAGCGCACTCATCATGGCGTGCGAGAGCAGCGGGCTCGCGGTGCCGCAGCCGAGGGCGGTGAGTCCGGCGCCCAGGGCGTAGAGCGCGTACGGGGTATGGGCGTTGGCGGCGGACACCACGCACAGCCCGGCGGCCAGTACCAGCATCCCGATGAGGACGGTGCCGCGTCGGCCGCACACCCGCTCGATCAGCAGGCCGAGGCGTGGGCCCGCAAGGAGCGCCGCGGCCATCGGCAGCAGGCGCAGCCCGGCTTCGAGCGGCCCGTACCCCTTGGCGTACTGGAGGTACTGGCCGTTGAGGTAGAAGAGGCCGAACATCCCGGCGAACAGCGCTGCCATCCCTGCCGCGCCCGCCGGTACGGCTGGCCTCACGAAGAGCCGCGGGTCCAGAAGCGGGTCGCGGGCGCGCAGTTCATGCCGGGCCCAAGCAGTGAGGAGCACAACTGCCGCCGCGCAGGCGGCAAGAACCTGCGGGGCGCTCCAGCCGGATTGCGGGCCGGAGACGATCGCGTAGAGCAGTGCCAGGAATCCGGCGGTGAGCAGGGCGCCGGCGAGCGGCGCGGCGGGGCTCGGACGGCGGGCGGTGACGGGTGCCACCGCGGCCACCAGGAGCAGGGCGCACAGCGCGAGCGGGATCAGACAGAGGAAGAGCGTCCGCCAACTGCCGTACTCGATGGCGGCGCCGCCGCCCACGTTTCCCAGTACGGCCGCGAGCCCCGTCATGGATGCCCACACGGCGACGGCCTTGCGCCGAGCCCGCTCGGGCAGGCCATCGACCAGCAGGGCGAGAGTCGTGGGCAGTACGGCGGCCGCGCCCACCCCGCTGATCATGCGCCCGGCGATCAGTACGGAGACATGCGGGGCGGCGGCGCAGATCACCGCGCCGAGGGTGAAGACTCCCATGCCGCACATGAGTGTTCCCTTGCGACCCCTGCGGTCGGCGAGCGCCCCGGCGGGCACCAACAGGCAGGCGAAGATGACGACATAGCCGTCCACGACCCACACCACGGCCTGAGCGGAGGGGCGCAGAGCGTCGGCCGACAGATCGGGGATGGCCAGATTGACGGCGGAAACCATGCCGATCACCAAGGTGACGCACAGGCACATGGCCAGCGTGGTCAGGGCGGCGGGCGGACGGTGGGGGAGCGGACCTGGTTCCGGCTGTGGGTGTCGGTGGGTGGCATGAGCGGAATCGGCAGTCTGTGTGTGGTCCAACGGAGCCTCCGTGGCACAGGAGTTGGGCGCGCCGCGCATCAACAGGCTTACTGACCGCTGGGCTGACGCCCCGTCACCCGTCCTGACGCGGGCCCGGCTGACGCCCCGTCACGCAGGGATGCCTGAACGGTCGGTGGCGCGCGAGCCGCTACAGCAAGGAACTGCCGGCGCGGTCGGTGTACTTGGTCGCCCGGTCGAGCGTGGCGTGCAGTGTCAGTCGGTCCCCGCGCAGATGGAGGAACTCCAGGTCGGCGGGGCGGCCGTCGGCGAGGCGGGTGAGGCGTTCGACGGCGAGGATCGCACCGCCCTCGGGCATCTCCAGGACCGCGCAGGTCGCCGGATCGGTGACCGTGGCGTGGACGGACACCTCGGCCGAGCCGAGCGGCATGCCCGTCGCGGTCTCGATCAGATCGAAGACGTCGTGGTCCTCCAGCGTGCGCGGCGTCTTCCCGGCGTGTGCCAGAAGGGGCTCACCCACCTCAGGGATGAGATAAGTGCAGTCCAGGGACAGGGGGATGCCGTCCACCCGGCGCAGCCGCTCCAGGTAGACGGCCGTGCTCCCTTCGGGCAGGTCGAGGCGGCGGGCGACCGTGAGCGGCGGCCGCAGGACGCGGGCTTCGCGTACCTCGTTGACGACGGTGCCGTGCCGCTGGAGAACCTCGGCGAGCCCCGACAGCTCGCCCAGCGGATGTTCGTAGGCCCGGCCGATCACGACCGTGCCCACGCCCCGGCGGCGTTCGACAAGGCCTTCGTCACGCAGCAGGCCCAGGGCCTCCCGGACCGTGTTCCTGGAGGCGCCGAACTCGGCGATCAGGGCCCGCTCATCGGGCAGTACGCCACCGGGAAAGGCGCCGCGCATGACCTGCCTGCGCAGCACACTGGCCACGGTCCGGGCCCGGTCGGCCCGCATCAGCGGCACGCCGGACCCGTCACCCCTGGGCTTCGGATCGCGCATGGCTCCCTCAAGGTGGATGCATGGGTGGCTGGGTCGGTGTCTATGTCGGTGACGCTAGGCGAACAATGTTGCCGCGAAGTTACGCCACCCTATCTGACCTGCGGTGATGCCATGACCTGGGGCTTTGTGGACCGAGCGGGAGGGTGCGCCACCGGGTGTGGGCGAGAGGCCGCCCCTCGGGCTCAGCAGCCCCATCGGGGTGTGCTCGCGCAAGCGATCGCCGGCCGCCCCGGAGGGGGAGGGCATGGTACTCCGCCGGGTGGTGGCCGAAGTTGGCCCCTCTGAGTCCGACGCTCCTGAGCAGCATGTTTGCATGTGTCCATGATCGTTAACGCACAGCAAACATCCGAGCCGCGGACGTACCTGGACCGCATCCTGGAGCACTGGCACACGGACGAGGCCGCCGAGGCGCTCGTCCAGGGTGCGCAGCGGCTGAACCGCGGAGAGGCTCGGCGGCGGCTGTTCAGGCTGGGGCACGCGCTGCGCGAGCAGGGGCTCGAACCCGGCGACGGAGTGGGGCTGTTCCTGGCCAATCGCGTGGACTCCGTCCTGGTGCAGCTCGCGGTCCATCTCATCGGCTGCCGAGTCGTGTTCCTGCCGCCGGAGCCGGGGCCCGGTGAGCTCGCCGCGCTGGTCGAGCAGTCCCGGGCGCGCGCCGTGGTCACCGACCCGCTCTTCGCCCAGCGGGCCGCCGACGCGGCCGGCCGCAGCGTCCACGCCCCCGAGCTGCTCAGCCTCGGGCCCTGCGACCAGGAGTGCACGGACCTGCTGGCCATGGCGGCCGAGTGCCCGGCGACGCGCCCCGACGGCGTGCCCGCCCCGGGAGCGGACGAAGCCGTCACCGTCCTCTACACCGGCGGCACGCTCGGCCGTCCCAAGCTCGCCGCGCACAGCCACCGGCTCTACGACACGCTGGTGGGCCTGGCGGACGACACCCCGCAGGACTCCCGCTCCGCGGGCTTCTTCCCGGCCATGGTCCCGGGCGCGGACCGGGTGCTCGCCTCCACGCTGCTCACGCACGGCAGCGGCCACCTCACCTCGATCCAGGCTCTGGTGACAGGCTCCGCCCTCGTCGTGCTGCCCGAGTTCGAGGCGGGCGCGGCGCTCGCGGTGCTGCGCGAGGAGCGGATCACCGCCACCATGTTCGTGCCGCCGATGCTGTACGCGCTTCTCGACCACCCGGAGTGCGTCCCGGGCGCCCTCCCCGCGCTGCGGCGGATCGTCGTCGGCGGCGCGGCCACGTCGCCCAGCAGGCTGCAACAGGCGGTCGAGGTCTTCGGGCCGGTGCTCAGCCAGGGCTACGGGCAGTCGGAGGCGCTCGGCATCGCCGCGTTCGGTGCCGACGATCTCGCCACGGAGGGAGCCAGGCGGCCCGAGCTCTGGCGCAGCTGCGGCCGCGCGATATCCGACACCGAGATCGAGATCCGTGCCGAGGACAGCTCGGCGGCGCTTCCCGTCCGCCAGGTCGGCGAGGTGTGTGTCCGGGGCGAGACCGTGATGCTCGGCTACTACGAGGACCCGGCGCGCACCGCGGAAGCACTGAGCGACGGCTGGCTGCGCACCGGGGACATGGGCTATCTCGACGCCGAGGGGTACCTCTATCTCGTCGACCGGGCCAAGGACATCATCGTCACCGGCAGCACCAGCGACAACGTCTACTCCAGGGTCCTGGAGGACTTCCTGCTCACGCTGCCCGGTGTGCGCAACGCGGCGGCGCTCGGCGTGCCCGACGAGGAGTACGGCGAGGCCGTACAGATCTTCCTGGCCACGGCCGAGGACGCCGACGTGGACCCGGACGCGGTCGGCGCGGCGGTGACCGCCGAGTTGGGAGAGCTGTACACGCCCCGAAAGACGGTCCTGCTCGGCCAGTTGCCGACGACCAAGGTCGGCAAGGTGGACAAGAAGGCGCTGCGCGCCGAGTGGACGAGCCCGGCCCTGGCCACGCCGTAGCCAGCCCTTTTCGCCGAATACGCGGATCGCCTGCCGGGAGCAGACGCAGGCGATCCGCGCATACGGCAACGTACGAATTCACAGAGTCACACCGGGGATTGAGGAACAGAGTCCCTCCGCAAACGCGTGCCAGTACCGCGAACGGAGTACCGTGGGCGTGGTAGAGGCATCGGAATAGTGCCTGCATACGCACGTCGACGCGGCAGAGCCTGATCACGAGGATTGAGCGCAACGCTCAATGACTCGAGGAGAAGACGATGCCAACCGAGACTCCCCGTACGGATGGAGCTCTGGCGGGACTGGCCCGGTTCTGTTACCGGCGCCGCCGGCTGGTCCTTCTGACCTGGATCGTCGGCGTGCTTGCCCTCGCCTTCGTCGGCTTCGGTTTCGGCGCCGACTCCGACAACGACTTCACCGGCGGGGACTCCGGGTCCGCCAAGGCGCAGGTTCTGGTCGAGAAGCACTTCCCCGAGCAGCAGGGCGACACACTGACTCTCGCGATCAAGGCGAAGAAGGGGATCGATGATCCCGCCGCCAAGAAGAAGATCGAGAAGGTTGTCGCCGAGCTGTCCGACTCGGACATCACGGGGCCGGTGACCTCGCCGTACGAGGACAAGGACCTGGTGACCGAGGATCGTCGCATCGCGCGTACGACGATCCCGCTGACCGATCAGGACGTGGCGAAGACCGACGTCAAACCCTTGGTGACCACGGTCAAGGACGCCTCCGGTGACGGCGTGACGCTGGGGCTCGGCGGCGACAAGGCCGAGAAGGCGGAGACTCCCGAGCAGGGGCCGGCCGAGAGCGTGGGCGTCCTGGCCGCCGCGGTGATCCTGTTCATCGCCTTCGGGTCGCTGGTGGCGATGGGCCTTCCGATCGTGACCGCGCTGATGGCGATCCTCGGCGGCATCGCCCTGATCAAGCTCGTGGGGCACCTCGTTCCGTCGCCGGACTTCACCGTGCTCGTCGCCGCGTTGATCGGTCTCGGTGTCGGCATCGACTACGCGCTGTTCATCGTGACCCGGTACAAGGAGAGCCTGAAGGAAGGCGACGACCCCGAAGCCGCCACGGTCAAGGCCATCACGACCGCCGGTCACGCGGTGCTGTTCGCCGGAACGACCGTCGTGCTCGCACTCCTTGGCCTGGTCACCATGGGACAGAGGCTGATGACCGGCGTGGCCATCGGCGCGTCGGTGACCGTGCTCGTGACGATGATCGCCGCGGTGACCCTGCTGCCGGCGTTCCTCGGCTTCACCGGCCACAAGATCAGCTCGCTGCGCCTGCCCCGTCGTACGTCACGCCGCAGCAAGCCCGCCGGCGTCCCCGCCCGGGAGCGCCGCACCCCGGCCGAGCGCTGGGCTGGCGTGGTGCAGCGCAAGCCGCTGATCGCAGCGGTTCTGGCGGGCACGGGCCTGCTGGTCCTTGCCGCCCCCGCGCTTTCTATGCGGCTTAGCCTGCCCGACGCCAGTGTCCAGCCCCGTGACAGGAGCAGCTACACCTCGTACGAGATCGTCTCCGAGGGCTTCGGTCCCGGCTACGGCGCACCCCTGATCTTCGCCACCGAGATCGACTCGAAGGACGCCGATCTGGGGCCCGTCGTCGAGGCGGTCAGGAAGACCGAGGGCATCGCCTACGCCACGCAGCCCCGGGTCAGCAAGGACGAGCAGGCCGCCACCTTCATGGCCTTCCCCAAGACCGGATACCAGGAGGAGGCGACCGCGGACCTGGTGCACAAGCTCCGCGACGACGTGCTGTCCACGGCAGCCGGTGGCGAAAAGGTCTACGTCGGCGGCCCGAACGCCGGCGCGATCGACTTCGCGGAGGAGACCAGCTCGCGTCTCCCCTTCATGATCGCGATCGTCATCGTGATGTCCTTGCTGCTGCTGATCGCGCTGGTCCGGTCGGTCACGATCGCGCTGCAGGCAGCCGTGATGAACCTGCTGTCGATCGGTGCCGCCTACGGCGTGCTGGTCGCGGTCGTGCAGTGGGGCTGGTTCGGCTCGGCCCTCGGCTTCCCCACCGAGATGCCGGTCACGACCTGGGTGCCGATGATGATGTTCCCGGTGCTGTTCGGTCTGTCGATGGACTACGAGGTCTTCCTGATCTCGCGGGTCCGTGAGGAGTACGAGCGCACCGGCGACACCCGGATCGCCGTCACACGCGGCCTTGCGCGGACCGCCAAGGTCATCACGGCCGCGGCCGCCATCATGATCGCCGTCTTCACGACCTCCCTGCTCGGCCCCGACGTCTCGATCAAGCAGATCGGTCTGGGTATGGCGGTCGCCGTGTTCATCGACGCCACCGTCATCCGGATGGTGCTCGTCCCCGCCGTGATGGAACTGTGCGGCAAGGCCAACTGGTGGATGCCCGGGGGCCGGACATCCAAGGCGGCCCCGGCTTCACCGACCGGGGTCGAGGAAGAGGCCAGGGTCTGACCCTTCGGGGTCTGCCCCTTCCGCACGTCGGAGTGCGGGAACCGTTGGGCTGGTTACCCGCACTCCCGGCTTCTCGGCGACACCAGGCCCGACTCGTAGGCGAGGACGACGAGTTGGGCCCGGTCGCGAGCCCGCAGCTTGGTCATGGCCCGGTTGATGTGGGTCTTCGCGGTCAGCGGGCTGATCACCATGCTGTCGGCGATCTGCTCGTTCGACAGGCCCTGTGCGACCAGGACGACGGCCTCGCGCTCGCGGTTGGTCAGCTCGTCGAGGCCGGTGCCGGCTTCTGTGCCGAGAGGCTGGGCGACGTACCGGTCGATCAGCATCTTGGTGATCGACGGCGCAAGGAGGGCGTCACCGCGCGCGGCGACGCGGACCGCGTGCAGGAGGTCCTCCGGCACGATGTCCTTGACCAGGAACCCGGCGGCGCCCGCGCGCAGCGCGTTGAAGACGTTCTCGTCCAGGCCGTAGTTGGTGAGGATGACGACGTGCATCCGGGCCAGGGCCGGGTCCGCCGCGACCTCCCGGGTCGTCTCTATACCGTCCATGACCGGCATCGAGATGTCGACGAGGGCGAGGTCGGGCAGGTGTTCTCTGGCCAGCGCCAGGGCCTCCTTGCCGTTGCCGGCTTCGGCCACCACCTCGATGTCGTCCTCGGCGTCGAGCAGCGCGCGGAACCCGCTGCGCAGGAGGGGCTGGTCGTCGACCAGCAGAACACGGATCATGAAATCCTCGCCACGGGGAGTTCGGCCTGGACGGTGAAGCCGCCGCCGGTGCGCGGTTCCGCGCGCAGACGGCCGCCAAGGGCGGTGACGCGCTCGTGCATACCGAGTAGTCCTACGCCGGGCACCGGGGCGGATCCCGGTTTGGCCGTCCCGTCGTCGTCGACCTGGATGGAAAGGCCGTCGGGAAGATATCCGATCCGGACCGAAGCGGTGGCGGCTGCCGCGTGACGGGCCGTATTGGTGAGCGACTCCTGGACGATCCGGTAGGCGGTACGGTCCACGGCGTCCGGCACGTCGTGCCGCTGCCCTTCGATCGTCAGCGTCGTCTTCAGACCGATCCCGTGGGCCCGTTGCACCAGCTCCGGCAGGTGGTCGAGGCCATGGGACAGCGGCTGGACGGTGTCATCGCGCAGGGTCTCCAGCGTCGCTCGCAGTTCCCGGGTCGCCTCACGGCCGGCCACTTGGATCGCCAGGAGGGCCTCGGGCACCTGCTCGCCTCGTTTACGGGCCAGGTGCACGGCGACCTCGGACTGCACCTTGACGATCGAGATCTGGTGGGTGAGCGAGTCGTGCAACTCCCGCGCGATGTGAAGCCGTTCCTCGGTGGCGCGAAGCCGCGCGGTCTCCTCGCGGGTGCGCTCTGCCTCGTCCGCCCGCTGCTCGGCCTGGCGCAGCGCCTCACCCGCGGCACCGGCAGCGACCAGCCAGGCGATCTCGAGGACGCTGCGGGCCTGCGCGAACGCTTCGGCCGCCGCACCGTCCGCGGGGGAGGCCAGCACGGCGATCGGCAGAAGGATCAGCAGCGCCACGGACGTGAGCACGGTGACGAGGCGGTGCCCTTCCCGCACGGCGGCGTAGACCGCGAACAGATAGGCGACGGCGGGCACTTCGAAGCCGACTGCGTTGTACCCCACCACGCAGAGCCCCGTCACGATGAGGACGGGAATGGGCGTGCTGCGACGGCCGATCAGCGCAAGGCCGCCCGCCACCACGAGCGCGTAGCCGAGCGGGTCGAGATCCGTGCCGGCGTGATCCTCGGCGAGCGCGGTGACCAGGAGTGTCGCCGCCACGCAGATCGCGATCACCCAGTCTTTTGTCTGGGCCCAGACGTGGGACAGTCCAGTGGTCATGGGCGAACCCTAGCCGGAGGCCGACGCGCGGGAGTCGTGCGCGGGAAGGACTGGCCAACTACCGCACGCGCAGTACTTTTACGGCGCCTGCTGCCCTTGCGGTAACAGGGTCTGGTGCGTTCCCGGCGCGACCGCGCTGCTGGCTTACATGAATTTCCGGCGTACGAAGTAGGCGACCGCACCCGCGGCCAGGACGGCGGCGCCGGAGACGGCGGAGGAGAGCGGGAGGCTGAAGGCCAGGAGCAGGCAGCCCGCCAGGCCGAGTACGGGGACGGGTCGCGGCGGGCGGCCTTCGCCCGGCGTCAGGGTCCAGGCCGCGGCGTTGGCGATGGCGTAGTAGGCGAGCACCCCGAACGAGGAGAAGCCGATCGCGCCGCGCAGGTCGGCGAAGGCGACGAGGCCCACCACGACCGCCCCGACGGCGAGTTCGGCCCGGTGGGGGACGTTGAAGCGGGGATGGACGGCGGCCAGCGCGTGCGGCAGGTGATGGTCGCGGGCCATCGCCAGTGTTGTACGCGAGATGCCGAGGATCAGGGCGAGCAGCGAGCCGAGCGCGGCGACGGCGGCACCGACGCGCACCACCGGGGTCAGAGCGGGCGCCCCGGCCGCGCGGACCGTGTCCGCGAGGGGCGCGGTCGCTTCGGCCAGGCCGCCGGGGCCGAGTACGGCAAGGGCGGCGATGGCGACCGCCGCGTACACCACCAGCGTGATGCCCAGGGCGAGAGGGATCGCCCGCGGGATGGTGCGCCGCGGGTCGCGGACCTCCTCGCCGAGCGTGGCGATGCGCGCGTATCCGGCGAAGGCGAAGAACAGCAGCCCGGCGGCCTGCAGCACGCCGCCCACGCTCGCGTCGCCGCTCAGCTCCAGCCGGGCGGCGTCGGTGTGACCGCCGGTGAAGGAGGCGGCCACGACAGCGGCAAGGACCGCCAGGACGAGGGCGACGACGGTGCGGGTCAGCCACGCGGTCTTCTGGATGCCGACGTAGTTGACGGCGGTCAGGGCGACCACGGCGGCGATCGCCACCGGGCGTTCGTGGCCGGGCCAGGCGTACGCGCCCGCGGTGAGGGCCATGGCCGCGCAGGAGGCGGTCTTGCCGATGATGAAGCCCCAGCCCGCGAGGTAGCCCCAGAAGTCGCCGAGCCGCTCACGGCCGTAGACGTAGGTGCCGCCGGAGGCGGGGTAGCGGGCCGCAAGCCGGGCCGACGAGGTGGCGTTGCAGTAGGCGACGACGGCCGCGACCGCCAGGCCGACGAGCAGTCCCGAGCCCGCGGCACGGGCGGCGGGCGCGAACGCGGCGAAGATCCCCGCCCCGATCATCGACCCCAGGCCGATGAACACGGCGTCACTCACTCCGAGCCGCCGTTGGAGGCGGGGGGTGTTCGCGGCGGGTGGGGTGCTCATCGATGGCTCCTTGGCAGCGGAACGCCCGGTCGTGCGTGCAGACGGTATCCGATATCGGAGTTCGGGTCCGGCATGAGGGTGTCGTAGGGTCTGCCCGTCGTACGCGAAGTGGATCAGGGGGCAGCGGTGGTGTGGACTGGTGGCCGTAAGGCAGTCGGCGCGGTGGTGGCCGCGGGGGTGCTCATCGTCACGGGCTGCTCGGCGCAGGGCCCGGTCGAAGCTTCGGAGCCGAAGGATGTGGCATCGGCGTCCGCGCCGCCTTCGCCGACGCCCTCGTCATCACCGGCCCCGGCCCGGCCGCTGACAGCCCGGCAGCTGAAGTCCCTCCTGCTGCGGGAGGGGGAGGTGCCGCGGATCGACAGCGCGCCCGTGCAGGGGCCCGTTCCCAAGTACGAGCCGCGGGTTCTGGTGCCGGGTCCGGGCTGCCAGGACGTGTTCGACGCGCTCGTCTCGCACAACGCGTCCACGTCCGTGATCCAGGACTTCTGGTGGAAGAACAACCAGTGGGGTGGCCGGACATGGCTGGCCTCCTACTCCGGGGACGGGGCCGCGGAGGAGTTCCAGAGGCTCACGGAAGGGCTCAAGACCTGCGAGAAGCTGGTGGGGCGCACACCGGAGGGGAAGCTCAACTCCCGTATCGACGTGGCGAAGGCCCCCGCCCTCGGTGACGAAGCCGTCGCCTTCGACCTGAGCGCCGCCGGCCCTGACGGTACTGTCCAGAGCGACCACCACATCTGGGTGCGTGTGGGCGGCCTCACCGTGGAGTTCAGCGACCGGGGCGCACAGCGCACCCCCGGCTTCCCGCTGGACGCGGTGGCCGACAGGCAGCTCGATCGGCTCCCGTAAGGGCCGGGTCAGAAGCGCTCACGGGCCTCAGCACTGCGCGAAGACGTATCCCTTCGTGCCCTTGGTGCTGACATCGCGGTCGCGCAGGGTGACGGACAGCCGAGGACCCCAGGTGTCGCAGGCGTTGCGGTAGTCCTTGCGCGTGTACTCGACGGCGAAGACCTTGTCGTCGTAGGCGTCGGCGAAGTCGCCGCACTCCTTGTACGCCGCGCACTCCTCGACGACGGCGAAGTCGAACCCGATGCGGGCGCGCTCAGGGAGGAGGTCGGTGGTGTTCTTCTGGGCGATGGCAAGGCCGCGGTCGTGGGCCCGTTCGGCGAGCAACTTGGCGAAGGCGGCGGCGTGTTCGGGCGTGAGGAGCTCGTCGGAACGCTCGTAGGAGTCGAGGTTGTCGGGCTCCACGGCGTCGTAGCCCGACTCCGCGCAGCCGTCGATCCACGGCCCGACGACGTCCATCAGTTCCCGGCGCTTGCCGGGTGTGGAGATGTCCAGGAGGGGCTCGTCCCAGTCGTCGTCGATCACCAGCGAGCCGTCGTCGTCCTTCAGGAGCAGGTCGGGGTGGTTCTTCTTCCACCAGGTGATGGCGTCGCCCGGCTGGGTCTGGAAGGCATTGACGTAACACACGTTGTACAGGCCCTTGGCCGGCTCGGCGGAGCGGTCGCGGGAGACGGCCCGCACGGCATCGTCGGGCTGGTAGGGGCCGCCGAGTTGGTAGTCGAAGACGGCGTTGGCCTTGGGCATACGCACGGCGTCCGCCCCGTTCGTGGCGGCCGGGGTGTCCCCGCCGTCGTCGGTGGCGCAGGCGGCGGCCAGGAGAAGGGCGGCGGCGCAGACCGCAAGGCGGGCCGTGCGCGAGCGATGCGGGTGGGACGGATGGTGCGGGTGGTGCGGGCGGTGCATCGAAGACTTTCGTTCGGGGCGGCTGCGGGCAAAGGCCTCCGTCGGATCAGTGCGCGATGGAGTCGATCAGCTCGCGCGCCCCCTGGCGCAGCAGCGTGACCGCCACGGACGTGCCGAGCGTGGCCGGGTCGAGCGGTCCCGCCCACTCGTGGGCGTTCAGGACCGTCTTGCCGTCCGGGGTGAACACCCGGGCGCGCAGCGAAAGGTCGCCGCCCCGCTCGCAGCGCGCGTACCCGGCGATGGGGGAGTTGCAGTGCCCCTGAAGGACGTGCAGGAACATGCGCTCGGCGGTGGCCTCCCGCCAGGCGTCGGGGTCGCCGAGGCCCGACACGGCGTCGATGGTCTCCGCGTCGTCCTCGCGGCACTGCAGGGCCAGGATCCCCGCGCCGATCGGCGGGCACATCGTCTCCACCGACAGGACTTCGGAGACGACATCCATGCGGTCGATGCGCTCAAGGCCCGACACCGCGAGCAGCAGCGCGTCCGCGTCGCCCGCGGCCAGCTTCTCCATCCGGCGCCCCGCGTTCCCGCGCATCGGGACGCACTCCAACTCCGGGTGGGAAGCGGCAAGTTGGGCGATGCGGCGCACCGACGACGTGCCGATGCGGGTCCCCGCGGGCAGCTCGTCCAGGGTGAGCCCGCCCGGGTGGATGAGCGCGTCGCGGATGTCGTCCCGCTTGAGGAACGCGGCGAAGGTGGTGCCCGCCGGAAGCGGCCGGTCCGCCGGTACGTCCTTGACGCAGTGCACCGCGAGGTCCGCCTCACCGGCGAGCAGCGCCGCGTCGACCTCCTTGGTGAACGCGCCCTTGCCGCCCAGCTTCGCGAGGTCTCCCATCCAGCGGTCCCCGGAGGTCGTGACCGGCACGACCTCCGTACGGATCCCGGGGTGCAGGGCGGCGAGTTCGGCGCGTACGCGCTCCACCTGGGCCAGCGCCATGGGGGAGGAACGGGAGACGATGCGGATCAGCTCAGGAGCGGACATGCGCACCACGATAGGCGCTCACAACAGCAGTCTGTTAAAGGGCTGCTCGGTTCGGCCGGGGGCCCGGGGGCGGTCGTTCCTGGAGTGCGCGACGCCCCGGGCCCTCATAGCGTGAGAAGCAGCCGGTCACCGTCCCGCCCCGTGCGGGTCCCGGCCGCCAGCCACCCGGGAGGTCCCATGTCAGCCGCCGCCGCGCATCAGCGGTCCCCGATCGTTCTCGAACGGATGGCTCCCACCCATCTGGCGGACGTCCTCGCCCTGGGGCGTGAGCTGTACGACACCTCGGTGAAGCCGTACACGTCCTGGTCGCTCTCGGCGATCGCCCGGCACCTGGACGCCGATGCCTCCTCCTGCTGGGTGGCGCTCGACGGTGACGCGCTCGCCGGGTTCGTCTGCGGCTCGATGGGGTTCGACCAGCGTACGGACTGGGGGAACCTGGAGTGGATCGCCAGCGCCCCCGCCTATCAGGGGCAGGGTGTCGCCAGCCATCTGGTGCAGGCCTGTTGCGCGACGCTGACCGCCGCCGGTGCCACGGCCGTGGTGACCGACGTCGAGTCGCGCAACACCGCATCCGCCTCGCTGATGCGGCGCAACGGCTTCAAGGAGAGCGTGTCGGTCACCCTCTTCGTGCGCGACGCCCCCGACGCGGCGGTCTGACACTCCCGGCACCGCTACCCCGCACAGTCCTTGCCGGGCTCCAACGGCGGTGCGGCGACGCCCAGATGGGACTTGCAGCGTGGTGTGTTCCCCGCGTCCTCGTGCCAGGTGGCAGGACGCGGGCGGATGAAGAGAGCCGCCGCTGCCGCCGCGAGGACGAACAGGCCCGCGCAGCCCGCGGCCGCCTTGCCGAACGCCGAGTTCAGCGCCTCCGGATCCGCGTACGCCGTGCCGGAAAGGCCCACCGCGAGCGGTAGCGCGGCGACGACCAGCATCTGGGCCACCCGCGCCGCCGTGTTGTTGACGCCGCTCGCCAGCCCCGCGCGCCCCGCGTCGACCGAGGCGAGGACCGTCGCCGTCAGCGGAGCCACGAACACGCTCATCCCCAGGCCGAGGACCACGACCGCGGGAAGGACATCGGCGATGTACGAGGCGCCGGGCTCGATCCGCAGCATCAGGAGCGCCCCCGCGGCCGCGATGAGCGGCCCGGCGACCAGCGGCAGGGTGGGCCCGACCCGCCGTGACAGATCCCCTGCCGCGGCCGAGAGCAGCAGCATCAGGACCGTGATCGGCAGCGTCGCCGTGCCCGCCTGGAGCGCGTCGTAGCCGAGCGTCGTCTGCAACTGCACCGGCAGCATGAACAAGAGCCCGCCGATGGCCGCGTACAGGCACAGCGTCATGACGTTGGCCGCGCTGAACAGGCGGGAGCGGAAGAGGGAGAGCGGCAGCATCGGGTTCCGGCGGCGGTGCTCCACCACGACGAAGGCGACGCCCGCCGCGAGTCCGCAGAGCCCCGGCAGGAGCGCCGCCGCCTTCGACGAGTCACCCGCGGCGCCGATCAGCGAGAAGCTGATGCCCGCGAGGAACAGCGCCGCCAGGCACGCCCCCGTCACGTCGAACGGCTTCTCAGCGGCGCCTTCGGCCCGGCTCTCCGGGACATGGCGCACCGCGAAGAGCACGAGCGCCGCCAGCGGCACGTTGATCAGGAAGATCCACCGCCAGCCGGGGCCGTCGATCAGCCAGCCGCCCAGGAACGGCCCGACCGCGCCCGCGACCCCGCCGAGCCCCGACCAGGCGCCCACCGCACGTGCCTGGTCCTGCGGCCGGAACGACGTACGCACCAAGGCCAGTGATCCCGGCGTCAGGAGCGCACCGCCGATGCCCTGCAACGCCCGTGCCGCGATGAGCGTTCCGGCGTCCTGCGCGAGCCCGCAGAGCGCGGAGGCCAGGGCGAACCACACCACGCCGATGACCAGGGTGCGCCGCCGTCCGATGCGGTCACCGAGCGCTCCGCCGAGCAGCAGCAGCGCCGAGAGCGTGAGCATGTAGGCGTTGACGACCCACTGCAGGGACGCGAGCGAGGTGTCCAGGTCGCGGCCGAGGGTGGGCAGGGCGACATTGACCACCGTGCCGTCCAGCATCGCCATGCCCGAGGCGAGAACGGCGCAGGCGAGCACCCAGCGGCCCCGTGCCGAGGCCAGCGCGACACCCCCGTCGGCGTCTTCCGCCGCTGAAGCCTCGGATTCGGTTGCCATCGGCCCTCCGTCCGTCCTACATGTGTACCGCGCCGCCGCCCGCCTCCGAGTGGGCCGGGGCAGGGGCACCCCTGCGGTACAGCACGACCGTAACGATCAGACCGATCGCGAAGAAGACCGCGGACCATGTGTACGCGGTCGAGTAACTCTCCATCGCGGACTGGGCCTTGGTTTCCGGCGAAGGCTGCCTGCCCACGAGGTAGTTGGCCGCGGCGCTCGTCGCGAGGGAGTTGAGCAGGGCCGTGCCGATCGAACCGCCCACCTGCTGGCTGGTGTTGACCATCGCCGACGCCACACCCGCGTCGTGCGCGGCGACGCCCGCGGTCGCCATGCTCATCGCGGGGGCGAAGACCAGACCGAGCCCGAGACCGGCGACGAGCAGCGGCGGTAGCACGTGGGCCGCGTAGCCGCTGTGCACGTCGAGGGCGGTGAGCCAGGCCATCGCGGCCGCCGCGAGGCCCATGCCGAGCGGCACGATCGGCTTGGCGCCGAACCGCGGTACGAGCACGTTGGTCGTGACGACCGAGATCACCACCATGACGGCGACCATCGGCAGGAACGCGAGCCCCGTCTTGACCGGTGTGTAGCCGAGGATCTGCTGGAGGTAGTACGTCAGGAACAGGAAGACACCGAACATGCCGGCGCCGGAGATGAACATCGCGAGGAACGACGCCCCGCGGTCCCGGTCGAGCACCACGCGCAGCGGGAGCAGGGGATGCGCGGCTCGCGTCTGCCACCAGGCGAAGGCCGCCACCAGGACGGCGCCGACCACCAGGAACCCCCAGGTGTCGACATCGCTCCAGGCGTGCGTCTCGGCGTTCGAGAAGCCGTAGACGATGCAGAACAGGCCCGCGGAGACCAGCAGGGTGCCGGGCACGTCCAGCTTCGGCCGGTCAGCGGGGCGGCCGCCGTGCAGCAGCCGGGCGCCGCCCAGCATGGCGAACACCGCGAAGATCAGGTTCACGTACAGGCACCAGCGCCAGTCCAGATACTCGGTCAGGACGCCGCCCAGGAGCAGTCCGACGGCGCCGCCCGCGCCCGCGATGGCGCCGTAGATGCCGAACGCCTTCGCGCGTTCCTTGGGATCCGTGAACGTCGTGGTGAGCAGGGAAAGCGCGGCGGGTGCGAGGAGCGCGCCGAACACGCCCTGGAGCGCGCGGGCCACCACCAGCATGGTGAAACTGGTCGCCGCGCCACCGAGGGCCGAGGCGAGCGCGAAGCCGCCGAGCCCGGCGAGGAAGACCAGCTTGCGGCCCACCAGGTCGGCGATGCGTCCGCCGAGGAGCAGCAGGCTGCCGAAGGCGAGGGCGTACGCGGTGACGATCCACTGGCGGTTGCCGTCGCTGAACCCGAGGTCCCGCTGGGCCGAGGGCAGCGCGATGTTCACGATCGTCGCGTCGAGGACCACCATCAGCTGGGCGATCCCCACGACTCCGAGGATCAGCCAGCGGTGCTCGTGCCGCCCGCCGCTCAGCTGTGGGGCGGCCGGTGGTGGTGAGCCGGCCGACTGCACGGCCTCGAAGGGTTCCGGCGGGGGTGAGCGGTCCATCGATGGCCTCCAAACGCCCCCGTCACACGGTAGGCGCGCTGCTCAGAGGCCGCGACCGGGGCCTGGCAGAGGCAGGCCCGGGTCACGGAACGTTCAACTCCGCGGGTGGGGGTCAGCTCTGCGGCTCGCTGATGTTGACCATCCAGGGGATGCCGAAGCGGTCCGTACACATGCCGAAGACGTCGCCCCACATCTGCTTCTCCATCGGTACGGACACCGAACCGCCGGCGGACAGCTTCTCCCAGTAGCCGCGGAGCTCGGCCTCGTCGTCTCCGCTGAGGCTCACCGAGAAGTTGTTGCCCGGGGTGTGGTCCATGCCCGGCGGGGTGTCGGCGCCCATCAGGGTGAAGCCGTTGGGCGCCTCCAGCATGCCGTGCATGATCTTGTCGGCGGACGGCGTGCCCTGCTGGCCGGCTTCGCCGAAGGTGTTGAGCGCGAGATCGCCGCCGAAGACCTCCTTGTAGAACTCAAGTGCCTGGCGGGCGTCGCCGCCGAAGCTGAGATACGGGTTGAGGCGCGAGACCATGGAAAACCTCCCGGAACGGGGTGGAACGGTCAGTTGCGCGGAGAGTAGCGCGGGGCACTGACAACGGCCCGGCGAGCGGCACGGGGGGCCCGGCGAGCGGCACGGGGACGGCTCGTCCCTTGATGGACGGAAAGTCCGCTGCGTGTAGCGTACAGCCATTTGTCGCGCCCGGTTATTCAATCTTCATCAAATCCGGTCCGACATCCGGACGGGCCTCTTGTGTGCGGACTGTATGCGAAATACGTTCTGCCGTATTCCTTGATCGTCCACGATCACCCGGAACCACCCTGGCGGAGGTACCTACTCGTGCGCCGAAAAGCGGTTGCCCTCGCGGCAGTTGCCCTGGTGATGTCCATGACGGCGGGCTGCGGCTCCTTGCAGTCCTCGGCCACCGAGGTCGGCGCTGAGCGCATGACCGACGACCGTCCCGTGCGGGACGGCGGCACCCTCACCGTCGCCCTCAACGCCGACCCGGACAAGCTCGATCCGACCCTCGCGCAGACCCTCGTGGGCCGCACCGTCTTCGCCGGGATGTGCGAGAAGCTCTACGACATCGACGAGCACGGGACCGTGATCCCGCAGCTCGCCACGGCCCTGCCCAAGACGTCGAAGGACGGCCGCACCGTCACCTTCGGCCTGCGCGAGGGCCTGAAGTTCAGCGACGGCACCAAGCTCGACGCGAAAGCCGTCGTCACCTCACTGCTGCGCCACCGCGACCTCCCGGGCTCGGCGCGCGCCACCGAACTCGCCCCGCTCGCCGGGGCGAAGGCGACAGGCCCGTACACCGTGAAGCTCACGCTCAAGCAGGCCTACGTCCCGCTCACGGCCGTTCTCGCGGACCGCTCCGGCATGGTGATGTCACCCGCCGCGCTCAAGAAGTACGGCAAGAGCTTCACCAACCACCCATCCTGCGTGGGCCCGTTCAAGTACGTGGAGCGCGTCGGCGGCGACCGCATCGTGCTCGCCAAGGACCCCAACTACTACGCGGCCGACCAGGTCCACCTCGACAAGGTGATCTACAAGCCGATACCCGACGGCAACGTCCGCCTGGCCAACCTGCGCTCCGGCGACATCCAGATCGGCGACCAGATGACACCCGTCGACGTACGCAGCGCCCTCACCGAGCCCGACCTCCAGCTCTTCAACTCGCCCTCGCTCGGCTACCAGGGCATCGGCTTCAACGTCGGAAACGTCAAGGGCCTCGGGGAGAAGCCCGGTCGCATCGACACGCCCCTCGCGCGTGACCCGCGCGTCCGTGAGGCCTTCGAGCTCGCCATCGACCGCGACCTCATCAACAAGGTCGTCTTCCAGGGCATGTACGAGCCCGCCTGCGGCCCCGTCTCGCCCGAGTCCGCCATCGCGCCCGGCGTCAAGGCGTCCGAATGTCCCGAGCGGGACGTCGCGAAGGCCAAGCGGCTGCTCAAGGAGGCCGGGGTGGGGACTCCGGTCCGTATCGAGCTGAAGGTGTCCACGACGCCCGAGCACAGCCGCCTCGGCCAGGTCGTGCAGGCCATGACCAAGGAGGCGGGGTTCGCGGTCACGCTGCGCCCCACCGAGTACGCCACGATGCTCGAAGAGACCGACTCCGGGCACTACGACGCCTTCACCAGCGGCTGGTCGGGGCGGCTCGACCCGGACGGCAACATCGCAAGCTTCCTCCAGACACGCGGCGCGATGAACGCCTACGGGCTCTCGGACCCGGCCATCGACCGGCTCGTCGAACGCGGCCGAGCCGAGGCCGACCCGGACGAACGCGCCAAGATCTACGAGGAGTTGACGAGGCGAGCCCAGGAGCGGCGCGGGCTCATCTATCTCTACCGGCAGAAGAACTACATCGTCACCGGCAAGGACGTCGCGGGCGTCCGCGTGTACGGGGACGGCCTGGTCCGCGTGACGACTGCGGGGTACGCCCGATGAGCCCCATGACGTCCTATGTGCTCACCCGCGTCCGCCAGTCCCTCATCACGCTCGTCCTGGTCAGCATGGTCGTCTTCGCCGGTATCCGCGCCCTGCCGGGCGACCCGGCGCTCGCGCTCGCCGGTGAGGAGCGCAGCCCCGAGGCGCTCGCCGCCATCCGCGAGAGCTACGGCCTGAACGACAACATCGTCGTCCAATACGGGCGGTTCATCGGGCACGCGATCACCGGCGACCTCGGGACCTCCTCACGCACCGGCCTTCCCGTCTCCGACGCGATCACCGCCGCCCTGCCCATCACCCTTGAACTCGCCGCCCTCTCCCTGCTGTTGGCGGTCACGGTCGGCATCGGCGCGGGCATCGTCGCCGCCGTACGGCGCGGCAAGCCCGAGGAGTGGCTCGCCAACGCCCTTGCTCTCCTCGGCCTCTCCGTCCCCACCTTCTGGCTCGGCATGGTCCTGGTCCTCGGGTTCGCCATCGCCGTGCCGGTCTTCTCGGCCTCCGGATACGTGCCCTTCGGCACCGACCCGCTGGACAACCTGCGCCGCATGGTGCTCCCCGCGATCGTTCTCGGCTCGGGGCTCGCGGCCGTCGTGATGCGCCAGACACGGGCGGCGATGCTCGACTCGCTCTCCGCCGACTACGTACGCACCGCGCGGGCCAAGGGCCTGTCACGGCGCGAGGTCATCGGCGGGCACGCACTGCGCAACTCCCTGGTCACCGTCGTGACCGTGCTCGGGCTCCAGCTCGGCCACCTCATCTCCGGGGCGGTCGTCACCGAGCAGATCTTCGTCCTGCCCGGCTTCGGCAAGCTCACCATCGACGCCGTCTTCACCCGCGACTACGCGACCCTGCAAGGCGTGGTGCTGTGCACCTCCGCCGCGTACATCCTCATCAACCTGCTGGTCGACGTGGCGTATTCGGTCATCGACCCGCGCATCCGGCTCGGAGGTGCCCGGTGACGACAGCGGTGCTCACAACCCTGGGGCGGATACGTTCCGCGAGCGCGGGCGGCGGCAGCGGCAAGCTGCGCGCCCTGCGCAAGAACCGGCTCGCCATGACCGGTGGCGTCATCGCCGCCGTCTTCGTCCTCGCGGCGCTCTTCGCGCCGCTGGTCGCGCCCTACGATCCGGCGCGGCCCGACTTCGCCAACGCCCTTGCCGCGCCCGGCTGGTCGCACTGGCTCGGCACCGACGACCTCGGCCGCGACCAGCTATCCCGCGTCGTGTACGGGGCGCGGGCCTCCATGCAGGTGGGCGTGGTCGCGGTGGCGCTCGCGTTCGTCGTCGGCGTACCGCTCGGCCTGCTCGCGGGCTATTACGGCAAGTTCACCGACAGCGTGGTCTCGCGGCTCACCGACACAATGCTGGCCTTCCCCTTCCTGGTGCTCGCCGTCGGGCTCGCCGCGGTGCTCGGCCCCTCGCTCACCAACGCGACCATCGCCATCGGCATCTCACAGATCCCGGCCGTCATCCGCATCACCCGCGCGGAGACACTGCGGCTGCGGCACGTCGACTACGTGGCCGCCGCCGTCGCCAACGGAGGCGGCGACGCCACCGTCCTCTTCCGGCACATCCTGCCCAACGCCACCTCCGCGCTGACCGTCCAGGCGACCGTCGGCATCCCCGCCGCCATCATCGGCGAGGCACTGCTCAGCTTCCTCGGCCTGGGAGTCCAGCCACCGGAAGCGTCGCTCGGCGTGATGCTCTCCGGCGCCCAGTCCTTCCTCGCGCCCGCGCCGTGGATGGCGGTCTTCCCCGGCCTCGCGGTCGTCGCGGCCACCCTGGCGTTCAACCTGCTCGGCGACGGCCTGCGGGACATCCTCGACCCCCGAGGAGCCACCCGATGACCGAGCCTGTACTGAGCGTGCGCGACCTGTCGGTCTCCTTCCGCTCCGACACCCGCACCGTGCACGCCGTCGACCATCTCTCGTACGACGTCGCACCGGGCGAAGTGCTCGCGGTGGTCGGCGAGTCGGGGTGCGGCAAGTCGGTCACGGCGATGGCCGTGATGGGGCTACTGCCGCCCACCGCCCACATCGAGGGATCGATCCGGCTCGGCGGTGCCGAGATCGCGGGAGCGAGCGAGAAGGAGCTCGGGCGGGTCCGCGGCAAGGACATCGCGATGATCTTCCAGGAGCCGATGACCTCGCTGAACCCGGTCCTGACCATCGGCCGGCAGATAGGCGAGGTGCTCCGGCGCCACCAGGGCCTGTCGAAGAAGGAGGCACACGCGCGTGCCATCGAACTCCTAGACCTGGTCGGCATCCCGGCCCCCGCCCAGCGCGTCGACGAGTACCCGCACCAGCTCAGCGGCGGCATGCGGCAGCGCGTCATGATCGCCATCGCGGTCGCCTGCGACCCGTCCGTCCTGATCGCCGACGAGCCGACCACCGCGCTCGACGTCACCGTCCAGGCGGGCATCCTCGAAGTGCTCCAGTCCCTGCGGGAGAGGCTCGGCACCGCGATCGTGCTCATCACCCACGACCTGGGCGTGGTGGCCGACGCCGCCGACCGCGTCCTGGTCATGTACGCGGGCCGGCCTGTCGAACAGGCCCCGGTGGACGAGCTGTTCGCCGAGCCGCGCCATCCGTACACCCGCGGTCTGCTGGGCGCGGTCCTCCGCCCCGGCGGTGAGGGCAAGCGGCGGCTGCCCGAGATCCCCGGCCTGGTGCCGAGCCTCGACGCACAGCCGGACGCCTGCACCTTCGCCCCGCGCTGCGCGCACGCCGACGACCGGTGCACGACGTCCAGGCCCGGCTTCAAGGCGGTCTCCCGGAACACCGGTGCCGACGCCGCGCACCGGGCGGCCTGCTGGCACCCGCAGGACGCGGCCGTGCTCACGCCCACCACCCAGGAGGCCGGACAGTGACCCCCACACCCGTTCTTGAACTGCGCGGCCTTCAGCGGCACTTCGCGGGCCCCGGCGGTATCGTGCGCGCCGCTGACGGAGTCACGCTCACGGTCGGCAAGGGTGAAGTCGTGGGCTTGGTGGGGGAGTCGGGGAGCGGTAAGTGGACCGTCGGGCGCTGTGCCGTACGGCTCGACGACCCGACCGGCGGCACCGTCCACATCAACGGCACCGACGTGACCCGCCTTTCGCGGCGCGCCCTGCGGCCCCTCCGTAAAGACTTCCACCTCGTCTTCCAGGACCCCTCGTCCTCGCTCGACCCACGGATGACCGTCGGGCAGATCATCGCCGAACCCCTGCGCCTGCACTCCCTCGCCAAGGGGGACGCGGCACGCGCGCGTGTCGCCGAACTCCTCGGCCAGGTCGGCCTGCGCCCCGAGCACGCCGACCGGCATCCGCACGAACTCTCCGGCGGACAGCGCCAGCGCATCTCCATCGCCCGCGCGCTCTCCGTCGACCCGGACCTCCTGGTGGCCGACGAACCCACATCGGCCCTCGACGTCTCCGTCCAGGCCTCCGTCCTCAACCTCCTCGCCGATCTCCAGCGGGACCGTGGCTTCGGGTGCCTGTTCATCACGCACGACTTGGCCGCCGTGGAGTTCCTCGCCGACCGCATCGCGGTCATGTATCTCGGCCAGATCGTCGAACAGGCGCCGACCGCCGAGCTGTTCGCCGACCCCAAGCACCCGTACACACAGGCGCTCCTGTCCGCCGCGCCCGTGCCCGACCCGGCGGTCCAACGCACCCGCGAGCGCATCGTCCTCAGCGGCGAACTGCCGAGCCCGCTCGCCCCGCCGCCCGGGTGCCGCTTCCACACGCGCTGCCCGCTGGCCGTCGACCGCTGCCGCACCGAGGTGCCTGAGCTGCGCGAGCTTCCCGGCGGCGGTGGACGCCATGCCTCCTGCCACCTCGTCGCCGACGACGGCACGGCTCCGGACGCGGCAGCCGCACCGACCCTTCGTACGATTCCCCGTACCCGCACCGCACGCTAGGAGCAGCACTCTTGTTCACCACTAGGCCGACCCTGCAAGGCACCTTCGGCATGGTGTCCTCCACGCACTGGCTCGCCTCGCAGTCCGCGATGGCCGTCCTGGAGGACGGCGGCAACGCCTACGACGCGGCGGTCGCCGCGGGTTTCGTCCTGCACGTCGTCGAGCCGCATCTCAACGGCCCCGCGGGCGAGGTGCCGATCATCCTGGCCCCCGCCGACGGGGAGGTGCGGGTCCTGTGCGGGCAGGGCGTCGCGCCCGCCGGGGCGACCGTGGACCACTACCGCTCGCTCGGCCTCGAACTGGTGCCGGGCACAGGGCCGCTCGCGGCTGCCGTGCCGGGCGCCTTCGACGCGTGGATGCTGCTCCTGCGCGACCACGGGACCAAGTCCCTCGCCGATGTCCTCAAGTACGCCATCGGGTACGCGGAAGACGGGCACGCGCCCGTGGAGCGCGTCGGCGAGACCGTCGAGACGGTACGTGAACTCTTCGAGACCGAATGGCCGTCGTCGGCCGAGATCTACCTGCCGGGCGGCCGGTCCCCGCGGCCCGGCGAGCTCCTGCGCAACCCCGCGCTCGCCGCGACCTGGCGCCGCGTGATCGAGGAGGCGGGGACGGGCTCACGCGTCGAGCAGATCGAGGCAGCGCGGAAGATCTGGAGCGAGGGGTTCATCGCCGAGGCGCTGGTCCGCCAGGCGGGCCGTCCCGCGATGGACACCAGCGGATCCCGGCACACCGGAACGCTGACGGCGGCGGACCTCGCCGGATGGGAGGCGAGCTACGAGGCCCCGGCGACGTACGACTGGAACGGCTGGACGCTGTGCAAGGCGGGCGGCTGGAGCCAGGGCCCGGTCTTCCTCCAGCAGCTGGCCGTGCTCCCCTCGGCGCTCGCGGACCTGCCCGCGTACGGTTCCGCCGACTACGTCCACCTGCTGATCGAGGGCTGCAAGCTGGCCATGGCGGATCGCGAGGCCTGGTACGGCGACGCGGACGGCGCCGAGACGGTCCCCGTGGCCGAGCTGCTGTCCGCCGCCTACAACGAGGCGCGGCGGACGCTCATCGGCGAGAAGGCGTCGCACGACCTGCGCCCGGGGAGCCCCGGCGGGCGCACTGCCAAGATCTCCGCCCACGCGAGCGCCGTGGCCGCGGGCGAGCCCGGCTTCGACGCGCTCGGCCTGCCCGGAGCGGGTGCCGGTGAGCCGACCGTCGCCAAGAGCGGCACGTCACCCGTGCCCGGCGAACCGGCCGTTTCGGCGGACGGCGCGACCCGCGGCGACACCTGCCACCTGGACGTCGTCGACCGCTGGGGCAACATGGTCGCGGCGACGCCGAGCGGCGGCTGGCTGCAGTCCAACCCGGTCGTCCCGGAGCTGGGCTTCCCGCTCGGCACCCGCCTCCAGATGGCGTGGCTGGAGGAGGGCCTGCCCAACTCCCTCACGCCGGGCCGCCGTCCGCGCACCACCCTGACGCCGTCCCTCGCGCTCAAGGACGGCGTACCGGTGATGGCGTTCGGTACGCCGGGCGGAGACCAGCAGGACCAGTGGCAGGTGCACTTCTTCCTGGCGGTGGCGCTGCGCGATTCCGTACGCGGCGGCCTCGACCTGCAAGGCGCCATCGACGCCCCGAACTGGCACAACGACAGCTTCCCCGGCTCCTTCTACCCGCGCGGCATGCGCCCGGGAAGCGTCACGGTCGAGTCCCGCATGGACGAGGCGGTCATCGAGGAACTGCGGCGACGCGGGCACGACGTGACGGTCGGCGAACCCTGGTCGGAGGGACGCCTGTGCGCGGTGGCACGGGACCCACGGACCGGCGTGCTCTCGGCGGCGGCCAATCCGCGGGGGATGCAGGGGTACGCCGTGGGGCGGTAGAGAACCCGGAGAGCGCCCCGAAGGAGCGCGGGGAACTGCGCGAGGACGGACCACGATCCGCGGTCGGCAATGGCGCGAACCCGGCAGACGCAGATCCGAGGAGCCCTGCGGCACGGCCGGGTACGCGGCGTCGTGCGCCGCGTACCCGGCCGAAGGCGGGCGTCAGGGCCGGCCGCTCGTGCCCTGTCCGTCGAGCGACTCCTCCGACGACCGCTCCGGCTCTCGTGGGGAGGGCAGGGTCACCGCGGCGGTGGTTTCGCGGCGGCGTGAGACGGTGCCGCCCACCAGCGCGGCCACCGGCTGTGCGAAGCGTGCGGTCAGCGGGCCGACGATCACCAGGATCAGGACGTACGCCGTGGCCAGTGGGCCGAGCGAAGGTTCGATGCCCGCGGTGACCGCGAGACCCGCGATCACGATGGAGAACTCGCCGCGCGCCACCAGCGCACCGCCCGCCCGCCACCGCCCCTTCACGGAGATCTTGGCGCGGCGGGCCGCCCAGTATCCCGTGGCGATCTTCGTGCACGTCGTGACCACGGCGAGCGCGAGCGCGGGAAGCAGCACCGGCGGGATGCTCGCAGGGTCGGTGTGCAGGCCGAAGAAGACGAAGAAGACCGCGGCGAACAGGTCACGCAACGGGGCGAGGAGGCTGTGCGCGCCCTCGGCGACCTCTCCGGACAGCGCGATGCCGACCAGGAACGCCCCCACGGCGGCGGAGACCTGGAGCTGCTGCGCGATCCCGGCGACCAGGATCGTCAGACCGAGGACGACCAGGAGCAGCTTCTCGGGGTCGTCACTCGATACGAAGCGCGAGATGACGCGGCCGTAGCGCACGGCGAGGAACAGCACCAGACCGGCCGCCCCGAGCGCGATGCCCAGGGTGAGACTGCCGGCGGCCCACCCGACACCGGCCAACAAGGCCGTGATGATGGGCAGATACACCGCCATCGCCAGGTCTTCGAGGACCAGGATGCTGAGGATGACGGGCGTCTCGCGGTTGCCGAGGCGCCCCAGGTCGCCGAGCACCTTGGCGATGACCCCGGACGACGAGATCCAGGTGACGCCCGCGAGAACGACCGCGGCGACAGGACCCCATCCCATGAGCAGCGCGGCGATCGCGCCCGGCACGGCGTTGAGCCCCATGTCGACGAGCCCGGCCGGGTACTGCGTCTTGAGATTGCTGACCAGATCGCTCGCCGTGTATTCGAGGCCCAGCATCAGGAGCAGCAGGATGACGCCGATCTCGGCGCCGATCGCGACGAACTCCTCACTGGCGCCCAGCGGAAGCAGCCCGCCCTCGCCGAACGCGAGCCCGGCGAGCAGATAGAGCGGGATCGGGGAGAAGCGGAACCGCCCGGCGAATCGGCCGAGCAGCCCGAGCGCGAGGATGATCGCGCCGAACTCGATCAGGAAGACAGCGGAGTGCATCGAATCACTCCCGCCCGAGTATCGCGGCGGCGCTCTCCACACCCTCGCGGGTGCCGATCACGATGAGTGTGTCCCCGCCCGCGAGGCGGAAGTCGGGCGCGGGCGACGGAATGGCGTCGGCCCTGCGCAGCACGGCCACGATGGAGGCACCGGTCTCGGTGCGCATCTGGGTCTCGCCGAGCAGCCGTCCGTTCCAGTGCGAGGTACCGGACACCTCGATGCGCTCGGCGACGAGGCCGAGATCGGTGGTGTGCAGGAGGTTCGGGCTGTGGTGCGAGGGCATCAGCGCGTCGATCAGGGCGTCCGCCTCACCGGAACTCAGCCGCAGCGAGAGGGCGCACTCGTCGGGGTCGTCGGCGCGGTAGGCGCTGAGGGTGCGCGCGCCGTCCCGGTGCGCGACGACCGAGACCCGGCGCTGTTCTCGGGTCGTCAGGTCGTACCGGATTCCGATGCCTGGAAGTGGCGTCTGGCTCAGGCGTGAAGCGGGCACAGCTTTCCCCTAGGTGCTGATCGGGCTGGTGGGCGTCAATACGGCGTTAAGGTCACCCTATCGGCCCGTTCTTTGCCAGAACTTGGTGGTATAGGTCCCGTGCCGGGTCTAGGACTGACGCAGCTCTAAGGGTGATGCAGCTCTAGGGCTGATGCTCCGCCAACACCGTCTCGACGGAATCGGCTTCCGCCGGCGACTTGTCCTCGCGATAGCGCACGACCCGGGCGAAGCGGAGCGTGACGCCGGCCGGATAGCGGGTGGACTTCTGCAGCCCGTCGTAGGCGATCTCGACGACGAGCTCGGGACGTACGGTCACGACGAAGCCGTCGTCGCTGACCGCGAGCTCACGCAGTCGCTCGGTCTGCCAGGCGAGCATCACGTCGGTCATGCCCTTGAAGGTCTTCCCGAGCATGGCGAACGTTCCGTCAGGTCGCCGGGCACCCAGGTGCAGGTTGGACAGCTTGCCGGTACGCCGCCCGTGTCCCCACTCGGCGGCGAGCACGACGAGGTCCAGGGTGTGCACGGGCTTGACCTTCAGCCAGCTCGCGCCTCGGCGCCCGGCGATGTACGGCGCGTCGAGGGCCTTGAGTACGACGCCTTCATGGCCGCGGCGCAGCGTGTCGGCGAAGAACTCTTCCGCGGCGCCCACTTCGGACTCGTCGGCGGGGTCGGTGACGAGGGTGCGCCGCACCCGCATCGGCTCGGGGACGAGCCGGGCCAGATGGCTGTGCCGCTCGACGAACGGCAGATCGAGGAGATCCATCCCCTCGGCGTACAGGGCGTCGAAGAAGACGGGGGAGACGGGGAGCCCGGCTGCGGCGGTGGTGACGTCGACACGGGACCCCACGCGTCCGGCGATCTCTTGGAAGGGCCGGGGTCTGCCGTGGCTGTCGAGCGCGATGACTTCACCGTCGAGAATGAAGGTCTCACCCGCCAAGTCCCGCGCGGCAGTGGTGAGTTCGGGAAAGCGGTCGGTGATGTCGTCGAGGGTGCGGGTGTAGACGCGGACGTCGTCCCCGTCGCGGTGCACCTGGACGCGGATGCCGTCCAGCTTCTCCTCGATGGCGCACGGCCCGCCCAGCTTGCCGACGCCTTCGGTGACGGACCCGGCGCCGTGCGCGAGCATCGGCAGCACGGGCTGCCCGACGCTGAGCCGGAACTCGTCCACCGCGCTCGGCCCTCTCGCGAGGAGGGCCTCGGCGACGGGAGTCACCGCCCCGGCCAGCATCACCGCGCGGCGCACGGCTGCCGGCGGGGCCTCCGTGGCGCGGGCGAGGCCCTCCACGGCGATGGCATCGAGCGCGCCCTGCCGGACTTCGCCGGTCAGCAGCCCGACGAGGAACCGCTGCTCCTCGCCTGTGGCGGCACCCATCAACTCCCTTACGAGTCGCCTGCGTTCGGACTGGGACCCCTGCCCCGAGACGGCGCCGATGGCGGTCAGGGCGTTGTCCGTGGCCTGCACGGTGAGGGTGGGCTCGACGGCGGGCGGGGGCGCATCCTTCAGAAGACTCCACCCGACGCCCAGCCTCCCCTGGGGGAGGCGGCCCGCCAGGTAGGGGATGACGATGGGGGCGTCGGCGGGGGCGGCCGCGCGGAAGAGGTCGGAGAGGAGGGTGATCTTCTGGGACCGGGCGGGGGTGGTGGCGACGGCGGCGGATACGTGGGCCAGGCGGGCGAGGAGCATGCGTTCTCCTTTCCCCGATCCCACCCCTTCCCGAAACCGGGGCCCCGCGAAGCTTTCAGCCCGTCCGGCGTTTGAGGACGAACTCGGCGAAGCCGGTGATCGACGGCGCGCAAGGCCCCCGCGCCGGAGCGGGTTTTCGGGAAGGGGCGGGGTCGGGGACTGAGCCTGTCGACCCACCCCCGACACCCCCGACTACGGACTGTGACAGATATGGATCGGCCCGACCCAGGGCTCACAGACCGGCGAGGGCGGAGGCGTGGGCTCGACGGGGGTGGGCTCGACCGGCGTCGGGCCCACCGGAGCGGGCGTCGGGGGAGGCGTGGGAGTCGGCGTAGGTATAGACGTGGGCGTCGGTACCGGCGTCGCAGGTTCCGTCGGCTCGACGGGCGGCACGACCGGCTCGGTCGGCTCAGCAGGCGTAACCGGCTCAACCGACTCTGCTGGCTCCGAGGGGGCCTCCCCCTCCGGCCGCTCTGCCGGAGCCGACGGCTCAGGCGCGGGAGCGACCGGCTGCGCAGGCGCCTCCCCGACAGCAGGCTCCTGCTCCGGCGGCGCTTCCTCCTCGCCAGGAGGATCCTGCGCAGGGGGCTCCGGCGCAGGTGCCTCCTCCGCGGGAGGTTCCTGTACTGGGGGCGTCTCCTCCGCAGCCGCCTCCTCCGTCGAAGGTTCCTGCACCAGGGGCACCTCCGCCGAAGCCGAAGCCGAAGCCGGAGCCGAAGCCGGACCAGACCCAGCCCCCGCACCCTCCCCCCGACGCTCCGGCACAGGAGCCGTCGAGGCCGCCGAAGAGGGAGCCCGCTCCGGTGCCCCGCTCTCCACCGCGGTGGCCCGCTGCGGCGGCGCCGCAGGGTCAGGCCCCCCGAGCACGAGCCCCGCCGCCACAGCCGCCCCCGCCACAGACGCACCCACGACCCCCACCACCGCGGCCGGCACCTTGCCGCCTCCGGTGAGGACGTGACGTACGCCGTGCAGGAAGCCCCCGTGCCCACCCGAGCCGGAAGCGGCCCCCGCAGACCCCGCGGAACCCGCGGCCAGCGGCAGGAGGAACTTGCCCGTGCCGCCCAAGGCGAAGATCAGCAGCGCCGGTCCCACCAGCGCGGGAAGCCGGTCGTTCGCGCGGGCGAGCAGCGCGAGCCGTCCCCGGCAGTCGGCGCAGCCGTCGAGATGGGCGAGCAGCTGCTCGGACTGCCGGGCGGAGGCCTCGCCGCGTATGTGGCCGGGTATGCGGTCCCAGTGCTGCTCGCACGCGGGATCCTCGGGCGTCCCGGGATGGGCGCGCAGGAACGCCTGCCGCATCCCCTCGCGGGCACGGTGGAGCAGTACGGCCGTCGCGCCCCGCCCGGCACCGATCCGGCGCCCGACCGTCTCCAGCGGCTGCCCCTCCGCCTCGGCGAGCCACAACGCCTTCACCCAGCGCTCGGGCAGCTGCCCGAGCACGCGGCCGAGCAGGTCCACGGAGGAGACACGGTCACCGGGGTCTTCACCGCCACCGGCCACCACACCACCAGCCACCACGCCGAAGGGCTCGACCGTCTCCGGGGCATGCGGATCACGCGGTGTCTCGCGCCCGGCATCGCGCCCCACGGCAGCCGCCAGGTGCCGCACGGTTGTCATGAGGTACGCCGGTACGTTCTCGATCTCGTGCCCCGAGGACAGTCGCCGCCAGACGCGGAAGTGCGCCTCCGCGACGAGGTCGTCGGCGACCCAGGCGCTGCCGGTCAGCGAGCGCGCGTAGGCGACGAGACGCGGCTGTTCTTCCTCGTAGATGCGGGAGTACGCGGCCGTGGCGGGCGTGGTGACGGGCCCGTCGGCGGGGACGTCGGTCATGGCAGAAACTCTCCCGGTCCCACTGCGGGTGGTTCGGACGAATTCGAAAGCCTAGGCGTTAAATGTCCGACTTGTGATGCGAGAGTGGCGCAGGTCACACAGATCGGCCCGCGTGTCGCGTAATGAACCACCTGGCCACGGACTCGAACAGGCACGGAAGACGGAAGAACGCAGAGCGAGCAAGCGAGCAGCGGCAGCTGCGCCAGAACAGGAGTCCGATCATGGCCGTCACCCTTGAGCAGCCCGCCCGCGCCTGCCTGATCACCCCCGAAGGGCGCGAGCGCGCGCTGCCCGTGACCCTGCGCTATGCGGCGGCCGACCCCCTGGCCGTCCAGATCGTCTTCCCGTCGGAGGCCTCCCTCGATGGCGCGGAAGTCACCTGGATCTTCGCCCGTCAGCTCCTGGAGGAGGGGCTGCGCGCCCCCGCGGGCGGCGGCGACGTGCACATCTGGCCGTGCGGCCGGGCCCGCACGGTTCTCGAGTTCCACGCGCCGCAGGGCCTGGCCCTTGTGCAGTTCGACAGAGCCGTGCTGCGGCGTTTCCTGCTCCGTACGTACGCCGTGGTGGGGGTGGGGTGCGAGGCCGCGGGGCTCGGCCTGGACCAGGATCTCGCCCGTCTGCTGGGCGGAGTCTGAGCGGGAGGCCCCCGGCCACGATCAGCGGTGGACGCGGGCCGACCGCCGCCGCCGGATCACCACCACCGCACCCGCCACCAGAGCCGCCGAACCCCCGGCCACGAGAAGGTTCGCGGTCCAGTCCGAGCCGTCCGAACCGCTTGCGTGGGCGGCGAGCTCGGCAGCGGTCACGGAACCCTGCGCCGTGCCCCGCTTCTCGCTCGCCGGGATCAGCGAACCCACCGGCCTGACGTGCTTCGCCGCCTTGAACCCCCAGTCGAGGAGCGACCTGGTCTCCTCGTACACGCGGTACCCGCCGCTCGCCTGAGGGTTCATCACCGACACGACGAGGGTGCGGCCGCCGCGCTGCGCCGCGCTGATGAGGGTGTTGCCCGCGTGGCTGGTGTAGCCGTTCTTGATGCCGAGCAGGCCCGGGTAGGGGGCCACGCCGTCGGCTCCGGTGAGGAGCCGGTTGGTGTTCTGGATGGGGTAGGACCAGTCGCCGTGCGGGAACTTCGCGATCGACGTCGAGCAGTAGCGGGCGAACTGCGGGTCCGCGAGCCCCGCCCGGCCGAAGACCGCCAGGTCGTACGCCGACGACACCTGCCCCGCCGCGTCGTAACCGTCGGGAGAGACCACATGGGTGTCGTGGGCGCCCAAGGCGCGGGCCTTCGCGCGCATCTGACGGACGGTCTGCTGCCAGCCGCCGTTGAGCTTGGCCAGCACGTGCACGGCGTCGTTGCCGGAGCTGAGGAACACGCCGCGCCACAGGTCGGCGACGGTGTAGCTGCGTCCCGCCTCGATGCCCACCAGGCTGCTGCCGTCCCCTACCTCGGAGAGCTCGCTCTGGGTGACCCGGTGCCGGGCCACGGCGTCCAGGCGGGGCAGGGCCGTGAGGGCGAAGAGCGACTTGAGGGTGGAGGCGGGCGGCAGTTGGCGGTGCGCGTTGTGGGCGGCGAGCACTTCGCCCGAACGGGCGTCGGCCACCAGCCAGGAGAGGGCGGAGACGTCGCTCGGCACGGCCGGGGCGCCGGCGCCGGGCCGGACCTGAACGCCCGGCCTGTCGAGGAGGTTCGAGGAGTAAGCGGGCCCCGGCTTGGGTGGCGTGGGCTCCTCGACGGCCGCGGCGACGGGTGTGGGCAGGAGGACCAGAGCGGCCAGCGCGAGGGCCGCGGTGCGGACGGACGAGGAGCGCGGGAGGTACCTGATGACCATTCAGTCACCGTACGAGCGCGGCCTGAAGCCCGCAGGTCAGCTTGGTCCGGCTGGATGTACGGGGCGGTCGGCGGCCTGCGCGCCAAGGGAGTTGTGAGGTCGGTCACGAATGACCGCTCTCCCCATTACTTTCCTCTAGGTACCTACTGACCCCGCGCCGGTAGCTTCCATCGAGTCGGCGAAGAACGACGCAGCAGAACGACGCAGAAGAACGACTCATACGACTCGTGGGAGCGAAGAATGATCGCGGTGACCGGGGCTACGGGCAATGTCGGCAGGCCTCTCGTGCGGGCCCTCGTCGAGGCGGGTGAACAGGTCACGGCGGTCTCGCGCGGGACAGCGGCGCCGGACACCCCGGAAGGCGTACGACATCGGCAGGCCGATGTGGCCGACCCGGTGGGCCTCAAGCCCGCGCTGGAAGGCGCCGAAGCCCTGTTCCTGCTGACCTCCGGCGATCTGGTGCTCGGCGGCGGAAACGTGAACGGCGCCCTCGAAGCCGCGCGGTCCTGCGGCGTCCGGCGGGTCGTCCTGCTGTCCTCGCAGGGCGTCGGGTCGCTACGGCACCCTCCGGAGTTCGAGAACGCCGTCAAGCGGTCGGGCCTGGAATGGACGGTGCTGCGCCCGGGAGGCTTCGGCTCCAACGCCTTCCTCTGGGCCGACTCGGTCCGGGAGCGGCGGGAGGTGGCCGCGCCGTTCGGGGACATCGCGCTGCCGGTCATCGATCCGGCCGACATCGCGGAGGTCGCGGCCGCCGCGCTGCGCGACAGCGGCCACGGCGGCGCCACGTACGAACTGACCGGCCCCGTCCCCCTCTCGCCCCGGCAGCAGGCGGCCGCGATCGGGGACGTGCTGGGCGAGCCGGTGCGGTTCGTCGAGCAGAGCCATGCGGAGGCACGGGCCCAGATGATGCGGTTCATGCCCGCGCAGGTCGTGGACGCCACCCTCGCCATCCTGGGCACGCCGTCCGCCGAGGAGCAGCGGGTGAGCCCCGACGTCGAGCGGGTCATCGGCCGTCCGCCCCGCGCGTTCGCCGAGTGGGTGGCGAGGAACGCGGCAGCGTTCAATTAGCGAGGACGGTCACCCTGCCCGCCCTCAGCCACCCGCTCCCCAGCCGCCCGCCCGGACGTGGAGATCCAGACCCTTCGTCCCCGGCGCCTCCACGCCCGGCAGCAACCGCATGTCGTGGTCGTAGTCGCCGCCGACGAGCGAGCGGAACGGGACCGGCTCATCCGTGAAGAGCCCGGCGAGGCGTCGCGCGTACTCACGCTTCGCCGCCGCGAACTGATCCTCCGGCAGCTCGTTGGCGGCGTACACCGCGAACGGTTCCAGGGGCGCCATGCCGGTGAACCAGAACAGGCCGTGCTGCACCGGATGCAGGACGTCCGCGAGGCGCCCGTGGATCCCCCGCTCGGAGAACGCCGACTCCCGGGCGCCGACCGTCACCGACACCAGCGCACGGCGCCCCCCCAAGGCACCCTCGCCCCCGCGTCCCCCGACGTCCACCCCGAGTGGGAGGCCAGGGCGGCGGAGGCCGTGGGCCAGCTGCGGGTGGCGGCGGGGCGTTACCCCGAGGACACGGAGCTTGCCGCGCTCATCGCCGAACTGGCCGCGCGCAGCGCCGAGTTCCGGCGGATCTGGGACAGCGGCGAGGTCGTGATGTGCGCGGCGGGCCGCAAGCGGCTGCGGCATCCGGTGGCCGGACTTCTCACCCTGGACTTCGAGAGCCTGCATGTGCCGGCCGCGCCCGGTGAGACGGGCCTGGTGGTGCACGTGTTCAGCGCCGAAGAGGGCAGCGCGGAGAGCGACGCGCTCGCGGCCCTGGCCCAGGGCTTGCCCTCCCATGGCCGGGACGGCTAAGGCGCGGCACACCGGAAGTGACCGGTGTGCCGCGCCTTAGCGGTGCAGTGGTGCAGCGGTGTAGCGGTGCGGCTGGGTTACTTCGGCAGGTTCGCCTCGATCGCGGCGACGACCTCGGGGGCGTCCGGCTCGGTCTGCGGGGAGAACCGGGCCACCACGTCGCCGCTCGCGTCGACGAGGAACTTCTCGAAGTTCCAGCGGATGTCGCCGGTGTGTCCCTCGGCATCCGCCGTGCCCACGAGGTTCCCGTACAGCGCGTGCCGGTCGTCGCCGTTCACGTCGACCTTCTCGGTCATCGGGAAGGTCACGCCGTACGTCGCCGAGCAGAACTCGGCGATCTCCTCGGACGTACCGGGCTCCTGGCCCATGAACTGGTTGCAGGGCACGCCGAGGACCGTGAAGCCACGGGCCGCGTACTTCTCCTGCAGCCGCTCCAGGCCCGCGTACTGCGGGGTGAGCCCGCACTTGGAGGCGACATTGACGATCAGGACGGCCTTGCCCAGGTACTGGCCCAGGTCCGCCGAGCCGCCCTGAAGGTTTTCGATCTTTACCGCGTCGTAGACAGACATGCTCCGGAGCCTACGCTCCGGCCGAAGCGCGCCCGCAGGGAGATGGTGCCCCCTCGTCATTCCAAGACAGTCGCCGTCCGATTCAGGCGTCCGCAGGCGACCAGTTCGACGGTCGTTGCTACCGCGATCGCCTGGATCGCCATCAGAGCGATCAGCACGAACAGCTGCACCGCGCCCGCGAGGACGGGGGACGCGCCGCCCAGGAGCATGCCGACGAAGGCCCCGGGGAGTGTGACCAGGCCCACCGTGCGGGTCTGGTCGAGTCCCGGCAGCAGGGCGTCCGACGCGGCGGGGCGGATCACCTCGAGGCGGGCGTCCCGGTCCGGCAGGCCAAGGGCCAGGCCCGCCTCGAACTCGCCGTTGCGGGAACGGAGTTCATCCAGGGCACGGCGCCCGCCGAGCACCGTCGCGGTCAGCGCACCGCCGATGAGGATGCCCGTCACGGGGATCATGGCGATGCCGTTCACCGGCAGTAGACCGGCCAGGGTCAGCCCCGCCACCACCGGGACGACCGGCCCCGCGATCGGCAGCGCCGCCCACCACCAGGTGCCGTTGGCGGTGATGCGGCGCCCCGCCGTACGCGCGGCGACCGCGAACATCAGGAGCAGGAAGGCGAAGAGCGCCACGACGTGGTGGATCACCCAGCCGATCACCAGGGACACCACGCCCAGCTGTACGGCAGCCCGCACCCCGGCCACGAGGATCTCCCGCGCCCTGCCGTACGAGCCGTCGGGGGAGAGGCGGAACACGGCTGCCGTCGTGGCGGCGGCGAGCAGGAGGACAAGGAGCACCACACCGAGCGTCGCGTTGACCGGAAGCAGGGCCTGGGCAGCGAGATCACGCACCAGCCCACCCTAGGCGGCACCGCGGCCCGCGGATCAGGGAAAGAGCCTGAACAGATCAGGGAAAGAGCCTGAAATCGATGATCGGAACTCGTGCGTCCGGGGTCGTCGCGGGTGGGCCCGGTCTGTGAGGATGCGGGAAGAACATGCGATGCCGGACGAGCAAGTAACGCCGGAAGAAAGAAGGGCTGACCTCATGGCGCAGCAGGTACAGGGCGTGATCGCGCGCGCGAAGGGCGAGCCGGTACGGATCGAGACGATCGTCGTGCCGGACCCGGGGCCCGGGGAAGCCGTGGTGAAGGTGCAGGCCTGCGGGGTCTGTCATACCGACCTGCACTACCGCGAGGGCGGCATCAACGACGACTTCCCCTTCCTCCTCGGCCATGAGGCGGCGGGCATCGTGGAGTCGGTCGGCGACGGTGTCACGGAGGTCGCGCCCGGCGACTTCGTGATCCTCAACTGGCGTGCGGTGTGCGGCCAGTGCCGCGCCTGCCTGCGCGGCCGCCCCCAGTACTGCTTCGACACGCACAACGCCAAGCAGAAGATGACCCTCACGGACGGCACGGAGCTCTCGCCCGCGCTCGGCATCGGCGCCTTCGCGGAGAAGACCCTCGTCGCCGCCGGGCAGTGCACCAAGGTCGACCCGGCCGCCTCGCCCGCCGCGGCCGGGCTCCTCGGCTGCGGTGTCATGGCCGGTATCGGCGCCGCCATCAACACCGGCAACGTCGGCCGCGGCGACTCGGTCGCCGTCATCGGCTGCGGCGGCGTCGGCAACGCCGCGGTCGTGGGCGCGCGCCTCGCGGGCGCCGCGAAGATCATCGCCGTGGACATCGACGACAAGAAGCTGGATACGGCCAAGGGCCTCGGCGCCACGCACACCGTCAACTCCCGCTCCACCGACCCCATCGAGGCGGTCCGCGAGCTGACCGACGGGAACGGCGCCGACGTCGTCATCGAGGCGGTCGGCCGTCCGGAGACCTATGAACAGGCCTTCTACGCCCGCGACTTGGCGGGCACGGTCGTCCTGGTCGGCGTGCCGACACCGGAGATGCGCATCGATCTGCCGCTCCTCGACGTCTTCGGGCGCGGCGGCGCGCTGAAGTCGAGCTGGTACGGGGACTGTCTGCCCTCACGCGACTTCCCGATGCTCATCGACCTCTACCAGCAGGGGCGCCTCGACCTGGACGCGTTCGTCACGGAGACGATCGCGCTCGCAGACGTGGAGAAGGCGTTCGAGCGGATGCACCACGGGGACGTCCTGCGTTCGGTGGTGGTCCTCTGATGGCGGCGCGCATCGACCACTTGGTCACATCGGGCACGTTCTCCCTCGACGGGGGCACCTGGGACGTCGACAACAACGTATGGATCGTGGGTGACGACAGCGAGGTCGTCGTCATCGACGCGGCGCACGACGCGGACGCCATCGCGGCGGCGGTCGGCGGGCGCCGCGTCGTCGCGATCGTGTGCACACACGCCCACGACGACCACATCGACGCGGCCCCGGCCCTCGCCGACCGCACCGGGGCGCCGATCCTGCTGCACCCCGCCGACGCGGAGCTGTGGAAGCAGACCCACCCCGACCGCGCCCCCGACGGTGAGCTGTCCGACGGGCAGGAACTCACCGTGGCGGGCACGGAGTTGAAGGTCCTGCACACCCCGGGCCACTGCCTGGGCGCCGTCAGCCTCTACGCGCCCGCCCTTGCCGCGGTCTTCACCGGCGACACGCTCTTCGCGGGCGGCCCCGGAGCGACGGGCCGGTCGTTCAGCGACTTCCCGACCATCGTCGACTCGATCAGGGACCGCCTCCTCACGCTGCCCCCCGAGACGGTGGTGCGGACCGGGCACGGCGACAGCACGAGCGTCGGTGCGGAGGCGCCGCACCTGGAGGAGTGGATCGCCCGCGGTCACTGACTGACCGCACTGACAACGGCCCCGCGTGGTTCACCGCGCGGGGCCTTTCGCGTACTGGCCCTGTCCCGCGATCTCCGATAAGTTAGGCAAGGCTTACCTAATGGAGGTTGAAGGATGGGTGTCCGTCACGCCAGCACGACCGTGCCCACTGCAGCGGCACGCGCTCGCTCACTGCTCACCACCGCGTGGTCCTGCGCGGTGACCACGGAGATCGGCAGGGATGAACTCGTCGGCGCGCACAGCGTCACGCCGGAGGGCATCCTCCTGCTGTCCCCGCCACCCGACAGCGCGCTGGCCACCGCGATGATCTGCGCGCCGCGCGGCGAACCGTCCACCCTGGTGGAGTTCGCCGACGTCGCCCCCGTGCCGGTCAGGGACCGGATCCGGGCCCGGCTGTGGCTCTCGGGGTCACTGGTACCCGACGGGGAGGGATTCATCTTCACGCCGACCTGCGCCGTACTGCACGACTCCACGGGCGGCCGCATCGGCATCGACCTCGACGAACTCGCCCTGGCCGCGCCCGATCCGCTGGCCGAGGCGGAGGCGCGCCTCCTCACCCATCTCGCCGACGCGCACGAGGACGCCGTCGAGCAGCTGACCCGGCTCGTGTGCGCGGACAGCCTGCACGGCGTGGTCCGCGTACGCCCGCTCGCCATCGACCGCTACGCGCTCACACTGCGCCTTGAAAAGGCCCGCAGCCAGGCGGACGTCCGGCTCGCCTTCGACGAGCCCGTCGAGGACGTGTCCCAGGTGACCGAGCGCATGCACATCCTGCTCACGAAGGCCCGGCACCTGCGCCGCCCCCTACTGCGCCCCACGCCCCCCGATGCCTGAATTCGCCGACTTCATGGACCGCAGCGCGAGTACGAGCACGCCGATGTCATCGAGAAACACCGGGTCCGGCAGCAGATCGGCCGGCAGGACGAGATAGGCGACCGCCCCCCAGAACACCCACTGGCGCTCGACGGGCAGTCCCGCCGCGCGCAACGTGCGGCGTGTGCGGACCAGACGTACGAGCAGCGCGATCGCGACCGCGAGTGTCGCGGCCACCAGGACCGCGCCGGCGACAAGGAGGACCGTGACTTCCGTGCTCATCAGACCCTGACCTCCATCCTGCGACGTACCGCGACGTCCTGCGCGGGCACTCGGCCCAGGCTATGGGTACCCGCGGGACGCCGCGCGAACATCCTGTCCCGCCCTCGTACGACGGACGTTCCGCTCCCCGACGACGGACTTTCTGCCCTCCCATGACGGACGATGGAGGCCGGCACCACCGCCAGCTCCTCCAACTCCTTCCCGGAAAGGCAGAGATGAGCCAGACGCTGATCTTGGCAAGGCGGGTTCTGACCGGGCCGCGTGGCCAGTACGTCACAGACGGCGCCGTACTGACAGAGGGCACCGACATCGTCGCCGCGGGCGCCCGGGCCGAGGTCGAGCCCCTGGCACGCGGCGTGTCGCGGCGGTACGCGCTGCCCGGTGCCACGGTGCTGCCCGGCCTCATCGACGCCCATGTCCACCTGGTGTTCGACGCGAGCAAGGACCCCGTCGCGGTCCTGGACGCGCACAGCGACACCACCCTCATGGCGGCGATGGAGGAGCGGGCGCTCCAGTTCCTGCGCAGCGGCGTCACCACGGTGCGCGATCTGGGTGACCGGGGCCGCCTCACCCTGCGGCTGCGCGAGGAGATCGCCGCGTGCCGGGTGCCGGGCCCGCGGATCATCGCCGCCACGACACCGCTGACCACGAAGGGCGGCCACTGCTGGTTCCTGGGCGGTGAGGTCGAGGGCGAGGACGAGATCCGCGCCCTGGTCCGGCGCAACGCCGAGCTCGGCGCGGACGTCATCAAGGTCATGGCCACCGGCGGCGGCCTCACCCGAGGCGGTCCCGCCACGTGGCAGGCCCAGTTCGACGCCCCCGAGATCCGCGTGATCGTCCGTGAGGCGCACCGGGTGGGGCTGCCGGTCGCCGCCCACGGACACGGCACCGCGGGGATCGTGGCCGCCGTGATGGCGGGCGTCGACACCATCGAGCACTGCACCTGGATGACGCGCAAGGGCCTCGGCCTGCGCGAGGACGTCCTGGACGCCATCGTCGACAAGGGCATCCGGATCTGCCCCACCGTCAGCCCGAACTGGCGGATGCTGCCCATGTTCTTCGGCGCCGAACGGGCCAAGGCGATGTTCGACCAGGTCCGCACGATGGCGGAGCACGGCGCGCGGCTGATCGCCGGGACGGACGCGGGAGTCCAGCGTGCGGGCTGTGACGGCCTGGCCCAGAGCCTCGGCTTCTACCAGCACTTGGGCATCGAACCCGGCCGCGTCATCGACATGGCGACCACGGAGGCGGCCGACGCTCTGGGCATCGCCGACCACGTCGGACGCCTGGCCGCGGGCTATCGCGCCGACCTGATCGCGGTGCACGGCGATCCGCTCAGGGATGTGGAGGCCCTGGGCGACGTACGGCTGATCATGGCGAACGGCAAGATGGTGGACCATGAGTGAGCAATCCCCGCATCCCGCAGAGGCGCTTCCCACGAAGCCCGTTCCCGCCAAGCCGGTCCAGGCACTGATCGTCGTCGACATGCAGGCCGCCTTCGTCACCGGCGCCGACGCCGTGCCCGAAGCGGTCCGCGTCCTCGACCGGACGTCCGACCTGATCAGCCGGGCCCGCGCGGCGGGCGCCCTCGTCGTCCAGCTCCAGAACGACGGCGAGCCGGGAGCCGTCGACGAACCCGGCGCTCCCGGCTGGCAGATACACCTCCCCGCGGACACCGACAGGGGCGAGAGGGTCCTGCGCAAGACCGTCGACGACGGCTTCGAGGAGACCGGACTCGCGGACCTGCTCGCCGAAGCGGGTGTGCACGAACTGGCCCTCTGCGGGGTGCAGTCCGAGATGTGCGTGATGGCGACCGCGCGTACCGCCCTGGAGCTGGACTTCCGTGTCGTCCTGCCGCACGACGCGCACGCCACGTACGACATCCCGGCCGCCGAAGGCATCAGCGACATGGTCCCGGCGGCGATGGTGTCGCGGGTGGCCGAATGGGCCCTCGGCGACGAGGTGGAGATCGTCGCGAGGGCCCAGGACGTCGACTTCACCAAGCCCTAGCGGGCGGTGTACGCGCCGTCCACCAGGTGGTAGCTGCCGTGGATGAACGAGGCCCGCTCCGAGAGCAGGAACACGATCAGCTCGGCGACCTCCTCGGAGTGACCGAGGCGGCCCGCGGGGTGCAGGGAGACGAGGGCGTCGTACGCCTCCTTGTCCATGTTCTGGAGGAGGGGCGTCTCGATGAAGCCGGGGCCGACCGCGTTCACGCGGACGCCCTTCGCGGCGTACTCGGCGGCGGCGGTCTTGGTGAGGCCGACGACGCCGTGCTTGGCGGCGACGTAGGCGGGGGAGCCCGCGAAGCCGACGGAGCCGAGGATCGAGGCGACGTTCACGACGGCGCCCGCGCCCGAGGCCTCAAGGACCGGGAGTTCATAGCGCATCGAGTAGAAGACGCCGTCGAGGTTCGTGCGTACGACGCGGTTGTAGACGTCGATGTCGTACGCGCCTGTCGGCTTGCTCTCCCCGCCGATGCCCGCGTTGTTGACCGCGAGGTCGAGCCCGCCGAACGTGTCGACGGCGAACCGCACGGCGGCCTCGACGGAAGCGGGCTCGGTGACGTCCACGGCGACCGCGGCGGCCTTGACGCCCTCCGCGAGGAGCTGGGCGGCGGCCTTCTCCGCGCCCTCGGCGTTGTAGTCCGCGATGACGACGTTCGCCCCGCCCGCGCCCAGGCGGCGGGCGGTGGCCAGGCCGATGCCGGAGGCGGCGCCGGTGATCAGCGCGGTCTTGCCCGCGAACTCGGTGGCGTAGTCAGGGGCGGGGGTGGTGGTGGCGGGGGTGGTGCTCATGGTGCTCTTCGCTTTCCTCATCCGATGTGCGGGGCGGCGCTTGCTGCCTCCCCGGTCAGGACGGCGTAGGCCTGCTCCACATGTGCGGCGAGGTCTGCGTCGTGCTTGTGCCCGCCGCGCGCCCAGCTGCGCAGGGCCGCGGTCAGGACTCCGGCGGCGGCGCCGACAACGACGGCCGGGCGCTGGTCCCGGGCGGGGTCGGTGCCGAGCCGGTCGGCGATGATCCGGACGGACTCGTCCTGGGCGTCGACCCGGACGCGTTCGTACGCGGCGAACAGGGCGGGCTCCGTGTCGACGAGCGCGAGCAGCTCCCGCCACCGGGCCCGGCGGTGCGGGCCGGGGGACTCCGGGTCGGCGAGCCAGTCCCGCACGGCCGCGCGGTAGGCGGCCAGCGGGGGCTCGTCGGCGGGGCGGGTGCGCAGGGCCGCGTTGATGCGGTCGCCGTCGGCGCGGGTGAAGTCGAGCGCCGCCGCCTCCTTGCCGCCGAAGTGACGGCTGAAGGTGCGGCGCGTGACGTCGGCGCGCTCGGCGATGGCCTCCACGGTGACGGCCGCGAGGCCGTGCTCCAGGATCAGGTCGATGGCCGCGTCGGCGAGCGCCTCCCGGGTCAGCCGGGCCTTGCGCTGCCTGCGGTCCTCGCCGCTCCCGCCGCCGGCCGGGGCATCTGAGCCGGATTCCGCAGCCTTGGATTCCGTCGCCTTGTTCATGTCTTCGACCGTACACCCGTAATGTCCCAATGGGACATCTGTCCCTTCGGGACTTAATCGGCGGCTGACGCGGGACCCAGATCGAAGACGCCGTACCCGAATCCCCGCGCCGTGACGAGGCCGCTCGCAGCCTCCACGCCCTCCGCCTCCAGCGCCCGTGGACCCGCCTCGCCCACGACATCGGTGCTGAAGGTCGCCGGTGTACTGCGGGGATTGATCACCACGAGATGGCGCCCGCCCCTGACATACACGAACGGATAGCCGCTGTGCAGCACCTCCACCGATCCGTCGGGTCCAAGGTCCGGCGTGGCCTTGCGCAGGGCGATCAGCCGGTGCACGAGGTGCAGCAGAGACGTCTCGTCGGCCATCTGGGCGGCGACGGTGGGGCGCCCCGGGTCGGGGTCGACGGGGAGGTAGAGGCGGTCGGGCTGGGCGGTCGAGAAACCGGCGTTCGCGCTGTCGTCCCACTGCATGGGGGTGCGTGAGCCCGCCCGGTTGTAGCGCGGGCCGAGCACGCTGCCCTCGGTGTCGGGCAGGCCCGGGATGTAGCGCATGCCGATCTCGTCGCCGTAGTAGATCGCCGGTAGCGTCGGCCAGGTGAGCTGGAAGGCGAACGCCGCCGGGAGCTGCTCGGCGGTGCGCGGACCGCAGTTGAGGCGGGAGAAGTCGTGGTTGGAGGTGGGCAGCGCGACGTGCCCCGCACCACCGATGGCCTCGTGGGCCGCCTGCCACGCCTCGACGAACGTACGGGGTGATCCCTTGCCGCTGGGGTCGAAGAAGCAGTCGAGCGGGTCCCACCCTTCGTCGTCGGTGCCTTCGCCGTTGTTCCACAGGGAGCGCAGGGGCCCGCCGTTGGTGGGGCCGCCGAACTGGAGGAAGAAGTCGGCGTGGAACCCGGCGGGCACGGACACCGCCGGATCGCCCCACTCCGAGAGCAGCACCGCCTTTGGGTGTGCGGCGTCCAGCCAGCCGCGCAGCTCGGTCCACACCCCCGCCGTCGCGCCGCGGTCCGGGTCGTCCTTGACGAGGGAGTGCGCCATGTCGACGCGGAATCCGGCGAGGCCGAGGCGCAGCCAGTGGTCCATGATGTCGCGCAGCGCGGCACGGTTGGCGCGCGGACCCTCGGCGTCGACGGGCTGCCGCCAGGGCTCGGCCGGATCCCTGCGCGCGTAACCGAAGTTGAGGGCGGGCTGGGAGTCGAAGAAGTTCGGCAGATACGCGCCGGGCCGGCTCCCCGGGGACCGCACGAAGCCGTCCGGACAGCCCTCGGCCGTCCAGATGTACCGGTGGTCGTCCGGGTCGTCGGCCGACGCGGTGAACCACGGATGCCGGTCGGAGGTGTGCCCGGCCACCAGGTCGAGCAGCACCCGGATGCCGCGCCGCCCCGCCTGCTCCACCAACTCGGCCAGGTCGTCGTCCGTCCCGTAACGGGGCGCGAGGGAGAGGTAGTCGGAGATGTCGTACCCGGCGTCGCGGAACGGCGAGGCGAAGCAGGGGTTGATCCAGACGGCGTCGACACCGAGCCAGGCCAAGTGGTCCAGATGTCCGGTGATGCCGTTGAAGTCACCGATGCCGTCGCCGTCGGAGTCGGCGAAGGACTGCGGATAGATCTGGTAGAAGACGGCGTCGGAGAGCCAGGCGGGTGCGGGGCGGAAAGAAGTCATGGAGCGGGTGCGGCCTTTCCCTCGTACGGTGGCTGCTGAGACGGAGCAGTGGTGAGCGGCGCTGGTGAAACGCGGCGGTTGTCCCCAGGCGGGCGGGGGTAGGTCCGCACGGTGCTTTCCTTACCCAGCAATACCCCGCTGCTGAGCGATCACTTCGCCGCCGAGGGCTATCTGAGACTTCCGTCGCTCATCCCGCCGCCCCTGCTGGAGGAACTGACGTGCGAGGTCGACCGGTTGGAGAAGCTGGCCGTGCGCCGGGACTTCGCCATGGCGTCGACGGACGGCTCGCCCCGCCACATGACCACCCTCGGCGGCCACGCCATCGACCGGGAATCCACCCTGATCCCACGCCTGTACCGCGACAGTGAACTCCTGACCTGGCTCGGCGGGGTCGCGGCCCTGCCCGTGGTCGAGGTCGCCGACCCCCTGGAGCGGCACGTCCTGAACATCTTGCACCGGCCCGGCGACACCCATGGCGCCCACACCGACGACTACCCCCTGGCCCTGGTGCTCTTCACCGAAGCCCCCACGGACCCGGCCGACGGCGGCCTGCTGCACCGCACGCCGCGCACGGGCGCCCTCGACGCCCTGCACACCACCGCCGACCCGGTGCACCACCAGCGCGGCGACGGCTACCTCCTGCGGGCCGACACCACGGCCCACCGCGTGACCGCGCTGCGCAGGCCGGGCGTCCGCCGTACGGTGCTGAACTTCGCCTACACCACCCCCGACCGGCAACGGGCGCGTACGCCGTCGGCTGCCCAGCTGTACGCGCCCTAGAGGGGCAGCGCGCACACCGCCGCCGGAGCGGTGAACGGCTCACCCGTCAGGCGTAGTTGGCCGCCCCTGCCCACGCGGAAGACGCTGACCGAGCTCGACTTCTGGTTGGCCGCGAACAGCAGCCGCTGGGACGGCGAGAAGGCGATGTGCCGGGGGAAGTCCCCGCCGACGGGGACCGTGTCCAGCAGCCGCAGCCTGGCACCGCCCGCTTCGATCGCGTACCTGGTGAGGCTGTTGTGTCCGCGGTTGGCGAGGAAGGCGAAGGCGCCCTCGCGCGTGACGAGCAACTGCGCCGGATAGCTGGTGCCTTCGCCCGTGCCGGTGGATTGCGGCACGCCGGGCGTCAGCCGCCCGCTCGCGGGGTCGTACGCGCAGACGACCACGGTGTTGTCGACCTCGTTGGCGAGATAGGCGAAGCGCCCCGAGGGGTGGAAGGTGAGGTGACGTGGCCCGGCTCCCGGTCGCAGGGTGGCGTACGAGACCTGGGTGAGCTTCCCCCTCTTCGCGTCGAGGCGGTAGCTGTAGACGGTGTCGTTGCCCAGGTCGACGGCGAGGACGTGTCCGCCGTCCGGGCTCGTCACGATCTGGTGGGCGTGCGGCCCTTCCTGCCCTGGGCCCGGTGGCGGGCTGGAGTGGGTGACCAGATCGGTCAACTCGCCCAGCGCGCCCGAGCGTTGAACCGGATGGACGGCGACGCTCCCGGAGAGATAGTTCGCGCTGAGCAGCCAGCGCCCGCTCGGGTGCACGGACAGATGGCAGGGTCCGGCGCCGCCGGTGGTGCGCGCGCCGAGGACCTCGGGACCCGCGGCCGAGAGCGCGACCGCGGTCACACCGCCCTGCTCCCGCTCGTTGACGGTGTAGAGAGTCCTGCCCGAAGGATGGAGACAGAGGTAGGAGGGGTCGGGTACGCCGGTCAGCGTGCCGGTGCCGGTGATACGCCCCGTCGCTTCGTCGTACGTCGCGAGACCGAGGCCGGTGCCGCCGTCGGGCTGTGTGGTGTAGGTACCGAGGAAGAGCGGGCGTGCGCGGCGCGGGGGCTGACCGGGCCGACCGGGGGGCGCGGAGGCTCTGGCCGGAGCGGACGTGGCGACGGCCGTGGCGGCGAGTGCCCCGATGAAACCCCGCCGCCCCCAGCCACCCGCCGTGCGCCGCCCCTCGTTCTCACCGGTCATGTCAGCCTCCATGTCCGTGACTCACGCGTCGGTGGTGACGCGTGTGGCAGACACAGTGGTACCCGGAAACCTCCGAGGACAAGAGCACAACCGGGGTTGCTTCCTGCGCAACGCGGTGCGTCACCGGCTCGCGTCGCGGTGGGTTACAGACTCGCGTCGCGGTGCGTGGGCCTGCCGTCGAGGAGCGTGAGCAGGACCGGCAGGTCGGGGAGGTCGGTGGCGGTCGTCGTCAGGGGGCTTTCGGCGAGAACCGTGAGGTCGGCGCGGTGGCCGATCGCGAGCTGTCCCGCCTCGTGCTCCTCGCCCGCCGCGTAGGCGGCGTTCACCGTCATGGCCCGCAGTGACTCCAGGGCGGTGAGCGCCTGTTCGGGGCCGTGCGGGGGCTGAGTGAGGTCGCGGCTCGGGCGGCGGTGGCGGGCACCGGCCATGACGCCGAGCGGCGGGTAGGGGGCGATGGGCCAGTCGGAGCCGAGGACGACCGTGGCGCCGGAGTCCCACAGATCGCGGCAGCGCCAGGCGCGTGCCGCACGCTCCTCGCCGAGCCGGCGCGACCAGTTGTCGGTGTGGTCGGCGCGGGTGAAGTCACAGCAGTGCGTGGGCTGCATGGACGCGATGACGCCCAGCTCGGCGAACCGGCGCAGGGTGTCGTCGGGCACGGTCTCGATGTGCTCGACGCGGTGCCGGAGCTCGCGACCCCCCGTGGCCCTGGCCTTCTCGACGGAGTCGAGGACATGACGTACGGCCGCGTCCCCGATGGCATGGGTGGCGGTCGGCACCCCGGCGCGGTGGAGCTCGCCGATGACGTGGGTGTAGGCCTCGGGGTCGGGCCAGAAGGCGTGGGCGGACTCGCCGTGGCAGTCGGGGCGTTCCAGCCAGGCTGTGCCGTTGTCGATGGTCCCGTCCATGAAGAGCTTGATGCCCTCGGTCCGCCAGAGCCTGCCGCCCGCGCCCTGCTGCTCGATGAGCGCACGCAGCGCGTCGGCGTCGGTGCCCGGCTGGCAGCGGGGCGCGACCCGCACCCGCAGCGGTAGTTCACCGGCCGCGTCGAGCTCGGCGTAGAGCGCGAGGCTGTCGCCGTCCGCGTCCATGGCGTGCCCGCCGGTCAGGCCGGTGGCGGCCATGCCGCGCAGCGCGGCGGCCAGGCGGGCGCGGCGTTCCGCGCGCGTGGGCCGCGGCGCCGCGCGCTCGACGAGCGCGCAGGCGGCGTCCTCCAAGAGCAGCCCGGTGGGCTTGCCCGCGTCGTCGCACACGACCTCGGCGGCCTGGGCGAAGGTGCGCGGCCCGTCGACGCCCGCGAGTTCGAGCGCGCGCGGGCTGGCCAGCATGGAATGGGCGTCGAAGAGCTGGAGGAGCGCGGGTACGCCGTCGAGGACGGGGGAGAGGGCGGCGGACTCCACGGGGCGGTCCCCGAAGACGTTCGGGTCCAGGCCCCAACCGTGCAGCCAGGCACCGGGCGCGAGGGTCCGCACCTCGCGGGCCAGCGCCTCGCGGACCTCGTCGAGGCCGGTGCAGCCCGAGAGATCGAGGCCGTGCGTCAGCTCCGCGCCGGAGACCGGATGGAGGTGCCCGTCGACGAGGCCGGGGGTCACCACGGCCCCCTTCAGGTCGATCACCGTCGTCGAGGAGTCCGCGAGCGCTCGGATCTGCCGGTCGTCGCCCAGCGCGGAGATCCGCCCCGAGGACACGGCCAGGGCCGTGTCCTCGAGGAACCGTCCCGTGACCGGGTCGAGCAGACGGGCGGAGAGCAGGACGAGGGTGGTGCGCACGGTGACTGACTCCTTGAAGTGCGGGTGGAGGGTGGCCTGTTGGGGAAGGCGGGGCGTCTACGGCCGGTCGGCCCGGCCGGTGGGCGTCTCGACAGCATCGGCGTCGGCATCCGAAGCGGTGTCCGCGTCGGTGAGCGTGCCGCTCGCGAGCCCCAGCTCCCGCTCCGCCGTGGTGACGGCCATCCGCGTCACCGCCTCGGGGCGACCGCTGGTGTCGGTGTTCGCGTGGGCGCCGAGGCCGTCGATCACGACCAGGATCTGAATGGTCGTCACATAGGCGTCGGCCGTGCGGAACTCGCCCTGCTCGACGCCGTCCCGGACGAGTCCTTCCAGGCGGCCGCGCCAGGCGCCCTCCTGCTCGGCTACCCGGTCCCGCAGGACGGGGCGGTAGCGGCTGAGGTGACGCGCGTTGATCCAGAGGCGGCTGATGTCCTCGTACGCCTCTCCCGTCGCGTGTGCGAAGAACCGCGCGAGGTGGCGCGTGGGAGACCCGTCCGGCCGCTCGGCGGGCAGCAGTGTGTCGAGTTCCGCGCTCGCGGCGCTGCCGAACGCCTCGGCGACGAGATCCTCCGTCGACGGAAAGTAGTGGCTGATCAGTCCCGGCCGTACATCGAGCTCTTCGCCGATCCGCCGCAGCGTGACGCACTCGAGCCCCTCGGTCAGGGCGACGGCGGCGGCCGCCTCGACGATTTCCGCACGTCGGGCGGCCGGAGATTTCCGAATTCGCTTGCGCTGAACGCTTGACGACATGACCGCAACGTTATTGAGTGTGCGACCAATAAGCAAGCAGTGGGCTTGATCCAGCATCCGGAGGGCCACATGGCGTCCACGATTCCCGACCCGCACCCAGATACGCCCGGCGCCCCCGAGGCGCCGCGGCCGCGGGGCTCGGATCGGGCGGCCCGCGTCGAGGCGCACGGCATCGACCCCATTCCCGAAGAGGAACGCCACGGCCATCCCCGGGAGCTCTTCTCCGTCTGGGCGGCGGCGAACGTCAACTACCTGAGCCTGGTGGTCGGTGGCGCCCTGATCCTGATGGGTCTGACCCTGTGGCAGGCCCTGGCGGTGCTCGTCGTGGGCAACCTGTTCTGGACGCTCACGGGATTCCTCGCGGTGTCCGGACCGGCCGCGGGCGCGCCGAGCGAGGTGATCACCCGGGCCATGTACGGGATACGCGGCAACCGGGTCAACAACGCGGTCGTCGGGTGGATGGTCTCCGTCTGCTACTTCGCCCTGAACCTCTCCGCCGCGGCGGTCGCCGCCTTCTCCCTCGTCGAGAAGGCCGGCATCACGGCGAACAACGGGGTCAAGGTCGCGGTGATCGTGGTCATCGCCGCGCTCACCCTGACCATCAGCGTCTTCGGCCACGCCTTGATCATGAGGCTCTACCTCCCGATCACCCTGGTCCTGACCGCCGCTTTCGCCGTCGTCGCCGTCAGCGTGATCGGGTACGCGGACTTCTCGTACGCACCCGCCGAACCGCTGACCGGCATCGACCTCTGGGCGAGTGCCGCGGCCGGTGTCACGCTCATCGCGTCGGGCCCGCTCTCGTACACCACCAGCGCCGACTTCTCCCGCTATCTGCCCCGTACGACGTCCAAGAAGGCGATCGTGGGCTGGACCGCCCTCGGCGGCTTCCTGCCCAGCATGATCGTCTGCTCCCTCGGCCTGTTCGCCGCGACCGCGGTCGACATGACCGACCCGCAGGCCGCGCTGGAGCGCATCCTGCCCGACTGGTTCACGCCGTTCTTCCTGCTGGCCCTGATCCTCGGCACGATCTCCATCAACGCCCTGACCGCCTACAGCGCCGGTCTTGCCCTGCAAGCCGTCGGCCTGCGGATCCGCCGTTCGATCAGCGTCATCATCGACGGGATCGCCGCGGTCTGCCTGACCCTGTACGGGCTCCTGGTGTCCAACTTCCTCGACACCGTCAGCAACGTCCTCCAGCTCACCGTGATCCTGCTCGGCCCCAGCACGGCGATCTACGCCACGGACATCCTGCTGCGCCGCAACCGCTACGACGGCCTCGCACTGACGGACGAAACCCCTGGTGGCCCCTACTGGTTCACCGCCGGTGTCAACGCGGCCGGAGCCCTCGCGCTCACTGCGGGCACCGGCACGGCCGCCCTCTGCGTCAACACCCTCTACACGGGCCCGGTGGCCGGTGCCCTGGGCGGTGTGGATCTGGCCCTTCCCGTCGGCATGGTCGTGGCGTCGGGCCTCTATGCCCTCCTGGCGCGGCGCACGATCGGCGTCGCACACGCGGCGTGAAATACGGAGAGTAACTACGGTAGATGGGCCGTGAATATGCGCCGCAGGGTGGCCGAGGATGCCACCCGGAGGTATGAACTGGCCCTGAGCGGGCAAGATGTAGATGCCATTCGCGGTGCCGCCCCAGACCCCGGCGGCCTGGGGCGTCGGCCTCAGGGCCTCGCCGCTCGCGTTGTCGTTACTCTTCGTATGCGGGGTGTAGTGAATTGGGGGGTGGACCATGGGCACGCCCGACCCGGGCTTTGGGCTGCACCACCGTGTGGTGGACGGATCGATCATCCTGACGTTCCGGGGTGAACTGGACGCCTGGGCGGACCAGGAACTCTCGCCGCGCATAGCGGAGTTACTGGACCGGCCAGGCGCAGACGTGGTGGTGGACCTGCGGCAGGTGACCTTCCTGGACGCCGGCGGGCTGCGGCTGCTGGTGCGCATCAAAGGCCGGACCGTCGCGAAACGGCGCACCCTGCGACTGGTCCGCAGCAGTCCGCGCGTCTGGCGGGTCCTGCGCATCACCCGGCTGGATCGCAGCTTCACCGTCCTGGACAGCATGCCCGCCGCTCTGGACACGCCCGACGGCCACGAGGGAAACCTGAACAGGCCGGCCTAGAGGCCCAGAACTCCAAAGGTGCCACCTGGCTGGTTATCTCTCGCCGCGACGGAAGTCGACGACTGTGCGCCACTGCTCGGATACGGTGTGCGAGCTGTTTCCCGTTTCCCGTGGATGCGCGAGGAGTTGCTGAGTGGACCGCAGTTCTGTGATCCGGATCCGTACTGTTCTGGCCGCGATGGGCGTGGCGACGGCGATGGCGGCCGCCCCCACCGCGACGGCGGCGGCGGAGCAGAAGCCCGCAGCGTCGGCGGCCGGGTCGTCATCGTCTTCGGCACCGCACAAGCCCTGCACCGGAGAGTTCCACAAGGATGCCCGCCTCGGCCCGAAGTGGCTGCCCAAGAAGTGGCAGGAGCCGGTCGGCCCGCTGCTCAAGGGGTGGAAGCGCACGGGCGGCCTCTCGCCGTCGTCCTTCCTGAAGAAGTACTGGGAAGGTCCTGCCGAATCGGGCAGCTGGAAGTATCCGCCGAACGACGGCTTCGAGACGGTCAACGGCCAGGTCGACAAGCACCCCGAGGAGCTGGAGAAGGGCGACCTCCTCGACCGCTTCGGGTCGGAGTACGGCTCGTTCCTGGCCCCTGCCGGAGACTCGTACGCCGAGCGCGCGCTGCCCCCGCAGAACCTCAACACCCGTGACGCCGCCGTCGCCTGCGACTACCGCGTCTACGAGGTGAGCAAGCCGTTCTACGTCTGGCAGGGCGGTATCGCCCCCTGGTTCGCGCAGCCCGGCGGCGGCCAGCAGATCAAGCTCGACCCGGCGTTCCTCGACCCGGGCGACGGCCAGCGCCTGAACGTGAAGTGGCTGCTGGATCACGGCTACCTCGAGCCCGCGAACGACTAGCCCCGGGAACGACTAGGCCGGGAGCGACTGGCACCGATGGACATCCGTGGACTGCCCACCGCGCTGCGCGAAGCCGGTGTCGCCGACGGCTACTACTGGATCGAGGGCGTCCACGAACCGGCCCCCACGCCCCCCGACTTCGTCTACCTGCGGAGAACCGAGGACGGCCGGGCGTGGGAGACCGGCACGTACGAACGTGGAGCGCACCACCCCCTCGCCCGGCACACGGACGAGGGGGAGGCCTGCGCGCAGCTGCTGCGCCTACTGCTGTGAGACGGCGAGGGCCTCGTGCTCGCAGGCGTCGTCGATGCCGTACGTGTCCCACGCGGGGAACGGGTCGTCCACCGGCAGGCTCTCGCCCTCGGCCATGAGGCAGCCCGCGAGCGCCGCCCGCAGGGAGTCGGCGCGCAACCCCGTCCCGATGAAGACCAGTTCCTGTCCCTGGGGTTCCCCCGCATCGCGTGCCGCGGACGGTTCGAAGCGCGCCACGGACCCCGCCTGGGACCACAATCCGGTCACGTTCGGGCGGCTTGCGAGCCAGAAGAAGCCCTTGGACCGCAGCACGTCCCCGAAGGTCCCGCTGTCCAGACCCTTCGTCACGAAGGTCCACAACCGGCCCGGATGGAAGGGGAGTTCAGCACGGAAGACGGTGCTGGAGATCCCGTACTCCTCGGTCTCCGGCACATGGTCACCGTTCAGCTCCCGCACCCACCCCGGAGCCTGCTGCGCCCGCTCCAGGTCGAACAGGCCGGTGCCGAGGACCTGTGGGAGTTCGACGCGGCCGTGGGTCGCGGTAACGACGCGGGCGAGCGGATTGAGGCGAGCGAGCGTGGCGGTGAGCCGCTCCGCGCTCTCCGTGTCCACGAGGTCGAGCTTGTTCAGGACGATGACGTCCGCGAACTCGATCTGGTCCATCAGCAGATCGCTGACGGTGCGCTCGTCCTCCTCGTACTGATCGAGGCCTCGCTCGGCCAGGCCGTCCCCACCCGCCAGTTCCGGCAGGAAGTTCGCGGCGTCGACCACCGTCACCATCGTGTCCAGGCGGGCCAGATCGCCGAGCGTGGCGCCGTCGTCGCGCGGAAACGCGAACGTGGCCGCGACCGGCATCGGCTCGGAGATGCCGCTGGACTCGATGAGGAGGTAGTCGAACCGGCCCGCTCGCGCAAGGCGGTCGACCTCCTCCAGGAGATCGTCGCGCAGGGTGCAGCAGATGCACCCGTTGGTCATCTCCACGAGGCGTTCCTCGGTGCGCGAGAGGGCGGCATCACCGCCGCGCACGAGGGCGGCGTCGATGTTGATCTCGCTCATGTCATTGACGATCACCGCGACGCGCAGGCCCTCGCGGTTGCCAAGGACATGGTTGAGCAGGGTCGTCTTGCCCGCGCCGAGAAAGCCGGACAGGACGGTCACCGGCAGTCGCTCGGCCATGTCCGTCAGCTCTCGGGGCGCAGCAGGCCGCGCTCGTACGCCTTGGCCAGTCGCTGGGGCACCAGGTAGGCGGAGCCGTCGACGGTGACCGGCACGAGCTGCGGGGTGGTGGCCTTCCACTGCGCGCGGCGGTGACGGGTGTTGCTGCGGGACATTTTCCGCTTGGGTACGGCCATGGTTTCGAGTCCTCTCTCGGTGGTGCGACGCCGAGGCTATATGAAAATGGATCCCATTTCGAACTGAAGGGTCGCGGCAACGCGCCAATGGGCCCGAGTCACCGTGTGAGCCCGAGCCACGGTTGACAGTCCGGACGCGCCCGCGACAGCATCCCGGCGATGGAGATCACCGACCTGACACCGGCGGAGCGCCGCGTCTGGCAGGCGTTCCCGCTCGGCGGCGGCGTCGACTTCCGCGAGAGCCCCGATGACGACCCCGCGGCCGGTGGCTCCTGGGGGCCCGAGCGGACGGTGCGGGGCGAGGTGCTGCGGGCGCTGCTGCTCGACGGCCCGACGCGGGACGGCGAGATAACCGGCATGAAGCTGACCGGAGCACGCGTCACCGGGCGCCTCGACCTCAGGTACGGGACGGTCGAGCACGCCGTACGACTCCGCTCCTGCCGCTTCGACCAGACACCGAACCTGTACGGAGCCCAGGTCCGCACCCTGGACCTGAGCGACTCGGTCCTGCCGGGCCTGAGAGTAGGCAACCTCCGTGTCGAGCTGGACCTGCGGATCACCTGCTGCCGGATCACGGGCCCCGTGCGGCTGGCGGGCGCGCAGATCACCGGGGCCTTCTTCGCCAACGGCGCGGAACTCGGCACCCCGCACCCACCTGACCCGGAGCCCGCACCGGACCCCGCACCGGCTGCGGAAGCGGTGCTCCAGCTGAACCACGCGGTGATCGGCACCGACGTATGGGCCCCCGGCCTGGTGGCCCATGGCCAGATCCGGCTGAACGGCGCCACCGTCGGAGGCCAGGTCAACCTCGACGACGCCGAACTGAATGCCCCCGGTGAAGTCGCCCTGCACGCCGAGACCTTGACGGTCGGCACCGATCTGCGGGCCATGCGGCTGCGTGCCGACGGTCAGCTCAACCTGAGCGGCGCCAGAATCCCGCGGCACGTCAATCTCGCCTACGCCCGCCTCTCCCGCCCCGGCGCGACGGCCCTGCGCGCCAGCAGCTGCGTCATCGGCGAGCTGTGGCTGCGGGAAGCCGCTCCGATCGAGGGCGCCGTGAACCTGCGACGCTCCCAGCTCGACCTGTTGCACGTCCCTCCGGAGGTGTGGCCCGGCCAGGTCAAGCTCGACGGCCTCGCGTACCAGAGGCTCGCCCCGCACCTGCCCGCCGAGCAGCGGCTACCGGTGCTCGAACGCGAGGCGGGCGGCTATCTCCCGCAGAGCTACGAGCAGCTGGCCGCGGCGTACCGCACCGTGGGCGACGAGGCCGCCGCCCGCACCGTGCAGCTGGCCAAGCTCCGCCGCCACCGGCGCACCCTGCCCCCGTACGCCAGGATCTGGGGCCATCTCCAGGACGTGACGGTCGGCTACGGATTCCGGCCGATGCGCGCCGCGGGATGGCTGCTCGTCCTGCTGCTCACCGGCACGCTCGCCTTCGCCCTGCATCATCCGCCCGCGCTGAAGGCCGACGAGGCCCCCGACTTCAACCCCGTCTTCTACACCCTCGACCTGCTCATCCCGATCATCGGGTTCGGCCAGGAGGCGGCCTTCGCGCCGGAGGGCTGGTACCAGTGGCTCTCGTATCTGCTTGTCGCCACGGGCTGGGTCCTCGTCACCACGGTCGCGGCCGGCATCACCCGCTCCCTCAGCCGCCAGTGACCCAGCAGCCGCCAGTGACCCAGCGCTCGTCGCGACGAACATCGCCGACCTGGACACAGGCGGGGCGACGATCGATATCCTCCAGCGAAACGCTCAAACGAACACCTGACGAGTACGTCGCGAGGGGGCCGGCAGCATGCGGGAGCCGAGGGATGTCAGGCGGCAGCGGATACTCGCGGTCGTGGAGTCGCGTGGCGAGGCACGGCTGAGCGATCTCGCCGACGATCTCGAGGTGTCGGTGATCACCGTGCGCCGGGATGTCGAAGACCTGGCCCAGGAGGGCAAGTTGCGGCGCGGGCACGGCGTGGCGCGCTCGGTCGGGCCCGTGGAGCGGAGCCCCGCGCCCGCCGAACCCGTGGCGAGCGGCGGGGCCGTGGCCCTGATGGTGCCCGAGCGGCACACCTACCTGTACGAGACGATGCACGGGGCCCGAGGCGTCCTGGGCGAGGCCGGTATGCGGGTCGCCCTGCACATCGCGCCGCAGGTCGAGGGCGCCGAACGGCCCCTGGTCGAGCGGGTGTTGACCGAAGGCGTGCGGGGGCTTCTCATCGCCCCGCGCTGGCGCACGGAGGCTGAGGAGGAGGCGGACTACGCCTGGCTGGCCGCATCGGGCGTGCCCACGGTCCTGATGGAGCGGCGGCCACGCGCGGGCAGTGCGCTGCACGCCATGGACTCGGTCTGCACCGACCACTGGTACGGCATCCACCTCGCCGTCGACCACCTCGTCGGGCTCGGTCACCGGCGGATCGTCCTTGCCGCCCGCGACGACAGCCCGACGGCCCGCGCCCTGCGTGCGGCCTTCGCCGAAATCGCCGCCTCCCGGCCCGAGATCGAGGACTGGAGCGTCATGCTCAGCGCCGCGGGCGCGGGGCCGGGGCGGGTGCGCGAACCGCTCGACCTCGCGGCGCGGCTGCGCGAGCGCGGGGCCACGGCCGCAGTGCTGCACGGCGACGTCGACGCGCTGATGCTCGTGCAACAGCTCATGGACCGTGGGGTGCGGGTGCCGCAGGACTGCTCGGTGGTGGCGTACGACGACGTGGTGGCCGCGCTCGGCAGTACGCCGCTGACCGCCGTGTCCCCGCCGAAGCACGAGGTGGGACGGACGGCGGCCGGTCTACTGCTGCGCAGGCTCGACGAGTTGGCGGGTTCTGGCGCCGGGCCGACACAGCGCGTGGAGCTTCTGCCGGAGCTCAAGGTCCGCGGATCCGCCACCAACATCGAGATCGTTTGACCGCTTCAGTTTCTTTTGATCGGTCTATTGACCGGCACCGTTCACGCGATCAGGATTCCCGTGTCCCGAACAAGAGCCGCGGGAGGCACCCATGCCTGGTCGACCGAGCCGCCGGTCCCTGCTCGCCGTGACAGCCGCAGTTCCCATGTCAGGTGCGCTCAGCGCCTGTTCGGGCAGCAAGGGCGGTACATCGAGCAGCAAGGGCGGCACCACACGCATCACCTTCTGGTCCGCACTGCGCGGAAGCCAGGAAGTGGTCGACGCGTTCAACAAGACCCACGACCGCATCCAGGTCGAGTTCCAGCAGATCCCGTCCGGCGCCATGGGCGGATACGCCAAGCTCAGCAACGCCGCCCGGGCCGGCAACGCCCCGGACGTCGCCACCCTCGAATACCCCCAGGTCCCCGGCTTCGCCATCGACGGCGTCGCCCGGGACATCACGTCGCTCGTCAGCGACCGGCTGCGCGCAAAGCTGCTGCCGCAGGCCCTCGGCCTCACCACCTTCGAGAAGCACGTCTACTCCGTCCCGCTCGACGTCGAACCGATGGTGCTGCACTACCGCGCCGACCTGTTCGACCGGTACGGGATCGAAGTCCCGCGTACCTGGGACGAGTTCGCCGATGCAGCCCGCACCGTGCGGGACAAGGCGCGCGACCGGCGGATCGCGGTCTTCCCCACTGACGGCGGCACCCAGTTCGCCGCGTGGGCATGGCAGGCGGGCGCCCAGTGGTTCGACACCCGCGACGGCGCGTGGAACGTCTCGCTGACGGACCGCCCGACCCGCAAGGCCGCGGCGTACTGGCAGCGGCTCATCGACGAGGAACTGCTCTTCGTCAACGCCACGGAGAGCAGGCACTACGACTCGCAGCTCAGTGAAGGGCTGATCCTGGCCCGGCTCAGCGGCGCGTGGGACGCGGGCGCGCAGATGAACGCCAGGCCCGGCCAGAAGGGCCAGTGGGCCATCGCCCCGCTCCCGCAGTGGGACCCCGAGAACCCCGTCGTCGGCACCCACGGCGGCTCCACCTTCGCCGTCACCAAGGACTGCCAACAGCCCGAAGCCGCCATGGAGTTCATCGAGTGGCAGGTCTCGCACCCCGACGCCCTGCGCGCCCGCCTCTCCAGCGGCACCAGCAGCCAGTACCCGGCCGTCCCCGACCTGGTTCCCGTGGGCCGCAAGGCCTTCGACCGCGCCTACTACTCGGGCCAGGACATCTACCGCCTCTTCGAGGAGCAGGCCGAGACGATCCGCGACGGCTGGGTCTGGGGCCCGCGCATGACCGCCACCCAGAGGGTCATGCAGGACGGCTTCGCCCGCGCGGGCGGCGGCAAGGGCTCGCTGCTCGATGCCGTGCGCGCGGCGCACGACGGCACCATGCCGGACCTCAGAGCCCTCGGCCTCTCGACCACCGAGCACAGCACGTGACCGGCCCGAGCGGCGCGGCGCGACAGAAGCCCCGTACATCGACAAGCACCAGCACAAGCACCAGGACCAGCAGAAAGGCAGGTGACCCCCGATGACCACGACCGCGCCCCCGGCCCGAGCCACCCGCACCGCCGATGCCCCCGTCGCCGTCCGAAGCGCCCGTAAGCGCGCGCGGCGCCGTGAACACCTGGCGTGCGGCGTCCTGATGACCCCCTTCCTGATCCTGCTGGTGACGGTCTTCCTGATACCCGTCGCCACCGCGGTCTGGCTGAGCTTCTTCAGCGACGACCAGCCCGGCCTCGGCTTCGGCCCGGAACGCACGGTCTTCGTCGGCCTGCGCAGTTACACGGCCGTCCTCACCGACCCGACCTTTCTCGGCAGCCTCGGCCTGGTCGCGCTGTACTGCCTGATCTACATCCCGCTGATGGTGATCGGCGCCCTCTCGCTCGCCCTGCTGCTCGACTCGGGCGTCGTACGGCTGCGTGCCTGGGCCCAGTTGGGGCTCTTCCTGCCGCACGCGGTGCCGGGGATCATCGCGGCCCTCATCTGGCTCTACCTCTACACCCCGGGGCTGAGCCCGGTCGTCGACGTGCTCTCCAAGGGCGACATCCACATCGACTTCCTCGGGGTGAACACCGTGCTCCCGTCGATCGTGAACATCGCCCTGTGGAGCAACCTCGGCTACAACATGGTGATCTTCTACGCCGCACTCCAGGCCGTGCCCCGTGAAGTGATCGAGGCCGCCGTGGTCGACGGCGCGGGACCCGTGCGCACGGCACTCCAGGTCAAGGCGCCCCTGGTGCGCTCCTCGATCGTCATGGTCGCCATGTTCACCCTGATCTGGGCGATGCAGCTGTTCACCGAACCCATGCTGCTCAGCCAGTCGTCCCCGATGATCAACTCGCGCTTCTCGCCCAGCATGTACATCTACGACGCGGCCTTCACCCGCAACAACTACGGCCTGGCCGCCGCCGCTTCGGTGATCCTGCTCCTGTGCACGGTCGCCCTCTCCTACGGCGTCACCCGCTGGACCAACCGCTCCCAGAAGGAGGCCGCACGATGAGCGCCGACACCCTCACCGCGCACCGCCCCCGCCTCCTGGGCCGCACCGTCGTGAACACCGTGGTCGGCGTCGCGGTGCTCTACACCCTGCTGCCCGTCCTGTGGCTGGTGCTCGCCGCCTCCAAGAACCGCGACGCGCTGTTCAGCAGCAGCTTCTTCACGCTGACCGACTTCTCCTTCGTACAGAACCTGCGCGACCTGTTCGCGATGGACGGCGGCCTCTACGGCCGCTGGTACACCAACAGCCTCCTGTACGCCGTCCTGGGCGCCGCGATCAGCGCATTGGTGAGCGTCGCCTGCGGCTACGCCTTCGACAAGTACCGATTCCCCCACAAGGAGAAGGTCTTCGGCCTGGTCCTTGCGGCGGTGATGGTGCCGCAGACGGTGCTCGCCCTTCCGCTGTATCTGATGGCCTCGGCCACGGGCGTCGTCGACACCTTCTGGGCCGTGTTCATCCCCGTCCTCTTCAACCCGTTCGGCGTCTATCTGGGGCGGATCTTCAGCCAGGGATACGTGCCCGACGAGGTGCTCGAAGCGGCTCGCGTGGACGGCGCCGGGGAACTCACCACGTATGTGCGCGTCTCCCTGCGGATGCTGGGCCCCGGCCTGGTGACGGTGTTCCTCTTCCAGCTCACCGCCATCTGGAACAACTTCTTCCTGCCGATGGTGATGCTTTCGGACGAAAAGCTGTACCCGGTCAGCCTCGGCCTCTACACCTGGAACAGCTCGGCGACCGTCTCGCCCGAGTACTACCCCGTGGTGATCATCGGCCGCTCCTCGCGGTGCTTCCGCTGATCCTCGCCTTCGTACTGCTGCAACGCTTCTGGAAGTCGGGTCTCACCGCGGGCTCGGTCAAGTGATCCATGCGAACCATGCGAACCATGTGAACCATGCGAAAGGGAATGTGTTGATGAACGGCAGTCGCCGGCCGCGTGCCGCGCTCGCCATGGCCCGGGACGCGGCGAAGGCCGTGCTCGGCCCCGACGCCCTGGCCGCGCTCGGCCGTGTCTGCGATCTTGAGCCGGACACGGTCCTGGACGACTTCACCACGGAGGAAGCGCGCTCCGTGCTCCGGGACGTGGAGGTCCTGGTCACCGGCTGGGGCTGCCCGCGACTGGATGCCGCAGCGCTCGCGGCGGCGCCCCGGCTGCGGGCCGTCGTGCACACCGCCGGTTCCGTACGCGGCCACATCACCCCGGAGTGCTGGGACCGCGGCATCGAGGTGTCGTCGGCCGCCGCGGCCAACGCCCTGCCCGTCGCCGAGTACACCGTCGCCATGATCCTGCTCAGCGGCAAGCACGTCATGGAGCGGGCACGGGAGTTCAAGGCCACCCGGCGCCGCGACGAATGGCTCGGCCTTTCGCACGGCGTGGGCAACTACGGCCGTACGGTCGGCATCCTCTCCGCCTCGATGATCGGCCGCCGCGTCATCGAACTCCTGGGCCCCTACGACCTCCAGGTCCTGCTGCACGACCCGTACGTCTCCGACGAGGAAGCCCTGGAGCTCGGCGTACGGCCGGTCGGCATCGCGGAGTTGTTCGCGAGCAGCGATGCCGTCAGCGTCCACACCCCGCTCCTTCCCGCCACCCGCGGCCTGGTCAGCCGTGAGCTGATCGCCGCGATGCGCCACGAGGCGGTGCTCATCAACACGGCCCGCGGCGCGGTCGTCGACCAGGACGCCCTCACCGAAGCCGCGCTCGCCGGCCGTGTCCGTGCCGTCCTCGACGTCACCGACCCCGAAGTCCTGCCCCCGGAACACCCGTTGTGGGAGTGCGACCACGTCATGATCACCCCACACCTGGCGGGTTCGCAGGGCAACGAGTGGGGGCGTCTCGCCGATCTCGCCGTCGCCGAGGTCGGCCGCTGGGCCGCGGGCGACGGTTTCGCCCATGCCGTACGACGCGAAAGGCTGGCCTACCTCGCATGAGCATCCCCGGACTGCCCGAAGAAGACCGGGAGTTGAGCCCTCACACCGGTTACACGCGCGCGCACTGGGAGGCTGCCGCCGACGGTCTCCTGGGCGCCGCCTGGCAGTGGGCGACACCCCGCGGCGCCCTGCTCGACCTGCCGGGGCGGCCCTCCGCTTCGGGCGTACGGTCGGACGGCCTGGAGGGGTACGCCCGTACCTTCCTCGCGGCCGCGTTCCGTGTGGCGGGCGCCGAGGGCAAGGACCCGCACGGCTGGCTCGACCGGTACGCGGAAGGCCTCGCGGCGGGCACGCGCATGCCGGGCCACGACGACGCCGAGTCGTGGCCGCTGATCCTGGACCACAACATCCAGGGCCAGCCGATGGTCGAGTCCGCGTCCGTCGCCCTCGGCCTGCGGCTGACCCGCCCCTGGCTGTGGGACCGGCTCGACAGCGACGTACAGGACCGGGCGGAGGAGTGGCTGCGCGGCGCGATACGTCACGTCCCCGCACCCAACAACTGGTACCTCTTCCCCTACACCGTGGCCGGATTCCTGGAGTCCGTGGGCCGTGGCGACGCGGAGACGGCAAGGGCGCGCGAGCGGGCGCTCGGGCTCCTGGAGAGCTGGTACCGCGGCCAGGGCTGGTACGCCGACGGGGACGGCCGTGCCTTCGACCACTACAACGGCTGGGCGCTGCACCTGTATCCGACGCTGGACGCCCAACTGGCGGGAAACGCCGGTGAGTTGGCTCGGCACGGTGCCCGCCTGCACGAGCACCTGAAGAGCTTCGGGCTGCTCTTCGGCGGCGACGGCGCCCCGATCCACTTCGGCCGCTCACTGACCTACCGCTTCGCCGCGGGCGCGTCCGTGGCCCTCGGCGCGCTCACGGGCCACACGCCGCTGAGCCCCGGCGCCTCGCGCCGCCTGCTCAGCGGCTCGCTGCGCTATTTCCTCGACCGCGGCTCCGTGAGCGCCGACGGACTGCTCACCCTCGGCTGGCATGGCCCGCACGAGGCGACCCTTCAGCCTTACTCGGGTCCCGCGTCGCCGTACTGGGCGTCCAAGGCGTTCGTCGGCCTCCTGGCACCTGCGAGTCACCCCCTGTGGACCGCCACGGAGGAACCCGCGCCCAGCGAGAGCCACGACACGGTCCTCGCCCTGCCCGCGCCCGGCCTCCTCGTGCAGAGCACCCGCGCCGACGGGATCGTACGGCTGCACAACCACGGCAGTGACCACGCGCGCCCGCACGAGGGCGAGTCGGCGGCCCACGAGGACCCGCTCTACGCCCGCCAGGCCTACTCCACGCGGACCGGCCCCACGGCACGCGACAACACCCCGGACAACCACATCGCGGTGGAGGTGGCGGGAGTCCGCAGCGCCCGCACCCGCATCCACCCGCTGGGCACCGGTCAGGGCGCCGGCTGGGGCTGGGCGGCGTCCCGGCACACCCCTGCCTTCGTGAGCGGCCCGCCCATGGTGCCGGGTCTGCGCGTGGAGAGCGTGACGGTGGCCAAGGGCCGCCACGAGTTGCGCGTGCACCGCGTGGTCGGCGCACCGCGCGGAGCCCGCATCACCCACACGGGCTGGGCAACAGGCCCGGAGGAGCCTCTGCTCTCCGCGCTCCACTCCTTGCACGGCTGGACCGGCCAGGACGAACAGCGCGCACCCCAGGGCACGGCCTTCACCCCGTGGGCCCGCTTGCCGCGCCTCACGGCCGAGACGGAGGGCACGGCCGTGTACGCGGCTCTGGCCACGCTCACCGCGGAACCGGCCCCCGCGCCTATGGCGGAAGCGGCCACCGTGGTGAGCGCGACGGAGGACGCGGTGGAGGTGCGGTGGACGGACGACGGATCCGTGACCCGGATCGCTTTCGAGCCGCTGGGGGTGGAGCACGGCTGATGGCTGGGCCCGGCTGAGTCGCCACCCACGTGGCGTCAGGCTGTGCGCTGCACGCTGTGCGCGACGAAAGGTGAGGCCCATGAGTTACACGGCAGGGCAGGCCTCCGGGTCCGCGGGGACCACAGTCCGCAGGCTGCATCACCACGACCGGCCCGGGCTGCTCGTGCCGAGCGAGCTGCGGGCCCAGCACAAGGCGCTGGTGGAGCAGATCGGCAGACTGGGCCGCCTGGTGGAGGTCGCCGAGTGGGCCATGGAGGTGCGGCAGACCGGCGTGCGGCTCAGCCCGCAGGAGCGGTTCGAGGTGTTCGGTGAGATCACCTTCGAGCTGAGCTACGCCACCGAGGCCGGCCTCAAGTGGGAGGGCCGCGCGGGGCATCGGAGGCGATGAGCCGGGCCGCCGCCCACTCCAAGGAGGACTGGGCCCGGCCCATGGGCCAGGCGGCGGCCTGGCCGACCGAACTCGTCAAGGCTCGGCTAGGTCCTCATCACCTCTCCGCCCACCACCACGACCTCGGCCTTGGTCCCGGGGATGTCCTCGGGGCGTGCGCGCAAGATGTCCCGTGACAGCACGACGAAGTCGGCCAGCTTGCCGACCGTCAGTGAACCCCGGTCGTCCTCAAGGAAGTTGGCGTACGCGGAGCCCATCGTGTAGCCGTGGACGGCCGTTACCACGTCGAGCGTCTCGTCGGGCTGCCAGGCTTCGCCGCCGCCGAGGGGGCGGCGGGTGAGGGCGGTGTAGATGCCCGCCATCGGGTCCATCTCGGCGACGTTCCAGTCGCTGGAGAGCGCGAGGACCGCCCCCGCCTCGTGCAGGCTCCGCATCGGCCAGGCCTTGTGCCACCGGTCGGCGCCGATGTTCTCTGCCCAGTCCTGGCCGGGGCCCGCGATCTCGGGGGCGCAGTGGCGCGGCTGCATGCAGGCCACGACACCGAGTTCGGCGAAGCGCGGGGTGTCGGCGGGGTCCAGGCACTCGACGTGCACGACCTGGTGGCGGGCGTCGCGCGGACCGTTGAGGGCGCGGGCGTGCTCGACGGCGTCGAGGACCGTGCGGATGCCCCGGTCACCGGTGGCGTGCACGAAGCACTGGAAGCCGCGGGCGTCCAGCTTCGCCAGCAGTTCCGCGAACTCGTGCGCGGGGTAGAACGTGTCGCCCCGGTGCCGCCCGCATCCCGAGTAGGGCTCCAGGAGCGCGGCCGTGCGGGGCTCGACGACGTCGTCGATGTAGAGCTTGAGCGGCCCGACCCGCAGCCGGTCGTCCGCGAACCGCCGTGCGGCGTCCGCGAAGTCGTCCAGGTCCGCGTCGGACGTGCCGCGGGGATGAAAGAGCGCCGCCACGATGCGCGAGCGCAGTCGCCCTTCCGCTCGGGCGCGGGTGAAAAGTTCCAGGTCGTCCAGGGAGTTCTGCGGTTCGACGACCGTGGTGATGCCGAAGCCGATCGCGTCGTCCAGGCTCTTGGCGAGGCGCCCGTACTGCCGGTCGGGCGACGCCCACGGCAGACCGAGTTCGCGCAGCGCCCGGTGCCCGTCGCGGGAGAGCCCCTTGACCGCGAAGTCCTTGATGAAACCGGTGGGTTCACCCGTCGCCGGGTCGGTCTCGGCGCGGCCGAACGGCAGCGACGTACGGTCGCGGTCGACGCCGAGCCGGCGCAGGGCTGCCGTGTTGAGCCAGGCGGTGTGGACGTCGTAGCTCAGGACGAAGGCCGGGGTGTCGCCGGTGACGGGATCGAGGTCGGCGGCGTTCGGCATACGGCCGCCGGGGATCGCGGAGTAGTCGAACGCCTCCGCCTCGATCCAGTCGGCGTCGGGATTCTCGGTGCGCCAGGCGCGGACGCGGTCGTGGATCTCGTCGAGGGTGCGGGCACCGGCGAGTTGTACGCAGGCGTCGTCGGAGCCGAGGCGCACGTGATTGTGGGCGTCGATGAAGCCGGGCAGGACCAGGCGCCCGCCGCCGTCGACGACCCGTGTGCCCTCGCCGGTCCAGGAGTCCGCTTCCGCGTCGGGTCCGAGCCATGCGATGCGTCCGTCGACGACGGCGAGCGCCTCGGCGGAGGGGAGGTCCGGGTCGACGGTGTGGATGCGGGCGTTGCGCAGGACGAGATCCGCGGGCCTGGGGGTGGTGCTGGTCATGAGAGGTGAACTCCTGGGGCGGTACGGGTGGTTCGAGTCGTACGAGAGGTGCGCGAGGGATGTCTCATGTCGAGACCGGCAGGGATGAGGAAACGCTGCGGCGGGCCAGCGCCCAGTACGTGAGTCCGGCGACGACCGAGCCGAGGAGGGTGAGATCACCGCCGCCGAGCGGCGCGACCAGCGGCCCTGTCCACAGCTCCGAGTCGCAGGTCAGAGCGGCGAAGGCCATCCCGGTGACCAGGGCGGCCATCCCGGCGGGGTGGAAGCCCGCCCGGTACCAGTAGGCGCCCTCGCGGCCGGTGGTGTGCAGAGCCCCGGTGTCGTACCGGCAGCGCCGCAGGAGCATGTCGGCGAGGAACACCCCGCCCCACGGCGCGAACACGATGATCAGGAGGGAGAGGAAGCTGAGCAGCGACTCGGTGAAGTCGGTCAGGAACAGCGCGCCGAGCGAGCCGAGCGCCGTCACGACGATGCTGATGACGATGGCCTTCGCCCGGCCCCAAGGGATGCCGAGCACCTGGAGGTTGAGGCTTGAGGAGTAGAGCGTGAGGATCGAGTTGGTGACCGAGCCGCCGAGCACCAGCACCAGGAACACCGGCTGGAACCACCCCGGAAGCAGCTTCTCCACCCCCGCGACCGCGTCCGTCATGTCGGCCTGCGTGGCGGCGGCGACGCCCGCGACACCGAGCGCCACGGAGGAGACGAGACCGCCCAGCGCGCCGCTGACGGTGATCGACCGCAGCGAGGTGTCCCGCGGCAGATAGCGGGTGTAGTCGGCGGGCATCGGCAGATACGAGAACGGCCCCGCGAGCATCACCACGAACGCGAGCGTCCAGCCGGAGAAACTCGCCCCACCGCCCCCGGCCGCACCGAACTCCGCGTCGGGCAGCACGAACACGAGCAGCACCCCGAAGCCTGCGGCGAGCACGTAGGCCATCCAGCGCTCGGCGAACTGCACGGTGGCATGTCCCCACATGGCCACGGCGAAGGTCATGGCGAGGGTCACCGCGAGCGCGAGGGCGCGCGCCGCGTCACCGCCCGACCAGCCGAGGTCGGTGAAGAGGGCTTCGAGGGCGAGCGTGCCGACCACGGTGTTGACGATGGTGTAGCCGATGGAGACCACCCAGTTGAGCAGCCCGGCGGGGAAGTTCCCGAGAACGCCGAAGGCGGCGCGCGAGATGACGAGGGTCGCGGTGCCGGTGCGGATGCCGCTGAGCCCGGCCGCGCTGATGACGAAGAAGGAGAGCCCGCCGATCACGACCACGGCGGTGGCCTGCCAGAAGCTGAGGCCGAAGCTGACGGCGAGTGCGCCGTTGATGACGTAGGTGAAGGTCAGGTTGGAGCCGAACCAGAGCCAGAACAGATCCCTGGCGCTGCCGTGCCGGTCCTCGTCCGGGATCGGGTCGATGCCGTGGGTCTCGACCCGGAACACCTCGTCGCTGGTGACGCCGGTGCCGATCCCGGCGGTCGCGGTTCCGGAGGATGTCGTTCCGGCGGTCTTCGTTCCGGTGGTCTTCGTTCCGGCGGAAACCGGGGCCTCTTCCGTCATGCGGGCACCTCACTCTCCGGCACCCAGACTTTGAATGCCGTTCTATGACCTAGAACGGCATTCAAAATGCGCCACGGGTCGTGGAGCCGTCAAGACCCTGCGGGAAATCAGCCGCGGGCAGCGGGGATAAGGTCGGCGGGTGGAGCAGGACGCGGGGACCGGAACGGGAGCAGGCGTGGCACGACGGAGGGACGGGCAGGTCGCGCGGGACCGGATGCTGGAGGAGGCGATGACGGCGATCGCCGAGAACGGCCTCGCCGCACTCACCATGTCCGCGCTCGCCGAGCGCCTCGGCACCAGCGGCGGCCACATCCTGTACTACTTCGGCAGCAAGGACCGCCTGCTCCTTGAGGCGCTGAGCTGGAGCGAGGCCGCGCTGACCGAGGAGCGGCGCGCGCTGCTCGCGGGCCGGGCGGCGCCCGCACGCAAGCTCGACCGTTTCCTGCGGATGTATCTGCCCAAGGGACCGCGCGACCCCCGCTGGATGCTGTGGATCGAGCTGTGGGCACGCGCCGGTGCGAACGCGCCGCTCCGTACGGCCCAGGACGATCTCGACCGCGGCTGGCAGGCGGATCTGGAGGCCCTGCTCACCCAGGGCGCGGCTCAGGAGGCCTTCGCGGTGGACGACGCCGCGGCCCGCGCCGGTGAACTCCTCGCGCTCCTCGACGGCCTGAGCACCCGTGTCGTCCTCGGCCAGCGCGGCGCGGACCGCAAGGGGGCGCTCGCCTCCGCGCGCTCGGCGGCCGAGCGGCTCGTCGGTCGCCCCGAGGCGACAGGTACGTAGCCCGAGCGGCCGAACGGGCAGGTCGTGATGGTCATGACGGGGCCGGAGCGTGGAAGCCTCCAGACATGACCGAAAGCGCGTACCTCTATATGGCGAACCCTCGGATCACGGTCCTTGGCGTCAACCCCGGCCGACCGCCCTTCCGCATCGTGGAGCTCGACGGCGAGGTGGTCGGCGAGGCCAGGGAACTTGTCGACGTCCTGGAGGTGGCCGCTCAGGCGGGCGTCGTCGTGCACGACGTGGACGACCCGGATCTGGTGCGCTGGGTGGGCGGCGACAAGTTCACCTGGAAGCCGAAGGAACCGGCGGGGCCCGAGGAGCCTATGGAATCGATGGAGCCGAACTAGCCGGAGCGGGGCACGCCCGGGGATCGGGGCGGTCGGGCTCGAGGTCGTAGATCCTGTTCAGGAGCTCGGCCTCGTTGCCCGTCAGGCCCGCGCGGCGCAGCGCTTCGTCCGCCTCCGCCATGGGCCCCGCGAGCAGCGAGGCCGCCGCGGCCGGTGAGGGGCCTGACAGCGCGGCACGTGCGGTGTGCAGCAGCCGCAAGCAGGCCTGGGCGGCGGCCAGTTCCGGGGTCGGCGTGCTGGTCATGTCGAGAGCTCCTCTGCGCGTGGTCGGACGGACCGATGGCTCGCACCGGTGGACCCTCCACTCTTGCGCACGGGTCTGACAATCGAGCTCTACGCGGAGCTGGCGCGGCGGGTGAGCCGCAGCGTGAGGCCTTCCGGCATGAGCGTGAGGCGCTCGACGACCCGCAGGCGGTAGCCGGGGTCGGTGTGCAGGTCGTAGCGGCGCAGGAGCAGTCCGAGCACCAAGGTCGCCTCGTGCAGCGCGAACTGACGGCCGATGCAGGCCCGCGCGCCCGTGCCGAACGGCTTGAAGACGTGGGCCGGCCGCGCGCGTACCGCCGAAGGGGCGAACCGGTCGGGGTCGAACTCCTCGGGCCGCTCGCCCCACGCCGCCGGATCGCGGTGCAGCAGCGTGGCGAGGACGAGCGCCCAGGCCCCCTCGCGCATCGGGTGCACACCACCGATCGTCGTGTCGTGCCGGGCCTGGCGCGAGAAGCCGGGCGCGGTCGGCCACAGCCGCAGCGACTCGTCGAGGACGCGCCGCAGATAGCGGAGCTTGGCGACCTGCTCGTACGCGGGCTCATCCGCGTCGCCCCAGATCTCGTCGACCTCGGCCTGGGCGCGGGCGAGGACTTCGGGGGAGCGCGAGAGGTAGTGCAGTGCGAACGACAGGGCGCCCGAGGTCGTCTCGTGCCCGGCGACCAGGAAGGTGATGACCTGGCGGCGGATGTTCTCCGGGGAGAGCCGCTCGCCGGTGTCGGGGTGGGCGACCTCCAGCATCCGGTCGAGCAGATCGCCGTCGCCCGGGCCTGGCGCGGCCATGCGGGCCGCGACCACGTCGTCGACGGTGCGGTTGAGATAGGCCATGTCGGCGGCGTTGCGCTTGGTGGCGCCGCGCAGCAGCAGCGGGGCGAGCGCGGGCGGCACGACGTTGCGGCGCTGGGCGTAGGAGAGCGTGCCGACCATGGCCGACACGAAGGGGTGCGGCCGTGGCCGCTCGAAGGAGCCGAAGTCGTGCCCGAATCCGGTGCGGGCGATCGTCTCCAGGGTCAGCTTCGTCATGTCTCCGGGCACGTCAACGGCCCTGCCGATCTGCTCGCTCGCATCCCAGCGGGCGGTCAGCTGCCGGGCGACGTCCAGCATCAGCGGGTGGTAGCCGGCCATCGCGTCCCGGCTGAAGCCCGGCGCGAGGATGTCGTGCGCAAGCTGCCAGTTGGGCTCGTGGTTGTACGCGGTGAACAGGCCGTCGCCCGCCACCGGCCGCAGGTTGGCGACACCCAGGCCCACGTGTTTGGCGAAGCGCGACTCGTCGGCCAGTTCCGCCACGAGCTCGGCGCCCCAGACGAAGACGATCTCCTTGCCGAACGCCTTGCGGCGGAAGATGGGCCCGAGCCCGCTGCCGATACGCATCGAATCCTGCACCGGCGTACGGACGTTGGCGCCCAGGATGTCGCCGACCAGGGGCAGGCGGCGCGGCGGATGCGGTATGAGATCGAGGCGCGGCCACCCGAGCTCGGCGCTGCGGAACCCTTTGGGAGGAGCCTCCGCACCCTCCGCCACCTCCGCGACCTGCGGTGTCTGTGATGTCTGCGATGCCTGCGAGACCTGCGCCATGTGTGCCATCTCCCTTGTGCCGCAGACCCGTTGAGCCTGTTGTACGCGGATTCAATAAGGACTTCAGTCTGGTCCCGCTGTTGAATCCACGTCAAGTAAGGTGCTCCCATGGCCGCGAACCCGCAGGAGCGCACGCGCCGCAGACTCAGCACCGAGGAGCGCAGGGAACAGCTGCTCTCGGCAGGGGCGCGGCTCTTCGCCCAGAATCCGTACGACGACGTGTGGGTCGAGCGGGTGGCGGAGATCGCGGGCGTCTCACGCGGCCTGCTGTACCACTATTTCCCGACCAAGAGTGACTTCTTCGCCGCCGTGGTGCGGCGCGAGAGCCGGCGCATGTTGCGCCTGACGGCGGCCGTGCCCGGAGTCCCGGTCCGCGACCAGATCGGCACGGGCCTCGACACGTTCCTCGCGTACGTCGAGTCGCACGCCGAAGGCTTTCGCGCGTTCCACCGGGCGGAGGAGACGGGCGACGCCACGGTCCGCAGGATCTATCGCGAAGGTCTCGCGGCCCACGAGGACCAGATCCTCCAAGCCCTGGCCGCGGACCCCGAAACGGCGTCCACTCCCCACGACCTTCCGACCCTGCGCCTGGCCGTGCGCGGCTGGCTCGCCTTCATGGTGACCGTCTGCCTGGAGTGGCTGGAGGAGCCGGAGCTGCTGCCGCGCGCACAGGTGCGGGACCTGTGCGCGAGGGCGTTGCTGGGCGCGATCGCGCCGTGAGGTGACCTCTTCCGCGTCGGGCCAGCGCGCTCAGGCCGCCATCGCCAGCGGCCTCGTCACGGCCACCACCCGTCCGTCCGGCAGCAGCTCGCCGGTGTCGTCGAAGACGATCGTGCCGTTGCACAGCAGGCTCCAGCCCTGTTCGGGATGGGCGGAGAGGATCCGGGCCGCGAGGTGGTCGGGGCTCTCGGCGGGCGGGCACGGGGGCTGGTGGGCGCACATGGTGTACCTCCGGGTGGGGGTCGCGAACCTTGCGCGCGGCCCGGTCTTTCTCGGTTTCTCCTTGTGTGAGTGAAGACTCCGCGGGAGGCGTCAACTCATCGCTCGGAGAGGCTACTTGTGAGCTCAGGTGGGGAGGAAACCGGCCCGGAAGTGCGCCAGGAGTGTGGTACGCGACGACGCGTCCGCGTCCGTCAGGCGGCCCGCCACCCAGAGGAAGAAGTCGTCCGCCTCCGCGTCCATCCAGTCGTACGTCGGGTCGAAGGGGCCGGGATCCGGTGCCGGGTAGGGGAGTTCGAGAAGGGTCGCGCCCCGCGCGTCCTCGACCGTGAAGCGGCGTGTGCCGGCTGACGGTCCTGTGGACTGACGGACCGTCACTGCGCCGCAGTCCCAGCGGCGTCCGCCGAACTGGAGCCAGAGAGTCGGCTCCTCGTCGGAAGGGTCGGCGTACAGCGCCGCTGCCGCCTCCCCGCCCGCGTCCGTGTGGACGAAGCCGTGGCAGCGGCCGGACGCGGGGGAGAGGAGCCCCGTGCGGGGGTCGAGGGTCCACGTCCGGCCGTGGTGGTCGTAATCCTTGAGCAGCATGGAAGTCAGGCGCGCGGCGGGATGCCGAGTTCCTTGTCGACGGCGGCGCTGGTGCGGGTCGCCGCCTCGATGACCTTGGCCCAGCTGCCGTACTTGGCGAACTGCTGGTCCGCCGTCGGGCCGAGGGGGTTGCCGTACTTCTTCATGTTCCGCTGCTCCAGGGCCTCTACCGCCTCCGGGGTCATCCCGGCGCGGGTGATGTCCTTGGCCTCGTTGCGCATGTCGACGAGGACGCGGGCGATCTCCTCGTCGGAGCGGCCCTCCTCGTGCATACGGTCCGCCACGCGCTCCATGGTGTCCAGGAGCTGGTGGTAGCGCAGCCGCACCTCACGTGCCCGCTCCCGCTCCTCCGGAGTCATCTGCCGGATCAGGCAGACCGCGGGGTCCTTGCTGGTGCATGGCTCTTCGGTCGCGGGTGGCGGGGCCTGGAGGCTGATGACGGACGGTGCGTGCTGGGCCGCCGCGTCCGCGTGGGCGTGTGCCGGGGCGAGCAGGGTGCCGCTGAGGGTGGTGAGCAGGGGGAGCAGAAAGAGGACCACGAGGCGGGGGAGGATCCGCGGGGGGATTCGGAGGGTCCGGTGGGTGCGCACGTAAGAACTGTCCTTCGCCTGGGAGTTGGGACGAAGGGGACATTACGGGTGGATAACGGGCGAGGACGGCCACCCTCGCGGCGCGTCCGGGTGACGTGTCCGGGTGATGCGTCTGGGTGACGTGTCCGGGTTCCGCGTCCGGCTAACCGATGGCGTGTCCTAACCGATGGCGTGTCACCTCAGCGCGCCGCGCTCCCCTCACCCGCGGCCGGCCGCAGGCTCAGCGCGTGCAGCGCCAGCTGCATCTCGAACTGCGCCACCGGATCGTGCAGCCGGTCGCCGAACACCTCCTCCAGCTGCCGCAGGCGGTAGCGGACCGTCTGCGGATGCACCGCGAGACGCGTGGCGACCTCGCTCGCGTTGTGCCCGCACCGCAGCCAGCACAGCAGCGTCTCGGCGAGGCGCTCCCGCTGCGGTGAGCGCACCTCCTCCAGGGGGAGCAGATGCCGCCCCGCGAGCGCGTCGACCAGGGCCTCGTCCTGGAAGAGCAGCAGCGTCGACAAGTGGTCGGCGCAGTGCAGCAGGCCCGCGCGGGGCAGGATGCCGCGCCGGGACAGGTCCAGGGCGTCCAGCGCCCAGCGCAGCGAGCGCGCGCCCTCGTGCAGTGCGACCGTGGGACCGATCACCGCACGCAGCCCCTGGAGCGCCGCGGCGATGGAGCGGGCCCGCCCCGGGCCCTCCGGGTCGGGCACCACGATGCAGCCGGGCTGCTCGGAGAAGCGCGCGAGGAACTCCGGCGGCACGATGGGCCTGATGGTCTCCGGGGTGAGGACGTGGTCGATGACGACGACGGCCACCTCGCGCGGGATGGGCCACTGGGCGGTCTGCGCGAGATCGGCGATGGCCTCCGCCGACGCCGGGGGATCGGCGGTCAGCAGATCGATGAGGCGCGCGCGGCGCTGCTGCAGCTCGCCCGCCGCGTGCAGCCTGGCCTCGGTGTAGCCCGCGGTCGTCGCCGCGGCCATCTCGTCCAGATGCACGAACAGCGCCTCGCCGAAGGCCGCGAGGACGGTGTGCGGCAACAGGTCGGCGTTGACAAGGGCGTTGACCCGGCGCCACGTCACGCGTGCGCCGAGGCGCAGCGCCGACTGGAAGGAGTCGAGACTGCGGCCCTCGTCCGCCTCGCCCCTGCCGATGTTCTGGTAGGTGGCCTTCACCGACTCCCAGTCGGTGTCCGGGTGGGCCATCCGGGCCAGGAACCCCTCAAGGGCCTGCTCCACACCCCGGTTCACGACATGCATGTACGTGTCGTCGGTGGGGCGGGCGTACTCCGGTATCTCCGTGCGGATCGCCCGCACCACCTCCGCGGTGATGTCGTCGAGGAACGGCCTCACGTGATCGTGGAGGCCAGAGGGGAAGGCCCTGAACGCGGCGTACGACTCCTCCGCCGGGGTGCCCGCGGACGCGGGGGTCGGGGGTATGCCGCCGGGCAGCGTCGAACCGTTCACCATGAGGTGCTCCCTCTGCGGGCGGGGGACAAAGGCTTGGTGAAGATACCGCCACGGGTGCGCGGCGGCCCGTCGAGTACGGACAGACATGATGCTGCCTCCTGCCGCCCGGGTGGCAAGAGGCATCGGGTGCGAACTAGCTCACGGCAGCATGCAGTTGCCGTACTCCGGTCTGCCTTCGAACGAGCTGTACGGGACCTTCCAGGCGCGCATCGCGATGTTGCCCGCTACGTGGGCGAGTGCGGTCACACCCCGTCCAGGAACGCCCCAGTCCGTGACCCGCTCGCCCGCGCGATCTCCTTCGGCGCGCCCTCGGCCACGATCTCGCCGCCCGCCGCGCCGCCTTCGGGGCCCAGGTCGACGACCCAGTCCGCGGCGCGGATGACGTCCAGGTTGTGCTCGATGGTGATGACGGTGTTCCCGGCGTCGACCAGGCGTTGCAGGACGCCGAGCAGGCGTGCCGTGTCGGCGGCGTGCAGGCCGGTCGTGGGCTCGTCCAGGAGGTAGAGGGTGCGGCCCGTGGCGCGGCGCCCCAACTCCTTGGCCAGCTTGACGCGTTGGGCCTCGCCTCCGGAGAGCGTGGTCGCGGGCTGGCCGAGCTGGAGGTAGCCGAGGCCGACGTCCGACATGCGCTGGAGCCGCGTCGCCGCCCCCGGCACGGCGGCGAACACCGTCAGCGCTTCGTCGACGGTCATGTCGAGAACCTCCGCGATGTCGTGTCCGCCGTACCGTGCGGCGAGCACATCGGGCTTGAAGCGGCGGCCACGGCAGGCGGGGCAGCGCACCTCCACGTCGGGCAGGAAGTGCATCTGCACGGTCAGCACCCCCGCCCCCGTGCACCGCTCGCAGCGGCCCCCCGCCACATTGAAGGAGAAGTGCCCCGCGGTGAGCCCCCGTCGACGTGCGTCGGCGCTCGCCGCGAACGCCTCCCGGATCGGCGTGAACGCGTCCGAGTACGTCGCCGCGTTCGACCGAGGCACCCGGCTGATCGCCTGCTGGTCGATGGTCACGACCTTGTCGACGTGCTCCCAGCCCTCGATCCCGTCGTGGGCGCCCGGCGCGTCGCTCGCACCGTGGAAACGCTGCCGAGCGGCACGCCCCAAGATGTCCAGGACCAGCGACGACTTGCCCGAGCCCGATGGCCCGCTCACCGCGACGAGCCGCCCGAGCGGCAGCCGCGCGGTGACGTTCCTGAGGTTGTGCGCCCGCGCCCCGCGGATGATCAGCTCGGCACCCGACGCGGGCGTACGGAGCGCGGGCAGAGGCATCGCGAGGCGCCCGGAGAGATAGTCACCGGTGACCGAACCGGCGGTCGCCGCCACCTCGTCCGGCGAACCTTCGGCCACGATGTGCCCGCCGGCGCGGCCCGCGCCGGGACCCACGTCGACGACATGGTCGGCCGCGCGCAGCACATCGAGGTCGTGCTCGATGACGAGGACCGTGTTCCCCAGGTCGCGCAGGCGGCGCAGGACGTCGACCAGGCGGGCGGTGTCCGCGGGGTGCAGCCCGATGGTCGGTTCGTCCAGGACGTACAGCACGCCGGTGAGGCCCGAGCCGAGCAGTGCGGAAAGGCGCAGGCGCTGGGTCTCGCCCGCCGAGAGGCTGGGTGTGGCCCGCTCCAGGGTCAGATAGCCGACACCGACGTCGACGAGGCGGCGCACGCGCTCCCGCAGATCGTCCACGATCGGCTCGGTGACCTGCCACGCCTCGCTGTCGGTGACGTACTCCCGCAGGCCTTCGATCCACCCGGCGAGCTCGTCGAGTGGCAGGCGCGCCGCGTCGACGATGGTCAGCCCGGCGACGGTGACCCGTCGGCTCTCGGGGCGGATGCGGGTGCCGTCGCAGTCCGGGCAGACGTCGTTGACGAGGAGCTTCTCCGCCTTCTCGCGGTAGGCGGCGTCGTCGATGCGCTCGGCGTATCGGCGCAGCATGTTCGTGACCACGCCCTCGAAGCGTCCCCGGCTGACCGTCGCCGGTGGTGCGGCGTCCGGGAAGTGGCGGCGGAACTGCTCGCCCTCCACGCCGTGGAGCAGCAAGTCCCGCTGTTCCTCGCCGAGTTCACGTACGGGGGTCTCCGCGTCGAAGGTGAAGCCGTAGTGCTCGCCGGCGGCGCGCAGGATAGGGATGTTGCGCGTGGTCAGGGCGGGGAGCCAGCCGAGCACGGCGCCCCCGGCGACGCTCAGGCCGTCGTCGACCAGGCGGTGCACATCGGCCCGGAAGACGGTGCCGATGCCGGTGCAGGTGACGCAGGCGCCGGCGGGCGTGTTGAAGGAGAACGTGCCCATCACCATGCCCGGAACCGGCGCCCCACAGTGCGGGCAGGGGAGTGCGGGCTGGTCGTCCGGCGACCCGTCGGCGGCGGGTTCGGTCCCCGACGGTTCGTCGTCCCAGAGTTCGTCGCCGCTCACGTGGTAGGCGGGTGGGACGTCCTGCCCGCACGACGGGCACGGCCGGTGACCGATGCGCGCCCACAGGAGACGCAGATACGTGAAGACCTCGGTGACCGTGCCGACCGTCGACCGGGGGCTGCGGTTGGTCAGATGCTGGTCGACGCTGATCGACGGCGAAAGGCCGGTGATCGAGTCGACCGATGGCTTGCTCGCGAAGGTGGTGACCAGGCCGAGCGACTCCAGATACTGCCGCTGGCCCTCCCGGTGCAGGGTGTCGAAGGCGATCGTGGACTTGCCGGAGCCGGAGAGGCCGGTCAGGACGACGAGCTGGTTCTTGGGGATGGTGAGCGAGACGTTCTTGAGGTTGTGAAGGCGCGCGCCCTTGATGCGGATCGCATCGGCATTGTCGGTGCTTGCGTCCATCGCAGTCGCAGTGCTGGCATCCATGCCTTCAAGTGTTCCATTGAAGCGCTTCTTGAGGCTTTGGAGCGAGAGAGGCCGTACTTGGCGGGGGCCCGCTCGGATAACCTTCAACTGAGCACTTCAACTCCGTACTTCGACGCCAGTCAGGGGAGGTCCCTTCATGAGCCGAGCCGAGACGGCGCTGCGCCCGGTGGATCTGGCGCGGGCGGCCGGTGTCTCGACCCAGCAGATCCGCAACTACGCCGACGCGGGCATCCTGCCGCCGACCCCGCGCACGCCCGCCGGATACCGCAGGTTCGGCACACGCCACCGCGACGCCCTGCTCACCTATCGCGCGCTCGTCCCGGGCTACGGCCTCGACACCGCCCAGGCGATCATGCGGGCCGTCCACGCGGGAGACCTTCCGCAGGCCCTCACCCTCGTCGACGCCGGGCACGCCGACCTGCACCAGCAGCGGCTCTCGCTCCGGGCCGCGGGCGAGGCACTGGAAGCCGTCGCGAAGGAGACCCCGGACGACACCCCTGCGCCCGCCACGCCACCGCACCTGCGCATCGGCGATGTGGCCGCCCGCCTCGGTGTGCGCACCTCCGCGCTGCGGGTGTGGGAATCGGCGGGCCTGCTGAAGCCGCGGCGTGAACCGGGCACGCACTACCGCTGGTTCAGCCCCGCCGACGTACGCGACGCCCGCATCGTCAGCATCCTCCGGCAGGGCCACTACCCCCTGCCGCAGATCCACGCCGTGCTCGATGGGCTGCGCGAGACGGGCAGCCCCGACGCGCTCCGTGCGGCCATCGAGCAGCGCCTCGCGGGCGTCGCCACGCGCTCGACCGCCATGCTGGCCGCCTCTGGCCGGCTGCATCAGTACGTGACGGATGATCAGTACGTGAAGTGACAGAGGTTGTCAGTCACGGGCGGCTCGGGCTCAGCGCACCGTCACGTAGACCGTGGGCGAGATGGCGCGGCCGCCGACGATGCGCAGGGAGTTGCGGCCCTTGAGGCCGAGCTTGACCCGCATCTTGTACGCGCCGTTGCGCGCGGTGTACACCGACGCGGGCAGCGAAACCCAGCGCTTGCCCTGCTTCTGCTGAAGCGTGACGCGGGTGCCGGGCCGCATGTTGCGGCCGACTCCGTAGATGTAGAAGTCGCGCCACGCGCGCACGCTGGCCACGGTCGACTTCGCCGTCAGTGTCGGACGCGGGGCCGCGGTCGCGGCGGCCCCGGGTGCGTGTGAGGCATGCGGGCTCACGGCGCCCGCGCCGGGCGCCGCGGGGCCCGCCAGGACGGCGAGGGCCGCGATTCCCGCCACCGACGTGTACTTCACCGACGCGTACTTCAGCTTCAACCGATTCACACGCTCGCTCCGTTCGCTCACTTCCGGGTCGGACCATGTGTAGACCGCAGGAAGATGAACGAATCAGATGGCTGGGCTTCTTCTGCTCATGTTGACCCGAGTGCCTCAAGTGCCCGGTGGATTCCACCCGCACGGAGGGGGCCACTCGACTCCGCCGAGCGCGGGGCCGTGTTCGATCGCGGTGATCAGCTGATGTACTGAGGCGGCGCCGAGCGGTCCTGCCACGGAGACGGCCCCGGCGAGCGCCTTGTGCGCGCGGCGCCAGGCCCGGCTGCGCCGGCCGCGCAGATGCTCGACGAGGGCGTGCGCGTACTGCGTCATGGAGCGCGTCCATATGTCGTGCCGCGTCTGCGTTCCGGCCGACGCGCGTCGGACACTGCGCAGGGCGTCGGCCGGGCGGACGCGTGCCTGGGCCACGGCGAGCTGGGCCCAGCTGACCGCGGCGGGCGGGCCGTGGTCGGCGTGGGCGGGGACCGTGTGAGCGGCTTCCCGCAGATGTTCGATGGCGCGTTCCGTCTCGCCCTCGCGCAGCGCGATCACGCCTTGTACGTGGGCGACCCGGCCGATGGTCGCGTCGTCACCGGAGAGAACGGCCACGCGCCAGGCCTGGCAGAGAAGTTCCTCGGCCTCGGCCTCCGCCTCCGGTGCGCCGGTGCACGCCGCGAGCCAGCCCGCCAGCCACAGGGCCCTCCCACACCCCAGGGTGTCCGTGCGGCCGAGCGGCAGCAGCCGCCGCAGATGCTCACGCCCCTCGGCGGCGTGCCCGCACACCGCCCACCAGAACCACAGGTCCACGACCATGGCGAGGGCGGAAGCACCCTGGCCGGCGGTGTGCGGGGCCCGCTCCAGCGCGGCCCGCAGGTCGGTCTCCTCGTCACGCAGCAGCCGGGTCGCCTGCTCGTGCCGTCCGGTGCTCCACAGCTGGTGGGCGGTCGAGGCGACGGTGCGGTACCAGGCGAGGTGACGGGTGGTCGCCGCCGCGGACTCTCCCACGGATTCCAGGCGTTCGCCGCCGAACCCGCGGGCCGCCGCAGGCAGCCGATAGCGGGGCTGCAGCACGCCGCCGGGGTCACGCACCGGTTCGAGCACCGAAGCCAGGACGAGCCGCGCGAGGCAGGAGGCCACAAGCTCCCGGTCGAGGCCGCCGCCCGCGCACACGTGGACGGCGGCGTCCTCGTCGAACTCGCCCGCGAAGACGCTGAGCCGCGCCCAGACGCTGCGCTCGGCCTGCCCGCACAGCGCGTAACTCGCGCCCACGGCGGCCCGTAAGGACCGGTGCCGCCGCAAGGGCGCCTCCGGCTTGCCGAGCCACCCCTGGGCGGGCCGCAACATCCGGGCGAGCTGCGCGGGCGGATGCAGGGCGGTCTGCGCCGCGGCGAGCTCCACTGCGAGCGGTACGCCTTCCAGCCGAGCGCAGATGTCACTCACGGCGCGCAGTTCGGCTTCGTCGGGCGCTGGGGGAGAGGGGGCGGGCTGCGCAACCCCCCGGTGCTGCCGTGCACCGCGCGCCCGCTCCATGAACAGCTCCACCGCGGGCCCCGGCTCCGCCTCCGTCCCCGGTGCGCCGACGGGAAGCGGCTTCAGGTGCAGCACCAACTCCTGCCCAAGGCCCAGCGGTTGACGCCCGGTGGCGAGAATACGGACGCCGGGCGCGAGCAGCAGCAGCGACTGCACCAGACGTACGCACTCGTCGCGTACGGGATCGAAGTCATCGAGAACGACGAGCACGCGGCGCCCCCGAAGCCGACAACCAAGCTCCCACTCCCCACTCCCGCCCCACACCCTGACGCTCGGCTCACCTCCGTTTGCGGGCGACCCGTGCACACCCCTGTCCGCGGGCGGCGCATGCTCACCTCCGTCCGCGGGCGGCCGTTGCTCATCGGCGCGCGCGGAGGGCGTGCCATGCTCGCCGCCACGAGCGGCAGCCGTGTCCTCCTCGCTATGCGCGGTGGGAGTGTCTTCCTCACCGCTATGCACGGTGGGAGTGCCCTGCTCACGCCTGCCCGTGGCGGTCGTGCCTTGTTCGTGGGCATCCGCGGGGGGCGTGCTTTGCTCACGACGACATGCAGCGGAGCTGCCCTGCTCGCCCTTACCCGCAGTGGGCGGACCTTGCTCACCGCCATCCGCGGTGGGCCGACCCTGCTCACCGCCACGCCCAGCGGACCTGCCCCGCTCACCACCCCCCGCATCGCCCACGCCCTCCCCAGCTTCGTCCGCCCAGGGTGGTGGCTTCCCCTCAGCTCCGTCCATCTCACCGTCCATGGCCTCGACCACCGCCCGTGCCACCGACTGGCCCCGCGCAGGGGCGCCGTCCCACCACCGCACCATGATCACGCCGTCCGGCAGCTGGCTGCCCACCGCTGCCGCGGCGTGCGCCGCGAGGGTGCTCTTGCCGACGCCCGCGCTGCCCGTCACCGTCACCAGCCTGCTCTGGGCCAGCAGGCGGCGGAGTCTCGACAGTTCCTCGGTCCGGCCCATCAGGCCACCCCCGCGAACACGCATCAGCCCCGTCATCCCCTTCACGCTCGGGCCCGCCCCTACGCCACACTCGCCGTGCAGAATCGTCACTGCAACGAATTCGACAGATCCTCTAACTCCGTGGCTCGATCTGGGTTACGGGGCGAAGGGCCGGGCCGCCGGTCAGGCAGATGAGCCTCGTCGGCGTCCTTTCCGACGTGACCAAGAACGAGCCGGAGCAGCCGGCCAACAAGAGACCGGCGCCAGAGAGTCCGGCGCAGGAGCGGCTCTCCGCCGGTGAGACCTGGCGGGCGCTCTACCGCTACTTCCGCCCGCACCGCTGGGTCGTCGCGCTCGGCGCCCTCTGCACGCTGATCGGCGCGGCGACCGGCCTCGCCCAGCCGCTCGCCGCGAAAGCCCTCGTGGACCGGCTCGGCAGCGACGACTCGATCGCCGGGATCATCCTCCTGCTCAGCGCCCTCGTGGTGCTCGGCACCGTCATCGAGTCCATCGGCGCGTACGTCCTTGAACGCACCGCCGAATCCGTGGTGCTCTCGGCCCGGCGCACCCTGATCGGGAGGCTGCTGCGGCTGCGCCTGCCGGAGGTGGAGCGCACCCAGCCCGGCGACCTGATGTCCCGCATCACCTCGGACACGACACTGCTGCGCGCGGTCACTACGCAGTCCGTGGTGTCCGCCGTCGCGGGCGGGCTCACCTTCATCGCGACGATCGTGATGATGGCCCTCATGGACGTCGTCCTGCTCGGCGTCACCCTCGGCGTGATCGTGCTCATCGGCGGCGCGGTGGCCCTGGTGATGCCGAAGATCGCCCGGGCGACGGAACGGGCCCAGGAAGCGGTCGGCACCATCTCGACCGCGCTGGAGCGGGCGTTCGGCGCGTTCCGCACGCTGAAGGCCTCGGGCGCCGAGGAGCGCGAGACCGCCGCGGTGCAAGCCGCCGCGCAGGAGGCCTGGCGGCACGGGGTGCGGTCCGCCAAGTGGCAGGCGGTGGCCTGGAGTTCGGTCGGCTTCGCCGTGCAGGTCTCGTTCCTCGCCGTCCTCGGCATCGGCGGCGCACGCGTCGCGTCCGGCGCCATCTCCGTCTCGACGCTCGTGGCCTTCCTGCTCTTCCTCTTCTATCTGATCGACCCGGTGTCCCGTCTCGTCGAGGGCGTCTCGCAGTACCAGGTCGGCTCCGCGGCCATCGCGCGGATCGTACGGGCCGAACGTCTGGAGACGGAGGACGTCACCGAGACCGCGGAGCCCACGGGACACCACGGCCCCGCCGCCGTCACCTTCGAGGACGTGACCTTCCGCTACCGCGACGCCCTTCCGTACGTCCACCACGGCGTGAGCTTCGACATCCCGGGCCCCGGCATGACGGCCTTCGTCGGCCCCTCGGGCGCGGGCAAGACCACCGTCTTCGGCCTCCTTGAGCGCTTCTACGACGCGACCGGGGGCCGGGTCCTCGTCGACGGCCGCGACGTGCGGGAGTGGCCGCTCGCCGAACTGCGCTCCGTCATCGGCTACGTGGAGCAGGACGCGCCCGTCCTCGCCGGCACCCTGCGCGAGAACCTCCTCTTCGGGGCGCCCGGCGCGACCGACGACGAGATCCAGGACGTACTCGTACGCTCCCGGCTCGACACCCTCGTCGACCGGTTGCCGGACGGTCTTCAGACGCTGGTCGGACACCGCGGCTCCCAGCTGTCCGGCGGCGAACGCCAACGCGTGGCGATAGCGAGGGCGCTCCTGCGCAAGCCGCGCCTCCTGCTCCTCGACGAGGCGACATCGCAACTCGACGCGGTGAACGAACTGGCACTGCGCGACGTCGTCGCCGAGGTCTCACGGGAGGTGACGGTCCTCGTCGTGGCGCACCGCCTCTCGACGGTGACACTGGCCGACCGGATCGTGGTGATGGACGCCGGACGGGTCCGTGCGTCGGGTACCCATGAGGAGTTGGTGGCGGCCGATCCCCTGTACGGGGAGCTGGCGGCGACGCAGTTCCTCGCGACGTCGGCATGATCGCCGAGCCGCTGACAAGGGCTGGCCCCGGACATGACACTCAGGGTTGGATGGCGGGCATGGCCAGTGGACGCAGGCGAGCCGAGCTGTTCGTCGACGAAGAGCGGGACGGGCGGCTCGCCGCGCGCACGACCGGCGACGAGCGGGCCATGCTCGTCGACTTCCTGGCGGCCCAGCGCACGACGCTAGAGCTGAAGTGCGCAGGTTTGGACGCCGAGTTGGCCAGCCGGTCCGTGGAACCCTCCACGCTCTCGCTGCTCGGCCTCGTCCGGCACCTCGCCGATGTGGAGCGCCGCTGGTTCCGGCGCGTCCTCGCGGGTCAGATCGCGCCGCCTCTTTTCGGCTCGGACACGGACCCCGACCAGGACTTCGACGGCGCCGTGCCCGAACCGGCCGTCATCGCCGCCGCGTGGGAGACCTGGCGTTCCGAAGTGGCGTTCGCCGACCGCCTCGTGGCCGAAGCTCCGGACCTGGACATGGAGGGCGACGACAGCTGGCGCGGAACGGTGTCGCTGCGCTGGGTGCTCATCCACATGATCGAGGAGTACGCCCGCCACAACGGCCACGCCGACCTGCTCCGTGAGCGGATCGACGGCGCGATAGGCGTGTAGCCGATGACGGCCTCCGCCGCCCGCAGCTGAAAACGACCCTCCTCAACGGCCCCGGAGAGCATGGGTGACGGCGCCCCTGGACGACCTCATACGCCACAACCTGGGCTCCGGCAAGGGCGCGACCGGGGGGACCTGCTGCGACTCCTGCGCCCGGGCGGCCAGTTGGGCATGGCGACGCGGGCCTGCGCCGAGCAACACCCTTGCGCCGGTGCTCGACTGGGCCCTGACGCGGCTGCATCGGCCGCTGCCCGTCGCCGAACTCGCCGCCCGCGCGGGCATGAGCGTACTCACCTTCGAACGGCACTTCGCCCGCGAGGTGGGCACCACCCTTTTCCACCGCCTGCTCGGCACGACTCCGGGCGCCTGCCGGCGTACCTGTCGCGGCATGCCCGGCTGACGTCGCGCCGAGGCTAGGGCGCGGGCACCAGCCGGGTGACGAGGTCGTGCCATCCGGCGTCCACGCGGGCGAGCGGCATGCCGCGCTCGACGGTCAGGTGGTGCACGAGGACGCTGTCGATGGAGCCGAGCAGGGTGTGGGCGAGCAGCTCGGCATCGCCCGCGACGCCCGCCTGGCGCAGCAGCATCGTGACGTGCGTGAGCCGCAGCCGGTTCGCCGGGACGGCGTAGGTGCGCAGCGGGTCGGTCCGTGAGGAGAGGATCAGTTCGTGGTGGTCGCGCTCGTGGCGGATCAGGGCGGGCCCGAACGCGTGCAGGCGCTCCAGGGGCGGGGCGTCGGGGCCCAGCGGGGCCGGGCCGGAGAGGAAGGCGGCCTGGAGCTGCTGCTCGCGGTGGTCGAGCAGGGCGACGAGGAGTCCGGTGCGGTCGCCGAAGCGCCGGAAGACGGTCCCCTTGCCGACTCCGGCCGCCGCGGCCACCGCGTCCATGGTCAGCTGTGCGGCTCCGCACCCCGCCATCAGCTCTGAGGCGGCTTCAAGGAGCCGCGTGCGGTTGCGCGCCGCGTCGGCCCTGAGCGACGGCGGTTCGCCGGCCGGCGTGAGGGTGAGCTCGGTCGCCCCGCCCGGTGTGCCGGGCGAGGGGAGTGGCGGGGGAACGGAGCCGGTCATGGGTCCAGCGTAGCGCTCCGAACCGCTAAGTGGACCGCGGTCCGGATAGGTGGTACAACTTTAAACGGACCCCGGTCCGCTTGATTCGTATCCCGTATGTGAGTCCGTCCGCACTTTCCAGGAGTTCCGCCATGTCTGTACGCATCCTCGCCCTCGTCGGCAGCCTCCGCGCCGGCTCGCACAACCGCCAGCTCGCCGAGGCCGCCGCGAAGCACGCGCCCGCCGGTGTGGACATCGAGCTGTTCGAGGGCCTCGCGGACGTGCCCTTCTACAACGAGGACATCGACGTCGAGGGCAGCATCCCGGCCGCCGCGGCCCGTCTGCGCGAGGCGGCGGGCAGCACCGACGCCTTCCTGCTCTTCTCGCCCGAGTACAACGGCACCATGCCGGCGGTCCTCAAGAACGCCATCGACTGGCTGTCCCGGCCGTTCGGCGCCGGTGCGATCTCCGGCAAGCCGGTCGCCGTCGTCGGCACCGCGTTCGGCCAGTACGGCGGCGTGTGGGCGCAGGACGAGGCCCGCAAGGCCGCGGGCATCGCGGGCGGCGCGGTCATCGAGGACGTCAAGCTGTCCATCCCCGCCTCCCTGACGCGCTTCGCCGAGACCCACCCGGCCGACGACGTGGAGGTGGCCACGGCCCTCACCGAGGTCGTCACCCGCCTCACCGAGCAGGCCACGCCCGCCGCTGCCTGACGCTTCTCGAACGTCAGCGGATGCTCCATCGGCCGGCCGCACTCCGTGCGGGCCGGCCGTCGCGGCTCCTGGCCCCAGCCTCGGGGATAAGGGGTGGCACTCCCGTGGCCCCGTGCCCGGAGATGGCTAACACCACGTGATCCCCGAGGAGTTGGAATGCCCGGTCACTGAAGCGCGCGTTGACTCGTAGGTCTCCATCGACCTGTCAACCGCGTGCTGCCCACGAGTTGCGGCACGGCGAACCTTTCGCTGCCTCAAGGGGTCCCTGTGCCGTCCGCTTCTCCTGCCGTTCCCGCCCGCCCTCCGTCGGGCCTGTGGCGGGACGCCGACTTCCGCAGACCCTGGCTGGGGCGACCGCCTCGCAGCTCGGGGCGGCCTGCGCGCGAGCCTGCTGCTGGCCGCGGCTTCCGGAAGAGGACGACGTCCCGTGCGAGCGGCCGGCGTCCTAGATTGGGTCTCATGTACTCGACCCAGGTGTCCGGACATGTGAACGCCCCGCGTTCGGCCGTCTACCAGGCGCTTCTGGACGCGGACGCGATCGCGCGCTGGCGCGTGCCGGACGGCATGAGCAGCCATGTGCACACCTTCGACGCCCGCGAAGGCGGTCGGTTCCGCGTCTCGCTGACCTACGACGCGGCGTCCGGCACCGGCAAGTCGGCCTCGCACACCGACACGTACCACGGCCACTTCGCGAAGCTCGTACCGGACGAGCAGGTGGTCGAGGTGCTCGCCTTCGAGACCGCGGATCCCGCCCTGCGCGGCACCATGACCATGACGACCACGCTCGCCGACGCGGACGGCGGAACCGACGTCCTGGTCCTGCACGAAGGGATCCCCGACAGCGTGCCCGCCGCCGACAACGAGACGGGGACGCGCATGGCGCTGGCGAATCTTGCCCGGCTCGTCGAGGAGACGCGGTAGGCGCCGCGCGGCGGCAAGGGCGCCTCAGCTCGCGCGGGCCTCGGTCCGGCCGCGCAGGGCCGCCGCCAGCATCACGGCGGCGAGCAGCAGAAGCGCGGGCGCGAGCGCGGCGGCCGTGCCGTGGTTGAGCTGGAGCAGCCCGCCCGCGAGGGCCCCGGCGAACATCGCGGCGACGGACACGGACCTGCGCACCGACGCCGGGCCGAGCCGGTCGGAGGCCAGGCCCGTCAGGGTGCGCGTGAGGACGGTGGTGGTCAGATCGGGTACGGCGAGCTTGCCGACCACGGCGTTCTGCACGCCCATGCCGAGTGCGAGCAGCACGATCAGGACGTGCTTGGCGTCGGCGGCCAGGTCGAGCAGCAGGGCCGCCGCCACCAGCACGGCATGCGCCCCGACGAGGAGCGCGAAGAGCCACAGCGGCCGCGCGACCCGCGGCGCGATCCGCCCGCCCGCCCACGCGCCCGCCACGAACGCGCCGACCGCGAGGAGCGAGGCCGTCGCGGACAGCTGCACGTCGCCCGCGAGCGCGAACCCCAGGAAGACGACGTTGCCGGTCATGTTGGCGACGAAGACACGGTCGAGGCCGAGATAACTGACGGCGTCGACAAGGCCGGTGACGAAGGTCAGCACGACGAGGAGCGGAGGCAGTACGCCGTGGTGGCCCTCGGTGTCGGGGAAGAGGCGGGCGGCCGACCGGTCGAGCAATGAGTTCATACCGTTTCTTCGGCAGGCACGGCCCGTCGCCCGACCCGCCCGTGCCCGCCGCTCACCTCACCGCCTCCAGGCCCGGCGCACGTCGCCGCGGAGATCCTCACGCACCGCCCAGCGGTGGCCGATGACCATCGCGGCCCGGCGGCGGGTGTCGTACGGGGCCCAGCCGGGATCGCCGGCGCGCGCGAAGCGGATCCACGCGGCGTGCATGCGGGGAGCCAGGTCGGCAGGAGGGCTGCCGGGGCCGAACAGCGCGGCGGGACCGCGCAGTCGGGCCGGGTCGAGACCGAAGACGAAGGGGAGTTCCATCGTGTGGGTGGCGCCGAGCAGCCCGTCGAAGGCGCCGGAGCGCCAGTCGAACAGATAGCTGTACGTGGCGCCGGAGGACCGCTCGGCGTGAGCATCGGCCAGGGCCCAGCTGCCCCTGCCGAACAGCGCGTCGCCCATGACGGCGGAGCGCAGCTGTCCGGGGGTGGCCCCGGGGTGCGCCGCGCGGTAGGTGTCGACGAGCAAGTCCGGTTCGGGATGGGAGCGTTCGGCCGCGGCCCGGACGTCGGGCATCGTCGAGGTGGCGTAGGCACCGGAGGGGACGAGATAGAGGTTGCCCTCTTCGGCGTTGGTGCCGATGAGGAGATCGATGTCGGTGCTGCCGAGCCCGGCCGCGACGGCGTCGGCGGGCTGGCGGTCCGCGACCACGCTGAAGGGACTGAGCCCGATCAGCGGGTCGTACGCGGTCGTGGTCCGCAGGTCGATCCCGCCGAGCCGGGCCGTGGCCTCGACCAGGCGCACGTCGGGGACGGCCTCGAAGGCGTCGGCGCGTGGTGCGATGCCCAGGGCGGCGGCCGCCGCCTTCGTCACCCGGGCGGCCTGTTCGGGCGAGAAGGCGCCCAGGCCGCTGCCGCTCTGCACGATGGCGCGGCGCACGAGGCCCTTGCTCTGCGGCGCGGCGATGACGGCACCGGTGAGGGTGGCGCCTGCGGACTGGCCGAACAGCGTGACCTGGCCGGGGTCGCCTCCGAACGCGGCGATGTTCTCGCGTACCCAGCGCAGGGCGGCGATGACGTCGAGGAGACCGCGGTTGCGCGGCGCTCCGGGCAGGTCGAGGAAACCGGCCATGCCGAGGCGGTAGTTGACCGTCACCAGTACGACGCCGCTTCGCGCGAAGGCGGTGCCGTCGTACAGGCTCGCCCTGGTCGAACCCGCCACGAAGCCTCCGCCGTGCACGAAGACCATGACCGGCAGGGCCTGGAGGCGGTCCTTGCCCTGGCTCCGGCGGACGGGGCGGTCGGGGGTCCAGACGTCGAGGGTGAGGTAGTCGTCCCCGGGGACCCAACCGGGGCCGAAGTAGGGCGACATGTCGATGGCACCGAGGTTCCGCTCGGCCTGCGGCGCGGTCGGCCCCGCCGCCGTCGCGTCCCGGACGCCCTCCCACGGGGCGTGCGGCCGCGGCGCGGCGAAGCGTCCGGTGAGGGCCGGGGGCGCGGCGTACGGAATGCCGCGGAAGACGGTGGCGCCCGCGTGCAGGGCGCCGGCGACCACGCCCTGCGCCGTGGTCACGGTGCGGTTCTCGGTGGTCATGCCTTCGCCTCCGCACGTACGTACGGCGTGAAGGGCGCCCACCCCTTGACGGTGAACGCGTTGCCCGAGCGCTCGACCTCGGCGGCGCCGTGGCCTCCCAGGTGCGCGGGGACGACGAGCGCGTTGTGGTCCGCGGCCCAGCCCAGGATGCGACGGCGCGTGGCGCGGGCGCCGACGGGGTCCTCGCAGAAGCAGCTGTTGTGGTCCGGATCGACGAGCTGGACGGGACTGTGCAGCAGATCTCCGACGAAGACCGCGCGGTCCGTCCCGCTGACGAGGGTGAGCACGCTCGATCCCGGGGTGTGGCCGGGGGCCGCGTCGAGGCGGAGACCGGCGTCGATCCGGTGGCTTCCTTCCCACAGATGCGCCTGCCCTGCCCGGTGCACGGGGGCGACGCTGTCCTCGAAGACGTTCTGGTTCCCCCGGCCGAGCAGCGGCTTGTGACCGTTCTCCGGGTTCCAGAAGTCGTAGTCGTCCTTGGGCAGCAGATAGGTGGCGTTCGGGAAGGTGGGGACCCAGTCCCTGCCCTCCAGGCGGGTGTTCCAACCGACGTGGTCGACGTGCAGATGCGTGTTGATCACGATGTCGACGTCCTCGGGGGCGACACCGGCACGCCCCAGGTCGGCCAGGAAACCGGTGCGCAGGTGGCTCCACACCGGGGAGTACGGGCGCTCCTTGTGGTTGCCGACGCCGGTGTCGACGAGGATGGTCTTCCCTTCGCTGCGCAGGACCCAGCTCTGGACCGCGGAGTTGACGATGTTCGTCCGCGGGTCGAGGAAGTGGGGCGCGTGCCAGGCGTCGTTGTCGCGCCAGGCGCCCTCCGGGGCGGTGGGGAGGAATTGGCCGGGCGTCATGCCGACGGGGCCGTAGTACTCCTTGACGCGGGCGACGGTGATCTCTCCGAGCCGGATCTGTTCCACCTGATCCGCTTGATCAGCTCGATCCCATTGGTTCACTCGCTGTACCTGGTCCATCTGTTCCATCGGGGTGCTCCATGGCCGGGGGACGGGCTTCGGATCACCACCGTCGTCGTGTCCGCTCAGGTCAGCCAGACCCGCCGCTGCCTACCCCGGACAGGGTCAGGCTGCCGCGCGAGGGCCGACGCAGACTGGGGGACATGAGCGAACGAGGCAGGCTCGGCGACTTCCTGTACGCGCGACGTTCCCAGCTGCGCCCTGCGGACGTCGGCCTGAAGGACTACGGAGACCGGCGGCGCGTGGCAGGCCTGCGCAGGGAAGAACTCGCCCTGCTCGCCGGCGTCAGCGCCTCGTACTACACGAGGCTGGAGCAGGGCCAGTCGGTCGGGGCCTCCCCGGAGATCCTGGATGCCGTCGCCCGGGCCCTCTGCCTCGACGAGGCGGAGCGCAGGCATCTGCACGACCTCGCCGACGCAGGCAGGAGGCGGACCCCGGCCCGCCGACCGCGGGCCGAGCAGGCGGGGACCACCACGCTCGATCTGCTGAGCACCCTGGAGAGTGTTCCGGCGCTGGTCAGCGGCCGTCGCACCGACGTGCTCGCCTGGAACCGTCTTGGTCACGCACTGTTCGCGGCGCACCTGAGCGCCGACAGCCCCCAGCGGGCGGCCGAGCGACCCAACCTCGCCAGGATGCTCTTCCTCGACCCCCACACCCGTGCGCTGTACGCCGACTGGACGGCGAAGGCCAAGGCCGTCGTCGAGAATCTGCGGATGGTCGCGGGACGCCACCCCGACGACACGCTGCTCACCTCGCTCATCGGTGAACTCACCGTCAAGAGCCCCGAGTTCGCCGCCATGTGGACCGGCCACCGGGTGCACCCCTGCGACTTCGCCCGCTACGAGATGCGCCACCCCCTCGTCGGCACCCTCACCGTCACCCAGCAGAGCCTCCACCTTCCGCAGGCGGAGGACCAGCACCTGGTCCTCGCCGTCACGGAGCCCGGCTCACCGTCGAGAGAGGCGGTGACCCTCCTCGGGCAGGCCGCGACCGCCGGCGACCGTACCCACCTCCACGCGGACCGACTCGAAGGCCGCACCCACCTCCACGCGGACCGCCCCTAGGACGGCTGGCGCCCCTCCAACGCGGCGTGCCAGCCCGGCAGTTCGGCCTCGCGTACCGGCGTGGCGCGCCGCCCGCCGCGTGCGAAGAAGTCGGCGAGCGGCAGCGTCGCGGCGCCGACCGTCACCGCGTCCGGTCCGAGGCGGCCGAGTTCGATGGTGACGCGCCCCGCCGGGTAGGAGAGGGCGTAGGTGGGGATGTGGCGCTTCACCGCGGTCAGGAAGCGCTGTCCGAGCTGGAGTCCGGCCCAGCCGCCGACGAGGATCCGCTCCGGCTGGAAGAGGTTGATCAGGTCGGAGAGCCCCGCGCCCAGGTACTCGGCGGTCTCCTCAAGGACCGCCAGGGCCGTCGGATCCGCCGCGCCGCCACCCTCCGGATAGGCGGCGTCGAGCAGCGCGGTGAGCGCGCTCTCCTCGTCCGTGCCCCCGGGCGGGCGCCCGCCCGCCTCCTGCCACCGTTCGAGCAGCGCTTCCGCACCCGCGTACGCCTCCAGGCAGCCGAGGGAACCGCACCGGCACCGTCTGCCCTGCACCCGCACGGTGAGGTGTCCCCACTCGACGGCGCGGCCCTGCTCCACGTCCTCGGTGACGACGCACGCGCCGACACCCGAGCCGAACAGGACCACCACCGCGTCCCGCGTCCCGCGCCCCGCTCCGAACCACATCTCCGCCTGGCCGAGCGTCTTGGCGCCGTTGTCGATGAAGTACGGTACGGAGGAGGGGAGTTGAGTCGTCCCCCGGCCGGTCTCGCGCAGCAGTGACTCCAGCGGGACAGCGTTCCAGCCGATGGTCTGCCCGTGCACGACAGCGCCCAACTTGCCGTCGCGCGCGACGATTCCGGGTACGCCGATCCCGACGCCGAGGAGTCCGTCCGCCGTGACACCCGCGGCGTCGAGCACCTCGCCGATCCCGTCCCTGATGTGCTCCGCGATGCCGCCGACGTCGTGGCCCTTCAGGGTCAAAGGCCGTTCAGCCCTGGCGAGTTCGGACAAGGAGAGGTCGAAGAGTTCGACGCGTACGCGGGTCTCGCCGACGTCCACGCCGATCAGCTGACCGCGGCCGGGCGCGACCCGAAGCAGCGTACGCGGGCGCCCGCCGTCGGACTCCACGCTGCCCGCCTCCTCCACCCACCCCTCCGACACGAGCTCGGCCACGACATTGCTGATGGAACCTGAACTCAGCCCGGTGGCGGGCCCGAGCATGAAGCGGCTCATCGGTCCCTCGAAGTACAGCCGCTGCAGTACGGCGGCGCGGTTCTCCCGCCGCAGGTCGTGCACCGTACGCCCGTTGCGCTGCCCAGCCATGTGGTTCCTTCCGGCGTGCTCTGCCTCGAAGTTGGTTCTGTGTGACCCCTTGACGGTATCTTCCCCGCCGGTTTAACTCACGTCCTAAATTAAGTCATGAGGGCATTCAGGAGTTGAACGCGGCGCCTGCTCGACCCGGCGCTGGGCCAGCCGTCCTCCCCATGACTCCCTCCGGAAGGGACACCTGGAGCCATGCGCAGATTCCGAGCCGCCGCCGTCGGCGCCGCCACACTCTCGCTCGCCCTCACCGCGTCCGCCTGCGGCGGCGGTTCGACGACGGGCGGTGCGGGGTCCGACGACTCGCCGAAGACGCTGACCTACTGGGCGTCGAACCAAGGCCCCAACGTCGAGGCGGACAAGAAGATCCTCAAGCCCGAACTCGCCAAGTTCGAGAAGCAGACGGGGATCAAGGTCAAGCTCGAAGTCATCCCGTGGTCGGAGCTGCTCAACAGGATCCTGACCGCGACGACCTCGGGCCAGGGACCCGACGTCCTGAACATCGGCAACACCTGGAGCGCGTCACTGCAGGCCAGCGGCGCCCTGCTGCCCTGGGACGAGAAGAACTTCGACAAGATCGGCGGCAAGGACCGCTTCGTGGAGTCCGCGCTCGGCTCGGCGGGAGCGCCGGACAAGGATCCGGCGGCCGTGCCGCTGTACTCCATGGCGTACGCCCTCTACTACAACAAAAAGATGTTCAAGGAGGCCGGCATAGACGAGCCGCCCGCCACCTGGGACGAGCTGGTCGAGGACGGCAAGAAGCTCTCCAAGGGCGGCAAATGGGCCCTGGGCGCGGAGGGGGCGAACCTCTCCAACAACATCCACCAGGTCTTCGCCCTCGGAAAGCAGCACGGCGCCGACTTCTTCACCGCGGACGGCAAGGCCGACTTCACCTCCGACGGCGCGGTCGCGGCCGTGAAGCAGTACGTCGACATGATGGCGAAGGACAAGATCATCGCCCCGGGCAACGCGGAGTACGCGCAGAACCAGTCCCTGAGCGACTTCGCCAAGGACAAGACGGCCATGGTGCTGTGGCAGGCCGCGGCCACCACCTTCAAGTCGCAGGGCATGAGCGACGACGAGTGGGGCGTGGCGCCCGTGCCCGTGGACTCCGGAACGCCCGGCCAGGGCAAGGCCACCAACTCGATGGTCGCCGGAATCAACATGGCCGTCTTCAAGAACACCAAGAACATCGACGGCTCACTGAAGTTCGTGAAGTTCATGACCAGCGACGCGGAACAGAAGATCCTCTGCGAGTCCTACGGATCCGTGCCGCCCGTCAAGGCCGCACAGGAGGACGCGGCCTTCGACCGTCCCGAGCTGAAGGTCCTGCGCGACACCCTCGCCAAGAGCGCCGCGCCGCTGCCGCAGGTGGCCAACGAGTCGCAGTTCGAGACAGCGGTCGGCACCGCCGTGAAGAACCTCTTCGCAGACGCCGCGGGCGGCCGTGAGGTCACCACCGCGTCCGTGAAGGCCGAACTGGCCAAGGCTCAGCAGCAGATGTCCCAGCAGTGAGCGACACGACCGTGCCCACCAGGACCACGACCGTCGTTCAGAGCGCGAAGGAGCCGTCCGTGACAGCCCCGGAGACGGAGCGCGGCCCGCGCCGCCGTCCCGGACGGCTCCGCCGCATCGGCCTCCCGTACCTCCTGCTGCTCCCCGCCCTCCTGCTCGAAATCCTCGTCCATCTGCTGCCGATCGTCATCGGCATCGTGATGAGCTTCAAGGAGCTCACGCAGTTCTTCATCCGCGACTGGGGCGCCGCGCCCTGGTCGGGCCTGGACAACTACAAGGTGTCGGTGGACTTCGACGCGCCGGTGGGCGAGGCGCTGCTGCACTCGTTCCTCGTCACCTGCGCGTTCACGGTGCTCTCGGTCGGCCTCTGCTGGCTGATCGGGACGACCGCCGCGATCTATCTGCAGGAGACGTTCAAGGGGCGCGGCTTCCTCCGGGCGCTCTTCCTCGTCCCGTACGCGTTGCCCGTCTACGCCGCGGTGATCACCTGGGGCTTCATGTTCCAGCGTGACAACGGCCTCATCAACCATGTCCTTCACGACCAGTTGGGCCTCACCGACAGCGCGCCGTTCTGGCTCATCGGCGACAACAGCTTCGTCGCGCTGCTCACCGTGTCGGTGTGGAAGGGCTGGCCGTTCGCCTTCCTCATCATGATGGCCGGGCTGCAGAACATCCCGAAGGAGATGTACGAGGCGGCCGCGCTCGACGGCGCCGGGATGTGGCAGCAGATCCGCCGCATCACCCTGCCGTCCCTGCGCTCCGTCAACCAGGTCCTCGTGCTCGTCCTGTTCCTGTGGACGTTCAACGACTTCAACACGCCGTACGTCCTGTTCGGCAGGTCGGCGCCCGAGGCGGCGGACCTGGTCTCGATCCACATTTACCAGTCGTCGTTCGTCACCTGGAACTTCGGCACCGGCTCCGCCATGTCCGTCCTGCTTCTGCTGTTCCTGCTCGCGGTGACGGGCGTCTATCTGTGGATCACTTCGCAGGAGAGGAAGTCCGCTCATGTCTAGCGCCCGCATGTCCGGCGCCCGCATGGCCGCGCGGCCCCGCGGGGCGGCGAAGCCCCGGTCGCCGATGGCGGCGCCCCGCTCGTTCCTGTGGTCGCGGCGGATCTTCCTGATGCTGCTCACGGGCTTCGTGCTGCTGCCCGTGTTCGTGATGGTGTCCAGCTCGCTCAAGCCCCTCGAAGACGTGTCGGGCGAGTTCCGCTGGATGCCGAGCGGGCTCACGATCCGCCCGTACATCGACATCTGGAACACCGTTCCACTGGCGAAGTACTTCGTGAACTCGCTGATCGTGGCGGGCGCGGCCACCGTCTGCTCGGTGGTGATCGCCGTCTTCGCCGCCTATGCCGTCAGCCGCTACCAGTTCCGCGGCAAGCGCGTCTTCACGGTGACGGTCCTGTCCACCCAGATGTTCCCCGGCATCCTGTTCCTCCTTCCGCTGTTCCTGATGTACGTCAACATCGGCAACGCCACGGGGATCGCCCTGTTCGGCTCCCGGGGCGGGCTCATCCTCACGTACCTGACCTTCTCGCTGCCCTTCTCGATCTGGATGCTGATCGGGTACTTCGAATCGGTGCCGCGCGATCTGGACGAGGCGGCGCTCGTCGACGGCTGCGGGCCGATCGGCGCGCTCTTCCGGGTCGTCGTCCCTGCCGCGATCCCCGGCATCGTCGCGGTCGCCGTCTACGCGTTCATGACCGCCTGGGGAGAAGTGCTCTTCGCCTCCGTCATGACGAACGACGCCACCCGCACCCTCGCCATCGGCCTCCAGGGCTACTCCACCCAGAACGACGTCTACTGGAACCAGATCATGGCGGCGTCGCTGGTCGTGAGCATCCCCGTGGTCGCGGGTTTCCTCCTGCTCCAGCGCTATCTGGTCGCCGGCCTCACCGCCGGAGCCGTCAAGTGACCCACCCCCTCGCAACAACTCCGTCTGAGAGGACGTCCGTGTCGTCTGTGTCGTCTGTGTCCGAGCTCATCGACCTTGCCGCTCTTCCGCACGACTTCGCGTGGGGCACGGCCACATCGGCGTACCAGATCGAGGGTGCCGTCTCCGAAGACGGCCGTTCCCCCTCGATCTGGGACACCTTCTCGCACACTCCCGGAAAGATCGACAACGCCGATCACGGTGACGTGGCCTGCGACCACTACCACCGCTGGCGCGAGGACATCGCGCTGATGCGGCAACTGGGCACCAACGCCTACCGGTTGTCCCTCGCCTGGCCGCGCGTCGTGCCCGGCGGCGACGGACCGGCCAACCCCAAGGGCCTTGATTTCTACGACCAGTTGATCGACGCTCTCCTCGACGCGGGCATCACGCCGTCCGTGACTCTCTACCACTGGGACCTGCCGCAGGTCCTTCAGGATCGCGGCGGCTGGCCCGAGCGGGACACGGCCGAGCACTTCGCCGCGTACGCGTCCGTCGCCGCCGAGCGCCTCGGTGACCGCGTCACCCAGTGGGCCACGCTCAACGAACCCCTCTGCTCGGCGTGGATCGGCCACCTCGAAGGGCGGATGGCACCGGGAGTGACCGATCTGACCGCCGCCGTGCGCGCCTCGTACCACCTGCTGCTCGGGCACGGCCTCGCCACCCAGGCCATCCGTGCCGCGGCGCCCGGGGCGCGGATCGGCATCGTCAACAACCTCTCCACGGTCGAGCCCGCCACCGACCGTCCCGAGGACGTCGCCGCCGCCCGCCGCGTGGACGGCCACACCAACCGCTGGTGGCTCGACCCGGTCCACGGCCGCGGCTTCCCGGCCGACATGCGAGAGGTCTACGGTGTCGAACTCCCGGAGCGTGCACGCGACTTGGCGACCATCGCGCAGCCGCTCGACTGGCTGGGCCTGAACTACTACTTCCCGGCCGTCGTCTCCGACGACCCCGCGGGCCCCGCGCCCCACGCCCACCAGGTGCGCCGCGAGTCAGTGCCGCGCACCGGCATGGACTGGGAGATCGACGCGAACGGCATCGAGACGCTCCTGCTGCGCCTGACGAACGAGTACGGCGCGCGCAAGCTGTACGTCACCGAGAACGGCTCGTCCTACCCCGACGTCGTACGCCCCGACGGAACCGTCGACGATCCGGAGCGCACCGACTACCTGGTCCGCCATCTCGCCTCCTGCGCGAGCGCCGCCCGCAAGGGAGCGCCCCTGGCCGGGTACTACGCGTGGTCGCTGCTCGACAACTTCGAGTGGGCCTACGGCTACGACAAGCGATTCGGCCTCGTGTACGTCGACTACGAGACGCAGCGCCGCACCGTCAAGGGCAGCGGTCTGCGCTACGCCGACATCATCCGCGGCCACCAGGGGCGAGCGAGCCGCGCCGCCTGACGCGTTCGCACGACCGACGGCGGCTCCCGGCTCTCCGCCGGTCCGGGGGCCGCCGCGCTTGTGGCTCCGCCTTCCCGCGTCAGGTCGTGTTCGCCCTGCGGCCCTCCTTCGCCGCCGCGCCGATGCACACGAGGCCCAACAGGAGGGTGAGGCCGCCGATGATGATGTTGGTGAGGATGACGCCCGCGTCGGGGCTCGTGCCGACGACCCACGGCGACACGATCATCCATACACCCATGGCGCACATGGCCCAGCTCAGGCCGTACATCCTGGCAGGCGCGACAGTGAATCCGAGGCCCAGCAGGCCGATCGCGATGCCCATGATGAGGTTGTGCGTCGTGAGGACTGGCTGGCTGGTGGTGAAGTGGACCACCCACGGGGAGATGGCACAGAAGAGACCCGTGAGGAACACAGGTCCGTCCACGAGCGCCACATCTTTTCCACCGAGTACGCGGGCGTATCGATCCCGCATTTCGGATACGTCAGGGTGAGCGGCTATGTCTCCCCTGTGTGAGACGTCGGCCATGAGACTCGTCTCCTCTGCTTGGTGCAGGCCTGATGACCTCGCGCGGCGGGTTGTCGCACATATCCATTCTGCTCTTATTTTTTCTTTATGCGTAGTTGTGGCCGATCCGCGACCTTGCGGTCACCGCCCGTACGGGGGACCAGAACGCGCCGTCCCACGCCCCGGCCGCTGGAATGAACACGTGACCGCGCCCCCGGACGACTGCCTAGCGCGCAACGAGTGGATCTGCGGTGAGTATCTGAGCACCCGCCGCCAGATCATCGTCGACGCGGTCCTCCAGCATCTGGAGCTGACCGCCGTCTCCATCCTCATCGCGCTCGTCATCGCCGTACCGCTGGCCGTCGCCGCCCGCCGCTGGGCCCTCGCGGCAGGGCCCGTCCTTGCGCTGACCACGATCCTCTACACGATCCCCTCGCTCGCGATGTTCTCGCTGCTGCTCCCCGTGTACGGCCTCTCCGCGTCCCTCGTCGTCGCGGGACTCGTCCTGTACTCCCTGACGCTGCTCGTCCGCAACATCCTGGCCGGACTGCGCGCCGTCCCCGAGGACACCCGGCAGGCCGCCCGCGGCATGGGCTACGGACCGATCCGGCTCCTGCTGACCGTCGAACTGCCGCTCGCGCTGCCCGCCGCCATGGCCGGCCTGCGCATCGCCACCGTCTCCGCGGTCTCCCTCGTGACGGTCGGCGCGATCGTCGGCTTCGGCGGGCTCGGCAACCTGATCTACACGGGCATGAACACCTACTTCAAGGCGCAGGTCCTGACCGCCTCCGTGCTGTGCGTCGTCATCGCCGTACTGGCCGATCTGCTGCTCCTCGGCGTGCAGCGGATCCTCACTCCGTGGACGAGGGCGGCCCGCTCATGAACACCATCAGCGACGCCTGGCAGTGGCTCACCGACTCGGCGCACTGGGCGGGCGACGACGGCATCTGGCACCGGCTCACCCAGCACCTCGTCCTCACCGTGGTCTGCCTGATCCTGAGCTGTCTGATCGCGCTGCCGGTCGCGCTCGTCCTCGGCCACCTCGGCAAGGGCGGCGCCCTCGCGGTCAACATCTCCAACGTCGGCCGCGCGGTACCGACCTTCGCGGTCCTCGTCCTGCTGCTCCTCACCCCCATCGGACGGTGGAGCGAGGGCCCGACCGTCGTCGCGCTCGTCCTGTTCGCCGTGCCGCCGCTGCTCACCAACGCGTACGTCGGGATGCGCGGTGTCGACCGCAGCGTCGTACAGGCCGCACGCGGCATGGGAATGACGGGACGGCAGATGCTGTGGCGGGTCGAACTGCCGCTCGCGATGCCGCTGGTCCTCAGCGGGGTGCGGATCGCCGCCGTGCAGCTCGTGGCCACCGCCACGATCGCGGCACTCGCCGGCGGCGGGGGTCTCGGCCGGATCATCACGGCCGGCTTCAACCTCGCGAGCACCCCGCAGGTGGTGGCGGGCGCCGTGCTGGTCGCCGTGTTCGCCCTGATCGTCGAGGGGCTCTTCGAGATCGGCGAACGGCTCGCTCCCGGCGGGGCGCGGGGGAGAGGGCGGACGGGATGAGGCGGCGCGGGGTACGGGTTGCCGCGGCCGCGGCGGGGATGGCGCTGCTCCTGCCCGGCTGTTCCTCGGGCCCGTCCCTGGAGACCCAGGGCGAGGTGACCGCCCCGCCCGGCGACAGTCATCACCTGGTCGTCGGTTCCGCGGGATTCGCCGAGAGCGACCTGCTCGCCCAGATGTACTCCCTGCTCCTCCAGAAGGCCGGATACGGGGCGGAGATCCTCTCCGTGGCCAACCGCGAGCTGTACGAACCCGCCCTGGAGTCCGGGCAGATCGACGTCGTCCCCGAGTACGCGGCGACGTTCGCGGACTGGCTGAACGCCAAGAAGAACGGCGCGGACGCGAAGCCGGTCGGCTCACCCGACCTGGACGCCACGATGAAGGCCCTGCGCGGACTCGCCACGCCGCGAGGCCTCACCGTCCTCGACCCTGGCAAGGCCGTGGACCAGAACGCCTTCGCGGTCACGGCGTCCTTCGCCGAGCAGCACCACCTCAAGACCCTGAGCGACCTCGGAAAATCCGGCCTGAAGGTACGCCTCGCCGCGGGCGACGAATGCGTGCAACGCCCGTACTGCGAACCCGGCCTGAAGAAGGTCTACGGCATCGACATCACCTCCGTCGACCCCAAGGGCGTGGGCACGACCCAGGCCAAGAAGGCCGTGCAGAGCGGTCAGGACCAGATGGTCCTGACCACGTCGACGGACGCCACGCTCGACAACTTCGGCCTCGTCCTGCTGAAGGACGACAAGAAACTCCAGAACGCCGACTACATCGTCCCGGTCGTCAACCGCTCCCGCGCGGGCAGCGAGGGCGTCGCGAAAGCACTCGGCCGCCTCAACTCCGTACTGACGACAGCGGACCTGGCGTCCATGAACGAACAGGTGGACAGCTGGCGGCGGCTGCCGCAGGACGTGGCACGGACCTACCTGGAGGAGAAGGGGCTGCTGTAGGCGGCGAGGCCTTTGGGGCAGAGGCCTACGCGTCGGCCACCGAGTCGAACTCCACCTCGTCCCGAGCCACGCCCTGCGCGTCCGCGTCCACCGAGCGGCGCAGCGCCTCGTGCAGCTTGGCGGGGGTCAGCACGCCGAGGAAGCGGGCACCGTCGAGGACCGCGACCCAGCCCGCGTCGTGCTGGAGCATCACACCGAACGCCTGCTTGAGCGGGGCGCCCACCGGGACCCACGCCTTCATACGATGGGCCAGATCGCCGACCCTGCCACCCTCTCCGGCAAGTGCGACTTCGTCGATGCCGACCCAGCCGTGCAGATCTCCGTCCGTGTCCAGGACGACGCCCCAGCGGGCGTCCTCCTCGCGCAGCCGGGCCGCGGCGTGCGCGGCGGGCTCGTCGAGCCTGACCACCGTCGGCTGCTCCAGGTCGTCCGGCTGGATCTCGGTGACCGAGAGCCGCTTCAGGCCACGGTCGGCGCCCACGAACCCGGCGACGTACGGCGTCGCCGGAGTGCCGAGCACCGCTCCGGGCGTGTCGTACTGCTCGATGCGCCCCTGCCCGTACACCGCGATCCGGTCACCGAGCCTGACCGCCTCCTCGATGTCGTGCGTGACCAGGAGAACCGTCTTGCGGACCGTCGCCTGCATCCGCAGGAACTCGTCCTGCAACTGCTCGCGCACCACCGGGTCGACCGCCCCGAACGGCTCGTCCATGAGGAGCACGGGCGGATCGGCGGCCAGGGCACGTGCCACGCCGACGCGCTGGCGCTGCCCGCCCGACAGCTGCTCGGGATAGCGGGATCCGTACGTCTTCGGGTCGAGGCCCACCAGGTCGAGCAGCTCGGCCGCCCGTGCCCGCGCCTTCGCCTTCTTCCAGCCGATCAACGCGGGGACGGTCGCCGTGTTGTCGAGGATCGTCCGGTGCGGGAAGAGCCCCACCTGCTGGATGACATAGCCGATACGGCGGCGCAGGAGGACCGGGTCGACGTCCGCGATGTTCTCGTCGTTCACGAAGATGCGGCCCGCGGTCGGTTCGATGAGGCGGTTCACCATCATCATCGTGGTCGTCTTGCCGCACCCGGAAGGCCCGACGAGCGTGACCAGTTCCCCCTGGGCGACCTCGAAGGACAGGTCGTCCACGGCCATCGTGCCGTCCGGGTAGCGCTTGCTCACCTGCTCGAACCGGATCATGCACTCACGCTAACCGCGGCCCTCGGACTCCGCTCACCAGCACCACCTCCAGGGTGCGGGGGCCGTGCACGCCCTCCACCCGGTCCAGTTCGATGTCGCTGGTGGCGGACGGTCCCGAGATCCAGGTCAGCGGGCGGGCCGGGTCGAGCCGTTCGAGTGCCTGCGGCACGGAGGAGACCACCTGGCCCGGGACCCGTACGACACAGATGTGGTGATCGGGGACGAGCGTGATCCGTCGGCGGCCCTGGTCGGGGCCGCCGTCCAGGACGATCGTGCCGGTCTCGGCCACGGCGACCGCGCAGCCGGTGACGACGCTGTCGACCGCGTCGAGCTCACGCGGAGTGCTCGCGGCACGGTCATCGACACGGGTCGCGGCGGAGGCCTTGAGCCAGTACGGCGGGAGACCGGGCGGCACGAGCACGGTACGCGCGCCGCGTTCAGCGAGCAGCCGCATGAGCAGGTCAGGCAGCTCCGCGTCCGCGCAGCGGTGCACGAGCGCGCGGTAGTCGGCGAGGTTCTCCGCGAGCAGGTCGACGGTCTGCTCGGTGGTGCGGTCGCCGTGCTCGCGCAGGTAGTCGCGGGGGACGGTCGTGGCGCGCGCATCTGCCTCCCCGCCTACGGGTACGTCAGCCAGTGCTCGCCGGACGCGGCCCAGGATCTGCTCCCTGCTGCTCACTTCTCGCCGCCCTTCTCCGCCCGGTCGCCGGACGTACGCCGCCACCAGTCGCGGAACGGCTCCGCGGGTACCTTCGGCAGATCCCGTGTCCCGCTCCACGCCCGCCCTGGCCCGGGAAGCGTGCGCGGATGGACGCGCCGGGTGCCGGACGCCAGCTTCTGTCCGGCCCGGAGCGCTGCCGGGCGGCCGAACGCCCAGCCCGCCGCGCGCATCGCGGCCCGCTCCGCGGCGTGCCCCTTCGCCGGCCGCAGGGTCACCTTCGAGCCGTGCCGTGTCACTTCGCCGCCCTGGACCACCCGCTCCCGCAGGTGGACGAGGACTTCGGGGATGTCGATGGCTACCGGGCACACCTCGTAGCAGGCGCCGCAGAGCGATGACGCGTAGGGGAGTGAGGCGTCGATCTCGCTCTGGGTGCCGCGGAGTTGAGGGCTGAGGATGGCTCCGATGGGGCCGGGGTAGACCGAGCCGTACGCGTGGCCGCCGGCCCGTTCGTACACGGGGCAGACGTTGAGGCAGGCCGAGCAGCGGATGCAGCGCAGTGCCTGGCGGCCCACCTCGTCGGCGAGCGTGTCGCTGCGGCCGTTGTCGAGGAGTACGAGGTGGAAGTCGCGCGGCCCGTCCTCGTCGGTGGTGCCGGTCCACATCGACGTGTACGGGTTCATCCGCTCGGCCGTCGAGGAGCGGGGGAGCGTCTGGAGGAAGACCTCCAGGTCCCGCCAGGTGGGCACGATCTTCTCGATCCCGACGACCGAGATCAGCGTCTCGGGAAGCGTCAGGCACATGCGGCCGTTGCCTTCCGACTCGACGACGACCAGGGTGCCCGTCTCGGCGACCATGAAGTTCGCCCCGGAGACGCCGACCTTGGCGCGCAGGAACTTCTCACGGAGGTGGAGACGGGCGGCCTCGGCGAGTTCGGCGGGGGTGTCGGTGAGGTTGTCCGGGGCGGGGCGGCCCCACTCGCTCATCTCGCGCGCGAAGATCTCGCGGATCTCGGCGCGGTTGCGGTGGATGGCGGGCACGAGGATGTGCGAGGGGCGGTCCTTGCCCAGCTGGACGATGAGTTCGGCGAGGTCGGTCTCGTAGGCGTGGATGCCCGCCTCTTCGAGGGCTTCGTTGAGCCCGATCTCCTGCGTGGCCATCGACTTGACCTTGACGACCTCGGACTCGCCGGTCTCCTGGACGAGGCGGGTCACGATGCGGTTGGCCTCGTCGGCGTCGGCCGCCCAGTGCACGGTGCCGCCCGCTGCCGTGACCGACTCCTCCAACTGGACCAGATAGTGGTCGAGTCGGGAGAGCGTGTGGTCCTTGATCCGCTTTCCGGCCTCGCGCAGCTGTGCCCAGTCGTCCAGTTCGGCGACGGCGCGGGCCCGTTTGTCGCGGATGGTGTGCGTGGCGTGGCGGAGATTGGCGCGCAGGGTCTTGTTGCCCACGGCCTCGCGGGCCGCGGCGGGGAAGGCGGGCATGCCCACGAACGTGCCGCTCGTGCCGCTCACGCTGCTCGTGCCGCTCATGACAGGGGCTCCTCTTCCGTGCTCGCCAGGATCTCCGCGATGTGGACCGGGCGCAGGCCGCTCCTGAGGCGGGACAACGTGCCCCCGATGTGCATCAGGCAGGAGTTGTCCGCCGCGCACAGGGCGTCGGCGCCGGTCGACTCGGCGTTGCGCACCTTGTCCGTGCCCATCGCCGACGAGACATCGGAGTTCTTCATCGCGAAGGTGCCGCCGAAGCCGCAGCACTCGTCAGCGCCGGGGAGCACCCGCAGTTCAAGGCCCTTGACCGCCTGGAGCAGTCGCGTGGGCCGGTCACCCAGACCGAGACTGCGCAGACCGTGGCAGGTCGGGTGGTACGTCACCGGGTGCGGGTAGTACGCCCCGACGTCCGTCACGCCAAGAACGTCCACCAGGAACTCGGTGAGCTCGTACGTCTTGGGAACGACGGGCGCCAGCGTCGCCGCCAGGCCGTCGCCGCGACCCTCGGCACGGGCTCGTTCTCCCATGCGAGGGTAGAGCTCGCGGACCATCGCGCCGCATGAACCGGACGGTGTCACGATCGCGTCGTAGTCTTCCGATCCGAATACATCGGAGAAGTGACGGGCGAGGGGCTCTGCCTGGTGGCGGTAACCCGTGTTGTAGTGCGCCTGCCCGCAGCAGGTCTGCGCCATCGGGAAGTCGACGTCAACTCCCAGTCTGGTCAGCAGTTTCACCACTGCTCGGCCTGTGTCGGGATACAGCGTGTCGTTGACACAGGTCAGGAACAGAGCGACACGCATCGCGGGTTCCTCCTCGTCGATCATCGGATGGATGCAGCGTATGCGCTGCGCGCGCTTTGCGGGAGTCATGGTGCGGGCACGTCATGGGAGGACGCGTCGGGACGCCTCCTCCCACGCCGCACGGGTCGCTGGGTCGCGGGTCGGCTCGTAGCGAGTCAACTGCTGGGTGCGGGCCAGCAGGGCGCGCATTTCGTGGCGGCCTTCGCTTATGAGGCCGTGCGCCCTGGTCTGGACGAGTACGTTGCCCAGCGCCGCAGCCTCCGCGGGCCCCGCGACGACGGGCAGCCCACAGGCGTCCGCGGTCAGTTGGCACAGGAGCGCGTTGCGGGCGCCGCCGCCGACTATGTGCACTACGTCCACGGCTCGGTCCGCGAGGCGTTGGGCGTCCTCGATGGCGCGGCGGTGGGCCAGGGCCAGGGAGTCGAGGATGCAGCGTGTCGTCTCGGCGGGGGTGCCGGGGGCGGGCTGGCCGGTGGCCTCGCAGGCTTGGGCGATGCGGTGGGGCATGTTGCCCGGGGGCAGGAAGGCGGGATCTGCCGCGTCGACGAGGGAGCGGAGGGCGGGGGCGTGGGCGGCTTCGATCAGCAGCGCTTCCAGGGTGGGCGGGCTTTCACCTGTGTGCCAGGTGCGCAGGCACTCCTGGAGCAGCCAGAGGCCCATGATGTTGCGCAGGTAGCGGACCGTGCCGTCTATGCCCAGCTCATTGGTGAAGTTGGCTTCGCGGCCCTCCTCCGTACGGATGGGAGCGGTCAACTCCAGCCCTGCCAGCGACCAGGTACCGGTGCAGATGTAGGCGAAGTTGTCGGTGGTGGCGGGGACAGCGGCGACGGCTGAGGCGGTGTCGTGCGAGGCGACCGTTGTCACGGGGGTGGGCGAGGTCAGGCCGGTGTCGTCGAGGACCTGGGGGAGTAGGTGGCCCGCTGGATCGCCGGGGTGCCGCAGGGGCGGGAACAGGCCTAGGTCGATACCGAGGCGCGTCGCTACCTCGTGCGACCAGTCGCCTGTTCCCGGGTCCATGAGCTGCGTGGTGGAGGCGTTGGTCAGCTCTGTGCCGAGTTCGCCCGTCAGCCAGTAGGCCAGCAGATCCGGGATGAGCAACAGGTGCTTGGCGATGGCGAGTTGGGCGGACCCGTGGGCGGCGAGTAGCTGATACAGGGTGTTGAAGGGGGCGTACTGGATGCCTGTCGCGGCGTAGAGGTCGGTGGGAGGGACGGTCGTCCATGCCTTGGCGGCGATGCCTTCGGTGCGGGTGTCGCGGTAGTGCACCGGGTTGCCGAGGAGGGCACCGTCCGTGTCCAGCAGGCCGTAGTCGACTGCCCAGCCGTCGATGCCGACGGAGGTGAGGGGGCCGGCAGAGCCTGCGGCGCGGAGGCCATCCAGGATTCCGTTGTAGAGGGAGAGGATGTCCCATTGCAGGGTGCCGGAGGTGCGGACGGGGTGGTTGGGGAAGCGGTGCGCCTCGTGGAGGGTGAGGGTGTCGGGGCCGGCCTTCGCCACCATGACGCGGCCGCTGGAGGCGCCCAGGTCGATGGCGGCGAAGCGGTGTTCTGAGGAGCGGGGGTGTGGGCGGGGGCTGGGGGTGGCGATGGGCATGGTGGCTCGCAGGGTTGAAGGTCGAGTGCGGGTCGTCCGTGGTGGCGTGGTGCTCTTCGGGGCGGGGCCGCGCCGGTATGTCCGTCCTCGCCAACTCGGCTTGCACGCAGGGCTACTGCGCCACCGCAACGCCACGCACCGTGCTCCGGGCAGACATACCGACACGTCCCCTCCGGCCGTACGCGCGGCTGCGGGCCGGTGGGGCTGCCTGCCTCTTGGCGGCCTGGAACCTGCGGGGGCCTTGAGGTTCTGCGTGCTGTGCTGCGGGCGGGTAAGTCGGCGCGTCCCCCTCCGGGTCGTATGGGTGGTTGTGGGGTGGTGGGGCGGCTGTCTGTCTCTTGGTTGCCTGGGACCTGCTGGGGCTCCTGGTGTCCTGTGTCTCGCGCTCCGGAAGAGATGCCCGCGTGTCGCCTCCGGTCGATCGTGCGGTTGTGGGTGGGCCGTCTGTCTCTCGGTCGTTTGGAACCTGCCGGAGGCCTGCGCGCCGTGGCATACCGGCACGCCGTGGTCGCCTGAGGCCTGGGGGCCTGTGTCTCGTGCTTCGGGTGGGCATGCCCGCATGTCCCCCGGACCTCCGGCCGTACGCGCGGCTGCGGGTCTGGGGAAGCGCCCGTCTCTCAGTTCCAGGTGCCCTCCGGACGGGGCCCGGCGGGGGATTGGGTTACCTGAGGAACGCCGCTGCGACGCCCGCGTCCACCGGTATGTGCAGGCCCGTCGTGTGGGTCAGGTCGCCTGCTGTCAGGGCGAAGACCGCGTTGGCCACGTGCTCGGGGAGCACCTCGCGCTTGAGGAGGGTCCGCTGGGCGTAGAACGCGCCCAGGTTCTCCTCCTCGATCCCGTACGTCGCCGCGCGCTGCGCGCCCCAGCCGCCCGCGAAGATTCCCGATCCGCGGACCACGCCGTCCGGGTTGATGCCGTTCACCCGGATGCCGTGCTCTCCCAATTCCGCTGCCAGTAGGCGGACTTGGTGGGCCTGGTCCGCCTTCGTCGCGGAGTACGCGATGTTGTTCGGGCCCGCGAACACCGCGTTCTTGGACGTGATGTAGATGATGTCGCCGCCCAGCGCCTGGTCCCGCATGATGCGGGCCGCCTCGCGGGAGACGAGGAACGAGCCGCGGGCCATGATGTCGTGCTGGAGGTCCCAGTCGCGGGCCGTGGTGTCGAGCAGGGGCTTGGAGATGGAGATGCCCGCGTTGTTCACCACCAGGTCGACTCCGCCGAAGGCCAGCGCAGCCGTGGCGAACGCCCCCGTGATCTGCTCCTCTGATGTGACGTCCATGGGGATGGCGACCGCCTTGTCGGGACCACCGAGCTCCTCCGCCACGGCCGCGGCGTTCTCCGCGTTGAGGTCCGCCACCGCGACGCACGCGCCCTCCGCCACTAGGCGGTGCGCTATCGCCTTGCCGATGCCGCTGCCCGCGCCGGTCACAAGGGCGACGCGGGTGGCCAGGGGTTTGGGCTTGGGCATGCGCTGGAGCTTGGCCTCCTCCAGCGGCCAGTACTCGATGCGGAACTTCTCCGACTCGTCGATGGGCGCGTAGGTGGAGACCGCTTCGGCGCCGCGCATGACGTTGATGGCGTTCACATAGAACTCGCCCGCCACGCGTGCCGTCTGTTTGTCCTTGCCGAAGGAGAACATCCCTACGCCCGGAACGAGGACGATGGCCGGGTCCGCGCCGCGCATCGCCGGGGAGGTCGGGTCGGCGTGGCGGGTGTAGTACGCCGCGTACTCCTCTCGGTATGCGGTGTGGAGTTCCTTGAGGCGGGTGATGGTCTCCTGGAGTGGCGCGGTGGGGGGCAGGTCCAGGACCAGGGGCCTGATCTTCGTACGGAGGAAGTGGTCGGGGCAGGACGTGCCCAGGGCCGCAAGGCGCGGGTGCTCCGTGCTGGTCAGGAAGTCGAGGACGGTGTCCGTGTCGGTGAAGTGACCGATCTGGGGGCGGTCCTGCGAGGCCAGCGAGCGGATGTGCGGGGCCAGTTCGGCCGCACGCTGGTGGCGTTCAGCGGTGGGGAGCGGGGCGTACCCCTCCAGGGCCGCGCCGAACGGGGCGGGCTTTCCGTGTGCGGAGAGGAACGCCTCCGCCGTGCGGATGATGTGCAGCGAGTTGCGCTCGCACTCTTCCGCCGTGGCGCCCCAGGCCGTGATGCCGTGACCGCCCAGGACACAGCCGATGGCGTCGGGGTTGGCGGACTTCACCGCGGCGATGTCCAGGCCCAGTTGGAATCCGGGGCGGCGCCAGGGCACCCAGGCCACCGTGGAGCCGAAGCACTCCGCCGTCAGCTTCTCGCCGTCCGCCGCGCAGGCCAGGGCGATGCCCGAGTCCGGGTGGAGGTGGTCCACGTGGGGCGCGTCCACCAGGGCGTGCATGGCCGTGTCGATGGAAGGCGCCGCGCCGCCCTTGCCGTGCAGGCAGTAGTCGAAGGCGGCGACCATCTCGTCCTCGCGGTCCACGCCCCCGTACACCTCCTTGAGCGCGTGGAGGCGGTCCAGGCGAAGGACCGCCAGGCCGTCCTCGGTGAGGGTGCCCAGGTCGCCGCCCGAGCCCTTGACCCACATCAGGTCCGTGTCCGCGCCCGTGACCGGGTCGGGGGCCGTGCCCTTCGCCGACGCGTTGCCGCCCGCGTAATTGGTGTTGCGCGGGTCCGCGCCCAAGCGGTGGGCGCGGTCGAGGAGTTCCTTGACGCGGGCGTGCTGCGCGTTCTGCCCGTGCTCTGCCTGCTGCGTGTGCTGTGTCATGTCGCTCATGCCCCCCATCCGGCCTGCTCGCCGCCCACGCGGTCCTTGACGATCTGCTCCTGCCAGCCTGACTCCTGATAAGCCCTCATGGGATCAGGGTCGAGCCCCGACTCCTCCCTGACTTCTGCCAGTAGGGGACGGACGTCCGTGTTGAACGCGTCCATCAAGGCCGCGTTGGCGGCCAGCACGTCACCGGTCCGCTGAGCCTCGGCCAGTGCTTCCGCGTCGACGAGGAGCGCCTTCGCCGTGGCCTCCTGCACGTTCATCACCGAGCGGATGATCGCGGGGATCTTCGCCTCGATGTTGTGGCACTGGTCGAGCATGAACGCGATGTCCGAGTCCAGGCCGCCGCCCCGGACGACCTCGTACATGATCCGGAAGAGCTGGAAGGGGTCCGCGGCGCCCGCCATCAGGTCGTCGTCCGCGTAGAAGCGCGAGTTGAAGTCGAAGCCGCCCAGACGCCCCTCGCGCAGGAGCGTCGCGACGATGAACTCGATATTGGTGCCGGGCGCGTGGTGGCCGGTGTCGACGACGACCTGCGCCTTCGGCCCGAGCTTCAGGCAGTGCGCGTAGGCCGTGCCCCAGTCCGGGATGTCCGTCGCGTAGAAGGCGGGCTCGAAGAGTTTGTACTCGATGAGCATGCGCTGGTCGTCGCCGAGACGGTCGTACGTCGTCCGCAAAGCCTCCGAAAGGCGGTCCTGGCGGCTGCGGATGTCGTCCTGGCCGGGGTAGTTGGTGCCGTCGGAGAACCACAGCTTCAGGTCGCGTGAACCCGTCGCGTCCATGATGTCCACGCACTCCAGGAGGTGGTCGAGCGCCTTGCGCCGGACCGTCGGGTCCGGGTTGGTGACCGAACCGAGTTTGTAGTCGTCGTCCTGGAAGACGTTCGCGTTGATCGCGCCGAGCGTCACGCCGCGCTCGGCGGCGTACTCCGCGAGCGCCGCGTAGTCGTCGACCTTGTCCCAGGGGATGTGCAGCGCCACCTTGGGCGCCACGCCCGTGTGGGCGTGCACCCGCGCGGCGTCGTCCAGCTTCTCCCGGGTCGTGCGTGGGACACCTGGCTGCGCGAAGACCTTGAAGCGCGTACCGGAGTTGCCGTACGCCCAGGACGGGGTCTCCAGGGCCTGGGTACTGAGTGCCGCTTTCACGGCGTCCTTGCTGGTTCCGGCGGTCATCGCGCAGCCTTCCGAAAGAGCGGTCGAGGTGGGTCAGTTGGAGAATCGGTGCGTGCCGGAGGCGGCGGCGAAGACGGCGCAGCCGTCCTCCATGCGCAGGAAATCCGCCGAACCATGCGCTACTTGAGAACGCTTGTCGGCGGGGATCCACACCTCGGCAGTGGTGTTCGCGGGCAGGGTCAGAGTCAGACGGAACCCGTCCGAGTCCGTCTTCCAGTGGGTGCTGACCGGGCCGTAGAGCGCGTCGAAACTGCTCTCCGCCTCGGTCACGCCGCCACCGGGGCGGGGGCGGACGAGGATCTTGCGGAAGCCCGGGTCGGCCGGGGCGATGCCCGCGATGTTGGCGTACATCCACTCGCCCACCGAGCCGTAGGCGTAGTGGTTGAAGGAGTTCATGCCGGCGTCCTGGAAGCTGCCGTCCGGCTTGATGGAGTCCCAGCGCTCCCACATCGTCGTGGCGCCCTTGTCGATCTGGTAGCCCCAGCTGGGGAAGGACCGCTGGACGAGGAGGCGGTAGGCGACGTCCGTGTGGCCGGTGGACGTGAGGACGGGGAGCAGGCGCGGGGTGCCGAGGAAGCCTGTCGACAGGTGCCATTCCTTGGACTTGATGAGCTCCACCAGGCGGGCTGCCGCCGGTGCGCGGTCGCTGTCGGCGAGCAGGTCCATGGACAGGGCCAGGACGTACGCGGTCTGCGTGTCGCCCTTCACACGCCCGGCGCCGGTCACGTACGCCGTGCGGAAGGCGTCACGGACGCTCCCGAAGAGCTTCTTGTACGGGGCCGGGTCCTTGCCCAGCGCTTCGGCGGTGCGCGCGACGAGGTCGGCGCTGTGCGCGAAGTAGGCGGTTCCGATGACGTCCTTGGGAGTCTCGTCCTGGATGTTGAGCCAGTCTCCGTAGCCCTCGGCGGGGCGCAGATATCCGGTGCTGTGCTTCTCCAGGTAGTCGAGCCACTTCAGCATCGAGGACCAGGACTGCTCCAGGACGCGCTTGTCCCCGTACGCCTGGTACAGCGCCCAGGGGACGGTCACTCCGGCGTCGCCCCAGCCGGCCACGCCCTTGCCGAGCGACCCGATGGCCGGGGCGACATCGGGGAAGGCGCCGTCGCCGGACTGGCCGTCGCGCAGGTCGTCGAGCCACTTGGTGAGGAAGCGCGCCGACTCCATCGTGTAGGCGGCGGTCGGAGCGAAGACATTGATGTCGCCGGTCCAGCCGAGCCGCTCGTCACGTGCGGGGGTGTCCGTGGGGATGGAGAGGAAGTTGCCGCGCTGGCCCCATGTGATGTTGCTGTGCAGCTGGTTGAGCATGGGCACGTTCGTCTTGAAGTCCATAGTGAACGGAGCCGACGTGTGGATCACGCGGCCCACCACGGCGTCGAGCGGCGGCTTGCCCGGGTAGCCCGTCACCTCCACGTAGCGGAAGCCGTGGAAGGTGAACCGCGGCTCGTACGTCTCCTTGCCGCCGCCCTTGAGTGTGTAGGTGTCGGTGGCACGCGCGGACCGCAGATTGGTGGTGTAGATCGTGCCGTCGGGGTTGAGGACCTCCGCGTGGCGCAACCGGACCTTCGTACCGGCCTTCCCGGAGACGGTGAGGCGGACCGCGCCGACCATGTTCTGACCGAGGTCGAAGACGAAGACGCCCGGCTTCGGCTCGCTCACCTTCCGGGAGGAGATCTCGCTCTCCACGCGCGCGTGCCCGTCGATCTGGGCCACGACGGCGGCCTCGACCTTGTCGACGGCGTCCGCCGCGATCCACTTCGAGTCGTCGAAACCGGGGCGCGTCCAACCCGCGGTCTCCAGGCGCGCGTCGTAGTCCTCGCCCGACAGGAGGTCGGCGGCGGTGACCGGACCTGTGGCGGCGCGCCAGTCGGTGCCGGACAGCACACGGTCGGTGGAGCCGTCGGTGTACGTGACCTCCAACTGGGCCAGGAACGCCGGGCGTTCGCCGTACTGATGCGGACCGAACATGCCGACGTTGCCCGCGTACCAGCCGACCGCGACCGTCACGCCGAGCGCGTTGGCGCCGGACCTGAGCTGCTTCGTCACGTCGTACGTCTGGTACTGGACCCGCTTGTCGTAGTCGGTCCAGCCGGGTGCCAGGCGGTCGTCGCCGACGCGCTCGCCGTTCAGCCAGGCGTCGTAGAGACCGAGGGCCGTGGAGTACAGCCGGGCCCGTGCGACCTTCTTCCCCGGACGGAGGCGGAACGCGTGGCGCAGCTGGGCGGCGGGGCAGTGGTGGGGTGCGACCTTCCCCCAGGGGCCCGAACCCCAGGGCGCCAGGACTTTGGCCGCCGTCCAGGAGCCGTCGTCGTACCCCGTCGACCGCCAGTCGCCCGCGGGCTCCTTGTCGGTGGTCTTCCACGTGCCGTCGGTGCTGAGGGTGCGTACGCCCTCGGCGGTCGTCAGTTCGAGCAGGCCGAGCAGGCCGGCGGGCCCGGTCGTGGCGTTGGTGGCCGAGACGGCGATGACCCCGGCGCCGGCGCGGAGTTGGCCGGTCACGTCGACGACCGCGGGGCGGCGCCAGTTGTCCGCGGCGCTGTCCGCCTCGGCGTGCGACACCCGCGTGCCGTTCACGTACGCGGTGTAGCCGTCGTCGGCCGTCATGACCAGCCGCGCGCGGGTTACCCCTTCGGGAACGTCGACGCGGCCCCGGAACCAGCGGGTGGCGGCCGGAGCGCTGTTCGCGGGGTCGCCCTCGGGGAACCAGATCCACGAGGCGCCAGCCAGGGAGGGCGCGCCGACGAGGGAGGCGGGGGCGCCGATCCACCGCGCCGTCCAGTCCTTCGCCGAGGAGAGCCCGGTCTCCCACCAGGAGGCCTCACTCCAGTCGGATGCCGTGCCCTCGGTGTCCCAGACCCGGACCGACCAGTAGTAGCGCGTACGGGACTTGAGGTCGGGGCCCGCATACGGGACCAGGACGGAGGCGCTGGAAGCGACCTTGCCGCTGTCCCAGACGTCGGGCTCGGTGAGGCGGCCGGGGGCGGTGGCCACGCGTACCTGGTAGGCGGTCTGTGCCTGCCCCTCCTTGGCCGACGTCAGGGGCCAACTCAGCCTCGGGCGCGGCACGTCGAGACCGAGCGGGTGCCTCACGTACTCGACGGTCGGTCTGGTCACGCGCAGGGCCCTGCCCCCTGCGGAGGGGGCGGCGTGGGCCGCCGGAACGGCCCCGGCGGCCACCGCCGTTCCCAGGGCTGCCGTGGCGGTGGTGCTGAGCAGTCGTCTTCTGCTGATCACAACTCGACTCCGTAACGACTCGACGATGAATCGTTTCACGAGAGGCGAAGCTAGGGAGCGTGCCGCCCGCTGTCAAGAGCCTTGAAGCGCTTGGCCCTTGGTGCATCAAGTGGCGACAGGATTTTCAAGTCCCGCCCATTGACGCCGTAGTTGGCGCGGGTTTAGCTTCCCTGGAAATTGATTGAAACCTTTCATGAATGCCGGAAGACGCATGCCCTTCGTGACCGATCGGTGCTACCTATGAGAGAGCCCCCCGTCCTTGCCGTGCAGGGCCTGAGCAAGTCCTTCGGGGCCGTGCGCGCCCTGCGTGATGTCTCCCTGGAGCTGTACGCCGGTGAGGCGCACGCCCTCGCGGGCGAGAACGGCGCAGGGAAATCCACCCTCATCAAGGCCCTCGCCGGGGTCCACAGGCCGGACGCGGGGGAGCTGTCGCTCGACGGGTCCCCGGTCGTCTTCCACGGCCCGGGAGACGCCAGGGACGCGGGCGTCGCCGTCATCTACCAGGAGCCGACGCTCTTCCCCGACCTCTCCGTCGCCGAGAACATCTTCATGGGGCGCCAGCCACGCCGTTCCCTCGGCCGCGTCGACCACAAGGCCGTGCACGCCGCGGCCGACGCGCTCTTCAAGCGCCTGGCCGTGGACCTCGACCCCGAACAGCCCGCGCGCGGCCTGTCCATCGCGGACCAGCAGATCGTCGAGATTGCCAAGGCGCTCTCCTTCGACGCCCGCGTCCTGATCATGGACGAGCCGACCGCGGCGCTCACCGGCAGCGAAGTGGCCCGCCTCTTCGGAGTCGTACGCACCCTGCGCGAACAGGGCGCCGCCGTGCTGTTCATCTCGCACCGCCTGGAGGAGATCTTCGAGCTGTGCCAGCGCGTCACCACGCTGCGCGACGGCGGTCTGATCGCGAGCGAGCCGCTCGCAGGCCTGACCGAGGACGATCTCGTACGCCGCATGGTGGGCCGCGACCTCGACGAGCTCTACCCGAAGCAGGACACGCGGGTGGGTGAAGTCGCGCTCAGCGTCCGCCGGTTGACCCGGGAGGGCGTCTTCACCGATGTGTCGTTCGACGTGCGGCGCGGGGAGATCGTCGGGCTCGCGGGGCTCGTAGGGGCCGGGCGCAGCGAGGTCGCGCGGGCCGTGTTCGGCGTCGACCGGTGGGACGCCGGAACGGTCGAGGTGCAGGGAAAGGCGCTGATCAACGGAGCCCCCAGCACCGCCATGGCGGCCGGGCTCGCGCTCGTCCCCGAGGACCGGCGCGCCCAGGGCCTGGTGATGGACATGTCGATCGAGCGCAACATCGGGCTCACCGGGCTGCGTACGACGGTGCGCGCGGGCCTCATGGACCGCGGTGCCGAGCGCAGCCGCTCGCTCGACTGGGCGGTGCGGCTTCAGGTGAAGTACGCGCGCATCGCCGACGCCGTCGGCACCCTGTCCGGCGGCAACCAGCAGAAGGTCGTCCTGGCCAAGTGGCTCGCCACCCGGCCACAAGTGCTGATCGTGGACGAACCGACCCGGGGCATCGACGTCGGCACCAAGGCCGAAGTGCACCGTTTGCTTTCCCAACTCGCCGCCGACGGGGTCGCGGTCCTGATGATCTCCTCCGACCTGCCCGAGATCCTCGGCATGGCCGACCGGGTCCTCGTCATGCACGAAGGCCGGCTCACCGCCGAGATCCCGCGCGCGCGGGCGACCGAGGAGTCCGTGATGGCGGCCGCCACAGGGAGGGCGGCATGAGCGCGACCACCCAGAGCCCGGCCCCCGCCGTGGACCCGGAGAAGGCCGGGGCCACCCGCCTCGTCGACCGCGTCTTCAAGATGCGCGAACTGGCCATCCTGCTGGTCTTCCTGGTGATGATCGGCATCACGCAGGCGGGCAACAGCGAGTTCCTGTCCGAGCAGGGCATCAAGGACCTGCTCCTGAACGCGACCATCCTCGTTCTCGTCGCGACCGGACAGGCCCTCGTCGTCATCACCCGCAACGTCGACCTGTCGGTCGGCTCGACGCTCGGGATCAGCGCCTTCGCCGCCGGCAACTACCTCCAGGGCGGCGGCGACTCGACGGTCGCGATCCTTCTGGCTGTCGCGCTCGGCGTCGGGTGCGGTCTGCTCAACGGGGCGCTCGTCAGCCTCGGCCAGGTGCCCGCGCTCGTCGTGACGCTCGGCACCCTCTACGTCATCCGGGGCGTCGACTCCATCTGGGTCGGCTCCCGGCAGATCACCGCGTCCGACCTGCCGGACGGCTTCGTCGACTTCGGCTCCGGCGGGATCTCGGCGGTGCCGTACCTGGGTCTCATCGCGCTCGCCGTCCTGGTCGCGGTCGCCTACTATCTGCGGCACTTCGGCGGCGGACGCGAGCTCTACGCCCTCGGCTCCAACCCCGAGGCCGCCCGGCTCGCCGGAATCCCGGTGCGCAAACGCATCCTCGCCGCCTACACCGCGTGCGGGGCGCTCGCCGGGCTCGCCGGTGCGCTCTACCTGGCCCGCTTCGGCAACGTCGACTCCGCCACCGGCAACGGCTACGAACTCACCGTCGTCAGCGCCGTCGTGGTCGGCGGCGTCGTCTTCACCGGCGGCTCCGGGAGCGTCTACGGCGCGGCACTCGGCGCGCTGCTCCTGACCTCCATCAACAGCGTGCTTCCCGCGCTCGGCGTCAGCTCCGTGTGGGTGCTCGCCATCAACGGCGTACTGCTCGTCCTGGCCATCGCCGTCGACCGGATCGTCGCCCTCCGCGTCGCCAAGGCCCTGACGAAGAGGGCCGCATCGAACAGAAGGGCTGGCCGCCATGGCTGACTCCAACCGGCTCACGTTCACGCGCGCCGTGCGCTGGGACACCGTTGTCGGCGCTCTCCTTGTCGTCCTCCTCCTGATGTCGTTCTCCTTTGTCGACGGTTTCGGGAACGCCCTCAACCTGTCGTTCCTCATCGGCAACACACTGCCCATCGCGCTGATCGCCCTCCCGATGACGCTTCTCGTCGTCTCCGGAGAGATCGATCTGTCGGTGGCCTCGACAGCGGGACTCTCCGGAGCCGTGATGGGCGCCCTCTGGAACGCCGGTATGGCCATCGAGACGATCATTCCGCTCGTTCTCCTCATCGGAGTCGTCTGCGGCCTGGTCAACGGCCTCCTGGTGACGCGTCTCGGGCTGCCCTCGCTCGCCGTCACCATCGGCACCATGGCCGCCTACCGGGGCATCGCGCAGATCGTCCTCGGCTCGGACGCCGTCACCGACTTCCCCTCGCAGTACCTGGACTTCGCGGCCGGACGCATCGGCGACACCTTCCTGCCGTACGCGTTCTTGCCCTTCCTCGCGCTGCTCGCGATCGCCGTCGTCGTCCTGCACGCCACGCCCTTCGGGCGCTCGCTCTTCGCTATCGGCGCCAACGAGGAGGCCGCGCGGTTCGCCGGCATCCGTGTCAAGCGGCACAAGCTGTGGCTGTTCGTCTTCACGGGGCTCATGGCCTCCCTCACAGGCGTCTTCTGGGCCCTGCACTACGCGAGCGCCCGCTACGACAACGCCACCGGCCTCGAACTGTCCGTCGTCGCCGCCGTCCTGCTCGGCGGCATCGACTTCGACGGCGGCAAGGGCACCCTGGGCGGCGCGATCGCCGGAGTCTTCCTGCTCGGCGCGCTGCAGAACGCGATGAGCCTGCTCAACGTCTCCGCACAGTCGCAGATCGTCGTCACCGGCGTGCTGCTCGTGGTGTCCGTCCTCGGTCCGCGCGTGGCCCGCCAGATCGCCGTCGCCAGAGCGGGCCGCCGCGCCGCCGCCCCCGCCCGCTGACCCCTCGTACCGTCCGGAAAGTCCGAAAGGGACCAACGATGCTCTCTCCCCACCGCTCTCCCCGCCGATCCGTCCGCCGCCCCGCGCTCACCCGCGCCTGCGTGACCCTCGCGGCCGTCACCTCGCTCGCCCTGACCGCCACCGCCTGCGGAGGCACCACCAAGGAGTCCTCGAAGAACGACGACGCCGCCAAGGCCTCGAACGCCAAGGCCGACCCTGACGCGCCGACCAAGAAGGGGCTCACGGTCGCCTTCCTGCCCAAGCAGGTCAACAACCCGTACTTCACCGTCGCCGACAAGGGCGGCGAGAAGGCGCTCAAGGAGCTCGGATCGACGTACAAGGAAACGGGCCCCAACAGCGCCACCGACACCAGCGGGCAGGTCTCCTACGTCAACACCCTCACCCAGCAGCAGGTCGACGCCATGGCCGTCTCCGCGCAGGACCCGGGCGCCCTGTGCACCGCGCTCAAGCAGGCCATGAAGAACGACATCAAGGTCGTCACGTACGACTCGGACACCAACCCCGGATGCCGTGACGTCTTCGTCTCGCAGTCCAGCGCGGAGGCGCTCGGCCGCACCCAGGTGGAACTGCTCGGCAAGCAGCTCGGCTACAAGGGCGACATCGCGATCCTCTCCGCGGCCCAGACAGCAACGAACCAGAACACCTGGATCCGCTACATGAAGGACGAGCTGAAGAAGCCCAAGTACAAGAACATGAAGCTGGTCAAGACCGCCTACGGCAACGACGACGCCCAGCAGTCCTTCCAGCAGACCCAAGGGCTCCTCCAGGAGCACCCGAAGCTGGCCGGGATCATCTCGCCGACGACCGTCGGCATCAAGGCGGCCGCCCAGTACCTTTCGGGATCTAAGTACAAGGGCAAGGTGAAGCTTACCGGGCTCGGCACGCCCAACGACATGCGCCAGTACGTGAAGAACGGCACTGTAGAGGGCTTCGAGCTGTGGGACCCGGCCAAGCTCGGCGCGCTCGCCGCGCACACCGCCGTGGCCCTGAAGTCCGGCCAGATCACCGGCAAGAAGGGCGAGAAGTTCGAGGCGGGTGACCTCGGCGGCTTCACCATCGGCGACAAGGGCGTCGTCGATCTCGGCGAGCCGACCGTCTTCGACAAGAAGAACATCGACCAGTACAAATTCTGAGGGGATCGGGATCGCACGCGGCGGCGCACCAGGCACCGCACGCGCAACAGAACAAGGGGACGCATGGTCGGCATCAAAGACGTGGCCAAGCACGCCGGCGTGTCGGTGGGCACCGTGTCGAACGTGATCAACCGCCCGGACGTCGTCTCCGAAGAGACACGCCACCGGGTGCAGTCCGTGATCGACCGGCTCGGCTACGTCCGCAGCGAGTCCGCACGGCAGCTGCGCGCCGGGCAGAGCCGCATCATGGCGCTGCTCGTGCTCGACATGGGCAACCCCTTCTTCGTGGACGTCGCGCGCGGTGCCGAGCGGGCCGCGCGCGATGCCGGGCTCCGCGTCATGATGTGCAACAGCGGACAGAGCCCCTCCGAAGAGGCCGAATATCTGGCGCTCTTCGCCGAACAGCGGGTACGCGGCGTCCTGCTGACCCCGGCGGACGCCACGGGGCGGAACATCGAGGCCTTCCGCAGACACGCCATCCCGTTCGTCCTGGTCGACCGGGTCGCCGAGGGCGCCACCGAGTGCTCCGTCTCCGTGGACGACGTCCTCGGCGGGGCGCTCGCGGTGCGCCATCTCGTCGACACGGGGCACCGCAGCATCGCGTACGTGAGCGGCCCGCCCGGGCTCAACCAGGTCAAGGACCGCAGGGAGGGGGCGCTGCAAGCACTCGCCGAAGCCGGACTGCCGGCGTCGGCGCTGCGGGAGCTGCCCACCGAACGCCTCGACGTGGCCGCCGGACGCGACGCGGGCGCCCGCGTCCTCGGCCTCGCCGAGCGGCCGACCGCCGTCTTCTGCGCCAACGACCTGCTCGCGCTCGGGGTGCTCCAGGCGATGTACGCGGCCGGGGTGAGCGTGCCCGAGGAGATCGCCATCGTCGGCTACGACGACATCGAGTTCGCCGCCGCGGCCGTCGTCCCGCTCACCTCGGTGCGCCAGCCCGCCATCAAGATGGGCGCGATGGCCGCGGAACTCCTTCTGGAGGAGACCGAGTCGGACGCGGACCCCGCCGAGCACGACCACCGGCGCGTGGTGCTCCAGCCGGAGCTCGTGGTGCGGCGCTCCAGCTTGACGCCCCGCTGATCGCCGGTGGGGCGGATGTGCTGGACTGGGGCGAACCGTCCCGTTCACGTATGCCGCCAGGAGCCCTCTTGACCGTCGCCACCGCCACCGCCTCCTACAGCCAGCCCGGAGTCGTCCTCACCGACCACCGCTTCTCCGTGCCCCTCGACCACGACGACCCGGCGGGGGAGCGGATCGAGGTCTTCGCCCGCGAGGCCGTGGCGAAGGCGCACGGGGACCACGGGGACCACGGGGGCGCCGACCTGCCGTGGCTGGTGTATCTCCAGGGCGGCCCGGGCTTCGGGGCCAACCGGTTCGTCGGCAAGGAGGCGTGGCTCGGCAGGGCCTTGCAGGACTACCGGGTGCTGCTCCTCGACCAGCGCGGAACAGGCAGCTCTACTCCGGCGACGCGCCAGACGCTCCCGCTGCGCGGCGGACCCCGCGAACAGGCCGACTACCTCACGCATTTCCGTGCCGACTCCATCGTCCGCGACTGCGAGCTGATCCGGCGCGAGCTGACCGGCGGCGCCCCCTGGACCGTCCTCGGCCAGAGCTTCGGCGGCTTCTGCGCGACCCACTACCTGTCGGCGGCCCCCGAAGGCCTGCACACCGCCATCATCACCGGCGGCCTGCCCACCCTCGACGGCCACGCGGACGACGTCTACCGCGCCGCCTACCCGCGCATGGAGCGCAAGACCCGCGCCCACTACGCCCGCTACCCCCAGGACGTCGAGCGCGCCCGCCGCATCGCCGCGCACCTCGCCGAGCACGAGCCGGTCCTCAACGGCGGCTACCGCCTCACCGTCGAGGCGTTCCAGTCCCTCGGCATGCTGCTCGGCACGGGCGACGGCAGCCACCGCCTCCACTACCTCCTCGAAGACGCCTTCGTGCGGACCCCGGCGGGGCACCAGCTCTCCGACGCCTTCCAGGAAGGCGTACAGGCCGCCCTCTCGCACTGGAGCCACCCGCTCTTCGCGCTCCTGCACGAGTCCATCTACGGCCAGGGCGAGCGGCCCACCGACTGGTCGGCGCAGCGGCTGCGCGGCGAGTTCCCGCAGTTCGACCCGGGCAAGGCGCTCGCCGGGGACGCGCCGCTCCTCTTCACCGGGGAGGCCGTCCAGCGCTGGCAGTTCGACTGCGACCCCGCCCTGCGGCCGCTGCGCGAGACCGCCGACCTCCTCGCCGCACGCACCGGTTGGGCACCCCTGTACGACACGGCACGCCTCGCCGCGAACGAGGTGCCGGCCGCCGCCGCGATCTACCACGACGACATGTACGTCGACACCGAGCACTCGCTGCGCACCGCCCGCTCCATCCGCGGCCTGCGCACCTGGGTCACCGACGAGTACGAGCACGACGGTCTTCGGGTGGGTTCGCCGCGCGTCCTCGACCGGCTCCTCGCCCTCGCCAGGGGCGAGGCCTGAGGGCCTCCTTGAGTGAGGTCCGCGAAGCTAGGCTGCGGGCATGACAGAGCCGTTGACAGAGCCGTTGAACGAGAACGACCAGCTCACCCCCATGCCCGAGGACTGGCAGCGGGCCCTCGCCGTCGTCGCCCACCCCGACGACCTGGAGTACGGCTGCTCGGCCGCGATCGCCGGGTGGACGGACGGCGGGCGCGAGGTCGCCTACCTCCTGGCCAGCCGTGGTGAGGCGGGCATCGACACCCTCGACCCCGCCACGTGCGGCCCGCTGCGCGAGCGCGAGCAGCGGGCGAGCGCGGCCGTCGTCGGCGTGTCGAGCGTGGAGTTCCTCGACCACAGGGACGGCGTGATCGAGTACGGGATCGCGCTGCGCCGCGACATCGCCGCCGCGGTCCGCAGGCACCGGCCCGAGCTCGTGATCACCCTCAACCACCGTGACACCTGGGGCGGCGTCGCCTGGAACACCCCGGACCACGTCGCCGTCGGCCGCGCCACCCTGGACGCCGTCGCGGACGCGGGCAACCGCTGGATCTTCCCCGAGCTGATCGAGGAGGACGCGCTGGAGCCGTGGGACGGCGTGCGCTGGGTGGCCGTCGCCGGTTCGTCCTCGCCCACCCACGCGGTGGACGCGACGGCCGGGCTCGAGCGTTCCGTGGCCTCGCTCCTCGAACACCGCACGTACATCGAGGCGTTGACGACGGAAGACCCTGAGAAGTACTGCCGTGAGTTCCTCATCGGCTACGCCCAGCAGCTGGCACCGCGCTTCGGTGGGAAGCCCGCGGTGGCCTTCGAGGTCTTCAGCCGCTGAGCCACCACCACTACGCTGACGGGACGTCACCGTCCTGACGAACCGTCAGAAATAGAGGCTGGAGCTGGTGCTGGATGATCGACACCATCGGCACGGACATCCCGGAGGGTGAGGAGCGGCTGCGCCTCGACATCGAGGGCGGCCTCGGCATCCTCACCCTCTGCCATCCGCGCAAGCTCAACGCGTGGAGCTGGGAGTCCACGCGTCAGCTCGGCATCTTCGCCGACCGGATCCGCTTCGACGACTCGATCAGGGTGGTGCTGCTGCGTGCGGAGGGGCGGGCTTTCTGTGCGGGGATCGACATCACCGCGCACATCGGCGGTGCGATCGAGGGCCGTTCGGGTTCCGAGCGCACACGCAATTACTACGAGGCCCTGCGCTGGGTCCATGAGCGTTTCCGTACCTTCGCGGGCCTTCCGCAGCCCATCGTGGCCGCCGTGCAGGGGTACTGCCTCGGGTTCGGCTTCGAACTCGCGCTGATGGCGGATGTCCGGATCGCGTCCGACGACGCGGTGTTCGCGCTGCCCGAGGCGCAGATCGGCGTCGCGGTGGACGCGGGCGGCGATCTGCGCATCGCACGCGAGGCCGGTGCGGGCTGGGCCAAACTGCTCTCGCTCACCGGCCGCCGTATCGACGCGGCGACGGCCGAGCGGCTGCGCCTGCTGCAAATCGTCACGCCGGTGGACGAGTTGGCCAAGACGGCCCGGGGGGTCGCCGCGGAGATCGCGGCGAATGCCCCGCTTGCCGTCCAGGGCATCAAGCGGGGCATCGACGCGTACGCGGACGCGGGGATGGACGCGGCCCTGGACCGGGTCGCGATGAACGCGGCGATCACGCTGACGTCGGAGGACTCGCGGGCCGGGTACGCGGCGAAGGGAGAGCGGAGGGCGGCCACCTTCGAGGGGAAGTAGCGCCCGGGGCTGCCCCCCCGGCGGGAGTGGCTATCCCTCGAAACGCCCGCGCCCCATCTGCTCGCGCACCGTCACCACCTCCGGGCTCACCAGGCCCCGCCGCTGCCAGTTCGCGCCGTCGACGACCAGCGTGTGCCCGGTGATGTAGCGGGCGTAGGGCGAGGCGAGGAAGGTTGCCGCCCAGCCCAGTTCGCGCGGGGCGCCGACGCGCAGGGCGGGCTGGCGAGAGCTCAACTCCGCGCGCCGGGCGCCCGGTTCTTCGTGCTCCGCGGTCGTGGCTCGGTCGAGGTTGCCGCGGATGTCGGCGGTCATGTCCTCGTGCGGCATCAGACCCGGCACCAGGCCGTTGACCTGGATCCCGTACGGGCCCCACTCCACCGCCAGGCTCTCGACGAGGCTCTTCACGCCCGCCTTGGCCGCCGCGCTGTGCGCGAAACCGGGGCCGCCGGTCCATGCGTAGGACGCCCCGATGCTGATGACGGAGCCGGGCGTCCCCGCCGCGAGGTGGCGGCGGGCGAACTCCCGCGTCATGAAGAACGTGCCGTTCAGCGTGATGTCCACGACCGAGCGCCACGCGTTCGGGGACATGTCCTCGGCGGGCACGGGGAAGTTCGCCGCCGCGTTGTTGACCAGGACGTCAGGCAGGCCGAACGCGTCCCGCGCCGCGTCGAAGACTTCGGCGACACGTTCCGGCTCCCGGATGTCGCACGGGACGGCCGCCACCCGCCCTCCCAGGCCCGCGAGTTCGTCCCGCGCGGCCTTCAGCCGTTCCTCCTTGCGGCCGGCGATCACCAGATCCGCCCCGAGCCGCGCGAATTCCGCGGCGATCGCCTTGCCGAGGCCACTGCCGCCGCCGGTCACGAGGACGACCGTTCCGTCGTACGTCCCCTCGGGCAGGGCACTGGTGCCGGCCGGGGCGGGAGCCGGCAGCCCCGGCAGCGCCCCTCCGCTCACATCGTCCGTCATGGCCGCATCGTTATCGCGTAACGCTTCAAAGCTCCATGCCCACGCGGAACTCCATACGGCCCGAAGGTGCTCTATTGACAAATGGCATTGCCGATATTGCAATTGCCGCATGGCAGAGAACAGGGCAGCGGACAAGGCGGCCGACGCGGCAGGCGACGACGGCGGTGCGAATCTGGACGGTGTGCTGGCCGAGGTCGGCCCCCGGCTGCGCAGAATCCGCAAGGAGCGCGGTGCGACGCTCGCGGGTCTTGCCGCCGCCACCGGTATCTCCGTGAGCACCCTCTCCCGCCTGGAGTCCGGGAACCGCAAGCCCAGCCTCGAACTCCTGCTTCCCATCGCCCGGGCCCACCAGGTCCCCCTGGACGAGCTGGTCGGCGCCCCGCCCGTCGGCGACCCCCGCGTGCGGGCCAAGCCGATCGTCCGGCACGGTCGCACGATGGTCCCGCTGACCCGCCAGCCCGGCGGCCTCCAGGCGTACAAGGTGTTCGAGCCCTCCCGGTCCGTCCAGCCCGACCCGCAGACCCACGAGGGGTACGAGTGGCTGTACGTCCTGTCGGGGAAGCTGCGGCTCGTGCTTGCCGATCATGACGTGGTCCTCACCGCGGGTGAGGCGGCCGAGTTCGACACGCGGCTTCCGCACTGGTTCGGGTCCACGGGGGAAGGGCCCGCGGAATTCCTCAGCCTGTTCGGGCCGCAGGGCGAGCGGATGCACGTACGGGCGCGGCCCACCCAGCGGACCGCTGAGGACAAGCGCAAAGCGGACTGACGAGACGGTTCCCCTGGCTGCAAGCGACCGCTTAGTATGCGATGGAGCTTGGTCTACGAACGCCCCGTGGAGGCCCCGCATGCAGGCATGGCAAGTGCACCAGAACGGCGAGCCGAGCGCGGTGATGCGCCTCGAAGACGTGGACCGGCCGGTGCCCGGCGAAGGACAGCTGCTCCTCAAGGTCCGCGCCGCCAACATCAACTTCCCTGATGCCCTGCTCTGCCGCGGGCAGTACCAGGTCACACCCCCGCTGCCGTTCACACCCGGCGTGGAGATCTGCGGCGAGACCGAGGACGGGCGGCGCGTGATCGCCAACCCCGCTCTTCCGTACGGCGGATTCGCCGAGTACGCGATCGCGGACGCCGCGGCCGTGCTGCCCGCGCCCGACGCCCTGGACGACGCGGAGGCCGCCGCGCTGCACATCGGCTACCAGACGGGCTGGTTCGGCCTGCACCGCCGCGCGCACCTCCAGGCGGGCGAGACCCTCCTGGTGCACGCGGCCGCCGGGGGAGTCGGCAGCGCGGCCGTCCAGCTCGGCAAGGCGGCGGGCGCCAAGGTCATCGGCGTCGTCGGCGGCGCCGCGAAGGCCGAGGTCGCGCGCGAGCTCGGCTGCGATGTCGTCATCGACCGGCGTACGGAGAACGTGATCGGCGCGGTCAAGGAAGCCACCGGCGGCCGTGGCGCCGATGTCGTCTACGACCCCGTGGGCGGCGACGCGTACACGCAGTCCACGAAGTGCGTCGCCTTCGAGGGGCGGATCATCGTCGTCGGCTTCGCGAGCGGTGTCATCCCGACGCCCGGGCTCAACCACGCCCTGGTGAAGAACTACGCGGTCCTCGGCCTGCACTGGGGCCTCTACAACACCAAGGACCCGCAGGCGATCCTGCGCTGCCACGAGGAGCTCACCCAGCTCGCGGCCAAGGGTGCCATCAAGCCGCTCATCAGCGAGCGCGTCCCGCTGAGCGAGGCGCCCGCCGCCGTCCAGCGGGTCGCCGACGGCGTCACCACGGGGCGGGTGGCCGTGATTCCCGAGGGAGGCGACGTATGACGGACGCCGCCGAACTGCGCCGCCGCACCCAGGAGTTCCTCGCCGCGCACCCCCCGGCGGCGACGGAGCGCGCGGCCTTTCTCAAGGCCCGCTTCGACGCCGGTCTCGCCTGGGTGCACTACCCGGAGGGGCTCGGCGGGCTCGGAGCCCCGCGTTCTCTGCAGGCCGTCGTGGACGCCGAGTTGGAGGCCGCGGGCGCGCCCGACAACGAGCCGCGCCGCATCGGCATCGGCCTCGGCATGGCCGCGCCGACCATCCTGCGCTTCGGCACCGAGGAGCAGAAGCGCAGCTTCCTGCGGCCGCTGTGGGTCGGCGACGAGGTGTGGTGCCAGCTCTTCAGCGAGCCGGGCGCAGGCTCCGACCTCGCCGCCCTCGGCACGCGCGCCGTCCGTGATGGCGACACCTGGGTGGTCAACGGGCAGAAGGTGTGGACCTCGGGCGCGCACGCCGCCCGCTGGGCCATCCTCATCGCCCGCACCGACCCGGAGGTGCCCAAGCACCGCGGCATCACGTACTTCGTCTGCGACATGACCGATCCGGGCGTCGAGGTGCGCCCGCTGCGGCAGATCACCGGCGAGGCAGAGTTCAACGAGGTCTTCCTCACCGACGTACGTATCCCGGACGCGCACCGCCTCGGTGAGATCGGCGACGGCTGGAAGGTCGCGCAGACCACCCTCATGAACGAGCGCGTGTCGATCGGCGGGGCCCGCATCCCGCGCGAGGGAGGCATGATCGGCCTGGTCGCCGAGACGTGGCGGGACCGCCCCGAACTGCGCACGCACGATCTGCATCAGCGGCTCCTCAAGCTGTGGGTCGAGGCCGAGGTCGCCCGGCTCACCGGGGAGCGCCTGCGCCAGCAGCTCGTCGCGGGGCAGCCGGGGCCCGAGGGCTCGGGCATGAAGCTAGGGTTCGCCCGCCTCAACCAGGAGATCAGCGGACTGGAGGTGGAACTCCTGGGCGAGGAGGGCCTGTTGTACGAGGACTGGACGATGCGGCGGCCCGCGACCGTCGACTTCGTCGGCCGTGACGCGGGCTACCGCTATCTGCGCGCCAAGGGCAACAGCATCGAGGGCGGCACGAACGAAGTGCTGCTCAACATCGTCGCCGAGCGCGTCCTCGGACTGCCCTCCGAGCCGCGCACCGACAAGGACGTCGCCTGGAAGGACCTCGCCCGATGAGTACGCAGACCACCCAGATCCCGCAGCCCCCGCCGCGCGACCTGCTGTACTCCGAAGAGGAAGAGGCGCTGCGCTCGGTCGTGCGCGGCCTCCTCGCCGACCACTGCGACGCCACCGCCGTGCTCGCCCGCACCGAGTCCGCCGAGCCGCACGACCGCGACCTGTGGAAGGCGCTCACGGACGGCATGGGCCTCGCGGGCCTGCTCGTGCCCGAGGAACTCGGCGGCCAGGGCGCCACGCACCGCGAAGCCGCCGTGGTCCTTGAGGAGTTGGGCCGCGCGGTGGTGCCCGTGCCCTATCTGACCAGTGCCGTCGTCGCGACCGAGACGCTGCTGGCCTGCGACAGCGATGCGGCCAGGGAACTGATCGGCGCGCTCGCCTCGGGTCGCAAGGTCGGCGTGCTCGCCGTGCCGCTGGCCACCGCTCCGGGCGGCGTGCTGCCCAACGTACGCGCGGAGGACGGCGCCCTGCACGGCAGCGTCACTGGTGTCGCCGACGCGGTCGCCGCCGATGTGTTCCTCGTGCCGACGGGTGCGGGGCTGTACGCGGTGGACGCGGAAGACGCCGGCGTGAGCGTCGTGCCGCAGACCTCGCTCGACCAGACGCGGCCGCTCGCCACGGTCACCTTCGAAGGGGCACGCGCGCGTGCGGTCGGTCCAGAATCCGGACCCGCTGTACGGCGTGGTCTGCGGGCGGGGGCGGGGCTCCTGGCGTCCGAGCAACTGGGCCTCGCCGACTGGTGCTTGACGGAGACCGTCCGGTACACGAAGGAACGGCACCAGTTCAACCGGCCCGTCGGCTCCTTCCAGGCGCTCAAGCACCGTCTCGCGCAGCTCTGGCTGGAGGTCGTGAACATCCGCGCTGCCGCTCGCAACGCCGCGGACACCCTCGCCGCCGGTAGCGAGGACGCCGATGTCGCGGCGGCTCTCGCGCAGGCCTACGCGTCACCCGCCGCGGTGCACATCGCCGAGGAGGCGCTCCAGCTGCACGGCGGCATCGGCATGACGTGGGAGCACCCCGTCCATCTCCACCTGAAGCGGGCCAAGGCCGACTCGATCGCGCTCGGCACGGTGGGACGGCACCGGGAGGGCTTGGCCGCACTGGTGAACCTGCCCGCTCCCTGACCTCGGCGGCCGCGGCCATCGTGATCCACTCGGTACGGCCCACACGTTTTACCCACCCATTACATGAGGCATAATTGCGACCCGTTCGCAATAACGTTTGATCTTCAGTAGGGGTGTGGAGCATGAGGGCCCGATCGATACGGGGTACGGGCGCGGTAGCGGCGGCCGCCTCACTGGCGGTCGCCGCATCGGCCTGTTCGGCGCCGGGCGACGGCAAGAACACGGGCAGCGCCAAGGACTCCGCGGTCGTCGGTATCGCCTACGAACCGGACACCCTGAGCCCGCTCCTCGGCTACGGCAAGGACGGCAACTCCAAGATCTTCGACGGTCTGCTCACGCACGACGCCGAGATGAAGCTCAAGCCCGCGCTCGCGGCCGAGCTGCCCAAGGTCGGCGACGGCGGCAAGACGTACACGTATCAGCTGCGCAAGGGCGTCAAGTTCAGCGACGGGAAGCCCTTCACGTCCAAGGACGTCGTCTTCACGTACGAGACGATCCTCGACAAGAAGACCAACAACGCCGCCAAGACCGAGCTCGACGCCGTCAAGAACGTCGAGGCGAAGGGCGACGACACCGTCGTCTTCCACCTCAAGTACCCCTACGCGCCGTTCGCCGAGCGCACCGTCCTGCCGATCGCGCCCGAGCACATAGCCGGCAAGCAGGACGTGAACACCGGTGAGTTCACCACCAAGCCGGTCGGCACGGGCCCGTACAAGCTCGTGAAGTGGTCCAAGGGCGAGAAGCTCACCTTCAAGGCCAACCCCGGGTACTGGGGCGGCGCGCCGAAGGTCAAGAACTTCACCATGGCGATCATCAAGGACGACGACATCCGTGCCACCCGGCTCGACGCCGGTGAGCTCGACGGGGCGATCCTGCCGCCCAACCTCGCGAAGAAGTACGAGAGCGACGGCAACAAGAAGTCGTACGCGGCCAAGACCTTCGACTACCGCGTGGTGACGCTGCCCACCGGCAACAAGGTCACGGGCGACACCGACATCCGGCGCGCACTCGACTCCGGCGTCGACCGCAAGGCCATGGTCGACTCGATCCTGGACGGCGCGGGCAAGGAGGCCTACGGGCCCGTCCCGACCGACAGCCCCTGGTTCACCAAGGGCACCGAGCGCAAGCACGACCTGGCCAAGGCCAAGAAGATCCTCGACAAGGCGGGCTGGAAGCCGGGCAAGGACGGCATCCGCGAGAAGGACGGCGTCCAGGCGACGTTCCCGCTCTGGTACCTCTCCGGCGACAAGCTCCGCCAGGACCACGCGCTCGCCTACGCATCCGACGCCAAGAAGCTCGGCATCAAGGTGCAGGTCCAGGCAGGTACGTGGGAGGTCATCGAGCCGCGCATGCCCAAGGACGCGGTCCTCGCGGGCGGCGGCTCCCCGGCCGACCCGGACTTCGACCAGTACACCCTCCTGAAGTCCTCACTCGCCGGTGACGGCTTCAACAACATGGCCCACTACGACAACCCCAAGGTCGACAAGGCGCTCGACGAGGCCCGCGAGAGCGGCGACCACGCCAAGCGGCAGGCCGCGTACGACACCATCCAGCGTGAGCTGGTGAAGAACCCGGGCTACACCTTCCTCACCCACATCGACCACCTCTACGTCGTCGACAAGCGCTTCGGCGACCTGACCACCCAGACCGAGCCGCACGACCACGGCCTCGCGTCGGGCCCGTGGTGGAACGTCGAGGACTGGCAGCCGAAGCAGTGAAAACCGCGCTCCACAAGCTCCCCTGGGGGCCGATGGCGCGCATGACGGGACGGCGGGCCCTGTTCGCCGTCCCGGTCCTGCTCGCCGTGACCTTCGGCGTCTTCGCGATCGCCGCCGCGTCCCCCTTCGACCCCGTCAAGGCGTACGCGGGCACGGCCGGGCTCACCGCGTCGCAGGAGAATCTCGACCAGCTGCGTGCCAACCTCGGCGTCGACCAGCCGCTCGTGCAGCGTTGGTGGGACTGGCTGACGTCGGCCGTGCACGGTGACCTCGGGGATTCGAGCACCTTGCGCCAGCCCGTCTCGGACGTCATCGGTGAGCGCATCGGCTGGTCCGTGCTGCTCGCCGCCACCGCGTTCCTGCTCGCGATCCTCGTCGGCACCACGCTCGGCGTCCTCGCCGCGCGCCGCCCCGGCGGCTGGCTCGACCGCGCCGTGACCTCGCTCGCGTACACGCTCGAAGCCGCCCCGCCGTTCTGGATCGGCCTGCTCGCCGTCTGGCTGTTCGCCCTGAAGCTCGGGGTGCTGCCGTCCGGCGGGCTCACGGACACCGCGAGCTCGGCCGTCACCGCCGGGCAGGTCGCGAGCCATCTGGTGCTGCCCGCCGCCGTCCTGGCGATCTCGCAGCTGCCGTGGTTCGTCCTCTACGTACGCCAAGGGGTCGGCGACGCGCTCGGTGACGACCCCGTCCGTGGGGCACGCGCGCGTGGCCTCGCCGAACGGACCGTCCTCCTCGGGCACGCCTTGCGCTCGGGCATGCTGCCGGTGCTCACGCTGATCGGCTCCCGCGTGCCCGAACTGATCACCGGTGCGCTCATGGTGGAGACCGTCTTCAGCTGGCCCGGCATCGCGGCGGCCACCGTGTCGGCGGCGACCGCCGTGGACTTCCCGCTGCTCGCCGCGCTCACCGTCCTCGCCACGGCCGCGGTGCTCCTGGGCAACCTCCTGGCCGACCTGCTGTACGGCCTCGCCGACCCGAGGGTGGGATTCGATGGCTGAGACGACCACATGGCGTGCCTCCCTGGGGAGCGCCTCGAAGGCTCGCTCCACGCGCGCGTGGCGGGTCCGTTCCTCCGCGGTGATCGTCGCGGCCGTCGTCCTCGCCGTCCTCGTCGTGCCGCCTCTGGTGAACCTCGACGAACAGGCCGTGGACCTCGCGGCCAAGCTTCAACCGCCGTCCTGGGACCACCCCTTCGGCACCGACGACGTAGGGCGCGATCTGCTCCTGCGCTGCGTGTACGGGCTGCGGGTCTCGCTCCTCGTGGGTGTGGTGGCGGCCGTCGTCGCGACCGTCATCGGCACGGCCGTGGGCGCGCTCGCCGCCGCGTCGGGCGGCTGGGTCGACCGGGTCGTGATGCGGCTCGTGGACGTCTTCTCGTCCGTACCGCACCTGCTGCTCGGCATCTTCATCGTGGCGATGTTCCGACCGGGCGTATGGCCGGTGGTCGTCTCGGTGGCGCTCACGCACTGGCTGTCCACGGCCCGCATCGTGCGCGCCGAGGTCCTTTCCCTGCGCTCGCGTCCGTACGTCGACGCCGCCATCTCCGGCGGTGCGTCGCGGATGCGCGTGACCGTGCGCCATCTGCTGCCCGGCGTGCTCCCGCAGGCCGGACTCGCCGCCGTCCTGATGGTCCCGCACGCCATCTGGCACGAGTCCGCGCTGTCCTTCCTCGGGCTCGGACTCCCCACCCACCAGGCGAGCCTCGGCACCCTCGTGCAGAGCGCGCGCGGCTCGCTCCTCGCCGGGGACTGGTGGCCGACGCTCTTCCCCGGCCTGTTCATCATCGTGCCCACCCTGGCGATCGCGGGCCTCGCGGGCGCCTGGCGGGAACGGATCAATCCCCGGCGCCGATCGGAGCTGATGCTGTGACCGCCGTGACCGAGCCCGTCTCGTCCCCGGTGCTTTCCGTACGAGGACTCTCCGTACGGTTCCGCATGCGCGGCGACACCTTCGTCTCCGCCGTCACCGACGCCCACTTCGACCTGGCGGCCGGGGAGTGCCTGGCCCTCGTCGGCGAGAGCGGCTGCGGCAAGTCCGTGCTCGCCTCGGCGCTGCTCGGGCTGCTCCCGCAGAACGCGGAGACCGCCGGGTCCGCGCTCATCGGCGACGTGGACCTCCTGACCGCCGACGAGCGCACCCTGGCCCGTACGGTCCGCGGGCGTCGCGTCGGTCTCGTACCGCAGAGCCCGGCCGCGCACCTGACGCCGGTACGCACGGTCCGCGCCCAGCTGGAGGAGACCCTGCGGGAACTTGCGGACGTGCGCCGCCCGCAGCTGCGCAAGGCGGCCGAAGCCGCCGCCGAGCGCGCCGCGTTCCCCGCAGGGCACCTCGACCGCTACCCGCACGAACTCTCCGGCGGACTCGCCCAGCGCGCCGCCACCGCGCTCGCGCTCATCGGCGACGCGCCCCTGCTGCTCGCCGACGAACCGACGACGGGCCTCGACCGCGACCTCGTCGACCGCACCGTGGACGAGCTGCGCAAGCACGTCGGTGACGACCGCGCGCTGCTCCTGATCACCCACGACCTGGCGGCCGCCGAACGCATCGCGGACCGCGTCGCCGTGATGTACGCCAGCCGCATAGTCGAACTCGCCGACGCCGAGGACTTCTTCGGCACCCCCGGCCCCCGCCACCCCTACGCGCGCGGCCTCCTGAACGCCCTCCCGGAGCGGGAGTTCACGCCGATCCCCGGCATGCCGCCCGAACTTTCCGCGCTGCCGACGGGATGCGCCTTCGCCGCGCGCTGCTCCGGAGCGGACGAGGCCTGCGGGACCGTGCCGCAGGCCGTGGCCGGAGTCGCCTGCCACCACCCCCACACGGCGGCCGTGCTGGAGGCACCCCGTGCTTGAACTCCGTTCCATCACCGCCGGATACGACCGCCGCGCCCCCGTCATGCGCGGCGTGGACCTCACGCTCGCGCCCGGCGCCTCCGTCGGACTCCTCGGCCCCAGCGGCTGCGGCAAGTCGACCCTGGCCCGGGTGGCCGCCCTGCTGCACAAGCCCGACGCGGGCCGCGTCGTCATCGACGGCGAGCCCGCCCGCGGCTGGCGGCACCGCGCCCCCCGCGCCCAGCGCACCGCCTTCGGCGTCGTCTTCCAGCAGCCGCGCCTCTCCGCCGACCCGCGCCTCACCCTCACGGACCTGATCGCCGAGCCGCTCCGTGCGACCGGCCGCAGCAGCGAAGCCACCGAGCGCGTACGGAAGTTGGCGGCCACGGTCGGCCTCGGCGAGGACCTCCTGGGCCGCAGGCCGCACGAGGTCAGTGACGGCCAGCTCCAGCGCGCCTGCCTGGCCCGCGCCCTTGTGCTCCGCCCGCGCTGGCTGATCTGCGACGAGATGACGGCGATGCTCGACGCCTCGACGACGGCGGCACTCGTGCACGCCGTGGAGGAGTACCGGCGCGAGAGCGGCGCCGGACTGCTCGCGGTCGGGCACGACCGGGTGCTCCTGGAGCGGTGGTGCGAGCGGACCGTCCACTGGGCCGAGCTGGTGGGAGAGACACCGCGCGACGCGTGACGCGTCCGGAGTTAACGCAGAGCGTCGATAGCGCCAACTCCCGGCCCGAAGGGGTTTCTTGACGCGAGCATGGCCTCATACTCACTGAGGCCCGCCCGTCGTCATCGCCCCTTCCCGGGAGTCTCCGTGGCACTCATCACCCGTCGTAGAGCCCTGACCATCGGCGCCGCACTCGCCGGCACCGCCGCCGTCCCCACGTACGCCCAGGCCACCGAGCGAGGGCATCACCCACGCCCCCTCATCCGCGCCCACGCGCACAACGACTACGAGCACCCCCGGCCCCTGTTCGACGCGCTCGACCACCGCTTCGGCAGCGTCGAGGCCGACATCTACCTCGTCGACGGTCAGCTCCTGGTCGCGCACGACCCCATAGACCTCGATCCCGCCCGCACCCTCGAATACCTCTACCTGGACCCCCTGGCCGCCCGCGTGCGCGCCAACCACGGCTCCGTGTACCGCGGTTACCACCGCACTCCCTTCCAGCTCCTGATCGACATCAAGACCGAGGGCGCGGCGACGTACCTGGAACTCGACCGGCATCTGCGGCGCTACCGGCACCTGTTCACCACGTACTCCCACGGCAAGGTGCGCCGCGGACCCGTGATGGCCGTCATATCCGGTGACCGGGCCGCCCGCGCGCCGATGGAGGCCCAGCGCGTGCGCCGCGCCTTCTACGACGGCCGCCTCGCCGACCTGGGCGGCCCGGCGCCCGCCTCGTTCATCCCGCTGATCAGCGACAACTGGACGCTCAACTTCAGCTGGCGGGGCGTCGGCGCGATCCCCGCCGCCGAGCGCGACAAGCTGCGCTCCATCGTCGGAGCCGCCCACAAGCGCGGGCAGCGCGTCCGCTTCTGGGCGACGCCCGACCTGGCGGGCCCGGCACGCGACGCGGTATGGGGTGAGCTCCTCGCTGCCGGCGTCGACCACTTGAACACGGACGACCTGGCGGGGCTCGAAGCGTTCCTCGACGCCCACAGGCAGTAGGTCCCGGCGCGGCTGAAGCAACGCCCCCGCACATAACACCCGTTCGGAGGACATGCCGGTCGCCCGGACGGTCCCTCCGCTACGCCACACTCGGCCGAAAGCCGCGGTGTTGACGTGGCGGAGGAGGTTGTCCCCATGGCCATTTCGGTCTCTGTGGTGCTGCTGCTCGTGATCCTGGCAGTGGTCTTTCTGCGCAACGGCGCGCTGAAGTTCTCGCACGCCCTGGTCTGTGCGCTGCTCGGCTTCTATCTGGCGAGTTCGAGCATGGCGCCGACCATTCACAACGGGGTCACGGCCGCCGCGGACATCGTCAGCGGCCTGCAGCCCTGATCAGCCCCCGGAGAACACGCCGATCCCGTTCGGCACCGCGCGTTCCACGCCGCCGCTCGGGTTGTTGCGTACGGTGACGGACTCCGCGCCCGGGGCCCTCGCGACCAGGGTGGTGGACGAGGCCAGGGTGGAGGAGCCTCCGCCGTCCAGGCTGAAGCCGTCCCGCGCGCCCAACCCCCGCAGGGTGTCCGCGACTTCGGCGATGGTCAGCCCCGAGCGGAACTCAGGGGAGCCGTCCAGGGAGAGCAGCAGGAGGCGTCGGCCGTCGTCGGAGATTCCCGCAGCCGTCCGCACGGCCGATGTGACGGAGTCGAGGCCCGGCAGCGGGGCGCCGTCGCGCAGGACGGGGAATCCGCCGAGCGCGAAGCGGAACGCGACGCGCGACTCGGCCGCCACCAGGCGGTGCCTGACCGCAACCCGGTCGCCGATCGCGAGCTTGCGCAACTCCTGAGCACCCGCCTCACGTCCCACGAGGACCGTCGTGCCGCGGGCGACCGGACCGCTGCCTGGTGTGCCCGCGGAGTCCACGACACGGCCGCCGCGGACTGCCACCTCGTGGGTGTCCGTGCTACAGGGAGCGCCGCGGTTCGTGTCCGTGCCGCAGGTGGAGCGCACCCGCGATGTACTGCCCCAGTCGCTGGTGAACGCGCCGACGGAACCCACCGGGAGGGCGTACTGATTGAGCCCGCCGAGCGGCAACCGTGTCTCCAGGGTCCGTACTTCACCGTCGAGGCGGAGGTTGTCCATGCGGGCCCGGCGGTCGAAGCCCACGCCGAGCACGGCTTGGGTCGTCACGCCGGGAGGCATCGCGGGCCCGAAGCGCTGACCGTTCGGCACCGCCGCCTTGAGGGCCCGGCCGCGTGCGACCGCGGGGCCGACGGGCGCGCCGGTGGGCTCTACGCCGGGATGCTGGGTCTCGGAGATGTTGAAGAAGTCGCCGTTGATCCCGCCGACCGCTCCCGCGTTGTCCGCGAGCGCGGAGACGACGGAGCGGGCGCCCACCGCCCCCGGATAGAGCAGGTCGACGCCCGTGCGCGGATCGCTCAGGTCGACGTCGAGCAGATGCGCGCGTGCCATGCCGTGAGAGGCCGGGATGTCGAAGTACCGGTACTGCACGCCCGGCGCGATCCGCGACGCGGCCGTCTTCCCGTCCGCCTCCACGCCGCCGGCCGGTGCCGCCCCCATCAGGGCCGCACCGGCCAGCGTGCCGAATGCCGTCATTATCGAGAGCGCCGCTCTCGCCGTTCTGAACCGTCCCAAGATGTGCTTGCGCCGTGATGTCACGCATGCCCCCTGAAGTCTTCCTGGCCGACCAACCGCCTCAGTCTGAGGGTCGGTCAGAAAGTGCACCAGAGGGGAGCGCCGGACGGGTGCAGGAGCGGTGGCTAGGTGCCGACCAACCGGGAACGGATGAGGAAACGTACGCCTTCCGGGGCTTCGAGGGAGAAGCCGCTGCCACGGCCCGGCACTACGTCCACGATCAGCCGGGTGTGGCTCCACACGTCGTACTGGCTCTTCGACATCCAGAAGGCGACCGGTTCCGCCACCCCTTCCACGGTCAGGGACGCCAGGCGCACATCGGAGTCGCCGGTGCGGAACTCACCCTCCGGATAGCACATGGGCGCGCTGCCGTCGCAGCATCCGCCGGACTGATGGAACATCAGCGGGCCGTGGGCCTCGCGCAGCCGCCGCAGCAGATCGGCGGCGGCAGGGGTCAGCTCCACGCGTGGAGTATCGGTCATGGGCCCATCCAACTCCGGGCAAGGTTGCGAGGAGGTTGCAGGCGAGGCCGCGACGCACAGCGCCGTCGGCCGCACCCCCCCGAATGGCCTCAGGCGAGCAGCACTCGAATGGCCTCAGGCGAGCACCGCCCGAACGGCTTCAGGCGAGCACCGCCCGAACGGCCTTGCCGCGTCGTCCGCTGCCGACGACCTCCAGGCGCGCGGCGAGGTGACGCACCATCGCGAGGCCCCGTCCGCTGTCCCGCTCGGTGCTCGGCTTGAGCACGCGCGGGGCGACGGGACTCGCGTCGTGGACCTCGACCGTCACCTTGTCGTCGGACACCTCAAGGCGCAGACGGCAGGGGCTGTGGCCGTGCTGGGTCGCGTTGGCGACGAGTTCCGACACGATCAGTGTGGCGTCGTCCACCCGCTCGGAGTCCACCTCTGTCAGATGCCGACGGGGCCGGGTGAGGAACGCGGAGGTCAACTTCCGCGCCCGGCCGGCCGATGCGGCTTCCTGTGGCAGTACGTACTCAACGCGGGCGACGTGCCGATGGGCGCGCTTGTGCGCACGCATGGCGACTCACTTCCCTCCCCTGGGACAACCGGCGTGCTCGCGACGACATTCCGCTCACCGGGGCCACGGCATGTCTTGCGCGGCCGATGCTGCCCCACGGTGATGCCCGCCCTCGCTGATCGTCAATCAAGCTCCTGGCAGTGGGGACGCCGCGCTGAGCCCTCGCCGGGTTCGTCGGCGATCAGCCCCTTGTCCGTCAGGGGATGCGCGCCACCGCCGCGTAGACGCCGCTGCCCTCCGCTTCCGGCCGTGCGGCGTCCTTGAACCAGTCCGGGGCCGTCACCAGGCCCGGCTCGACGAGGGTGAGTCCTTCGAAGAAGCGGCTTACCTCGGCGCGGGTCCGGAAGCCGAGCTTGATGCCGCCCTTCGCGTACTCGGCGGTGACCTGCTCCGCCAGCTCCGGGAAGATGTCGGACGCGGCATGCGAGAGCACCAGGTGGCTGCCGGAGGGCAGGGCGTCCAGGAGCGTGCTCACGATGCCGTACGGGTCCTGGTCGTCGGGCAGGAAGTGCATGAGAGCGATGAGGGAGAGGGCGATCGGGCGGTCGAAGTCGAGGAGGCCGCGGGCGTGTCCGAGGATCTCCAGCGGCTCACGGACATCCGCCTGGATGTAGTCGGTCATCCCCTCGGGGTGGCTGACCAGCAGGGCCTCCGCGTGACGCAGCACGATGGGGTCGTTGTCGGTGTAGACGACCCGTGCCGACGGCACTATCTCCTGGACGATCTGGTGGAGGTTCGGCGCGGTGGGGATCCCGGTGCCGATGTCGAGGAACTGGTCCACGCCCTGGGTGGCGAGCCAGGCGCTCGCGCGGTGCATGAACGCGCGGTTCTGCCGCGCCCCGTCCTTCGCCTCGGGCGGCAGCTTCTCGCCCACGGCCTCGTCGACGGGGTAGTTGTCCTTGCCGCCGAGCAGCCAGTCGTAGACACGCGCGGGATGCGGCTTGCTGGTGTCGATCGTCGGCCTGGGCGCACCTGCGGTCATGACGTACTCCGTTGCTGCTGAGAGACGCTTGGGTCGCCGCAGTCTGCCACAGCAACATCACCTGGGGCATGGGGTGTTGGGGCGTGGGTGCGCCAGTCCATGAAGTCGGGTGCGCCAGACCATTAAGTCGGGGGCGCCAGTCCATGGAGTCGGGGGCGCCAGTCCATGGAGTCGGGTGCGCGAGGGCGATGAATCAGTCACACCCCGTGTGACCGGGCCGTGCCGATCGCGCCAATCGTCCTCTCGGTTCAGCCGTCACGGGTGTTCTCCGCCGCCTCTGCCGTCCCTTCGCGCGGACCCGGGTGAGCCTGCCGAAATTCCATTGGTTTCCGCATCATCGGCAATACCGCAGGAGTTTCCCGTAGATATGGAACAGGGAAGTCCGGTCGTCGGCCAAGTGGCGCGTTCGCGACGGTTATTCGACATCATTGAGTCAAATGACGCTGGTGGTTGATTTTCAGATATGGCAGAGTCTTCAAGCAAGTGGCCGGGCAAGTCGAAAGGTGAGATCCGGCTGAACGCCCGGCCGCTCCAGGATCAGCCGTCAGGCGCGGGGGAGAAGTCGGCTCATGAACTTGGTGGACCGTGAGGAAGAGTTCTCGATCATGGACGGCATGCTCAACGCCTCTATGGCGGGGCATGGCGGAGTGCTATTGGTAAGCGGCGCGGTGGCCAGTGGGAAAACCGCGCTGCTGCGGGCTTTCGGTGAACGCGCAACCGCTGCCGGGGCGTTGTTTTTGCAGGCCACAGCGTCGGAGGCGGAGAGTGACCTGCCTCTTGGCGTGATGGGGCAGTTGCTGCTCGGCGCGGATCTGCCGGGGGCCGACGCCAAGCGTGCGGCTCGCCTTGTGGACCTGATGGCGGTGGCCACGCAGATTCGGCGGGCCGAGGGGGTGGTGCCCGCGGTCGTGATGAATGAGGTTCCCAAGCTCTGCGGGATTGTCCTTGAACAGTCCAGGGAAAGGCCGGTGGTGCTCAGCATCGACGACGTGCACCATGCCGACGGCCACTCTCTTGAATGCGTCCTGTACCTGGCCCGCAGGCTCGACGCCAGCCGCATTCTGGTGGTCCTGGGAGAGAACAGCGGATTTCTGGCCGGAAATACGCGATTACACGTCGACTTGCTGCGTCTGCCGGGCTGCCGCAATATCAGGCTCGGACCACTGGAGCGGCAGGGAGTGGCCGAAATGATCTCCGAATTCGGGGGCGACGGGTGGGGGACGCGCCAGCTCGTCTCGGACCTTCACCGGACGGGCGGCGGGAACCCGCTCCTGACCCGGGCGTTGATCGAGGACCACCGTGCGGCGGGAGGCGGCGAGTGCGGCTCCGCGGCTCTGGTGCCGGGCGAAGCCTTCGCACAGGCCGTCGCCACGGGCCTGTACCGCAGTGACGTGTCGACGCGGCGTACGGCGTGGGCCCTCGCGGTGGTCGGCCAGGACGTGCCGCTCGCCGAACTGGTGGAAGTCCTGGGAACCAGCCGGGAGTCGGTCCACCGCAGCCTGCGCGCCCTGAACGACGCGGGACTGCTCGACTCCGGCTGGTTCCGCCACGAAGCGGGCAGGGCCGCGGTCCTGCGGAGCATGGAGCCCGCACATCGCGCCCGCCTCGAGGCCCGCGTCGCCCAAGTGCTGCACGAGCACGGCGAGGCGGCGACCGTGGTGGTGCAGCATCTGATCGCGGCCGAGCCCATCGACGCCGCGTGGGCGCTCGGCACGCTCTTCGAGGCCGCCGAGCGCGCGCTCGCGGACGACGAGGTCGAACTGGCCCTCACCTGCCTGCGCGCCGCCCGCGACACCTGCACCGACGCCCGGCAGTCCGTGGCCATCAGGGAGGCGCTGATCCGGGCCGGCTGGCGGCTCAACCCGGCCACCGCGGCCCGGCACCTGCCCGAGCTCACCGCGGACGCGCTCGACGGCGGACTCGGCCACCGGCAGGCCGGTGAACTCGTCGGCCACCTGCTGTGGTTCGGGCAGGCCGAGCCGGCCCTGGAGGTACTCGACGCCGTCGAGCGGGGCGGCACCGGCACCGAGGCCTGCGGACAACCCGGTGCGGAAACCTCGCGCCGGCTCGACTGCGTCCGGTCCTGGATGGCGTACGAATATCCCGGTCTCCCGGGCTCCGCGCGTGCCCGCGCCCGCCACGGTGAAGCCGAGCGGTGCGTGCGAACGCCCGCGCGCAGTCCCCATCAGCGCGCGGCCACCCTGATGAAGGCCGTACTGGACGGGGCGGGCGATGACGTGGTGGTCAGGGCGGAGCAGATCCTGCAGAGCACCCGCCTCGACGACGGCACGCTGACCGCGCTCGTCGTGGCCCTGAACTCCCTTGTCCTGGCCGACCGCCTGGACACCGCGGCCTTCTGGTGCGAGACCCTCCGCAAGGAAGCCGCCGACCGCCACGCACCCATGTGGCAGGCCCTGCTCGCCGCGACCGAGGCGCGCATCGAACTCAGGCTCGGCGGGCTCGCCGCGGCGGAGGAGTCGGCGCACCTGGCGATCACGCTCGTCCCGCACGAGGGCTGGGGTGTGGCCGTCGCATCGCCGGTCGCCACCTCGGTCTTCACCAAGACCGCCATGGGCCGCCTGGAGGAGGCCGCTGCCCAACTGAGCGTCCCCGTACCGGAGACGGCGTTCCACACCCCCGACGGGCTGCTCTACCTCCGGGCGCGCGGTCACTACTACCTTGCCGCCGGGCGCCCCTATGCCGCGCTCGACGACTTCCACACCTGCGGCGACCTCATGACCCGCTGGGAGTTCGACCTGCCCGCGCTGGTTCCGTGGCGGACGGACGCGGCCGAGGCCCATCTGCGGCTCGGCGAGGCCGCCCGGGCCAGGGCGCTCGCGCAGGAGCAACTGGCCATGGCCGACGGGGGAGGCGCCGGGCACGCCTGGACGCGTGGCGTCTCGCTGCGGGTCCTGGCGAGCGCGCTCCACCCCGGACGCAGGCCCGTGCTCCTGGGCGAAGCGATCGAGGTCCTGCGGGAGCGCGGTCACCGCCTGGAACTGGCCCGCGCGACGGACGAGCTGGCCCGCGCCCACCGCGAGCTGGGCAACGGCGGTCAGGCACGGGCTCTGGCCCGCAAGGCGCAGCAGCTGGGACGGGAGTGCGGGGTTCCCGTCCCCAGGGCGTTGCCGGTCGCCGACACCGGCGCCGCCATTGCTGCCGAGCAGCCGTGGCCGTCCGGAGCCCGCCGCAAGGCCGACGACCTCAGCGGCGCGGAGCTGCGCGTGGCGACGCTCGCGGCCCGCGGCCACACCAACCGGCAGATCGCCGACAAGCTGTTCATCACGATCAGCACCGTCGAGCAGCACCTCACGCGCGCCTACCGCAAGCTCGCCGTCCAGCGCCGGGCTGACCTGGCGGCGAAACTCAGCCCCGTTCCCGTGCCCGTCGCGGGCCCCGGCAGGCGGGAGGGGCACCGCGAAGGGCACCGTGAGGGGCGGAAGGACGGCGATGCCCGCGACCGTCTGCGCGTGGTCTAGACGGTGCGGGAGGTGCAGGTCGCCGCGCGGGTTGGTGACCACGGCCTGCATCTCCTCTCCCGTACCGAGTGGGCTCGTTCCGCATGCGTCTGTGTTGCTCCGCGATGCGTTTTCCGTTTCTACGCGGCGGCCGGTCACACTGCGGTCCGCGAATCTGTGACCGGAGGATCCGCCACCGCGGCGGTACGCTTTCGACAGCAGCAGGTCGGACACGAGAGCGCGTTGACGGGGGGCCGTCGCCGGAGCTGTGACCGGTGTGTGACGTGGGATCGGGCAACGTGGTGCCGCATGATCAGCCACTGCCGCTGCCTTCCCCGTGAACCCTCCCCTCCGTTCGTGACGTGCCGTGCGAGGAGGGGGCGATGAGGGTATTGGTGGTCGAGGATCACGCCGAACTCGCGCATTCGGTGGCGCGGGTGCTGCGCCGCGAGGGGATGGCGGTCGACGTCGTCTATGACGGCTCGGACGCGCTGGAACGCACGACCGTCGTCGACTACGACGTGGTCGTGCTCGACCGCGACCTCCCTGGCGTCCACGGGGACCAGGTCTGCATCGCACTGGCCGCCCAGCCGATGCACGCCCGGGTGCTCATGCTCACCGCGTCCGGCACCATCGCCCACCGGGTGGAGGGGTTCAGCCTCGGCGCGGACGACTACCTCCCCAAGCCCTTCGCGTACGCCGAACTCGTCGCCCGCATCCGCGCGCTCGCCCGGCGCTCGCAGCCGGCGCTGCCGCCGATCCTCGTCCAGGGCGACCTGCGGCTCGACCCCGCGCAGCGCATCGCCTCCCGTGCCGGGGTACGGCTCGCGCTGACGCCCAAGGAATTCGCCGTACTCGAATACCTGCTCGCCGCCCAGGGCCGGGTGGTGTCGGCGGAGGAACTCCTGGAGCGGGTGTGGGACGAGGCGGCCGATCCGTTCACCACGACGGTCAAGGCGACCATCAACCGGCTGCGCCCCAAGCTCGGCGACCCGCCCGTGATCGAGACCGTTCCTCGGGGCGGCTACCGGATTTGAGATGCCCATGCGCCTGCCCACGCTCATCGCCCTGGCCCCGGGACTCGCCCGCCGACTGCTGCCGCGGCGCGTCCGCGTCCGCCTGACACTCCTGTACGGAGTGCTGTTCGTCGCCTCGGGCGTGGTCCTGCTCGCCATCACCAATCTGCTCGTCGCCCGCACACCGGCGAACCTCGTCCTCGTCAAGAACCGGGGCGGCGAACCCGTGCTGGAACCGGGCGCCGACGGGCGCCTGTACCTCGGCTATCCCGACGCCAACTCCTCCGTCCAGCTCAACGACATCACCCAGCAGCTGCGCGACCAGGCGATCCGCCAGCACGAGATCGAGATGGACCACTTGCAGGTCCAGTCGGGCATCGCGCTCGCGATCATGGCCGTGATCGCGATCGGGCTCGGGTGGCTGGTCGCCGGGCGCGTCCTGCGCCCGCTGCGCACGATGACGGGCACCATCCAGCGCATCTCGGCCCGCAACATGCACGAGCGTCTCGCCGTGGTCGGCCCGGCCGACGAGCTGAAGGACCTGGCCGACACCGTCGACGGACTCCTGGGCCGCCTGGAGACGGCCCTCGACTCCCACAAACGCTTCGTCGCCAACGCCGCGCACGAGCTGCGGACGCCGCTCACCCTGGAGCACGCGCTCCTGGAGGAGTCCCTCATCGACCGCGACGCCACCCGCGAGTCGTTCCGGTCGAACTTCGAACGGCTCCTGGAGATCAGCAAGCAGCAGGCCCGCCTCCTGGAGTCGCTGCTCACCCTGTCCAGCAGCGAGCGCGGCCTCGACCACCGCGAGCCACTCGACCTCGCGGTCATCGCCGAGGAGGTCGTGGACGCCTCGCGCGCGGAGACCGGGCGGCGCGGTCTGCGCGTCGAGACCACGACCGGGACCGCCGAAGCGTCGGGTGACTCGGCGCTCGTCCAACGCCTGGTGGCCAACCTCGTCGAGAACGCGACCGGCTACAACACCCCCGGCGGGCACGTGGAGGTCACCACCCGCACCGACGCCGGGCGGGCCGTCGTCGCCGTGGCCAACTCCGGCCCAGAGGTGCCGCCGGAGCAGGTGGAGCAGCTCTTCGAACCCTTCCAGCGGCTCGGCCGCACCGCGGGCGACGGACATCACGGGCTCGGCCTCTCCATCGTCCGCGCCATCGCCACCGCCCACGACGCCGTGATCAGGGCCCAGGCGCGTCCCGGAGGAGGGCTCGTGGTGGAGGTCTCCTTCCCGCCCCGGACGGATCGGTCCCAACCCGCCCTGGAAATTGAGCAGTTGGACGATGCGCCGGACATGCTTTGAGAGGCGGACCCTGAACTCCTACCGTTGGTGCGGCGCTTGATGGATCCCCCCGTCCGAAGGTGCCGCCGGACATGGCGAAGCCGTCCCCAGCAACGGGAGGAACCCCAATGGTCGTCGTGATGGCCCCCGAGGCCACACAGCAAGACGTGGACGCGGTCGTGGAACTGGTGAGGGCGGCGGGCGGTGACGCGTTCGTCAGCCGCGGAGTGACCCGCACCATCGTCGGTCTGGTGGGGGACGTGGAGGCGTTCGACGCCCTCAATCTGTCCAACCGCCGAGGCGTCCTGGACGTCGTACGGATCTCGGTGCCGTACAAACTGGTCAGCCGCGAGCATCACCCCGACCGGTCGGTGATCAGGGTGGGAGGCGTGCCCATCGGCCCCGACACCCTGACCGTGATCGCGGGACCGTGCGCGGTGGAGAGCCCCGAACAGACCCTGGCCGCCGCGCACATGGCCCAGGCCGCGGGGGCCGCGCTGCTGCGCGGCGGGGCGTTCAAACCGCGCACCTCCCCGTACGCCTACCAGGGGCTCGGCGAGACCGGGCTGCGGATACTCGCCGACGTCAGGGACGAGACGGGGCTCCCGGTGGTCACCGAGGTCATCGACCCGGCCAGCGTCGAACTGGTCGCCCCCTACGCGGACATGCTGCAGATCGGCACCCGCAACATGCACAACTTCGCACTCCTCCAGGCGGTCGGCGCCGCCGGACGGCCCGTGCTGCTCAAGCGCGGCTTCGGCGCCACGATCGAGGAGTGGCTGATGGCCGCGGAGTACATCGCGCAGCGGGGCAACCTCGACATCGTGCTCTGCGAGCGCGGCATCCGTACCTTCGAGACCGCCACCCGCAACACCCTGGACATCAGCGCCGTGCCGGTCGTCCAGCGCCTCTCCCACCTGCCGGTGATCGTGGATCCCTCGCACTCGGGCGGCCGCCGCGACCTCGTCGTCCCCCTCACTCGCGCCGCCATCGCGGTAGGGGCCGACGGCGTCATGATCGACGTACATCCCGACCCCAGCACGGCGCTGTGCGACGGCGATCAGGCCGTGACACGCGCGGAGATCGGTGAGCTCGCGAACATCGCCGCGGTCCTGTCACCGCTGATGGGCCGCACCCTCACGCGGCCGGCGGAGCGAGCCGGGGTCGGTGGCGGCACCCGATAGGGGTGAATAGGGGTTTGAGGCGCTAGATCAATTCTGCTAGTGAGGGGTACCAGGCAGATAAGCGCGTTGTTAGGGTGAGCGTGGTTCGGCCAGCGGGATTCCGCTCCATTTCAGGAACGGATCGGAATCCCGACGGAGGGGAAGTGGCGCCGAGTGCGGGTGTAGTTCTGCGAATCGACGAGAGATGTGCGGCTCGGGCTCATCACCGCAGTGGCGGTGATGTATTTCCGCGCACCTCGTTCTTCGCCCGGACACCGGGCGAACCATTCTTCTGAGCGCGCCTCAGCTTTCACTTCATGGTCGATCTCTCCCGGGTACCGCGCCGATCCTGACCAGCGGGTGGTCAATCGCGCACGGGAGACATCAGATCACTAGGGGGATTTCAGTTGGCAATACCTGGGCATGCGCAGATCGACCAACTCATGGTCGTCGAAGTGGAGATCGGTTCACTGTCGACGGCCGACTCGCCGCGAATCTCCGGAATAGACCAGGAACACGTGGAGGCGCTCGCGGTGGTGCAGAGTCCGCTGCCGCCGATCACCGTGCACCGCTCGACCATGCGCGTCATCGACGGACTGCACCGCTTGCGGGCCGCCGAACTGCGGGGACAACGCAAGATCGCGGTGAAGTTCTTCGATGGGGACACGGCCGACGCCTTCGTCCTCGCCGTCGAGTCCAACGTCACGCACGGTCTGCCGCTGACCACGGCGGACAGGAAACGCGCCGCCGGGCGCATCATCGCCTCGCACCCGCAGTGGTCCGACCGGATGATCGCCTCCGTCAGCGGCATCGCCCCGGGAACCGTCGCGGAGATCCGCAGACGGGCCCCGGCCGAGCAGGCCGGCGAAGCGAGCAGGATCGGCCACGACGGCCGGGTGCGCCCGGTCGACGGGACCGAGGGACGCAGGGTGGCGAGCGAACTCATCGCCGAGAACCCGCAGCTGTCCCTACGCCAGATCGCGCGCGTCGCTTCGATATCGCCGGAGACGGTCCGCGACGTACGCAACCGGATGATGCGCGGTGAGGACCCGCTGCCGCAGCGCGGGAAACGGGGCGGCGGCGAGGGCATGGCGAGCGTCCCGAGGAACGGCGGCGGACCCACCGCGGTGCCCGACCGTGACGCGGGCCAGGATCGTGCCACCGTCCTCAAGCGCCTGAACGCGGACCCGGCGCTGCGCTTCAGCGAGACCGGCCGCACCCTGCTGCGGCTGCTCAACATCCATACGATCAGCGCGGAGGAATGGGACGAGATCATCGACAAGGCCCCGCCGCACTGCGGCCGGATCGTGGCCTACCTGGCCAACGAGTGCGCCGAGATGTGGGCGGAGGTCGCGGTGCGCGTCCAGCGCAAGGTCGCCGAGACGGCGTAGGACGCCCCGGGCGTCCGACCGGGGGTTCAACCGGGCGTCCAACTGAGCGGATCGCCCGGTTGGACGCCGACTCCATGAAGTACGAACGTTTCGCTGACCATGGGCATTTCCTGGTGGGCGCCGCTCTGCCCGATCGCCGGTATTCCCGTGCCCAATTAAGGGCTTGGATGGCGGGAAAGCAGAAAGGTATCGTCCTGCCGGTGAGCAAATTGCACGACATATCAGCGAGTCCCATTCCGTAATGCCGAGGCAGGAGGATTCCGTCGCGTGTTGATCACCCAAGGACCTGGTGGACCTACCGTCGGAGGGCCGCAATCCGGGGCCCAGAAGCAATCGCTCCGGCCGGGATCAGTGCGCCGGGCGATGTCCTACATGAAGCCGCACAAGCTCGCGTTCGTCTTTCTGCTGATGACCACCGTGGTGGATTCCCTCATCATCGTGTCGACGCCCCTGCTGCTCAAGACGATCATCGATGACGGAATTCTCAAGGACGACTCGGGTGTCATCGTGACCGTCGCGCTCGTCGTGGCGGGACTCGCCATCGTCGACGCGGTGGCACAGCTCGTGCAGAGCTATTTCTCCGGGCGCATCGGACAGGGCGTGAGCCACGATCTGCGGGTCGAGGCCTTCAAGCACGTGCAGCGGCAGCCGATGGCGTTCTTCACCCGGACCCAGACGGGGCTGCTCGCGAGCCGCCTCAACGGCGACGTCATGCTCGCCCAGCAGGCGCTCACCACCATGCTGGTCTCCGCGACCAGCGTCCTGACCGTGCTCCTGGTCCTCACCGAGATGTTCTATCTGTCCTGGCTCATCAGCCTGGTCTCCATCGCCATGCTGCCCCTGTTCATCGTCCCCGGCATCTATGTGGGGCGGCGCCTGACGCACTACTCCAGGGCGCAGATGCAGGCCAACGGCGAACTGGGCGGCATCATCAACGAGCGCTTCAACGTGGGCGGTGCGATGCTCGCCAAGCTCTTCGGGCGCCCGCGCGAGGAGGCGGCGGCGTTCGAGGCCCGAGCGGGCGAAGTGCGCCAGGTCGGCATCATCTGGACGGTCTACAGCAGGCTCTCCTTCATCTTCATGGCGCTGCTCGCGTCACTGGCGACCGCCCTCGTCTACGGCGTCGGCGGCCGTCTGGTGCTCGACGACGTGTTCCGCATCGGCACGCTGGTGGCCCTGGCCGCGCTGCTCGGCCGGCTCTACGGGCCCATCACACAGCTGTCCGCCCTGCAGTCCAACGCGCTGACCGCGATGGTCAGCTTCGACCGGATCTTCGAGGTCCTCGACCTCAAGCCCCTCATCGAGGAGAAGCCGGACCCCGTCGCCCTCACCGCCCCCGGCAACGGCCCCGCGCCGGAGATCGAGTTCGACCAGGTGTCCTTCCGGTACCCGCGCGCCAGTGACGTGTCCCTGGCCTCGCTGGAGTCCAACGCGCTGTCGGCGGTCGAACGGGCCAAGGAGACGGCGGAAGTGCTCCACGGGATGACCTTCCGGGTGCCCGCGGGCAAACTCACGGCCCTCGTCGGCCCGTCGGGCGGCGGCAAGACCACCACCACCCATCTGGTGTCCCGCCTCTACGACCCGACGTCGGGAAGCGTCCGCATCGACGGCCACGACCTCCGCGACGTCAGCCTCGACTCGCTGCGCGACGTCGTCGGCGTGGTCAGCCAGGACGCGCACTTCTACCACGACACGATCCGCGTGAACCTCTCCTACGCACGCCCCGACGCCACGCAGCGCGATCTGCTCCGAGCCTGCGACGCGGCCCAGATCGGGGACCTGATCCGCTCACTGCCCAGCGGCCTCGACACCGTGGTCGGCGACCGCGGCTACCGGCTCTCCGGCGGCGAGAAGCAACGCCTCGCCCTCGCCAGGCTGCTCCTGAAGGCGCCCTCGGTCGTCGTGCTCGACGAGGCCACCGCGCACCTGGACTCCGAGTCCGAGGCGGCCATTCAACAGGCGCTGACCACCGCGTTACGGGACCGGACATCCCTGGTCATCGCCCACCGGCTCTCCACCATCCGCGAGGCGGACCAGATCCTCGTCATCGACGAGGGCGAGGTCCGCGAGAGCGGCACGCACGACGAACTCCTCGCGGCAGGAGGGCTCTACGCCGAGCTGTACCACACGCAGTTCAACCGCCCCAGCACCAACGGAGCGGGCCCGGACGCCCACAAGGAGCGCGTGCTGCAAGGCCCGGTCCTCGGCGGCGGCCCCGTCCTGGGCGGCAGCGGACCCGTGCTCGGCGGCAGCGGCCCCCCGCCGGCGGTCGGCGGCGAGCACATCCTGCGCCTCGGTGCCGATCCGGACGAGCGCTGAGCGCCCGGCCTGACCTGAAGGGGGAAGTGGTGGAGTCGTCGCTGGTGGCGGAGCTGATCGCCGCACGGGTGGAGTCGTCGCCCGGCGCGGTGGCGGTCGAGGGTGAACGGACACTGTCGTACGGGGAGTTGTGGGCACAGTCCGGTCAGTGGGCGGCGTATCTCGCCGCGCTGGGTGTCGGCCGCGGCGACCGGGTCGCGGTGGTGATGGAGCGGTCCCCCGACCTGGTGGCGCTGCTTCTGGGCGTGTGGCGGGCGGGCGCCGCCTACGTCCCCGTCGACCCGGGTTCCCCGGCGGCACGCATCGCCCTCGTCATCGGGGACGCGGCTCCCGCGGTGGCGCTGTGCACGGAGGAGAACCGGGACGTGCTCCCGGAGAGCATCGCCGTGCGGGTGGTGGACGACCCGCGGGTGCGGGCGGCGCTGGCTGCCTGCGACGGCCGGGACGTCCGCACGCCGTTGGACGGGCGGGACGTGGCGTACGTGATGTACACCTCGGGTTCGACCGGGGCACCGAAGGGCGTCGCGGTGCCGCACGGAAGCGTGGCGGCACTGGTGGGCGAGGACGGCTGGGCGGTCGGCCCGGACGACGCGGTCCTCATGCACGCCCCACACGCCTTCGACGTCACGCTGTTCGAGGTGTGGGTGCCGCTCGCCGCCGGTGGCCGCGTGGTGATCGCCGAGCCGGGCGCGGTGGACGGCCGGAAGGTGCGCGAGCACGTGAAGAGCGGCGTGAGCGCCGTGCACGTGACCGCGGGTTCGTTCCGCGTCATGGCCGAGGAGTCCCCGGAGTGCTTCACCGGACTGCGCGAGGTGCTCACCGGCGGGGACGTGGTGCCGCCGGGCTCGGTGGCCCGCGTGCGCGAGGCCTGCCCTGACGTGGCGGTCCGCCACCTGTACGGGCCGACCGAGACGACCCTGTGCGCGACCTGGCATGTGCTGAGGCCGGGCGACGAGGCGGATTCCGTACTCCCGATCGGTCGCCCGTTGCCCCGCCGGCAGACCTTCGTCCTGGACGCGGATCTCCGGCCGGTGCCCGTCGGCACGGTCGGGGAGCTGTACGTGGCGGGATCGAGCCTGGCGCAGGGCTACTTGAACCGGCCGGGACCGACCGCGGAGCGCTTCGTGGCCTGCCCGTACGCAACGGGCTCGTACGCACCGGGGCAGCGGATGTACCGCACCGGCGACCTGGTGCGCGAGACCGATGCCGGTGAGCTGCTCTTCATCGGCCGCGCTGACACCCAGGTCAAAGTGCGGGGATTCCGCGTGGAGTTGGGCGAGGTGGAGGCGGCCATCGCCGCTCACCCCGCCGTGGCCCAAGCGGTCGTCGTCGCCCGCGAGGACCGGCAGGGCGAGCGCCGCCTGGTCGGCTACGTCGTCCCCGAGGACCCGGAAGGCCTCGACCCCCGCCACGTACGCGACAGCCTCGCCACGACCCTGCCCGAGTACATGGTCCCCGCCGCCGTACTCACCCTGGACAGCCTCCCCGTGACCCGCAACGGCAAGGTCGACCGCGACGCCCTGCCCGCACCCGACTTCGCGGCCAAGGTCACCGGGCGCGCGCCGCGCACCGAAGCCGAGGCGCTCCTGTGCGACCTGATGGCGGAACTGCTCGGCCTGGAGCGCGTCGGCGCGGAGGACAGCTTCTTCGAGCTGGGCGGCGACTCGATCATGTCGATGCAACTGACCGCACGGGCCCGCCGCGCCCACCTGCTCTTCAGGGCGGAGGACGTCTTCGAGCACGCGACACCGGCGTCCCTCGCCGCGATCGCACGACGCGGAGAGCGGACGGAGGCAACCGTCCGTGAACGTTCCGCCGGTTCGCTCATGGGTGAGCTCCGGGAAGGCGAGACCGACCGGCTGCGGGCCGCGGTGCCCGGCCTGGTGGACGTATGGCCGCTGTCGCCGTTGCAGGAGGGGATTCTCTTCCACGCGACCTTCGCCGACGGCGGGCAGGACGGCGGGCGGGACGTGTACGCGAGCCAGCGGACGCTGGCCCTGGACGGCCCCCTCGACGTGGACCGGCTGCGCGCGTCGTGGCAGACACTGCTCGCCCGGCACGCGGTGCTGCGCGCGAGCTTCCACCAGCGCGACTCGGGCCAGACGATGCAAGTCGTCGCGGCCACGGCCGAGTTGCCCTGGCGCCAGGCCGATCTGTCGGAGCTGCCGGAGGACGACGTGCCCGCCGAGGTGGCACGCCTCGCCCGGGCCGAGCGGGCCGAGAACTTCGACCTCCGGGCGGCGCCGTTGCTGCGGCTGCTCCTGATACGTCTGGGCGCCGGCCGGCACCGCCAGATCGTCACCGTCCACCATTCGCTCGTGGACGGCTGGTCCACCGACGTCGTCTTCGCGGAGCTCTCCGAGGTGTACGCGGCGGGTGGCGACGGCCGGGCGCTGCCCACCACGACGTCGTACCGGGAGTACCTGGCCTGGCTCGACCGGCAGGACAAGGAAGCGGCCCGCGAGGCCTGGCGTACGGCGTTCGCCGGGGCGGACCAGCCGACGCTGGTGGTGCCCGAAGAAGCCGCCGGGGAACAGGTCGTGCCGGAACCGGTGCCGTTCCAGCTCACCGAGGAACTCACCAGCGGTGTCGCGGAGTTGGCCCGCTCCCAGGGCGTCACCGTCAACACGGTCGTGCAGGGCGCGTGGGCCCAGATCCTCGCCCGGCTCGTGGGGCGCACGGACGTGGTCTTCGGCACCCCGGTGGCGGGCAGGCCCGCGGAGTTGCCTGGGGTCGAGTCGGCGGTCGGCCTGTTCATCAACACCGTGCCCGTACGCGTGAGCCTCGCGGCGGACCAGTCGGTCGCCGGGATGCTCGCGGACCTGCGGAAGCGGCAGATCGGGCTGATGGCCGGGCAGCACCTGGGCCTCCGTGAGATCCGTCAACTGGTGGGGGCCGGCGCGGTGTTCGACACGCTCGTGGTGTTCGAGAACCTTCCACGGACACCGGACGGGAACGGCGCCGGCACTGGCGCCGAACTGGCCATCCGTACTGTCGGGGAGCCCGAGGACAGGGGCCACTACCCGATGGCGCTCATCGTGGTCCCTGACACCCGGCTGCGGGGGCTCCTCGTGCACCGCCCGGATGTGGTGGGACGCGACCGCGCCGAGGCCGTGATCTCCTCGCTGAAGCGCGTCCTTGAGCAGATGGTGGCTGACCCGTCGGCGCCGGTGGGGCGGCTCGACGTCCTCCCCGAAGCCCTCCTCGAACCCGAGCCCGAATTCGAACCCCAACCCCAGCCCCAACCCCACCCCAAGCTCCCGCCCGCCCCGACAGCACCGGAACTCTTCGCCGCGCAGGCGGCGGCCACCCCCGCCGCGGTAGCGGTGGTGGACGGCGAGCGTTCGCTGACGTACCGCGAGCTGGCCGACCGAGCCACGGGCCTGGCCCGGTACTTGACGGACAGGGGAGTACGGCCGGAGACGCGGGTGGCCGTTCTGGCGGACCGCTCGGCGGAACTGGTGACCGCGCTCCTCGCGGTGTCGACCGCGGGCGGTGTCTACGTCCCCGTGGACCCGGGGCTTCCCGCCGCACGGCTGCGCACGCTGCTCGACGACGTGGCCCCGCCGGTCCTGGTCTGCGTGCAGGAGACCCGCGACGCGGTGCCGACCGAGTACGGCGGCCAACTCGTTGTCCTGGACGATCCGTTGACATCCCGGAGCGCGGCGAGTCACACGGACGGCCGGATGAGGGACGGAGAGCGGCCCACACCACTGACCGCGTCCAACGCGGCGTACGTCATCTACACATCCGGATCGACCGGCACCCCCAAGGGCGCGGTAGTCCCCCACGGAGGCCTGCGCAACCTCGTCGCCGACCGCATCGAGCGCTACCGGATCGGCGCGGACAGCGCGGTGCTCCAACTCGTATCGCCGAGCTTCGACGTCTCCATGTCGGACATCTGGCCGGTCCTGTGCGCGGGCGGCCGACTGGTCCTCGCACCGCCCGCGCGGCGTCGAGCGAGCGGCGAGGAACTGGTCGACCTGATGAGCAAGGAGCGGGTGACGCACGTCGCGATGACTCCGACGCTCCTGGCGCAGCTGCCGCCGGCGGAACTGCCCGCGCTGCGCGTCCTGGTCATCGGCGGCGAACCCGTCTCCGATGAACTGCGCGGCCAGTGGTCGGCGAACCGCGAGATCTACAGCGAGTACGGGGTCACCGAGGCGACGGTCGCCTCGACCGTCAGCCGTGCTCTCGGCGCACATGAGGAGCCTTCGATCGGCCGCCCGGTCGCCAACACCTCCGCCCACGTCCTCGACGGGTTCCTGCGGCCGGTGCCCGCGGGCACGGTGGGCGAGCTGTATGTGGCGGGCGCGGGCCTGGCGCGCGGCTACCTGCGGCGGACGGAGCTGACGGCGCGGCGCTTCGTGGCAAGTCCGTTCGCGCACGGCGAGCGCATGTACCGGACAGGGGACCTGGTGCGCAGGACCGGCACCGGCGACCTCGTCTACGCCGGGAGGGCCGACGCACAGGTGAAGGTGCGCGGGTTCCGGGTGGAACTGGGCGAGATCGAGGCGGCCCTCGCCGGACATCCCGCCGTCGACCGGGCCGTGGTGATCCTCAAGCAGGACGGGCGCGGGGAACGCCGCCTTGTCGGCTATGTGGTGGGCACCGACACCCGCGACGGCACCGGAGCCGGCACGCGGACGGTGGACGGGCCATCAGTACGCGAGTACGCCGCAAAGGCGCTGCCGGACTACATGGTGCCCGCGGCCGTGCTCGCCCTCGACACCCTGCCGGTCACCCCGAACGGCAAGGTCGACGTCCCCGCGCTGCCCGCCCCCGACTTCGCGGACCACGTGTCCGGCCGGGCGCCGCACAGCGAGGCGGAGAAGATCCTCTGCGCCCTGTTCGCGGAGGTGCTCGGCCTGGAGCGGATCGGCGCCGACGACAACTTCTTCCGGCTCGGCGGGGATTCGATCAGCTCGATGCAGCTCGTGAGCCGTGCACGCCGGGCGGGCGTCTTCTTCAGCGCCCAGGACGTGTTCGAGCACGGGTCACCGGAAGGCCTCGCCCGGGTGGTCAGGCTCGGCGCCGGACGGGTGTCGGGGCCGGACGTGGGCGAGGGCGAGGTGGCCTGGACGCCGGTGATGCGGGCCCTGGGCGAGCGGGCGCTCGGCGGCGGCTTCACCCAGTGGGTGGTGATGGGGACTCCCGCGGGTCTCGGCGGCGAAGCCCTCGCGGCGGGGATGGGCGCCGTACTCGACACGCACGACATGCTGCGGGCCCGTGCCATGCCGGGCGGCGACGATGGGCCACGCCTGGGTGACGGGCCACGCCTGGTGGTGGGCGAGCGCGGGTCCGTTGACGCGGCTCGCCTGATCACCCGCATCGACGCGACGGAGGTCGCGCCGGACGACCTGGACGAGCTCGCGGGGCGCGCCGCGCGGGAGGCGGTCCTGCGGCTCGACCCCTTCGCCGGTGTGATGGTCCAGGCCGTGTGGCTGGACGCGGGCCCGCAGCGTGTCGGCCGACTGGCCCTGGTGGTCCACCACTTGGCGGTCGACGGCGTCTCGTGGCGGATCCTGGCCCCGGACCTGCGCGCCGCGTGCGAGGCGGCGACCGCAGGGCGGAAGCCGGAGCTCGACCCGGTGGGAACGTCCTTCAGGCGCTGGTCCAGGCTCCTCGTCGAGGAAGCGACCGGCAGCAACCGTGTCGCGGAGCTCGACGAGTGGACCGCCCTCCTCGGCGACCGGGCGGAACCACCGCTCGGCGACCGGGTACTCGACCCGGCACGGGACACGGCGGCAGGCATGCGCCACCGGACCTGGACGGTGCCGCCCCGGCAGACGGCCACGCTCGCGGGACCGACACCGGCGCTCTTCCACTGCGGCGTGCACGAAGTGCTCCTCGCCACGCTGGCCGGAGCGGTCGTCCAAGGGCATCGGGGCAGTGATGACGGCACGGTCCTGATCGACGTCGAGGGACATGGGCGCAAGCCGGTGGGCGAAGCGGATCTGCTTCGCACTGTCGGATGGTTCACCAGCGTGCACCCCATCCGCCTGGACCTGTCCGGCATCGATCTGCCCGGCATCAACCTGTCCGGCATCGACACGATCAGCGCGGCGGACGGCGGTCCCGCCGTTGGCTCGCTCCTGAAGGCGGTCAAGGAGCAGGCGCGGGCGGTGCCCGGCGACGGCCTCGGATACGGCTTGCTGCGCCACCTGAACCCGGAGACGGGCCCGGTGCTCGCCGCACTGCCGCACCCGCAGATCGGCTTCAACTACATGGGCCGCTTCCCCGCGGCCGACGGGACGGACGCCGTCGGGCCCTGGCAGATGGCGGGCGAAGAGGCGATCGGAAGCTCCACCGACGACGCCATGCCCGCCACCCACACCCTGGAGGCGGGTGCGACCATCCGCGACACCGCCGAAGGGCCCGAGCTCACCCTCTCGCTGAGCTGGCACGGCGCGCTCCTCGACGACGCGGTGGCGGAACGCGTCGGCCACCACTGGCTCGCCCTGCTCGCGGGCCTTGCCGCACACACCACGGACCCCACGGCGGGCGGCCACACCCCGTCCGACTTCCCCCTCGTCGAGCTCGCCCAGGACGAGGTCGAGCAGTTCGAAGCGATGGCAGCAGAGCTCGAAGGAGGGCGTTCGCTGTGAAGACTCCCACTCCCGCCACGGGGAACGCGCCCGCGCCCGCCGCCCACCAGCCGGCGCCCCGGGCCAAGGGCTCCGCGCTCGCTGAGGTCTGGCCGCTGTCTCCCCTCCAGGAAGGGCTCCTGTTCCACGCCGACTTCAACGGCCAGGGGCCCGACATCTACACCGTGCAGAACATCCTGGCGGTCGAAGGACCCCTGGACGCGGACCGCTTCCGTGCCTCCTGGGAGGCGCTGCTGACCCGGCACGCGGCGCTGCGGGCGAGTTTCCAGCGGCGCAAGACGGGCGAGGCCGTGCAGCTCATCACCCGCGAGGTCGTCCTGCCGTGGAGTGAGGCCGACGTCTCCGAGCTCTCAGAGGCCGCGGCGAAGGCCGAGGCGCAACGCCTGGCCGAACGCGAACGCGCGCACCGGATCGATCCGGCGTCCGCGCCACTGATGCGCCTGCTCCTCATCCGCGTCGGCGAGCGCAGGCACCGCCTGGTGATGACGAGCCACCACATCCTGATGGACGGTTGGTCGGCCCCGATCCTGCTCGACGAACTCGCCGAAATCTACGCGGCGGGCGGCGACGCCTCGGGCCTCGCGCCCGCCACGTCCTACCGGGAGTACCTGGCCTGGCTCTCCCGCCAGGACAAGGAAGCTGCGCGAGCCGCCTGGAAGGCGGAGCTTGCCGGAACCGACGAACCGACGCATGTCGTGGGCCCCACGAACCCGGCACGCGCGGCTCGCGTCGAGGGCAGCGAGGGCGGTGGGGGCGGTGAGGGAAATGGGGCTTCCACACCTCCGCAGAAACGCTCCGCCCACCTCACCGAGGAGACGACCGAGGCGCTCGCCGCCCTGGCCCGCACGCACGGCCTGACGATGAACACCCTCGTGCAGGGCGCGTGGGCGCTGGTGCTCGCGCGCCTCGCCGGGCGTGCGGACGTGGTGTTCGGCGCGACGGTGGCGGGACGTCCCCCGGAGCTGCCGGGCGCCGATTCGATGATCGGCCTCTTCATCAACACGCTGCCGGTACGGGTCAGGCTCGACGGTTCGCAGCCGCTGCTCGACATGTTGCATGAGCTACAGGATCGCCAGTCCGCGCTCATGGCCCACCAGCACCTGGGCCTCCCGGAGATTCAGCAACTCGCCGGTCCGGGCGCGGGGTTCGACACACTTCTCGTGTACGAGAACTACCCCCGACCGCCCGAAGAAGCCCCCACACCGGACGCGCTCTCCCTCACCACGGTGGAGTCGCGCCAGGCAACCCACTACCCGCTGTCGATCGGCATCGCCCCCGGCGAGCGCCTCCGGGTGGACGTGACGTACCAACCCGAGCTGGTCGACCAGGCGTTGGGCGACGCGCTGGGTGGGCTGTTGATACGGGTGCTGCAACGCATGGTGGCGGAACCGCAGGCGGCGGTGGGACACATCGGTGTCGCGAACCCGCTGCCCGTGCGTGGGACGTCGGCCCCTTCCGTGGGTGAGTCGGTGCCGCAGCTGATCGCGAGTCGAGTGGCGGAGTCGCCGGGTGCGGTGGCCGTCCAAGGCGAACAGGACCTGTCGTACGGGGAGTTGTGGGGCCACGCGGGGCGCTGGGCTGCGCGCCTGGCCTCCCTGGGGGTTCAGCGGGGTGAGCGAGTCGCGGTCGTGATGGAACGGTCGCCGGACCTGGTGGCCGTGCTCCTGGGCGTATGGCGGGCGGGCGCCGCCTACGTGCCGGTGGACGTGAGCTCGCCGAGGGAGCGGGTGGCCTTCGTGCTGGCGGATGCGGCTCCTGCCGTGGTGGTGTGCACGTCGGAGAGTCGCAGTGTGCTGCCGGAGGATGCTGCCCCGCGTGTGCTGGTGGCGGATGACCCGCAGCTCGCAGAAGCCCTGGCCACAGCCGAGTTCACCGCGCCGGTGACCACGCCGGTGACCACGCCGGTGACCGCGCCAGTGACCGCGCAGGACGTGGCGTACGTGATGTACACGTCGGGCTCGACCGGCACACCCAAGGGCGTGGCGGTGCCGCACGGGAGCGTCACATCACTGGTGGGGGAGCAGAGTTGGGGCGTGGGACCGGCGGACGCGGTCCTGATGCATGCCCCGCACGCCTTCGACGTGTCGCTCTACGAGATATGGGTCCCCCTGTCCGCCGGTGCCCGCGTGGTGATGGCCGAGCCCGGTGTGGTGGACGCCCAGCAGCTGCGCGAGCACGTGAAGCGTGGCGTCACGGCGGTGCATCTGACCGCGGGTTCGTTCCGGGTGCTCGCGGAGGAGTCCCCGGAGAGCTTCGCGGGACTGCGAGAGGTGCTGACCGGAGGGGACGTCGTCCCGGCCGCGTCGGTGACGAGGGTCCGGGAGTCGTGCCCCGAGGTCACGGTCCGGCACATGTACGGCCCTACGGAGACGACCCTGTGCGCCACCTGGCATGTGCTGAAGCCGGGCGACGCGATGGATTCCGTACTCCCGATCGGAAGCCCGCTGCCCCACCGCCGGACACTGGTCCTGGACGCGTTCCTCCAGCCACTGCCGCCGGGCGTGACCGGTGAACTGTACGTGGCCGGCGCCGGGTTGGCGCGGAGCTACTGGGGCGGTCCCGGTGCGACCGCCGACCGCTTCGTGGCCTGCCCGTACGCGCCCGGCGAGCGGATGTACCGTACCGGCGACCTGGTGCGCGCGACCGAAACCGGCGAGCTCCTGTTCGTGGGCCGTGCGGACAAGCAGGTCAAAGTACGCGGGTTCCGCGTGGAGTTGGGGGAAGTGGAGGCGGCCCTGGCCGCTCACCCCGCCGTGGCGCAGGCCGTCGTCGTCGCCCGTGAGGACGGCCCCGGCGAGCGTCGGCTGATCGGCTATGTCGTCCCGGACGACCGGACGCTGGATGCCCGGCTCGTCCGCGAGTACGTCGCCCGTGCGCTGCCCGACTACATGGTGCCCGCCGTCGTGCTCGTCCTGGACGCCCTGCCGGTGACCCGCAACGGCAAGGTCGACCGCGCGGCTCTGCCCGCCCCCGACTTCGCCGAGCGCGTCTCGGGCCGCGAGCCGCGGAGCGAGGCCGAGGAGACGTTGTGCGGTCTGTTCGCCGAGGTGCTCGGTCTTGAGCGGGTCGGCGCGGAGGACAGCTTCTTCGAGCTGGGCGGCGACTCGATCATGTCGATGCAGCTGGCCGCGCGGGCCCGCCGCGCGGACCTGCTCTTCAAGGCCCAGGACGTCTTCGAGCACGAAACACCTGCCGGACTCGCGGCCGCCTGCCGGACCGCGGGCGAGGTGTCGGCGCCGCCGGACGTGGGCGTGGGAGATGTGCCCTGGACGCCCGTGATGCGGGAACTCGGCGAGTCGGCCGTCCGTCCGAAGTTCGCCCAGTGGGCGACTGTCGGCGCTCCGTCCGGCCTCGAACGGCACGTCCTGGTGGCCGCGTTGGGCGCGGTCGTGGACACCCATGACGTACTGCGATCCCAGGTGGTTGCCGACGACGCGGGGCCGAGGTTCCTGGTCCGCGAGCGGGGCTCGCTGGACGCCGGTGAGCTGATCACCCGCGTGAACGCGACCTACGCGGTGGCCGGCACCCTCGACGACATCGCGGACGAGGCGGCACAGGAGGCCGCGGAGCGCCTCGATCCGGCGGCGGGCGTGATGCTTCAGGTGGCGTGGGTGGACGCGGGGCCGGGACGGGTCGGCCGACTGGCCTTCGTGGTGCACCACTTGGCGGTCGACGGGGTCTCCTGGCGGATTCTGGTGCCGGACCTGAAGGCCGCGTGCGAAGCGGTGGCGGCGGGGCGGGAGCCTCGGCTCGACCCGGTGGGCACATCCTTCAGGCACTGGTCGCGGCTGCTGGTCGAGCAGGCCGTGGAGGAGACGCGGATCGCCGAACTCCCGGAGTGGTCCGCTCTGTTGGGGTCGGCGGAACCCCCGCTCGGGGAGCGGGGGCTTGAGCTGGACCCGGACCGTGACACCGCGGCGACCGTGCGCCGCCGCACGTGGACCGTGCCGTCCCACCAAGCCGAAACGCTGACGAGCAGGACGCCGACGGTCTTCCACTGCGGTGTGCACGAGGTGCTGTTGGCGGCTCTGGCGGGGGCGGTGGCCCACTGGCGGCGGGAGGCGGCGCCCGGGGTGCTGGTGGACGTGGAGGGGCACGGGCGGGTGTCGGCCGAGGGTGTGGATCTGTCGCGCACGGTGGGTTGGTTCACGAGCGTGCATCCGGTCAGGCTGGATGTGGGCGTCGTCGATGTGAGTCAGGTGGTGGCTGGTGGTCCTGCGGCCGGGGCGTTGCTGAAGGCGGTCAAGGAGCAGGTGAGGGCGGTTCCGGGTGACGGGCTCGGCTTCGGACTCCTGCGCCACCTCAACCCCGCGACCGCGCCGGTCCTGGCGGCTTTACCGCGCCCGCAGATCGGCTTCAACTACCTGGGCCGCTTCACCGCCGACGCCTCCGGCACCTCGATCGGCGGCTCGCTCGACCCCGCCATGCCCGCCACCCACGCGATCGAGGCGGGCGCGGTCGTCGTCGACACGGCCACGGGACCCAGGCTGACGCTCACGCTGAGCTGGGCCGCCGCGCTCCTCGACGAAACGGCGACGGAACGCCTCGGCCTGCTCTGGCTCGACCTGCTCGGCGGTCTGGCCGCCCACACGGCCGATCCCACCGCGGGCGGACACACGTCCTCCGACTTCCCCCTCCTCGACCTCGCGCAGGACGAGGTCGACGAGCTCGAAGCCGGCTTCGCCGACGGCATCTCGTAACCCTGAATCCGCTCGAAGCAAGCAACTCGCCCTGAGGAGAGAAGCGATGACCCGATCCCTTGTCGAGGACGTGTGGCCGCTTTCGCCACTGCAGGAAGGGCTGCTCTTCCACGCCGCCTTCGACAGCGAGGGTCCCGACGTCTACCAAGGGCAGCGGCTGCTCGAACTGACCGGCCCACTGGACGCGGACCGGCTGCGGGCGTCATGGCAGGCGCTCATCGCCCGGCACGCCGCCCTGCGGGCGAGCTTCCGCCGACGCAAGACGGGCGAGGCGGTGCAAGTCATCGCCCGTGACGCCGAGTTGCCATGGCGTACGGCCGACCTCTCCGGGCTCGCGGAAGCGGACGCGCTGGCAGAGGCGGACCTGCTCGCGGGCCGCGAACGTGCCGAGCGCTTCGACCTGACGGCGGCGCCGCTGCTGCGGCTCCTGCTGATCCGGATCGGCGCGGAGCGGCACCGCCTGGTGGTCACGAGCCACCACGTCCTGATGGACGGCTGGTCCATGCCGGTGCTGCTCGACGAACTCTCGGCGACGTACAAGGCGGGTGGCGACACCTCGGGGCTCCCGCCGGTGACGTCCTACCGCGATTACCTGGCCTGGCTGGGCCGCCAGGACAAGGAGGCGGCGCGGGCAGCCTGGCAGGCGGAACTGGCGGGGGCGGACGGGCCGACCCTGGTCGCGCCCGCGGATCCGGGCCGGACGCCGCTGCCCCCGGAGAGCCTGATCGACGAACTCCCCGCGCAACTGACCGAGGGCCTGGTGCGGTTCGCCCGTGGCCAAGGTCTGACGGTCAACACCGTGGTGCAGGGTGCGTGGGCGCTGATCCTCGCGCGGCTCGCCGGGCGCACGGACGTGGTGTTCGGCGCCACCGTGGCGGGACGGCCGATGGAACTGCCGGGCGTCGAGTCGATGGTCGGCCTGTTCATCAACACACTGCCGGTACGCGTCCGGCTCGACGCCGAACAGCCGGTGGCCCGGATGCTGGCCGAACTGCAGGAACGGCAATCGTCCCTGATGGCACATCAGCACCTGGGGCTGCCCGAGGTGCAGGGGCTCGCCGATTCCGGGGGCGCGGTCTTCGACACCCTCGTGGTGTACGAGAACTATCCGAGCCCGCCCGCCGAGCCCCCGTCGCCGGACACCTTCACCGTGCGTGTCGCCGTAGGTCAGGAGACCGCGCACTATCCGTTCACGCTGGTGGTGGCGCCCGACGGCGAACGGATGCTCTGCAAGCTCGACTACCGTCCTGACCTGTTCGACCGCGAGACCGCGGAGTCGGTGTTCGCGTGGCTGGTGCGGGTGCTCGAACAGCTGGTGACGGACCCGTCGGTCCTCGTGGGCCGGATCGGCCTGCTCGCGGCGCCCGAGCACGGCCTGGTCGTGGAGGGATGGGGCGGCACGGCGGGCGAGGCCACGGCCGGCCCGGTCCCCGAGCTGATCGCCGGACGCGTGGAAGCGGCTCCGGACGCGTCGGCCGTCGTGGGCGAACGGACGCTCTCGTACGGGGAGTTGTGGGCGGAGTCCGGCAGTTGGGCCCGGTACCTGGCGGACGCGGGGGTGCGGCGCGGTGACCGCGTCGCGGTCGTGATGGAGCGGTCGGCTGATCTGCTGCCGCTGCTGCTCGGGGTGTGGCGGGCGGGCGCCGCCTATGTGCCGGTCGACGCGGGCTCGCCTCTGGAGCGCGTGGGCTTCGTCCTTGAGGACTCGGCCCCGGTCGTCGTGCTGTGCACGGAGAAGACCCGGGCCGTCGTGCCGGACGGTGCCGAGCTGCTCGTGGTCGACGATCCACGTGTGCGGGGCGCTGTGCTCGCCGCAGCGACAGCAGCCGCAGCAGCCGCATCCGCAGCCGACGATTCGCCTGTGCTCGTGGGCGCGGACGACGTGGCGTACGTGATGTACACCTCGGGTTCCACGGGCGTGCCGAAGGGCGTGGCCGTGTCGCACGGCAGCGTCGCGGCGCTGGTGGGGGAGCGCGGCTGGTCCGTCGGCCCGGACGACGCGGTCCTGATGCACGCCCCGCACGCATTCGACGTATCGCTCTTCGAGGTGTGGGTCCCGCTGGCCGCAGGTGGCCGCGTGGTCGTCGCCGGGCCGGGCGCGGTCGATGCCGAGCAGGTGCGGGAGCACGTGTCCCGCGGGGTCACATCGGTGCACCTGACCGCCGGTTCGTTCCGCGTCCTTGCAGCGGAGTCGCCCGAGTGCTTCACCTGCTTGCGCGAGGTCCTGACGGGCGGGGACGTGGTCCCTGTCGGGGCGGTGGAGCGGGTGCGCGAGGCCTGCCCCGATGTGGTCGTACGGCATCTGTACGGACCGACCGAGGTGACCCTGTGCGCGACCTGGCGGCTCTGGGGACCGCATGACGCCGTGGGCTCGGTGCTGCCCATCGGCCGCCCCTTGGGCAACCGGCGGGTGTTCGTCCTCGACGCGTTCCTCCAGCCGGTGCCGTCGGGCGTGACCGGCGAGCTGTACGTGGCGGGCGAGGGCCTGGCGCGGGGGTACTGGGCCCGCGCCGAGCTGACGGCGGAACGCTTCGTAGCCTGCCCGTTCGTGCCGGCCGGGCGGATGTACCGCACCGGGGACCTGGTGCGCTGGTCCGACACCGGTGAACTCCTCTTCGTCGGCCGTGCGGACGCGCAGGTCAAGGTGCGCGGCTTCCGGGTGGAGCTGGGCGAGGTGGAGGCGGCACTCGCCGCGCATCCGGAGGTGGCGCAGGCGGTGGTGGTCGCCCGTGAGGACGGTCCGGGCGAACGCCGTCTGGTCGGGTACGTCGTGCCCGAGGGCCCCGAGGGTGTGGACCCCGCCCGCATCCGCGCGCACGTGGCCAGGACGTTGCCCGACTACATGGTCCCGGCCGCCGTGCTGCCCCTGAGCGAACTCCCCGTCACCCGCAACGGCAAGGTCGACCACAAGGCCCTGCCCGCCCCCGACTTCGCGGCACGGGCCACCGGGCGCGCACCGCGTACGGAGACCGAGGCGACCCTCTGTGGTCTGTTCGCCGAGGTGCTCGGACTGGAGCGGGTCGGCGTCGAGGACAGCTTCTTCGAGCTCGGCGGCGACTCGATCATGTCGATGCAACTGGTCGCGCGAGCCCGCCGCGCCGGCCTGGTGGTGACACCCCGGCAGGTCTTCGACGAGAAGACCCCGGAGCGGCTGGCACTGGTGGCGGAGGCGGCCGAGGGTCCGCGTGGCACGGGGACGCATCAGGACGCGGGCGTGGGCGATGTGCCCTGGACGCCGGTCATGCGGGAGCTGGGCGAGCGGGGCCTGCGCGGCAGGTTCGCGCAGTGGATGATCGTCGGCGCTCCTGCTGGTGTCGGCCGGGATGTGCTGGTGGGTGGTATGGGTGCCGTAATCGATGCGCACGACATGCTGCGGGCGCGGGTTACGGCAGATGAGGGCGGGCCCAAGCTGACCGTGGGGCCGAGGGGCTCGGTTTCTGCCGAGGGGCTCGTCGTGCGTGTCGGTGCGGAGGAAACGCCCGGGGACTCGCTGGATGACGTCGCGGTACGGGCGGCGCGCGAGGCGGTGGAGAGGCTCGACCCGGCAGCGGGTGCGATGGTGCAGGCCGTGTGGGTGGATGCGGGGCCGGGGCGTACCGGGCGACTGGTCCTCGTGGTGCATCACTTGGTGGTGGACGGCGTTTCGTGGCGGATTCTGCTGCCGGATCTACGAGCCGCGTGCGAGGCGATGGCAGAAGGCCGGGAGCCGCAACTCGACCCGGCAGGTACTCCGTTCAAGCGCTGGGCCGATGGGTTGGCGGAGGAGGCGAGCGGCGAAACCAGGGCGGCGGAGCTCGCTGAGTGGACCGAACTGCTCGGCGGGGTGCTTGAACCACCGCTGGGCGCAAAGGAGTTGGAGCCGGAGGGCGACACCGCCGGGACCATGCACCGCCGGTCGTGGACGGTGGCGGCGGAGCGCGCAGCGACTTTGGTGGGCCGGACGCCGACGGTTTTCCACTGCGGTGTGCACGAGGTGCTGTTGGCGGCTCTGGCGGGGGCGGTGGTCCATTGGCGGCCGGAGGTAGCACCTGGGGTGCTGGTGGACGTGGAGGGGCACGGGCGGGTGTCGGTCGAGGGTGTGGATCTGTCGCGCACGGTGGGTTGGTTCACGAGCGTGCATCCGGTCAGGCTGGATGTGGGCGCCGTCGATGTGAGTCAGGTGGTGGCCGGTGGTCCGGCGGCCGGGGCGTTGCTGAAGTCGGTCAAGGAGCAGGCGCGGACGATACCGGGTGACGGGCTCGGCTTCGGACTCCTGCGCCACCTCAACCCCGCGACCGCACCCCTCCTCGCGGCCTTGCCGCGCCCGCAGATCGGCTTCAACTACCTGGGACGCTTCACCCACGACGCCTCAGGCACGGACACAGTGGCCCCCTGGCAACTGGCCGGAAGCGATGCGATCGGCGGCTCGATCGACCCCGGCACACCGGCCCAGCACACCCTGGAAGCGAGCGCCGCCGTACAGGACACCCCTGAAGGGCCGGAGCTGACCGTCACGTTGAGCTGGCCGAGCGGGCTCCTCGACGATGCGGACGCGGCACAGCTCGGCCAGGCGTGGGAGCAGGTACTCGGCGGTCTGGCCGCCCACACCGCCGATCCTGCCGCCGGCGGACACACCCCGTCCGACTTCCCCCTCCTCGACCTCACGCAGGAAAACGTGACGGAACTGGAGGCAGCCGCCCCGGAGTTGGTGGACGTATGGCCGTTGTCGCCGTTGCAGGAAGGGATGCTGTTCCACGCCACGTACGACGAGGAAGGGCCCGACGTCTACCAGAGCCAGCGGCTCATGGCGCTGGACGGGCCGCTGGACGTGGACAGGCTGCGCGCCTCGTGGGAGGCGCTCATCGCCCGGCACGCGGCACTGCGGGCGAGCTTCCACCGGCCCGAGTCGGGAGAAGCGGTACAGGTCGTCGCACGGCGAGTGGAGCTCCCCTGGCGCGAGGCCGATGTGTCGGAGCTGGCGGAGGCCGAGGCCGAGCGCCTGGCCGAGCGCGAGATGGCGGAGCGCTTCGACCTGACCCAGGCGCCGCTGCTGCGTCTGCTGCTCATCCGCTTCGGTGAGGACCGGTACCGCCTCGCCGTCACCAGCCACCACATCCTGGTGGACGGCTGGTCCATGCCGGTCATCCTCAACGAGGTGTCCGCGCTGTACGCGGCGAGCGGCGACGCGGGGGGCGACATGGCGAGCGGCGGCCCCGCGCACCTGAAGCCGACCGCCTCCTATCGCGACTATCTGGCCTGGCTGGAACAGCAGGACAAGGAAGCAGCACGGGCCGCCTGGCAGGCGGAGCTTGCCGGAGCGGACGAACCGACGCTGGTGGCGCCCGCGGATCCGGGCCGCCCGCCGGTGATGCCCGCAGTCAGCACGGCCGAGCTCCCCGAGGAGAAGACCCAGGCCCTTGCCGAACTGGCCCGCGCCCACGGCCTGACGCTGAACACCGTCGTGCAGGGCGCGTGGGCCCTGGTCCTCGCACGCCTCGCCGGGCGCACGGACGTCGTGTTCGGCGGGACCGTGGCCGGGCGGCCCCCGGAACTGGCCGACTCCGAGTCGATGATCGGCCTCTTCATCAACACCCTGCCCGTACGGGTGCGGCTCGACGCCGACAGGCCCGTCCTGAAGATGCTCGCCGAGCTCCAGGAGCACCAGTCCGCGCTCATCGCCCACCAGCACCTCGGCCTGTCGGAGATCCAGCAACTCGCCGGTTCCGGCGCGGTCTTCGACACCATGCTGATGTTCGAGAACTACCCGCGGAACTCGGCCACCCTGGCCGGCCCGGCCGAAGGCCCCGCGGCCGACGAGGTCACGATCACGCAGCTGCACACCCTGGCCGGGACGCACTACCCGCTGGCGGTCGGGGTCGTCCCCGCCGACCGGCTCCGTGTCCTGGTGACCTACAGGCCCGACCTGATCAGCAAGGAGGGATCCCTCCGGACAGCACGTCAGGTCGTACGGACCTTGGAGCAACTGGTCGCCGACCCCGCGCTGTTGGTGGCACGGGTGGACGCGCTGGACGCCGCGGATCGCGCGTCGGTCGTGGAGGCGTGGAACGCCACGGGGACGCAGGCCCTTCGCGGGACCCTGCCCGAATTGATCGCAGGGCGTGTGGCGTCGTCGCCGGACGCCGTGGCCGTCGAGGGCGAACGGGCGCTGTCGTACGGGGAGTTGTGGGCGGAGTCGGGGCGGTGGGCCGGGTATCTGGCCGGTCTCGGCGTGGGCCGCGGCGACCGCGTGGCGGTGGTGATGGAGCGGTCGCCCGACTTGCCGTCCCTGCTCCTCGGGATCTGGCGGGCGGGCGCCGCCTATGTGCCGGTGGACGTCGGGTGGCCGGTGGAACGGGTCGCCTTCGTCGTGGACGACGCGGCTCCAGCGGCGGTGGTGTGCACGTCGGAGAGCCGAAGTGCGGTGCCGGACGGAACTGCCGCCCCCGTCGTGGTCCTTGACGACCCTCGGGTGCGGGCGGCGCGGGCCGAGCGCGATGCCGACCGGCCGATCGTGCCGGTGGCGACGCAGGACGTGGCGTACGTGATGTACACGTCGGGCTCGACGGGCGTACCGAAGGGCGTGGCCGTGCCACACGGCAGTGTGGCGGCCCTGGTGGGCGACCGTAGCTGGTGCGTCGGCCCGGACGACGCGGTGCTGATGCACGCCCCGCACGCCTTCGACGTGTCGCTCTACGAGATGTGGGTCCCCCTGTCCGCCGGTGGCCGTGTGGTGATCGCCGAGCGCGGTGTCGTGGACGCCCAGCGGATGCGCGAGCACGTGAAGCGCGGGGTGACGTCCGTCCATGCCACGGCCGGTCAGTTCCGGGCGCTGACGGAGGAGACACCCGACTGCTTCGCCGGGCTGCGAGAGGTGCTGACCGGCGGTGACGTCGTCCCTGCCGGGTCGGTGGCCCGGCTGCGGGAGGCCTGCCCGGACGTCACCGTCCGCCACATGTACGGACCGACCGAGGTGACCCTCTGCGCGACCTGGCACACGCTGAAGCCGGGCGACGCGATGGGCTCGCTACTGCCGATTGGCCGCCCTATGAGCAGTCGGCGGACCTACGTCCTGGACGCGTTCCTGCGGCCGGTGTCCCCAGGGGTGACCGGCGAACTGTACGTGGCGGGGGCCGGGTTGGCGCAGGGCTACTGGAGCCGCCCGAGCCTGACCGCGGAGCGGTTCGTGGCCTGTCCGTACGTCCCCGGTGAGCGGATGTACCGCACCGGCGACCTGGTGCGCTGGACCGAGGGCGGGGAGCTGCTCTTCGTCGGGCGCGCCGACGCGCAGGTGAAGATCCGTGGCTTCCGCGTCGAGCTGGGCGAGGTGGAGGCGGCCCTCGCCGACCACCCCGCCGTGGCCCAGGCCGTCGTCGTCGCCCGCGAGGACCGGCAGGCGGAGCGCCGCCTGGTCGGCTACGTCGTACCCGCGGAGACGGAGACCGTAGACCCCCAACTCGTCCGCGCCCACGCCGCCAGGACGCTGCCCGACTACATGGTCCCCACGGCCGTACTCACCCTGGAAACCCTCCCGGTGACCCGCAACGGCAAGGTCGACCGCGACGCCCTGCCCGCCCCCGACTTCGAGGGAAAGGCCGGCGGGCGCGCGCCGCGCACGGAGACCGAGGCGGTTCTGTGTGAGCTGACAGCCGAGCTGCTCGGCCTGGAGCGGGTCGGGCCCGACGACAGCTTCTTCGAGCTGGGCGGCGACTCGATCATGTCGATGCAACTGGTCGCCCGCGCCCGCCGCGCGAACCTGCTCCTCAAGGCGCAGGACGTCTTCGAGCACGAGACGCCCGCGCGCCTCGCCGCCGTGGCCCGACATGTGGTCGCGGAGACGGCCACCGCGGAATCCGGCATCGGCGACGTGCCCTTGACGCCCGTGATGCGGGCGCTCGGCGAGCGCGGCCTGCGCGGCAGGTTCGCGCAGTGGACGATCGTCGGCGCCCCGGCAGGTCTCGGCCGGGATGTGCTGGCGGGCGGTGTGGGCGCCGTACTCGATACGCACGACATGCTGCGGGCCCATGCGGTGGCAGGCAGCACCGGGCCCAAGCTGTCCGTGAGGCCGCGCGGCTCGGTCGATGCCGCGGCGCTTGTCACGCGCGTCGACGCGACCGACGCACAAGTCGATTCACTGGATGGCCTCGCGGACGAGGCGGCCCGCGAGGCCACCGAGCGTCTCGACCCCGCGGCGGGTGTGCTGCTCCAGGCCGTCTGGGTGGACGCCGGTCCGGAACGGACCGGTCGACTGGCCCTCGTCGTACACCACTTGGTGGTCGACGGGTTGTCGTGGCGCATCCTCGTCCCCGATCTGCGGGCCGCGTGCGAGGCGTTGGCCGCCGGACAGCGGCCGGAGCTCGACGCGGTGGGCACGTCGTTCAAGCAGTGGACGGACGCCCTGGCCGAGCAGGCCACCAGCGGGAGCCGGACCGCCGAGCTCCCGGCCTGGGCCGCCCTGGTCGGCGGTCCGGTCGAACCCCCGCTGGGGAAGCGGGAACTGGACCCGGCACTGGATACGGCGGCCACCATGCGCCGTCGCTCCTGGGCCGTGCCGACGCACCTCGCGGGCACGCTGGCGGGCCGGACGCCGTCGCTGTTCCACTGCGGGGTGCACGAGGTGCTCCTGTCGACGCTCGCGGGCGCGGTCACGCACTGGCGGCGCGGTGAGCACGGGCACGTACTCCTCGACGTGGAGGGCCACGGCAGGGAACCCCTCGACGGCGCCGAACTGTCCCGCACCATCGGCTGGTTCACCACCACACACCCCGTCCGCCTGGACGCGACCGGGATCGACCTCGACGAAGCGCGGAACGGCGGCCTGGCGGCCGGAGCACTCCTGAAAGCCGTCAAGGAGCAGGCCAGGGCAATACCCGGCGACGGGCTCGGCTTCGGCCTCCTGCGCCACATCAACCCCGACACCGCACCCCCTCTGGCGGCTCTGCCGACCCCGCGGATCGGCTTCAACTACCTGGGTCGATTCACGGCGGACACGCACGCGGGCCCGGTCGCCCCCTGGCAACTGGCCGGCGGCGAGGCGATCGGCGGCTCGGTCGACCCGGACATGCCCGCCCTGCACACCCTGGAGGCGGGGGCGGCGGTGCAGGACACCCCTGAAGGGCCGGAGCTGACGGTCACGCTGACGTGGCCCACCGGCGTGATGGAGGAGACGGAGGTGGAAGACCTCGCGCGGATCTGGCTCGACCTGCTCGCCGGTCTCGCCGCCCACACCACCGACCCCGACCCCGCCACGGGCTTCACCGCGGGCGGACACACCCCCTCCGACTTCGCTCTCCTCGACCTCACGCAGCACGAGGTCGACGAACTCGAAGCAGAGGTACCCGAGTTGGCGGACGTATGGCCGCTCTCGCCGTTGCAGGAAGGGCTGCTGTTCCACGCTGGATTCGACGAGCAGGGGCCGGACCTCTACGAAGGGCTGCGCGTACTCGACCTGGACGGCCCGCTGGACGTGGACCGGCTGCGGGCCTCATGGCAGGCGATCATCGCCCGGCACCCGATTCTGCGGGCGAGTTTCCATCGGCGTGCGTCGGGCCAGGCGGTGCAGGTCATCGCGAGGGAAGTGGAACTCCCCTGGAGCGAGGTCGACTTGTCGGCACTCTCGGCCGACGACGCGCGCGCCGCACTCGACCGCGTCGTCGAGGAGGAGCGCGCCCGCCGACTGGACGTGACCGCGGCTCCGCTTCTGCGCCTGCTGCTGATCCGTCTCGGCGAGAACCGCCATGCCCAGGTGGTCATCAACCACCACATCGTCACCGACGGCTGGTCGCTGCCGGTCCTCATCGCCGAGATGTCCGCGATCTACGCGGCAGGCGGTGACGGACGCACCCTGCCCGCCGCGACCTCGTACCGGGAGTATCTGGCATGGCTGGAACGCCAGGACAAGGAGGCGGCACGCGAGGCCTGGCGCACGGAGTTCGCAGGAGCGGACGAACCGACGTTGACGGTGCCGGAGGATCCGTCCGCCGCGCCCGCAGTGCCGGAACGCGTGCCCTTCGAGTTCGGCGAGGAACTCACCCGCAGTGTCGTCGAGTTGGCGCGCGGCCACGGCCTGACGGTCAACACGGTCGTGCAGGGCGCGTGGGCGCTGCTCCTCGCCCGGATCGTCGGACGTACGGACGTGGTGTTCGGCGCGACGGCGGCGGGACGCCCCGCCGAGCTGCCCCGCGTGGAGTCGATGGTCGGCCTGTTCATCAACACGCTTCCCGTACGGGTCGATCTGCCGGCGGAGCAGTCGGTCGCCGCGATGCTGACCGGCCTCCAGGAGCGGCAGGTCGCGCTCATGTCCCACCAGCACATCGGTCTCTCCGAGATCCGCAGGATCGCAGGACCCGGCGCCGCCTTCGACACGCTCGTCGTGTACGAGAACTACCCGCGCCCGCTCCTCGATGAGCCCTCGCCCGACACCCTGTCCATTCGCCCCGGCGGCACACCGGAGGACACGGGCCACTACCCGCTGACGCTGATCGCGGTGCCCGGCGAGCGCCTGCACGGTGAGTTCATCTACCGGCCCGGCGTGTTCCACCGCGCCTGGGCCGAGGAGATGGTGGCGTCACTGGGCAGCGTGCTCGAAGGGATGGCCGCCGATCCTTCGGCGCCCGTGGCACGGGTGGGCGTCCTGGGCGGGGCGCGTCGCGAGCGCGTCGTGGGCGAGTGGAACCGCACGCAGGTCCCGGTGGCCGCGGAGACGCTGCCCGAGTTGTTCCGGCGACAGGTGGAGCGGTCGCGGGACGCCGCCGCCCTGGTGTCGGGCGAGCGGACACTGTCGTATGGAGAGCTGGAGGCGGAGGCGGGACGCTGGGCCCGCCGGCTGATCGCGGCGGGCGTGGGGCCGGAGCGCCGGGTGGCCGTCCTCGCCCCGGGCTCGGCGGCGACGGTGGTGTCCCTCCTCGCGGTGTCCATGGCGGGCGGGGTCTTCGTTCCGGTGGACCCGGGACACCCGCCGGAGCGGGTGGCGTTCGTCCTCGCGGACGCCGACCCGGCGGTGGTGCTGTGCACGCGGGAGACACGGGCCTCGGTGCCGGAGGGGTTCGCGGGCCGCCTGATCGTCCTCGACGACCCGGAGGTCACCGAGGCCGTCGCCGCACAGACTGCCGGACCCGTCGACCAGGGGGAGCGGACCGGGCCGCTCGGCGCGGGCAACGCTGCCTACGTGATCTACACCTCGGGGTCCACCGGCACACCGAAGGGCGTGGTCGTGCCGCATGCGGGGCTCGCCAACCTGGCGCGGGCGCAGATCGAGCGGTTCGCTGTGGGTCCGGACGCGCGGGTGCTCCAGTTCGCCTCGCCGAGCTTCGACGCGTCGGTCTCCGAACTGTGCATGGCGCTCCTGTCGGGAGGCGCGCTCGTGGTGGCGGGCGCGGACGCCCTGCCGCCGCACGTGTCGCTGGGGCAGGCGGCCCGTGACTGGGGGGCGACACACGTGACGGTGCCTCCGAGCGTGCTCGCCGTGGAGGAGGAACTGCCGTCAGCGCTACGGACGTTGGTGGTCGCCGGAGAGGCGTGTCCCCCGGCGCTCGTGGACCGGTGGTCCGCCGGGCGGCGCATGGTGAACGCGTACGGCCCCACCGAGCTGACCGTGTGCGCGGCCATGAGCGCACCCTTGACCGCGGCTGAGGAGACAGGCCGGGAAGCGGTGCCGATCGGCCGCCCGATGGCCAACGTCAAGGTGTTCGTCCTGGACCGCTTCCTCCAGCCCGTCCCGCCGGGAACGCGGGGCGAGCTGTACGTCGCGGGCGCGGGAGTGGCCCGCGGCTACCGGGCGCGGCCCGGTCTGACCGCCGAGCGGTTCGTGGCCTGCCCGTACGAGCCCGGAGAGCGGATGTACCGCACCGGTGACGTGGTGCGGTGGACCGACGACGGCGAGCTCGTCTTCATCGGGCGCGCGGACGCGCAGGTGAAGGTGCGGGGCCACCGGATCGAACCGGGCGAGGTCGAAGCGGTCATCGCCGCGCATCCCGGGGTCGCCCAGGCCGTGGTCGTGGCACGCGACGACCGGCGGGCGGGCGAGCATCAGCTGGTGGCGTACGTCGTCACCGACCCGGCGGAGGCAGGGCGCACCGGACAACTCCTCGCCGCGTTGCGCGATACCGCGGCCGCGCGGCTCCCCGCCTCCATGATCCCGTCGGCGTTCGTTCCCCTGGAGCGCCTGCCCCTCACCGCGAACGGGAAGGTGGACCGGCGTGCGCTGCCCGCCCCCGACTTCGCGGGGAAGGTCTCGGGACAGGAGCCGCGTACGGAGACCGAGGCGCTGCTGTGCGCCCTGTTCGCCGAGGTGCTCAACCTGGAACGGGTCGGCGTCACGGACAGCTTCTTCGAGCTGGGCGGCGACTCGATCTCCTCGATGCAACTGGCCTCCCGCGCCCGCCGCTCCGGCATCGTGGTGACACCCCGGCAGGTCTTCGAGGAGAAGACCCCCGAGCGCCTCGCGACCGTGGCGGAGACTGCTGGCGGCGGCGGGCACACAGCCGTCGAGGACATCGGCGTCGGCGAGGTGCCCTGGACCCCGGTGATGCGGGAGCTGGGTGAGCCCGCACGCGGGCCGAGGTTCGCGCAGTGGGCCGTCATCGGCGCTCCGGCCGGCCTCACACGCGACGTACTCCTGACCGGGGTGGCCGCGGTCATCGACACCCACGACATGCTGCGCGCACGCGTGGTCACGGAGAAACACGACGGCACGGACGGCGACGGCACCGAACCGCGTCTCGTCGTCGGCGAACGAGGGACCGTGGACGCCGCGGCCCTGGTGACCCGCGTGGCAGCCGAGGACGCGGCGCCCGAAGCACTGGACGAGATCGCGGAAAGCGCGGCGAAGGAAGCCGTCGACCGTCTCGATCCGTCAGCCGGCGTGATGTTCCAGGCCGTGTGGGTGGACGCGGGCCCGACGCGGGTCGGCCGACTGGCCTTGATGGTCCACCACCTGGCCGTGGACGGAATGTCCTGGCGGATCCTGATACCCGACCTGGCCCAGGCCTGCGAGGCCGCGGCGGCGGGACAGGAGCCCGTGCTCGACCCCGTGGGGACCTCCTTCAGGCGCTGGGCGAACCTCCTGTCCGCACAGGCGAAGGAACCGGACCGCGTGGCGGAACTCGCCGCGTGGACGGCCCTCCTGGACGGCACGGAACCGCTCATCGGCCGACACGCGCTCGACCCGGCGTTCGACACCGCCGAGACCACACGCCACGCGTCCTGGCAGGTCCCAAGGGAGCAAGCGGCCACCCTCGCGGGCCGGACCCCCGCGCTGTTCCACTGCGGGGTCCACGAGGTGCTCCTGGCGACGCTGGCGGGCGCCGTCACGCACTGGCGCGGCGAGGCCGGGCCCGTACTGCTCGACGTGGAGGGCCACGGCCGTGAACCGGTCGAGGGCACCGAACTCTCCCGAACCATGGGCTGGTTCACCAGCACACACCCGCTCCGTCTCACCGTCGCCGACGTGGACCTCACCGAAGCGGCGGACGGCGGCCCAGCCGCCGGGGCACTCCTGAAGGCGGTCAAGGAACAGGCGCGGGCGGTGCCGGGCGACGGCCTCGGATACGGCTTGCTGCGCCATCTGAACCCCGAGACGGGCCCGGTGCTCGCCGCCTTGCCCGGCCCGCAAATCGGCTTCAACTACCTGGGCCGGTTCACCGCCGGCGACCCTTCCGACGACCGCACGGTCGCGGCCTGGCAGATGGCCGGAGACACGGCGATCGGCGGCTCGGCCGACCCGGACATGCCGTCCACGCACGCCCTGGAAGCGGGCGCGGCCATCGTGGACACTGCTGACGGGCCCGAGCTGACCGTCTCGCTCAGCTGGGCGGGCCGCGCCGTCGACAGCGCGGCGGCCGAACGCATCGGACGGCTCTGGCTTGACCTGCTCGGCGGCCTCGCCGCCCACACCACCGATCCCACGGCCGGTGGACACACACCTTCCGACTTCCCCCTCCTCGGCCTCGCACAGAGCCAGATCGAGGAGCTCGAAGCCGGATTCAACCCGCGCTGAAGCCCTGCGGATCCGAAAGCTCCAAGGAGAGAAGAGATGACCCGATCACCGGTCGAGGACGTGTGGCCGCTGTCGCCGCTCCAGGAAGGGCTGCTCTTCCACGCCGCCTTCGACGACCAGGGACCGGACGTATACACCGTGCAGTCCGCGCTCGACATCGACGGACCCGTGGACGCGGGCCGGTTACGGGCATCGTGGGAGGCGCTCCTCACCCGGCACGCCGCACTGCGCGCCTGCTTCCGTCAGGTGAGCGGGGCGCAGATGGTGCAGGTCATCGCGCGGGACGTGGCGCTGCCCTGGCGTACGGAGGACGTGTCGTCCCTCGCCGCGTCCGAACAGCCCGCCGCGCTGGAGCGCCTGGCGGAGAGCGAGCGGGCGGAGCCCTTCGACCTGGCGGTGCCTCCGCTGCTGCGCCTCCTCCTGATCCGCGTCGGCGGGCACCGGCGCCGCCTGGTCGTCACCAGCCACCACATCCTGATGGACGGCTGGTCGGCCCCGATCCTCATCGGTGAACTCGCCGAGATCTACGCGGCGGGCGGCGACGCCTCCCGGCTCGGCCGCACGACCTCCTACGGCGAGTACCTGAAGTGGCTCGGCCGCCAGGACAGGGAGGCCGCGCGGGACGCCTGGCGGTCGGAACTCGCGGGCGCGGACGAACCGACGCTGGTGGCACCGGCCGTACCGGACCGGCTCCCCGTCTTCCCCGAGAACGTGAGCGAATACCTCACCGAGGAGACCACGCGGGACGTGGTGGAGCTGGCCCGCGCCAACGGCCTGACAGTGAACACCGTGGTCCAGGGCGCGTGGGCGCTGGTCCTCGCGCGGCTCGCAGGGCGCACGGACGTGGTGTTCGGCGCGACGGTGGCGGGCCGTCCTGCCGAGCTGCCTGGCGTGGAGTCGATGGTGGGGCTGCTCATCAACACGCTGCCCGTCAGGGTTCAACTGGACGGCACACAGTCCGTGTTGGAGATGCTCCGTGCATTACAGGAGCGCCAGTCGGTACTGATGGCCCACCAGCACCTGGGCCTCCCGCAGATCCAGAAGGCGGCGGGCCCGGGAGCGGGCTTCGACACGCTCCTGGTGTACGAAAGCTTCCCCCAGCCTCCGGCTGCCTCCGACTCCGACACCGACTCCGTATCCACATCCACCTCGCCGGACAGCGAGCGTCTCTCCCTCAGGCCGGCGGGGTTCACCCGTGAGGCGGCGCACTATCCGCTGACCCTGGTCGTCGGCCCCGGCGAGCGCATGCACCTGAAGCTCGAGTACCGACCGGACCTGTTCGGCCGAGGTGTCGCCGCGGCGGCGCTCGCATCGCTGGTGCGGGTCCTTGAACAGGTGGCCGCCGATCCCGCTGTGGTCGTGGGACGCGTCGGCGCGATGGCGGCCGCCGAACGCGAGGCGGTGGTTCAGCCTCGGCGCGGGGTGGTCCCCGAGTTGATCGCCGGGCGCGTGGTCTCGTCGCCGGGCGCGGTGGCTGTCCAAGGTGAACGGGCGCTGTCCTACGGGGAGTTGTGGGCGGAGTCCGGTCGCTGGGCCCAGTACCTGGCGGGCACGGGGGTGCGGCGCGGCGACCGCGTCGCGGTGGTGATGGAGCGGTCGCCGGACCTGGTGGCGCTGCTCCTGGGAATCTGGCGAGCGGGCGCTGCCTACGTGCCGGTGGACGCGGGCTGGCCGAAGGAGAGGGTGGCGTTCGTTCTGGACGACGCGGCCCCGGCGCGGGTGGTGTGCACGTCCGGGAGCCGTGGCGTGGTGCCGGAGCGGGCCGCCGCGCGACTGGTGGTCCTCGACGACCCTCAGGTGTGTGCGGCGCTGGCGGAATGCGGAACCGCCAAGCCGATCGTGCCGGTGGCCGCGCGGGACGTGGCGTACGTGATGTACACGTCGGGCTCGACCGGCACACCCAAGGGCGTGGCCGTGCCGCACGGCAGTGTGGCGTCGCTGGTGGGGGAGCGGGGCTGGGATGTGGGTGCGGCGGACGCGGTCCTGATGCATGCCCCGCACGCCTTCGACGCGTCGCTCTTCGAGCTGTGGGTCCCGCTGGTCGCGGGTGGCCGTGTGGTGGTCGCCGAACCCGGTGTGGTGGATGCCCAGCAGGTGCGTGAGCTCGTGAAGGGCGGGGTCACGGCGGTGCATCTGACCGCCGGTTCGTTCCGTGTCCTCGCCGAGGAGTGGCCCGACTGTTTCGCGGGCCTGCGTGAGGTGCTGACCGGTGGCGACGTGGTCCCTGCCGCGTCGGTGGCCCGTGTGCGCGAGGTCTGCCCGGACGTCGCCGTCCGCCACCTGTACGGGCCGACGGAGACGACGCTCTGCGCGACCTGGCACGTGCTGAGGCCGGGCGACGCGATGGCTCCCGTACTCCCGATCGGGAGTCCTCTGCCCCACCGCCGGGCCTACGTCCTTGACGGCTTCCTCCGGCCCCTGCCGCCGGGCGTGACCGGCGAACTCTACTTGGCGGGGGTCGGGTTGGCGCAGGGCTACTGGAACGGCCAGGGCCTGACCGCGGAGCGGTTCGTTGCCTGTCCGTACGTACCCGGTGAGCGGATGTACCGCACCGGGGACCTGGTCCGCCGTACCGAGGGCGGGGAGCTGCTCTTCGTCGGGCGCGCCGACGCGCAGGTGAAGATCCGTGGCTTCCGCGTCGAGCTGGGCGAGGTGGAGGCGGCCCTTGCCAACCACCCCGCCGTGGCCCAGGCCGTGGTGGTCGCCCGTGAGGACGGTCCGGGTGAGCGGCGCCTGGTCGGCTACGTCGTACCCGAGGGGACGGAGACCATCGACCCTCAACTCGTCCGCGCCCACGCCGCCGAGAGCCTGCCCGACTACATGGTCCCGGCCGCCGTCCTTGCCCTGGGCGCCCTGCCCGTGACCCGCAACGGCAAGGTCGACCGCGAGGCCCTGCCCGCCCCCGACTTCACCGAGCGCGCCTCCTCAGGCCGCAAGCCCCAGACCGCGGCCGAGGAGACGCTGTGCCGCCTGTTCGCCGAGGTGCTCGACCTGGAGCGGGTCGGGCCCGACGACAGCTTCTTCGACCTGGGCGGCGACTCGGGCCTCGCGATGCGCCTCGCAGGACGGATCCGCGAGGAGTTCGACGCCGAACTCGGCATCCGGCAGTTCTTCGGCTCGCCGACACCCGTAGGGGTGGCCCGGCTGCTCGCCACGAAGGCGCGTCCCGTGCTGCAAGCGGTCGAGAACCGAGACGAAGTCCCGGTCACGGCAGGGCAGTTCCGCACCTGGCTGATGTCCCGGCTCGACGACGAGGCGGGAACCGACCGCATCCCGGTGGCGCTGCGGCTCAGTGGCGACCTTGACCAGGACGCGTTGCGAGCGGCCCTCGGCGATGTCGCCGCGCGGCACGAGATCCTGCGCACCACCTTCGACGGGGCCCCCGGCGGCGCTATGCGGCAGCGCGTCCTGGACGCCGCTGTCGCCCGCCCCACCCCGGCCCTGGTGCAAGTGACCGAGGCGGAGCTGCCGGAGCTGCTCGCCGCCCGCGCCAGGCACGCGTTCGACCTCGGGCAGGAAGTGCCGTGGACGCAGGCGCTCTTCCGCCTCTCGGACACCGAGTACGTGCTGCTGCTCGTGGTGCACCGGATCGCCGCCGACGACGCCTCGCTGGACGTCCTGGTCCGTGACCTGGCGACCGCGTACGGTGCGCGCCGCGAGGGCCGGGTGCCGGAACGGGCCCCGCTGCCCCTCCAGTTCGCCGACTACGCGCTCTGGGAGCGGCAGCTCCTCCAGGGAGAGCAGGAACCCGAGAGCCTGTTCAACGACCAACTCGCCTACTGGCAGGACACCTTGGCGGGCATCGACGCCGAGATCGAGCTGCCCGCCGACCGGCCGCGCCCGACCATCGCCTCGCACCGGGCCGGGACGGTACCGCTGCGCCTCGACACCGAGGCGCACGGCCGTCTCGCCGACCTGGCCGATGACGACGGGACGACGCCGTTCATGGTCGTGCAGGCGGCCCTCGTGATGCTGCTCGCCCGGCTCGGCGCGGGCACCGACGTCACCATCGGCACACGGATCCCGCGTCGGGGCGAGTCCGGTCTCGAAACGCTGGTGGGCCCCTTCGCCGGGGCGCTCGCGTTGCGTACGGACGCGTCCGGCGACCCCACGTTCCGCGAGCTTCTCGGCCGGGTCCTGGCGTCGAACCAAGAGGCACGCGAGCACCGGGACGTACCGTTCGAACGCCTCGTGGACGCCCTGGAGCTGCCGCCCTCGCTCGCACGCCACCCGGTGTTCCAGGTGCTCCTTGAAGTCGACGACAGCGTCGCCGAGCCCTGGGACCCCTGGGAGCTGCCCGGCCTGCGCACCACCCGCCAGGAGCTCGGCGCGGAAGCCACCGAGCTGGACCTGGCGTTCAGCCTCACCGAACGGTACGAGCCCGACGGTGACCTCGGCGGCATCGACGGTCAACTCCGGTACGCCACCGAGCTGTTCGACCAGCGGACCGCGCAGACAATCGCGCAGCGGTTCGTCCGCGTGCTCGACCAGGTGACGGCCGATCCGGAGCGGCGCCTGAGCGAGGTCGACGTACTGCTCGACGCCGACGAGGCCCGTCGCATCGTGGCGGGCGGGAACGACACCACGGAGGAGGCTCCGACGCGCACCGTGGTGGAGATGCTGGCCGCGCAGACGGCACGTACGCCCCACGCGGTCGCCGTCACGGATCCGCACGGCGCCCTGACGTACGAGGCGCTGGACGCCGCGGCGGAGCGGCTCGCGCGTCGGCTGATCGAGCAGGGTGCGGGCCCGGAGAGCGTCATAGATGTGGCGCAGCCGACCGGCAACGCCTTGGTCGTCGCGCTGCTCGGGGTGCTGAAATCCGGTGCGGCCGCCTCCTTCGCCGAAGACCCCGCACGCCCTCAGAAGGGCGTCGATCTCACGGTCGCCGATGTCCCGATCCCGGACGACGAGACCAACTGGGCGCCGGAGGAAGCCGGTTCCGCCCAGCCTGCCCTTCCGGGGCATCCGGCGCTGGTCCTCGCCGGCGCCGTCGTAGAACACCGCACGCTCGCCTCCCACACGACGTACCGCATGCATGCCTCCCCGGCGTTGGGCGCGGCACCACTGCTGGATGCCAGGGCCCCGTTCGCGGCCCTCGTGACGCCGCTGCTCGCGGCGCTCTGTGCGGGAGGGAGCGTGCGGCTCGGCATACCCGGCCAGGACCTTGAAGCGGGGGAGACCGGGACCCTGGTGGTCACCACCCCCGAGCTGCTTGAGGCCGCTCCCGAGGCCGCTCCCGAGGCCCTGGTCGTGGACCTGGCGGGCGAGTCCCAGGCCGTGGACCAGGTGCGCGGCTGGCGGGAACGGCACCCCTCGACTCCGCTGGTGTGCGGCTACGGAGTGCCGGAGACGGGAGGGGCCTGGCTGGAGCACCGGGCGAGCCCCGAGACGGCCGGCGCCTGGGAGCCCCGCACCGGCAGCGCGGTCCAGAACACCCGCGCCTTCGTGCTCGACGAACGCCTGCGTCCGGTGCCGCCGGGTGTCACGGGCGACCTCTACCTGGCGGGCATCGCGCTGGCCCGCGGCTACGCGCGCGCCCCGGGACGCACGGGTGATCGGTTCGTCGCGTGCCCCTTCGGTGCCGCGGGTGAGCGCATGTTCCGTACCGGCGAACGGGCGAAGCGGACGAACGAGGGCCGCATCGCCGTACAGCCCGAGGACCAGGGGTGGAAGCGGGACACCGGAGCGGGGCGGCGCATGGGGCGGAACCGCGGCGACCTGGGGGTTCTGCTGCCCCTGCGGCCGGAAGGCAGCCGCCCCCCGCTGTTCTGCCTGCACACCGGTATGGGCCTGAGCTGGACCTACGCCGCCCTCCTGCCGCACCTGCCCCAGGACCAGCCCGTGTACGGCGTGCAGGCGCGCGGCATCGCACGGTCCGAGCAACTGCCGGGAAGCATCGAGGAGATGGCGGCCGACTACGCGGACGAGATCCGCACCGTCCAACCCGTCGGCCCCTACCACCTCCTGGGCTGGTCCATCGGCGGAACCATCGCCCAGGCCGTCGCCGCCCGCCTGGAGGAACTGGGCGAAGAAGTGGCGCTCCTGGCGCTGCTCGACGCCTATCCCGGCAGCGGCGCCGCCAAGTCGCGGTTCCGCGGCGAGGAGGGGCGGGAGTCGGAAGGCTACGGCGTGCTGCGACAAGGCGAGGGCGCCGACGTGGCCTCCCTCTACCGCTCGTCGGGCATGAGCGAGCAGGCCCTCTCCAACCTGGAGACGGTCGTCCGCAACATGTCGGGCTTCGCACCGGACCACACGCCCCGCCCCTCCCACGGCGACCTGCTGCTCTTCGTGGCGGCAGCCGACCGGACGGAGGAGCGGCCCGTGGCGGAAGCCGTCGCGACCTGGCGGCCCTTCATCGAGGGCGACATCGAAACGCACGAAGTGCCCGTCGGCCATTACGACATGCTCAAACCCGAAGCCCTTTCGCGCATCACGCGGGTCGTCGCGCGAAAACTCGCCGCCGAAAATCCGGAACAGCGGACATCAACCCCAGCAACCGAAAAGGACTGAACGATGACCAATCCGTTCGACAACGAAAACGGCACTTTCCTGGTTCTCGTCAACGACGAGGGACAGCACTCTCTGTGGCCCGCTTTCGCCGAGATCCCCGAAGGCTGGACCACGGCTCACGGCGAGGGCACCCGCCAGGAATGCCTCGCGTACATAGAGGAGAACTGGACGGACATGCGGCCGAAGAGCCTCATCGCGGACATGAGCAGGAACGAGACGGCGGCGCCGTAGATGGACACGGAATCGCTGGTGACCGTGGCGATCGGCGATGTCGCCGTCATCGTCATCGTCTCCCGCCTCCTCGGAGCGCTGGCCCGCCGCTGCGGCCAGCCGGTGGTCATCGGCCAGATCGTCGCCGGTATCGCCCTGGGCCCCACGCTCCTCGGCCGCCTGCCCGGAGATCCCACATCGCGGCTCTTCCCGCCGGAGGTACTGCCGTTCCTGACGGTGCTCTCGCAGATCGCCATCGTGATCTTCATGTTCGTCGTGGGGTACGAGATGGACTGGCGGCAGCTGCGCAAGGGAGGCAGAGCGGCGGCCACCGTGGCGCTGTGCGCGTTCCTGGTCCCGGCCGGTCTGGGCGTGGGCGCGGTGGGCGTGTTCCACGGGGCGTTCGACGCGGTCCAGCCGGGGCACGCGGACGGCAGGGCGTTCTGGCTGTTCATGGCCGTGGCGGTCTCCGTCACCGCGCTGCCCGTGCTCGCGGCCATCGTCCGCGAGCGGGGGCTCGCGGGCACCGTCGAGGGCACCGTGGCCACCACCGCCGCCGGGCTCATGGACGTGGTGGCGTGGCTGGTCCTCGCCGCCGCGCTCGCCGGCACCGGGCACGCCACCGGCAGGTCGTGGCAGCTGACGCTGCTCCTGATCGCCCTGTTCGTGGCGGCACTGTTCCTGCTGGTGCGCCCGGTGCTCGGGTGGTGGCTCCGGCGCTCCAAGGTGGTCCTGGCCAACCAGCTCACCATCGCGCTCGGCCTCGCACTCGGCAGCGCCTGGGTGACCGCCGAGCTCGGTCTGCACCCCGTGTTCGGCGGGCTGCTCGCCGGCCTCACGATGCCCCGCAGGGACGGCGTGCCGGACGCCGATGTGCTGCGGCCGATGGAGCAGACCTCCGACCTGCTGCTCCCGCTGTTCTTCGTGACGACAGGCCTTTCCTTCAACATCGGCTCGCTGGACGGGAACGGCGGTCTCCTGCTCCTGTTGATCCTCGCCGTGGCGGTCCTCGGCAAGCTCGGACCGGCGTACGCGGCATCGCGGATCAGCGGCATGGACACGTACCGCTCGGCGACCGTCGCCGCGCTGGTGAACACCCGCGGACTCACGGAACTGATCGTCCTGAACGTCGCGTTGGACGCGGGGATCATCGGCCCTGCGCTTTTCACCGTTCTCGTACTCATGGCATTGGTCACCACCTTCATGACGGGGCCTTTGCTCTCTCTCGCACGGCGCAGGCACGAACGGAAAATCCCGCACCGTCCGGAAAAGAAGGTCGTTCCCGCGCTGACGGATGGACAGCCTTGACGCCCGGGCAGAGCGATTTCAGACTCGATTGAGCATCAGAATTTGCTGTTTTCCCGTCCGGGAGAAAAAGGGGAGGGATGACCTTGCCGGATTCCGAGGAATTCGACGTGGTGGTGGTCGGCGGAGGGCCCGCCGGGTCGACACTGGCGGCACTCGTGGCCATGCAGGGGCGGCGGGTCCTCGTCCTGGAGAAGGAGTTCTTCCCGCGCCACCAGATCGGCGAGTCGCTGCTGCCGTCCACCGTGCACGGCGTGTGCAGGCTGACCGGCGTCGCGGACGAACTGGCCAAGGCGGGGTTCCCGCGCAAGCGCGGCGGCACCTTCAGGTGGGGCGCCAACCCGGACCCCTGGACCTTCTCGTTCTCGGTCTCCCCGCGCATGAGCGGGCCGACGTCGTTCGCCTACCAGGTGGAGCGGTCCAAGTTCGACGACATCCTGCTCAAGCACGCCCGCAAGGTGGGCGCCGAGGTGCGGGAGGGCTGCGCGGTGCTCGACGTCATCGACGACGCCGAGCGGATCAGGGGCGTCACGTACACCGACGCCGACGGCAACGTACGCCGGGCGCTCGCCACGTTCGTCGTGGACGCGTCGGGCAACAAGAGCCGCGTGTACCAGCGCGTGGGCGGCAAGCGCGAGTACTCGGAGTTCTTCCGCAGCCTCGCCCTGTTCGGCTACTTCGAAGGCGGCAAGCGGCTCCCGGAGCCCAACTCCGGCAACATCCTGTCGGTGGCGTTCCCGAGCGGCTGGTTCTGGTACATCCCCCTCAGCGACACCCTGACGAGCGTCGGCGCCGTGGTGCGGCGCGAGATGGCCGAGAAGATCCGGGGCGACCAGGAGAAGGCGCTCATGGCGCTCGTCGACGAGTGCCCCCTGATCGGCGAGTACCTCGCGGGCGCCAAGCGGGTCACCACCGGCCAGTACGGACAACTGCGCGTCCGCAAGGACTACTCGTACCACCAGACGACCTTCTCCCGCCCCGGTCTCGTCCTCATCGGCGACGCGGCGTGCTTCGTCGACCCGGTGTTCTCGTCGGGCGTCCATCTGGCGACGTACAGCGCGCTGCTCGCGGCCCGCTCCATCAACAGCGTCCTGTCCGAACGCGTCGACGAGGACCGGGCGTTGAAGGAGTTCGAGGCCCGCTACCGGCGCGAGTACGGCGTGTTCTACGAATTCCTCCTGTCCTTCTACGACATGCACCACGACCAGGACTCCTACTTCTGGCAGGCGAAGAAGGTCACCAGGACCGAGCGGCCCGAACTCCAGTCGTTCGTCGAGCTCATCGGCGGAGTCTCCTCCGGCGAGCGCGTCCTGACCGACGCCGAGATCCTCGCCAAGCGCTTCTCCTCGGGGTCGCAGGAGTTCGCCGCCGCGGTCGACGAACTGGCGGGCAGCGAGGACGGAAGCATGGTGCCGCTGTTCAAGTCCTCGGTGGTGCGCGAAGTCATGCAGGAGGGCGGCCAGGTCCAGATGCGCGCCCTGCTCGGCGAGGACGCCGAAGCGGAGGCCCCCTTGTTCAGCGGCGGTCTGGTGCCGTCACCCGACGGCATGTTCTGGCAGCAGCCCGTGCCCGCCCCCGGCCCGGCCGAGTAGAAGGAGGTCCGCGCATGGCGCGGCCGTCAGACCTCTCCATGCACAACCGCAGGGACCGTCTCGACCCGCTGCCCGAGCTGAGCGAACTCAGTGCGCGGGCACCGCTGTCCGAGGTCGAGCTCGGCGACGGGCCCAGCTCGTCGACGGGCTGGCTCGTCACGGGCCACGACGAGGTGCGCGCGGTACTCGGCGACGCGGAGCGGTTCAGTACGGCCCCGCCCGCGGGCGGCACCCGGCCGGTCCAGGCGGGCAACCTCATCCAGTACGACCCGCCCGACCACTCCCGGCTGAGGCTGCTGCTCACACCGGAGTTCACGGTCCGCCGGATGCGGGGCCTAGAGCCCGCCGTGGAAGCCGTCGTGGCGGACTGCCTGGACTCCCTGGAGAAGGCGGGGCGGCCCGCCGACTTCATGCGGCACGTCGCCTGGTCCGTCCCCGGCCTCGTCATGTGCGAGCTGTTCGGCGTGGCGCGCGACGACCGGGCGGAGCTCGCGCGGCTGCTCAAGGTCAGCCGTCCCGCCTTCCGCGGCCGGCAACTGCAGCTGACCGCGGGCGCCGCCTATCTCGCGTACGTCGACCAACTCGTCGCCCGCAACCGGCGGGCGCCCGGCGACGACCTGCTCGGCAGGCTGGTGCGCCGGCACGGCGACGACATCGACGACGACGAACTCGTCGGCCTCACCGCGTTCGTCATGGGCTCCGGCGTCGAGAACATGGCCAGCATGCTGGGGCTCGGCATCCTCGCACTGCTCGAACATCCCGACCAGCTGGCCCTGTTGAGGCAGTGCCCGCACCTGATCGACCAGGCGGTGGAGGAGTTCATCCGCTACCTCTCGATCATCCCGACGGCGTCGCCGCGGACCGCTCGCGAGGACGTACCCCTCGCGGGCAAGGTGATCAAGGCCGGGGACCAGGTGGCCTGTTCGCTGTTCGCGGCCAACCGCGTCCGGCCGCCCGGCGCGCCGCCGGACGTCCTCGACATCACCCGTGAGGCCACCGCCCATGTCGGGCTCGGCCACGGCATCCACTACTGCATCGGTGCGTCGCTGGTGCGGATGGAGCTCAGGAGCGCCTACCTGGCGGTGCTTCGCCGCTTTCCCGAGCTGCGCCTGGCCGTACCGCCGAAGGACATCCGCTTCCGGACACAGGCGCCGTACGGCGTGGAGACACTGCCGGTCACCTGGTAGGGGAGCCATGACATCGACGACCGAGACGACCGGGACGACCGGGACGACCGAGTCCGGGCCCGTGTACGTCCGCCGCGACGGCTTCGGCCCGGCCGAAGAGCTGCGCAGGCTGGCCGAGGGCCGTCCCGTCACCCGGATCGACGTGGGTCCGGGGACCGACGGAGTGCCGGTCTGGCTCGTCACGGGCCACGCGGAAGTACGCCAAGTCCTCGGCGACCACCGGAGGTTCTCCACCCGGCGCCGCTTCGGACCACGCTCACCGCGGGGACGGGACGAGGGCCCGCGGCCCGACGAGCTGATCGGGCAGCTCATGGACTACGACCCGCCCGAGCACACCCGGCTCCGGCAGATCCTCACGCCCGAGTTCACCCTGCGCCGGATGCGCAGGATCGAGCCGGGCATCACCGGCATCGTCACCGAGCACCTCGACGCCATTGAACGCGCCGGGCCGCCCGCCGAACTGGTCGCGGCCTTCGCCTCGCCCGTCCCCGGCGCCGCCCTGTGCGAGCTGATCGGAGTGCCCCGCGACGACCGCGGCGACTTCCTGCGCCGCTGCCACGCATTCCTCGTGCCCGGCCGGGGGCGGCAGCGCCGGGCGGCGGCCGGGGAACTGCTCTCGCGGTACGTCGCCGCGATGGTGGCCCGGCAGCGCACCGACCCCGACGAAGGCTTCCTGGGCATGTTGATCCGCGACCACGGCGACGAGGTCACGGACAAGGAACTGCGGGGTGTCTGCGTCCTGTTGGTGCTCGCCGGCCTCGACAACATCTCCGGCATGCTGGGCCTCGGCACCCTTCTGCTGCTCGGTCACCCCGACCAGCTCGCCGCCGTGCGCGACGACCCCGGAGCCGTGGACGGCGCGGTGGAGGAGTTGCTGCGCCACCTGTCGGTTCCGCACGCCCCGACGCCCCGGACGGCCCTGGAGGACGTCACCGTCGGAGGGCAGGTCATCAAGGCGGGGGAGCACGTCCTGTGCTCGCTGCCGATGGCCAACCGCGACCCCGCGCTGCTCGCCGATCCGGACCGTTTCGACATCACACGGGCGCCGGGGGCCCATGTCGCCTTCGGCCACGGCATCCACCACTGCCTGGGCGCGGCACTGGCCCGCATGGAACTGCGCATCGCCTACCCGGCGCTGCTGCGGCGCTTCCCCGGCCTGCGCCTCGCCGTGCCCGAGCGCGAGGTGCCGTTCCGCGTGCACGCGCTCGCCCACGGTGTGGAGCGGCTGCCGGTCACCTGGTGAAGGACGCCAAGGACAAGGCCAAGGAGGAACAGATGGACGTACGGGTGGACCGTCACCGATGTGCGGGCTCCGGGCTCTGCATGGCCCAAGTGCCCGCGGTCTTCGACCAGTCGGACGAGGACGGCAAGGTCCTGCTGAACGCCCAGGACCCGGGCCCCGAGCTGGCAGGCGCCGTGCGCGCGGCGGCCGCGCGGTGCCCGTCCGGCGCGATCACGCTGCACGAACACGACACCGCCGGCCACTGACGCTCTCTCAGGCTCTCAGGCTCTCAGGCCCGGCCACCCTGCGGGATGCGCACCGTACGCAGCTTCCCGGCCGCCTCGACCCCGGCGCAGCCCGCGAGGCCCAGCGCGTCGCGCAGCTCGTCGGCCAGCAGGTCGAGGACCTGACGGACACCGGTCTCTCCGGCCGCGGCGAGCCCCCACACCGGCGGCCGCCCCACCAGGACCCCGTCCGCCCCCGACGCCAGGGCCTTGAGCACGTCGGTCCCGCCGCGGATACCGCCGTCCACCATGACCTCGCACGTGCCGCCGACGGCCTCGACCACCTCGGGAAGGGCGTCGATGCCGGGCAGCGCGCCGTCGAGCTGACGGCCACCGTGGTTCGACACCACGACGGCGTCCGCGCCAAGGTCGGCCGCCCGCACCGCGTCCTCGGGTGCCAGGACACCCTTCAGGACGAGCGGGAGACGGCTGGCAGCCCGCAGCTCCTCCACACAACGCCAGGTCACCGCGGCTGAGAACGCCTCGGCGGTGTGGGCGGCCACCGCCGAGCCGTCCGCCGACGAGCGGTGCGCCGAAGAGGCCGCACCGCCGTCGAGATGCGCCGCCCGCACATGGCCGGGCAGCGCGAAGCCGTTGCGCACGTCCCGCAGGCGGCGGCCCATCCAGGGCACGTCGACGGTGAGCATCAACGCCTCGCAGCCCGCGTCCTCGGCCCGGCGCGCCAGGTCCAGGGTGCGCCGCCGCTCGCGGAGCCAGTAGAGCTGGAACCACACCGTGCCGCCGACCGCCGTGACCTCCTCGACGGGGACGCTGCTCAGCATGGCCACCGTGAACGGCACACCCGCCGTCTTCGCCGCCCGCGCGGTGGCCAACTCGCCCTCGGGATGCACCAGTCGGTGGTACGCGACCGGGGCGATCGCCACCGGCATCCGCACCGGACGCTTCAGGAGCGTCGCATCCGTGGTGCATCCCGAGACGTCCCTGAGCACCCGGGAGGCGACGAAGATGCGGTCGAACGCCTCCCGGTTCGCGTCGAGGGACCGCTCACGGCCGCTGCCACCCGCGACGAAGTCCCACACCTCGGGTGGCAGGGCCGCGGCCGCGGCGCGCTCGACGTCGCTCAGATCGCGCGCGGCCGCGGGGTCAGCGGGCCACACGCTGCCCGGTCCGTTCCAACTCCACGGCCTCGTACAGCGCCTTGATGTTGGAGCTGCCGAAGGTCCGGGCGCCCTGGCGCTCGATGACCTCGAAGAAGATCGTGCCGCGCGGGTGCGTCGACGCGGTGAAGATCTGGAAGAGCTGGCCGTCGTGGTCCTCGTCGACGAGGAGGTTCGTCGCGCGCAGTTCGTTCAGGGTGTGGGACTTGAGCCCGATCCGTTCGGAGAGCAGTTCGTAGTACGTCGACGGGGTCTGGAGGAACGCGACACCGCGTGCGGACAGCGTCCGCACGGAGCGGACGGCGTCCTTGCTGGAGAAGGCCAGATGCTGGACCCCGGCGCCGTGGTGGCTCTTGAGGAATTCGTCTATCTGACCGGGCTGCGCCAGCGGATCGGGCTCTATGAGCGTCAGCGTCACCGCCCCGGTCGCGCTCTGCACGACCTTGGAGTCCATCGCCTGGGCGCCGACGACGATGTGCTCCTTGAAGACCTCACGGAAACCGAGTGCCTGCTGATAGAAGCGTGCCGTCGATTCGAGGTCGCCGGCGTTCAGGCACACCGCGATGTGGTCGATGTCGAGGAGCCCCACCTCACTGGTGCGCGCCTCGCGTGAGCCGAGCGCGGGAACGAAGCCGGGCGGGAGCCCGGGGCCTTCCCCCGGGGTCCGCTGGACCAGCGTGTGCACCACGTCGCCGAAGCCCGCGACGGTGGCCGTGACCGCCGGGCCCTCGCCCGCGTGCCGTGTCGGCTGCCGGACGGGACGTGCGCCGCCCGCCACCGCGGCGGCGAAGGCCGCGGACACGTCCGCGGTGCGCAGGGCGATGTCGGCGACGCCGTCGCCGTGCGTGGTGACGTACGTGGTGGCGGGGTGGCGCCCAGCGGTCGCCTCGGTGAGCACCAGGGTCATCCGGCCCTGGCGCAGGGCGATGCTGCGGTGCTCGGCGGAGCCGCCGGTGCCGACGACCGTGAAGGCGTACTTGTCGACCCAGGCGAACGCCGCCGCCTCCAGGCCGTCGACGTACATCTCGACATAGTCGATCGCGAGATCCGTGAGATCCGCGAGGTCATGGTGGGGGGCCGTTGCGGGTAAATCCGTCATCGGAGTCCTCGTGGGAAGAAGAATGCGGATTCTTGCTCTCGCGCCGGTTCGCGGAATGCCGGAACAGCAGAAAGCGCGAGGCAGAATTGTCTTTGCGGGCCTATGCTACGACTGCCTTTTTGTTTCCGCACCTGTCAAGCCATTGATGTGGATCTGTTGTCAGGAGACGCTGAAGCGATGGAAATCATGCAAACGGAAATCGCCCTCGCCGAGTTGAACGCGGCCACGCTGCACGCGTCGCTCGCGGATGTGTCGATGGAGTCCATGAACCTCCTCAACCAGGTCGCCGACACCTATCCGGACGCGATCTCGTTCGCGGCGGGCCGTCCGTACGAGGGCTTCTACGACGTGACCCAACTCCACGAATACCTCCAGGTCTTCTGCGACCACCTCCGTACCCGGCTCGGTCTGAGCGAGGCGGAGACCGCACGCACGCTGTTCCAGTACGGCGCGACGAAGGGGATCATCGGCGACCTCGTGGCGCGCAGTCTCGCCCTGGACGAGGGCATCGACGCCGACCCCGCGTCCGTGGTCGTCACGGTCGGCTGCCAGGAGGCGATGTTCCTGCTGCTGCGCGCGCTGCGCGCCGACGACCGCGATGCCGTACTCGCCCCCAGCCCCACCTATGTCGGCCTGACGGGAGCCGCGTTGCTCGCCGACATGCCCGTGCTCCCGGTGCGCACCGCCGCGCACGGCATCGACCTCGACGACCTGCTGGTCCAGCTGCGCCGGGCACGCGCGGACGGGCGGCGGGTCCGCGCCTGCTACGTGACGCCGGACTTCGCCAACCCGGTGGGCGTCAGTCTGCCGCTCGCCGACCGGCACCGGCTCCTGGAGATCGCCGCCGACGAGGACCTCCTGCTCCTCGAGGACAACGCGTACGGCCTTCTGAACAGCGCCGCGGACCGGCCGCCCACGCTGAAGGCACTCGACCGCCGTCAACGCGTCGTCTATCTGGGCTCGTTCGCCAAGACCGGGATGCCGGGCGCCCGCGTGGGCTACGTGGTCGCGGACCAGCGTGTGACCGGCCACAGCGGCGGTGACGTCCTGCTCGCCGACGAGCTGTCGAAGCTCAAGAGCATGCTCACCGTGAACACCTCACCGATCGCCCAGGCCGTGATCGGCGGCAAGCTCCTCGCCCACGACTGCAGCCTGGTCGCCGCCAACCGCCAGGAGACGGAGGTCTACCGACGCAACCTGCACCAGGTGCTCGACGGACTCGACCGGCGACTCGGCAGCCTTCCCGACGTCACCTGGAACGCACCGACCGGCGGCTTCTTCATCGTGCTCACCGTGCCCTTCACCGTCGACGACACCCTCCTGGAGCACGCGGCGCGCCGCCACGGAGTGCTGTTCACACCCATGCACCACTTCTACGGCGCGTCGGACGGGTTCCGCCAACTCCGCCTGTCGATCAGCACGTTGACGTACGACCGGATCGAGCAGGGCCTCGACCGGCTCGCCGCGCTGATCCACGAGCGTCTGGACGGTGAGGTCGCGTGACGATCCGCACCATGGCCGTCGTCGGCACCGGCCTCATCGGAACCTCCGTGGCCCTCGCGGCCCGCCTGCACGGCGTGAGCGTCTACCTCTCCGATCGCGACGAGTCCGCCGTCCGCGCCGCCGCGGTGCTCGGCGCCGGACGGCCGCAGCCCCCGCCGAGCCCCGTCGACCTGGCCGTGCTCGCGGTGCCGCCCAGCCAGATCGCCCCGGTCCTCGCCGAACTGCAGTCGCGGGGCCTCGCGTTGAGCTACACCGACGTGGCGAGCGTGAAGGCGCACGCGGAGCGGGAGATCCTGGACACCGCCCCCGACCCGTCCCGCTACATCGGCGGCCACCCCCTGGCCGGCCGCGAGCGTTCGGGCCCCCTCGCCGCCCGCGCGGAGCTGTTCCGGGACAGGGCCTGGGTGCTCACCCCGACCCGCCTCACCTCCCGGGCCGCCTTCGGCCGCGCCCTGGACCTGATCACCCTGTGCGGCGCCGTACCCCGCGTGATGCGGGCCCGCGCCCACGACGACGCGGTGGCGCTGACCTCCCACGCACCGCACCTGGTCGCCAGCCTGATGGCGGCGCGCCTGCGTGAGGGCCCGGCGGAGGCGGCCCATCTGGCGGGGCAGGGGCTGCGCGACACCACCCGGATCGCCCGCGGCGACTCCCGGCTGTGGAGCGACATCGTCGAGTCCAACGCGGCGGCGGTCGCCGACATCCTCACCCGGCTCCAGGAAGACCTCTCCAGCGTCGTCGCCGCCCTGTACGACCTCGCCGACCGCGAGCGGGGGCGGGAGCTCTCCGGCAAGAGCAGGCACACCCTGGTGGACCTCCTCGACCGAGGCGTGGCCGGGGTGGGGGAACTGGACGAGCCCCGCCCTGGACAGCCCGTGCCGTGCCCTCCGCGGTGAAGTCACCGTCTTCGCAGGTGAGGTGGGGTGCTCTCGATGCCTGCGCCCGGTGGCCGGACAAGGCTGTACGGACGGAGCCGCTTGTATCCGCCGTGTGACCGGTCCCCGCGTAGAACTTGGCCCCATGTCCACCACACACAAGCGAACCACCCACAGGCGAACCGCACAGACACTGCTCGCGGCATCGGCCCTCGTGGCCGGCGTGCTCCTCAGCGGCTGCTCCGACGAGTCGCCGGCGTCGTCGTCCGACGACCCGAAGAAGGCGGACGCCTCGCCCACAAGCCCCTTCGACCAGGCCCTCGCCTTCTCCCAGTGCATGCGCGAGAACGGCGTGTCCGGCTTCCCCGACCCGCAGAAGGACGCGGGCGGCGGCATCGCGCTCACGCCGGGCGGCGACGTCGACCCCAACTCGCCCGAGTTCCAGTCCGCCACGGAGGCCTGCCGCGACAAGATGCCCCAGGGCGGCCAGCTCGGCGGGGGCGGAGGCGGCGGTGAACCGCTGGACTCCGCCAAGGTCGCGGCATGGGCGAAGTGCATGCGCGAGAACGGTCTGCCCAAGCTGCCCGACCCGGAGATCAACGGCGGCAACATGTCGCTCGACTTCGGAGCGAGCGGCATCGACCCCGGCAGCGACGCGTTCCAGAAGGCCAGGATCGCCTGCCAGGACAAGTGGCCCGGCGGCGGCCTCACCGGCTCCGGCGGCGGCGCCTGATGACCGCGCCGGACGAGACCCGTGAGAGGGAACGGGACGAAGAGACAGGGGAGTTCGAGGAGGCCGAGCTCCATGAGCCCTCGGCCCGCGGCGCCGGAGCCCTGGCGCTGCACACCCCCGGAGAGGTGTCCGAGCGGACCCCCGACGCCGTCGGCACCGCCCCCGAGGAGACCGCCCCCGATGCGGGTGACGGAGACGGTGACGACGGCGGCGAAGGCACCACGCCCCCTCCGGCGAACCGCCGCAGGCGCCGCCCGCTGCGGATGTCGCTGATCGTCGTCGTCGCGATCGCCGTGGTCGCGGCGGCGGGCGCCGCCACCACCGGCGTCTTCGGCGACGACGGCTCCGGATCGGCGGGCGACGCCCCCTCCGCGCCACCGAAGACCGCCGAGGTGGAGCGGACCACGCTGACGCGCACGGAGACCGTGGACGGGAACCTCGGCTACGGCGACGCGACAGCCGTACAGGCCCCGGCCGCCACCAAGGCGGGCGCAGGGATCATCACCTGGGTGCCGGGCGACGGCGACACCGTCAAGCGCGGCGGGACCGCCTACAAGGTGGCGGAGCAGAAGGTTCCGCTGCTGTACGGCTCCACCCCCTTCTACCGCCCGCTGGAGACGGGCACCGAGGGCAGGGACGTCGAGATCCTGGAGAAGAACCTCTCCGCGCTCGGCTACACCGGCTTCACCGTCGACGACACGTACGACGCCGGAACCGCCGAGGCCGTGCGGGACTGGCAGGACGACCTGGGCCGCGAGGAGACCGGGACCGTGCAGCCGACGGACGCCGTGGTCGCCCCCGGCGCCAGGCGCGTGGCCGAGGTGAAGGCCACGGCGGGAGCCCCGTCGAACGGGCCCGTCCTCACCTGGACCGGCACCGAACGCACCGTCACCGTGGACCTCGACGTGCAGTACGAGGACATGGTCGAGAAGGGCACCAAGGCCACCGTCACCCTGCCCGACGACACCACCGTGCAGGCCGAGGTGACCGACGTAGGCACCCCCTCCACGCCGTCCCAGGACGGCGGATCGGAGGACTCGGGCGGCCAGTCGGGCGGCGACGACAAACCCACCCTGCCCGTGGAGCTGAAGGTCGAGGACCAGAAGGGACTTGGCCGCTACCAGGCGGCAGCCGTGGAGATCTCCCTCAAGGCGGAGACCCGCAAGGACGTGCTCGTCGTCCCCGTCAACGCCCTGGTGGCGCAGAAGGGCGGCGGCTACGCCGTGGAGGTCGTCGGGGCCGACGGTGAGGTGAAGCCGCGGGCGGTCAAGGTCGGCATGTTCGCCGACAGCATGGTCGAGGTGTCCGGCGCCGGCATCACCGACGGCACGGTTGTGGGGGTCCCCAAGTGACCACTGCGGCCCACCCGGTGGTCGAACTGGCCGGAGTCTCCAAGACGTACGGAGAGGTCGAGGCACTCAAGGGCGCCGACCTCGTCATCGGGCGCGGGGAGCTGCTCGCCGTCGTCGGCCCCTCCGGCTCCGGCAAGTCCACGATGCTCAACATCATGGGCACCCTCGACCGCCCCACCACCGGCACCGTGCACATCGACGGGCACGACATCGACCGCCTCAGCGACCGGGAGCTCTCCGCGCTGCGCGCCGGGACGATCGGCTTCGTCTTCCAGCAGTTCCATCTCGCCCCCGGCGTACCGGCGTTGGACAGCGTCGCGAACGGGCTGCTCTACAGCGGCAGGCCCCGCGCCGAGCGGCGCGGACTCGCCGAGCGGGCCCTGCGCCGGGTCGGCCTCGGCCACCGGCTCTACCACGAGCCGCATCAGCTCTCCGGCGGTGAGAAGCAGCGCGTCGCCATCGCCCGCGCGGTCCTCGGCGACCCGCCGCTGCTCCTCGCGGATGAGCCGACCGGTGCCCTCGACTCCCGTTCGGGGGCGGTGGTGATCGAGCTCCTGCACGAACTGCACCGGGCGGGGACCACGGTCGTGGTCATCACCCACGACCGGGACATCGCGGGGTCCCTGCCGCGAGAGGTCCGGATCAAGGACGGCCGCATCGAAGCCGACGCCGCCGCACTCCTCCCCGGGGAGGCCCTGCGATGAACCCGACCAAGGAGTTGAGTACGACAGGGCAGCGGGGCACTGCCCGCGAACTGCCCCGTCCCGCGCCACCGCCGCGCCCCAAGCCGGCCCGCATGGGCCCGGCCGACGTGCTGCGGGTCGGCGGCTCCGGCCTGCGCTCGCGCCCCATGCGGGTGTTCCTCTCGGCGCTCGGCATCGCCATCGGTATCGCGGCGATGGTCGGCGTGGTGGGCATCTCCACCTCAAGTAGCGAGGACCTCAACCGGCGCCTCGCCGCCCTCGGCACGAACCTCCTGACCGTCTCGCCGGGGCAGTCGTTCGCCGGTGACGCGGCCCATCTGCCCGACTCGTCCGTCGACATGATCGGCAACATCAAGGACGTCGAGTCGGTCTCCGCCATCGGCAAGACGAGCGCCAAGGTCTACCGCAACGACCACATCAAGAAGGAGGAGACCGGCGGCCTCAACGTCTACGCGGCCCGTACGGACCTGCCGAGGACGGCGGGCGCGCAGGTCGTCGACGGCCGCTGGCTGAACGCCGCGAACCAGCGCTACCCGGCCGTTGTGCTCGGCCCCAAGGCCGCCGAACAGCTGGGCGTCTTCCGGGCCGGGCCCGACACGAAGGTGTGGCTGGGCGGCCAGTGGTTCACCGTCGTGGGGATCCTCGCGCCCAACGAACTCGTCCCCGACCTGGACTCGGCCGCGCTGGTCGGCTGGCCCGTCGCGGAGAAGGAGCTGGACTTCGACGGCTACCCGACGACGGTCTACACCCGCGCCGAGGAATCCGCCGTGAGCGACGTCCAGTCCGTGCTCGGCGCCACCGCCAACCCGGAGAACCCCAGCGAGGCCAACGTCTCGCGCCCCTCCGACGTCCTGGAGGCGAAGGAAGCCACCGACGACACCCTCAGCGGCCTGCTGCTCGGCCTGGGCGCGGTCGCCCTGCTCGTCGGCGGGGTCGGCGTCGCCAACACCATGGTCATCTCGGTCCTGGAACGCCGCTCCGAGATAGGCCTGCGCCGCTCCCTCGGCGCCACCCGGGGCCAGATCCGTACGCAGTTCCTCTGCGAGGCCCTGCTGCTCTCGGCGCTCGGCGGCCTGGGCGGGGTCCTGCTCGGCATAGCCGTCACCACCGGCTACTCCACCTACCAGGGCTGGCCATCGGTGGTGCCGGTCTGGGCGATGGCGGGCGGTGTCGGCGCGACCCTGGTCATCGGCGGGCTCGCCGGTTTCTATCCCGCGGTCCGCGCGGCGCGGCTGCCTCCGACGGAGGCGCTTGCCACGACGTGACCCCATAAAGACCCGACGCCATACGGCAGTTACCCCATGGACGCGGTGCCTTCGTCAGCCTAAATCCCCCGCGGGCGACGAGGGCATCGCTCTGGGCGTCGCTCATTTCCGCGGCATGCCCACATTGGTTCAACTGGACAGCCACCGCCTCTCGTATTCTCGCCCGTATGACTGAGCATTTAGGGAAAGTCGACGAAAGCGCCCTGCTCGATCTTCTCCAGGAGCAGCGCATCGGCACGCTCGTCACCCTCAAACGCGACGGCCGCCCGCAACTCTCCAACGTCGGCTATGCCTACGACCCCGAGGACCGCGTCATCCGTCTCATGGTCACCGACAGCCGCGCCAAGACCCGTAATCTGCGCCGTGATCCGCGCGCGAGTTTCCTCGTCACCGACGGCGCCGGTTTCTCCTACATGATCGCCGAGGGCGACGCCGAACTGACGCCGGTCGTGACCGACCCGCATGACGCCGTCGCCGACGAACTGGCCCTGGTCTTCCGGGGGTTCCAGGGCGAGCACCCCGACTGGGAGGGTTTCCGCGCCGCGATGGTGCGGGAGCGGCGCCTGGTGATACGGCTGCACGTCAAGCACGTGTACGGAGCCGCAGGGAAACGGATCCTCGCGGGCAGCGGCCCCAAGCTGGCCTTCAAGGGGCCCGGCAGCGAGGCCGTGGCGGGCGGCCCCGGCCTGCGGCTCGGCACGGACGGCCCGCCGCCTCAGCTCGGCACGGACGGGCCGCCGCCTCAGCTCGGCACGGACAGTCCGCCGCCTCACTTGCGGTAGAGATCGGTCAGGAGCGCCACGGCGGCGTGCGTCATGGGATGCGGGTCGTGGCGGCGCCAGATGAGGTGGACGGCGATGGGGTCGGCGTCGCGCAGCGGGCGGAACACGACGCCGTCGCGGCGGTACTGGTTGGCGGTGCTCTCCGGAGTGAGGCCGACGCAGCGGCCGGACGCGATGATGGCCAGCCAGTCGTCGATGTCCTGGGTGTGCTCCACCGGAGGGCGCGCCTCTTCGGGCCAGAGTTCGGCGGTGGTGGTGCCGGTGCGCCGGTCGATGAGGAGAGTCCGGTCCCGTATGTCGGCCAGGGGGATGGAGCGCCGCCTGGCCCACGGGTCGTCGCTCGCCAGGGCGCAGAAGCGGCGCTCGTGACCGACGACGGCACTGGCGAAACGGGTCTCGTCGAAGGCCGTGCGGACGACCGCGAGGTCGCACAGACCCTCGGCGAGGCCGCCGGTCGCGGAGTTCGTCCGGATCAAGTACAGCTCGACGTCGGGGTGTCCGGCGGCCCAGCGGCGCTGGAACTCCGCCGTGTGCCGGCCCATCGCCGACCAGGCGTGGCCGATGCGCAGCCGGGTGTGTCCGGTGGTCGCCTCACGGATCAGGTCGTCGGCCTCCGCGAGCAGATGGCGGGCCCGGGCGAGCACCTGTACTCCCGCGGTCGTGGGCGTGATGCTCCGGCTCGTGCGGTGCAGCAGGCGCACCCCGAGCACCGCCTCCAGCCCGCCGAGGGTGCGGGAGACGGCCGCCTGGGAGACACCCAACTCGGCGGCGGCATCGGTGAAGCCACCGGCGTCGACGATGGTGACCAGGCAGCGCAGATGCCGCAGTTCCAGATCCATGGCTTCAGTCTATGGACGACCGGAGAGCATGGATAACCGGAGCGTATGGATGACCAGTGCGTATGGATGAGCACTCGCATGCATTTTTCGTATGTGCCCGAGTGACGCATTCTGCGGTGCATGCGAACGTCTCAGAGCGAAGCCGTGCCCGCCGCAGTCCAGGGTGTCCCGGAAAGCTTGAGTGATCGGGCACAGAATTCACGAGGCCGCCTTTCCGGCATGGCGATGATGTTCGGCAGTGGCCTGTCCAACCAAGTCGGCGCCGCCACAGGCGCCTTGGCGTTCGGCGTCATCGGCCCTGCCGGTGTCGTGGCCGTACGGCAATGGGTCGCGGGAGCCGTGCTCCTGGCGGTGGGCAGGCCCAAGGTGCGCGCCTTCACCTGGCGCCAGTGGTGGCCCCTGCTGTGCCTGGCGGCGGTCTTCGCCACCATGAACCTCTCCCTCTACACCGCGATCGACCGCGTGGGTCTGGGCCTCGCGGTGACCCTGGAGTTCCTGGGCCCGCTGACGGTCGCGCTGACCGCGTCCCGCCGTGCGGTGGACCTCGGCTGCGCCGTCGTGGCCGGGGCGGCGGTGGTCGCGCTGGCCCGCCCGCAACCCAGCACGGACTACGCCGGCATCGCGCTCGGCCTGCTCGCCGCCGCCTGCTGGGCCTCGTACATCCTGCTCAACCGCACGGTCGGAGCCCGTCTCCCGGGCGTCGAGGGGTCGGCCGCCGCCGCGGGAATCTCCGGGTTCCTCTACCTGCCGGTCGGCGCCGTGGTGCTCGCCCACCACACGCCGACGGCCACCGCCCTGGCGTGCGCGGCGGCCGCCGGGATTCTTTCCTCCGCGGTCCCGTTCCTCGCCGACCTGCTCGCCCTGCGCCGGGTCGACGCCCGCTTCTTCGGGATCTTCATGAGCGTCAACCCGGTCCTCGCGGCCCTCGTGGGCATGGTGATCCTGGGGCAGTCCCTTGACTGGGTGGAGTGGCTGGCCATCGCGGCGATCGTGACGGCGAACGGGGTCAGTGTCCTGAAGTAGCCCTGGTGGATGTAGCTGAGCTTAACGAACGTTCAAAACTCTTTGCTTGTCCTTTCAGGTCGGCGGCGGCATCGTTCACTGCCAACGGCCCGAAGGGCGCGGCGCGGCGAGCAGGGAGAACAACAGTGAACGGCGTCCCCGGAAGAACGTGGGCAGCGGCAAGGGTGGGCGTACTTGCACTCCTCTGGGGATCGACCTTCCTGTGGATCGAACTGGCCCTGGACGGCCTGTCTCCCGTACAGGTCACCCTCCTGCGCTGCGCACTCGGGGCGGCGACCTTGACACTCCTGCTCTTCAGTACGCGCAAGCGACTCCCGCGGGCCCGCACGACGTGGAAGCACATCTTCGTCGCCGCCTTCTTCTGCAACGCCCTGCCCTTCGGACTCTTCAGCGTCGGGCAGCAGACGGTCGACTCCGGGGTGGCAGGCGCGCTGAACGCGACGACTCCGCTGTGGTCCGTCCTGATCGGCCTCGCGATCGGCACGGAACGGGGACTGCGCCCCGTCCGCCTCGCCGGACTCCTCCTCGGTTTCGCGGGTACGTCGCTGATCTTCGCCCCGTGGCAGCAGTCAGGGCTGACGAGTTGGGGCGCCCTCGCGATCGTGGGAGCGGCGGCGAGCTACGCCGTCGGCTTCGCGTACATGGGACGTCACCTCGTAGGGAAGGGCATTCCCACTCTGTCCCTCTCCGCCGCCCAGCTCATGGCGGCGACGGGCCTGACGGCGCTGGCCCTGCCGGTGGGCGGCCTGGAAACGATCCATGTCGATGCCACGGCCCTGATCGCCGTCGTCATCCTGGGGATCTTCGCCACAGGCGTGACTTTCCACCTCACGTACCGGATCATCGCGGACGAGGGCGCGACCAACGCCGCGACCGTCGGGTACCTGCTGCCGGTGGTCTCCGTGGCCCTGGGCGCCATCGTGCTCGACGAGGCCTTCAGCTTCCGGGTGGCCGCGGGGATGGTGGTCGTACTCGTCGGAGTGGGTATGACGCGCCGCCAGAAGCGGATTCCGGTCTCACCGCCGATGAAAACCCCGGAAGCCTCGGGTCGTCCGGCTGGGGTGCGGCGTCCGCGGGTAGATTCCCCGCATGACTGATGTCGTGGACGCCGACGAACTGCTGCGCCGAATCCAGCGGGCCCGGGACTGGGCCCAGCAGGAGGAGGGGCACTGGAAGACGCAGTCCGACGCCTTGGAGAGGGAGGACTCGAACGAAGCGCTGAGAGCGGAGGTCTTCGCCTCCGCGTACGAAGCAGTCCGAAAGGCCTTGGACGAGGTCGTCGAGCCGGGGAGCAACGACCGCGACTAGTGCGTGGCCCGGGGCGCGACAGCCATCCCGCCCTGGGCGGTAGCGGTCTCCAACACCTGCCGCTAGGCTCCGTGGTGCTCATCCGAGAGCCCGAGCGCTGGCGACGTGTCCGATGGGGGACAGTGCTCACATCTCGGCAGACATGAGCACGATGAGTCTCTGATCGTCGCAGAGCCTCAGCAGGCCATCGCAAGCGGTGGTCGAGCTGAGGCTGCCCGCCGACTGGTCGACCACCTTCGTGAGGGGATCGACTGGTGAGGCTGACATTTCCCGCGCAGGTACTTCTGGCGCTCCTGTCCTTCGTGTCGTCGCTGCTGGTAGCGGTAGTGGCGGGGGTGCTCTCGCATGAGGCAGGGGCGTCGGCGGCTGGGGCGGTGCTGTACGGCGGCGGCGCCTTCATCGCCTGGATGACGCTCAGCGTCACCGTGCTGACGGCGCTCGGCCTGCTCGGGCATCCCGCACATCCCGGCGAGTGAGGGTCGTACGGCCGCGATGCCGCAGCGCGCTGTCCGATTCCCGCCAGCATCCGCGCTCGCGCCACCGCACTGTTGGGGGTGGAAGGAAAGCACAGAAGAGAGAGGTCCCCCCATGACCGTCTACACCACCGTCACCAGCCCGCTCGGTCGGCTGCTGCTCGTGGGCGAGCCTACGTCGGACAGCGTCTCGCTGGCGTCACTGTCCATGCCCGGTCAGGGGAACGCGCCCGCCGTGCAGGGCAGTTGGGTCCGCGACCCAGGCCGGTTCTCGGGGATCGCGCGGCAGCTGGCTGCCTACTTCGACGGTGAACTCACCGCGTTCGACATCGAGTTCACCCCGAGCGGCACGGACTTCCAGCGGCGCGTCTGGAGCGCCCTGGAGGACATCCCGTACGGCACAACCACCACCTACGGCGAGATCGCCGCGCGCATCGGCGTGGACCGGGGGCGGATCCAGGCCCTCGGCGCCGCGATCGGCGCGAACCCGCTGCTTCTCGTGCGCCCGTGCCACCGCGTGATCGGCGTGGACGGCTCCATGCGCGGCTATGCCGGAGGCGTGGAGCGCAAGGTCAAGCTCCTCACCCACGAGGGCGCGCTGCAACCCACCCTTGTCTGACCCGCACGGCCCCGAAGCACCTCGAAGGACCCTCATCATGACCGACACCACTCACCCGACGGCCGCCCACGTCGGCGAACGCGTCGCGGCAGGGGACTGGGACGCGCTCGCCGCCGAGCTCGACGAGCACGGCCACGCCCTCACCGGCAGGATCCTGACCCCCGAAGCCTGCCGCGACATCGCCGCCCTGTACGACGAGACCGACCGCTTCCGCGCCACCATCGACATGGCCCGCTACCGCTTCGGCTCCGGCCAGTACCGCTACTTCACCCACGAACTCCCTGATGTCGTACGGGAGTTGCGCGAGGCATTCTACCCCCGGCTGCTGCCCATCGCCCGCGACTGGGCCGCGAGGCTCGACAAGCCCGCCCCCTGGCCCGACACCCTGGGGGAGTGGATGGAGATGTGCCACGCGGCCGGACAGGCCAAGTCCGCGCAGATCCTCCTCCGTTACGGACCCGGCGACTGGAACGCCCTGCACCGCGACGTCTTCGGCGACATGCTGTTCCCACTCCAGGTCGTCATCGGTCTCGACGCCCCGGGAGCCGACTTCACCGGCGGCGAGTTCATCATGACCGAGCAGCGCCCCCGCGCCCAGTCGCGCGGATCGTCCACCACCCTGCCGCAGGGCCACGGGCTCATCTTCACGACCCGCGACCGTCCTGTGGCCTCCAAGCGCGGCTGGTCGACCGGACCGATGCGGCACGGCGTCAGCACCGTCCGCTCCGGGCGCAGGCACACACTCGGCCTGGTCTTCCACGACGCGGCGTGAACCCCTCCCGGGCTGGGGAGCCGGGCCGGCGTACGTACACGCTGTGCGGCCCCGACGGAAAGCCGTACCCCAGCAGCACACCGGGCACCCTGGGCGGGCACCGCCGCGGGCGCCTGTACGGCCGCCTCGACTGCCCCTCCGCGCTGCGGGCCGTCGCCCGCGGCCCCTACGCCACCCACCGTGTGTTCTTTCCCGACGAGGCCACCGCGATCGCGGCCGGACACCGGCCCTGTGCGGTCTGCCTGCCCGCTCAGTACGCTCGCTGGAAAGCAGACCCAGAAAGCACCGGCACACCATGAGCATCCTCAAGGAGCGGGAAGCCTCCCGCTCGCCCCTCGTCAGCGCCGCCGAGCTGGCCGCCCACGCGGACCTGCCCGCGCCCGCCGCGCACACCGAAGCCGAACTCGCCGCCCTCATCGGCCTTTTGACCCTCCCGAAGGCGCGGATCGAGACCGTCACCATCGGCCACAGCCGCGACACAGCCTCCCGCGCCGCCGCCGAAGCCTTCGCCGCCGCGTGGACGGACCGCGGCGGCACGGTCCTCACCACAGTGAGCTGGCCCGAGACCGCCGCGTCCTGGCTGCGCCCCGCGCACCGGCTGACCGCGGATACTCCCGACGCCTGGGTCGTGGCCGCGGCGCCCCTCGGCCTCGCCCAGCTGGCCCGCCGCCTGCGCCACTCCACCGACTGGGACCCGGCCCGCACCTACGCCTTCGCCTCCCTCCAGGACTCCCGTGTCCCCGCGCTCGCCGGGGACGACGTCCTGCACGGCCTGCGTGGCGCAACCGCCGACGGCGCCACCTGGGACGTACGCCACCGCTGGGTCACCACCTACCCGCCCGCGGAGGCGACCTCGTGAGCGCCCTGATCCCCCGCCCCACCACGGAGATCGCCCCCGGCGCCGTGCACGTGCCCGAGTGGCTCACCCTGGCCCAGCAGCGCGAACTCGTCACCGCGTGCCGCCAGTGGGCCACAGGGCCGGTGCCGATCCGCCACACCGAACTGCCGCGCGGCGGGGTCATGTCCGTGCAGACGGTGTGCGTGGGCTGGCACTGGCAGCCGTACCAGTACACGCGCACCGCCGGTGACGTGAACGGCCGCCGGGTCGCCGCTTTCCCGGACTGGATGGTCGACCTCGGCCGCCGGGCGCTCACGGCGGCGTACGGCGACGGTGACGGCGGCCCGGCGGCCGCGGCCGACTACACCCCGGACACGGCGCTGATCAACTTCTATGACGGGCAGGCCAAGATGGGCATGCACCAGGACAAGGACGAGCGGTCATCGGCCCCGGTGGTCTCGCTGTCCATCGGCGACACCTGCGTATTCCGCGTGGGCAACACGGAGACCCGCACCAAGCCGTACACCGACATCGAACTGGCCTCGGGCGACCTGTTCGTCTTCGGCGGCCCCTCGCGCTACATCTTCCACGGCGTGCCCAAGGTCCACGAAGGCACAGCGGACCCCGCCACCGGCCTGACCTCGGGCCGCCTGAACATCACGATGCGGGTCACCGGCCTCACCGACTGACCCCGGCGACTACTCGAACCGCGAGGTGTCGCCCGCGCCCCGGCGCACGATCTCGGCCTCGCCGCCGGAGAAGTCGATGACCGTGGTCGGGCTCGTGCCGCAGTCGCCCGAGTCGACCACGGCGTCCACCACATGGTCGAGGCGTTCCTTGATCTCCCAGCCCTGGGTCAGCGGCTCCTCCTCGTCGGGCAGGAGCAGAGTGCTGGAGAGCAGCGGCTCACCGAGCTCGGCGAGCAGGGCCTGCGTGACGACGTGGTCGGGAATCCGGACACCGACCGTCTTCTTCTTCGGGTGCAGGAGCTGGCGCGGCACCTCCTTCGTCGCGGGCAGGATGAAGGTGTAACTGCCCGGCGTGGCCGCCTTGATCGCACGGAACACGTCGTTGTCGACGTGCACGAACTGGCCGAGCTGCGCGAAGTTCTCGCACACCAGGGTGAAGTGGTGGCGATCGTCGAGGTTCCGGATCTTCCGGATCCGGTCGAGGCCGTCGCGGTTGCCCAGCTGGCAGCCGAGCGCGAAACAGGAGTCCGTCGGATACGCGATCAGCGCACCGGAGCGGATGCTGTCGGCCACGGTGCTGATGCTGCGCTGCTGGGGATTCTCGGGGTGCACGTCAAAATACTTCGCCATCCGCCGAGCGTACGTGATCGCATCAGCGGACCCGGGTTACTCAGCGGGCCCAGCCGAACCAGTGGTCAGTCGTCGTCGACGACCGTGATCAGCGCGAGCGTGATGTTGTCGGGACCGCCCGCGTCGATGGCGGCCTTCCACAGTTCGAAGACCGCCCGGCCGCCGTCGTGGGCCGCGAGCAGCTCGGCGAGGGTGTCCTCGGGCACGGGGTCGGTCAGGCCGTCGCTGCACACCAGGAAGCGTTCACCGCCGACCAGCGGCGACGTGCTGACGTGCGGCGTGATCGCGCTGAACCGGAGCGCGCCGCCGAGCGCCTGCGTGACGATCGACGTGGTGCGCCGGCCCGGCGTGAGCGGCGGACTGTCGTCGACGCTCACCTGGCGGAGCGCGCCGTCCGCGCCGCCGCGGCCCACGTCGAGCACCCTGCTGTCGCCGACGTTGAACACCAGCAGTTCTTTCCCGAGGAGCACGACACCCGCGACCGTCGTCCCCATGGTCGTCAGCTCGGGATTCGCCTCGGCGGCCGCGTACACGGCGTGGTTGCAGGCGTTCAGCGCGTCATGCACAGACTGCTCGCTGTCCAGCGAGGGCCCGATCGAGGCCAGCTGCCGTACGACGAGGCCGCTGGCCACCTCGCCGCCCGGCTGGCCGCCGATACCGTCTGCGACCGCGACGACGAGGGGGTTGCCGAGCGGGAATCCGAGGGTCTGCGGGTTCTCGGTCATCGTCCCGCACAGCGTCCATGGGCCGACGGCCAGGCTGTCCTCGTTGTGATCGCGTACGAGTCCGGGGTGGCTCAGCGCGGTGACTGTTATGTACGGCATCCGTGGGCCGCCTCTCCGCAACGGCGGGCGTGTTCCGCACCACCATTGTCGCGCCGGGAGCCGCTCCCGGCTCAGTGGCGGACCGTGGCCGCCCTCTGCCCGTCGGTGACCGTGCGTGCCATGGTGGGGGAGTCGGCTGGTCTGGACCAGCTTCCGGTCGTGGTGAGGAGCGTACGCATGCGCGGCACAACGGTCTTGCCCGGCGAGGGGAACAGCGGATTACCGGGAGAGGAGGGCATGCCGACGCACCGCCTGGAAGTGCCCATGCCCAACGCGCTTCCGTTCGCCATCGGCACGTTCGACACCATCGGGCCGATGTCGCGCGCGTCGTTCCCGCACCGGCACACCTTCCACGAGATCGTCCACGTCACGGGCGGCACCGGCGGGCACGTCGTCGACCTGACCCGCTTCGCGCTGCGTCCGCCGAACCTGTGCTTCATCGCCCCCGGCCAGGTCCATCACTGGGAGGACGTCACCGGCCTGGAGGGGAGCGTCATCCTCTTCACCGACGACTTCCTCCTGGACCACCCCGCGGACCGCCACGCACTGCGAGGGCTCGGACGGCGCTCCTGGCTCGAACTCCACGACGAGGCGGCCGACCGGACCGCGCGCCTCGTCGCCGATCTCGACGGCGAGTACCGCGCGGGGGCCGAGGGATTCCAGAGCGTGCTGCGGGCCCTGCTGCACGTCCTCGTGGTGCGGGCGGCGCGGCTGCCCGCACACCATCCGGGGGCGGTCCCGCCCACTCCGCGCACGCGGCCCGGCTCCGTCGCCGCGGAATTCGTGACCCTGCTCGGCACCCCGGAGCCCGGCACCCAGGAGGGTTCCCTGCGGTCCGTGCGCGCGTGCGCGAGGCACCTGGGCGTCTCCGAGAGCTACCTCAGCGAGGCGGTGAAGACCTCCACCGGCCGCACGCCCGGCGAACTGATCCGGCAGACGCGCGTGCACGAGGCCAAACGCCTGCTCCTGCGTACGGAGTTGTCGGTCCGTCAGATCGCGGACCGGGTCGGCTTCGGGGACCCCGCATACTTCTGCCGCTTCTTCCGCCGCGAGACCGGCGCGAGCCCCGGGGACTTCCGGCGCGGCGGTGGCGATATTCACCACGACCACCGACTTGAGTCCATCGCCCGCGCACAGCCCCCGGCATAGCTTCGGAGCCGATCCGGAACCCACCCCACCCCCCTCAGGAGGAGCGATGGAGCGCGAGATCGGCACGCCCGGAGACGGCACGACCGGAGACGGCATACGCGACGACGACGGCGGGGCCGGCCCGTCGAAGGAATACCGCAACGGCAGCAGCGGCCCCAGCCGCAAGACCGTCCTGAGAGCGGCCGCCGCGGTGGGCATGTCCCTGCCCGTGGCCCTCATGGGGGTCCCCGCCCTGGCCAGGACCGCAGGCGAACGGGGCGTGATGCCGGAGGCGACCCCGGCCTGCGACGACGGTGATGACCCGACGCCGCCGCAGATGGAGGGGCCGTACTTCAAACCCAACTCGCCCCGGCGCACCTCGCTCCTCCAGCCCGGCACGCCCGGCGTGCGGCTCACCGTCACCGGCTACGTCTTCGGACTCGCCTGCCGGCCGATACCCCGGGTCCTGATGGACTTCTGGCAGGCCGACACCTACGGGACGTACGACAACACGGGGTTCCGCTGCCGAGGACACCAATTCACCGACGCGAACGGCGCGTTCAGGCTCACCACGATCGTGCCCGGCCTCTATCCGGGCCGCACCCGGCACCTGCACGTCAAGGTGCAGGCCCCGGGGCGTCCGGTCCTCACGACCCAGCTGTACTTCCCCGGTGAGCCGCGCAACAACACGGACCCGATCTTCGACGCCCGGCTGCTCATGAACGTACGCACCGTCGGCAACGCGAAGGAGGCGGACTTCGACTTCGTTCTGAACGTGCCGCAGCAGCCCTGACCGCGAGACGGTCCGAGGGCCGGGGGCGGCTTCAGTCGCCCCCGCCACCGCCCCCTCCGCAGCCGAATCCGGAGCCCGAGTCGTCGGACTCCAAGGCGTGGTCCAGTGCCTTGCCCATCCGGATCATGGCCCGGCCGAGGCCGGACGGGATCAACTGCGCCTCCATGACACTGCGTCGGACCGTCCCCTTCGGGAGGGCATCGGGGCCGTCGAACACGTACGCCGGGAGGTCCCCGTCCTGTTCGGCCTTCTCGAGCCGCTGCTTGCCGACCCGGGTCAACTGACGCCGGGCCCTGGTCACCAGGCACCAGTCCGCGAGCCGGTCACCGATCTCCGCCACCTCCGGGGACTCCCGCAACTCCGCGCACACGGACGCCGCGCCACGGCCGCACAGGCACGCCGTGACCAAGGCGCGCTCGACCGGCTCCTCGGGCAACTCCACGCCCACGGCGCGTATGCGCGAAGCCCTGAGCCTGATCAGCCCGCGCTCGGCCAGCGCGATCACCGCGCACTCCACGACCCGCCGCGGGCCGCCCGCCAGATACGCGACGTCGTACACCCCAAGAGCCCGTTGCGCTCCGGCCGCCGCCGTGGCCCGCCTGAAGTACATCCGCATGCCCCCACCCCCGTCGGACACCCCGCCTTTCGGCTGTGGTGCCCGACGCCGGGAGCGTGCATCCCTCTCCCTCGCCGCTTCAGAGCAAAACTTGAGGGTTCCGGACCCATTGGTGCGCCCCCGTCCCGCGGTCATCATGACGGCATGCGGGGATACGAAGACGTCGATGCCGCCGGCGCGTACGGCGAGGCCCTTTGGCGCGCCGTGGACAGGGACGCGCATCTGCGGCGCCGGATGCTGCGCGCCGCGCTCACGGTCGGGGTGGGGTCCGGTGTCGGTGGGCTGCTGCTCGCCGCCGACGAGCCCGTCGCCGCCGCCGTGGTCATGGGCTGCTTTCTGCTCTTCGGGCTGCCTGTGGCCCTCTACTGGCTGCGCGACAGCCGTGCCGTCGTCGAGGTGCACGTGGTGTCCGGCGACCGGTCGGTCTTACGGCTGCGGAGGGCTGTCGGACGGATCGTGGAGATCCCGGCTGCCTCGGTCAGCCGCGTACACATGGTGACCACACCGTTTCAGGAGCCCGACAGCCCCGGGGACGGGACGGTCGTACTGCGGCTGCACCTCCGTCAGGGCCGCCGCTACCGGAGCCGTTTCGCGGGCATGGACGCACGGAAGCGCGCACTCTCCCAGGAGGCTTGGAGCAGGGCGTGTCCCGCCGCGTCCTTCACGACGGGAGTGCGGACCTGGCCGCTGCCGTCCGGCGACTACGACTGACGGCGCGCCCCGTCACGCGGCTTTCGCCGACTCGGAGCACAAGGTCGTCATGGCCTGGTGCAGAGGAAACACCCCTCCCAGTGCGGGAGCGCGCTAAGGACCCGGTGTTGTGAGCATGAGGCCATCGCACGTTCGTCCGCTCCGGGGAAGCCGCCGAGGAGAGGAGTGTCGTCCGCCGGCACGAAGGACTCGACCATGGCTTTGAACCGGCGCAGGTAGTCACGGGCGAACGGCGGGTCGTAACCCAGCTCGCTCCAGCGGTGGCGGCTCGACGCGAGTGCGATGGCGCGCAGCACGAAGTCCTTCGACCGGGCACGACCCTGCGGAGTTGTGCCCCACGCGATGTCTTGCAGGTCGAATCCGACAGCCCCTCGCCCCATCACGTTCTGGTTCTGGAGCGTCAGAAGAGCCGCGAAGCGGTAGTCCCAGACGTCATCAGCAAGATCAGATACCGCCAGCATCAGCACGTCGATGAACACCTCTGTGCCGCCGTTGGACAGGTACAGGTCCTGTTCCCCACCACCGAATACGTTCCCCACCAGGCCACTGTACGACGGGTGTCTTGACAGCAACTGCCTGGCGGCGATCGCCTGGAGGCCTGCCGCGTGGTGGCGGTGGGACACACGGGGGAGAGGTGGGCCATGTTGCGGGTGTACTTCACGGTAGAGGATCTGGCGCGGGTGCGGGTCGCCTCGGGGCCTGACTTCCTCTGGGAGATCAGCAACAGCGTACAGACGCTGCAACGGCGGGACGGAGCAAGGGTGTTCGGGGAATGGCGGCGATGGGCGAGGCCGCGTCTCTCCGACAGCTGCCGTCTCCTGTCGCCCCTGCTCCCGCCGCACGGCTGCTCCCCGGACTTCCTCACCCCCACCCACGGAGAAGGCGAGACGCTCCACGCGGCGGTCGACACCCTCGTGCGCACCCCCCTGCCGCGGCTGCGCACCGATCTGACGCGGGTGGCCGCATCGCGTCGGCTCCCGGGCTGGACCGAGTCGCTGGCGCGGGGCGACGCCGCCGCTCTCCGGCAGTTGGGGCAGGCACTCCACACGTATCACCTGGAGGCGCTCGCGCCGTTCTGGCCGCGCATCCACGCGCAGATCGACGCCGACCGCATCATCCGTCTGCACAGCCTCCTCGACGGCGGGACCGACGGGCTCCTCGGGGGCCTGGGGTCTCAACTGCGCTGGCTGCCCCCGGTGTTGGAGGTCGACTATCCGGTGGACCAGGAGCTGCGTCTCGACGGGAGGGGGCTCACCCTGCAGCCCTCGTTCTTCTGCTGGCCCACGCCCGTCACGCTCGCCGACGGTGAACTGCCGCCCGTCCTGGTGTATCCCATCGACCACGCGATGGACTGGACCCACCCCACGCCCTCCGAGCGTCCGGACGACGGCGCCCTGGGGCCGCTCATCGGGCACACGCGCGCAGCCGTCCTCAAGGCGGCACGCACCGGCTCGTCCACGGTCGAGCTCGCCCGTCTTCTGGCGGTCACCCACCCGGCGATAAGCCAGCACGTGAAGGTGTTGCGCGCGGCCGGTCTGCTGACCACGGTCCGCAGGGCGGGGCGGTCGCTTCATGTCGCGACCGCGGAAGGGCGCGCACTGCTGCGCAGTTGCGGGTCGTGAGCCGCGTCCGGCCGTAAGTCTCCGGCCGTAAGTCTGGGCTTTCATTGATTGCGCCTGGCATGGGCATGCAAGGAAGCTGGCCGGGCTGTTGCACACGCATCCCCCCACCGCGTTGCGTCCCGACAACCCCGCCCCGCGCGCCGTTCAACGCGCGTCGACGTGTGAACTCCCGCGCACGGCACGGCACGAGGGAACGCAGCGACGATCCGATGAAGGAGTGGCGTTGCGCACTACTCGTACTCTCACCCGCCGTGCCGCCCTGGCCGCCTCGCTCGCCATGGCCGGCACCCTCTGCGCCGTGCCCGGCACCGCGCAGGCCTCCACGGCCCCCATGGCCCCCACGGCATCCTCCGGGCACGGCCTGAAGTGGTTCCAGGAGCGTCACGGCCTGCCAAGGACCGGCTCGGTCGACGGCGCGACCGCGAGAGCCCTGCGGCAGGCGTCCGATGCCGAACTGCACCAGACCTTCCGGACGGCGGCCGACCTCGGGCCCGAGGAACTCGCCAACGCACGCACCGTCATCGGTGTCGGCAAGGGCGCACAGATCCCCGAACAGGGCCTGGTCATCGCGCTGATGACCGCCATGCAGGAGTCGAAGTTCGTCAACTACCTGACGCCGGTGGACCATGACTCGCTGGGGATCTTCCAGCAGCGCCCGAGCACCGGCTGGGGCACCCCTGAGCAGATCACCGACGTCGCCACCTCGTCCAAGTCCTTCTACGGAGTGGCCCCCTTCGGCAGCAATCCGGGGCTGATCCAGATCGACGGCTGGCAGACCATGCCCCCGGGCGACGTCTGCCAGGCCGTCCAGGTCTCCGCCTATCCCGACCGCTACGCGCAGTGGGAGCAGTTCGCCCGCGACCTGCTCGCCCAGGAAGGGCCCACGGTCCCGCCGATCCCCTGAGCCACCGGGCCCCACCGGCGACCCTCCCCCCACACCCCACACCCCTCACTCCAGGAGCCCGTATGCGCAAGAGACTTGTCTCCACAGCGATCGCCGTAGCCGCCGTCGGCACGCTCGTCACCCCGGCCGCCGCCCAGGCGGAACCTGCACACCCGCACAGCGTGTCCGTGCTCGCCGAAGGATCGAAGGCCGGGACCGCGGTCGTCAGCGGACAGAACGAGCCCGGCACCCGGCTGCGCGTCGGCGGTGCGCAGACCCGGAGCGCGCACACGCTCCCGGTCGACTACCAGGTCCAGGAGACCGGCTACTGGTGCGGACCCGCCGCCACCCGCATCGCCCTGTCCGCACGGATCGCCCCGCCGAGCCAGGGCGCTCTGGCCGCGCAGCTCGGCACCACCGAGGCGGGCACCGATCACATCAGCCAGGTCACCGGCGTGCTCAACGCCAACCTCGGCACGGGCTGGTACGAGACCAAGGAGATGCCGAACGATCCGCCCACCCAGGCCCAGAAGGACCTGCTGTGGAACGACATCGTCGTGGACATCGACAACAACTACCCGTTGGTGACCAACATCGTGGCCCCGCCCGGCAACCAGCCGCCCGGCTACCCGCCGGACCAGACGATCTACCACTACTTCACGGTCATCGGCTACGACGACGCGAACCGCACCGTCCTCATCGCCGACCCCGCCTCCTTCGGCGGCAACCAGATCTACTGGCTCTCCTTCGACCAACTCGCCACCCTGATCCCGCCGAAGGGGTACGCCGCCTGAGCGGTGAGCGGTGAGCGGTGAGCGGTGAGCGGTGAGTCGTCAGCGGTGAGCCGTGAGCCGTACGTCGCCGACTGTGGGTGGCGCCACCGACACAAGCGCCACCCACAGCCCGCACGGTCGCCGTTTCGGGGGGTAACGACGACAGCCTCAGCGGCGCCGACTCCGCTGAGGCCGAACAGGAAGCAGGGTCCGGGCGGACCTGCCGGCCTCAGGCTCGATGACGGTCACGACGAGCTACTTCTTGCTTCCGTCGGAACCGGGTGCGTGGATGCACCAACACGCGAAGTTCTTCAGCGGCCGTCCTGTACGTCCTCCAGGCGGAGCCGCAGACTGCGGATGCCGCGCCGGGCGTGGCTCTTGACCGTGCCCAGCGGCCACCCGGTGTGCTCGGCGATCTGCGAGTGGGTCAGATCCTCGTAGAACGCCAGGCGCAACACCGTCCGCTGCGGCACCGGCAGCCTCGCCAGCTCCTGTGTCATCAGCGTCCGGTCGACCGTCGAGTCCATGCCTTCGTGGGCGCGGTGATCCATGGTGGCGTACTGCGCGACCGCACCCTCGACGAGCGCCTCCCGCCGGGCGCGCGCGTTGAGCGCGTCCGCGATCCTGTGCCGCGTGATGCCCGTCAACCATGCGGCCAGGCTGCCGAGTTCGGGGCGGTAGCCCGCCCGGCCGCGCCATGCGGCGAGGAACACCTGCTGCGTGACGTCCTCCGCCTCACGGCTGTCGCCGAGCGCGCGCTGGGCCAGGGCGTGCACCAGCGGACCCCACCGGCGGTACACCGCCGCGAGGCTCGCCTCGTCCCCACCGGCGAGGCCCCTGGCCAGATCTGTGTGGTCCGCTCACTGGCGGGGGCCCGCACCGGCTGTGCTGCCACCACTGCGCTCATAGGCGTCTCGTCAGCTCCTTCCGGCGATCGCAATCGCCGTACGACCGAACGGAAACGGGCAGCCGAGCCGTCGCCGTGGCCGCGATCCGGTCATCCTGGGAACAGCCGCCGACGCTCGGCAACCCGCATCGGTTGTGCGTCGTATCGTGGCCGGATGAGCGAGGGGCAACGCCGCGGTAAGGAAGACGATGCGGCGATCACCGGAGTCACCACCGGCGCCCTGGCACGGCGGCTGGGAGTGTCACCGACGACGCTGCGGACCTGGGACCGCAGGTACGGTCTTGGCCCTGCCCGGCGCGATCCCGGTCACCACCGCCGCTGGTCCGAGCGGGACATCGCCATGGTGGAGGAGATGGGCCGCCTCACCTCCTCGGGGATGCCGCCGGCCGAGGCCGCCCACGAGGCGCGCAAGCTGCTCGACCCCGGGGCCGGAGCCGAGCCCGCCCCAGGCCGGACCACCGTGCCGGAACAGCGAAGGACCGCAGGCCCTGCCCCGGCCCAGTCGCCCGACACGTTCATCCGCCGCAGGCGTGGCCTCTCGCGTGCCGCCGTACGGCTCGACGCCCCCACCCTCCAGGACCTGCTGGCCGACGCGGTGGAGAGCCACAGCCTGGTCACCGCGTGGCAGGAGGTAATGGTGCCGACGCTGCACGCGGTGGGCCGCAAGTGGGAAGAGGCAGGCGACCGTTACGTGGAGGTCGAGCACCTGCTGTCCTGGCACGTCTCCCGCACCCTGCACCGCTGCGCCATGGCCCCGACCGCTCCGGCGCCGCCGAACGGGCCCGCCGCGCACGCGCCCCTCGTCCTTGCCTGCGTACCCGGTGAACAGCACTCGCTCCCGCTGGAGGCGCTCAGCGCGGCCCTTGGTGAACTCGGCGTCCCGCAGCGCATGTTCGGTGCGGCCGTGCCGGTCGAGGCGGTCTCGGCTGCCGTGCGCAGGACGGGCCCGGCCGTCGTCGTGCTGTGGGCACAGGCCCGCTCCACCGCGAGCGTCCCCCTGGCCCGGCACATCGCCGACACCCGATGGGGAGTGCGCGGCGCCCGCGGTCGTCCCGTGGTCATGCTCGGCGGGCCTGGGTGGGCAGGCCCGGCGGTGCGCGGTGCGCTGCGCCCCACCAGCCTGCGTGAGGCACTGAACCAGATCGGCAGGGTGCGCGGCGAGAACGCGACCGACCGCGCAAGGTGACCGGCGCCGTCAGCCCGCCACCGTCAGCCCTCCGCCATCAGCCCGCCACCATCACCGTCAACGGCTCGCGCAGCGCGCTGCGTTCGTCGCGCCAGGCGGACAGAAGCCGTGCACCCAGGCGGTCTTCAAGGAAGCCCGTGGCCTCGATGCCGAAGACCACGTCGGACTCCAGACCCGGTTCGCTCGCGAGGAGGCCGCCGATCACCTCGCGGCGCACCACCTGCTCATGGACGGCATCGGCTTCCACATGCTCGTCGTAGAACCGCTCGGCCGCCCGTCCGGCGCCGCTCCTGCGCATGGCCTTGGCCAGCCGCCGCGAGCCCGGGGGTGAGGTCACCTCGACGGCGGCGAAGTGTCCGACCAGCGCGCCGCGCAGCGCCCGGTGCAGGCCGAGCAGGGACATCAGGTTGACCGTCGCGAGCGCCTCGCCCGGGGCGGCGTCGAGGTAGTGCCCGTACGCCGTCTCCAGCGAGAGGTCCTCCATGAGGTCGGCGAAGAGGCGGGCATGGATGTCCTCGGCGCGCCCGGCTCCGAACTCGTCGAACTCGACGGCCACCATGCCCGCCTTGGCCCGGCCGTGCAGCCGGGGGATGACCCAGGCGTGCGGGTCGGCCTCCTTGAGGTGGTACAGCGAGCGCGCCGCCGCGTACTCCCGCAACTGCCACAGTTCGCCGTCGCGTTGAAGATGGTGGCTGACACTGGTGCGGCTGTGCCCGATGGGCTCCACGAGCAGGTCGGCCAGGGCGCGTTCGGCGGTGTCCGTGGAACGGCAGTTGGCGCGCAGGGCGCCCAGGAAGCGCCCTTCGAACGCGCGGCGCAGTCCGAGGAGTTCGGGGTCCCATTCGAGGTCGTCGCGGACTCCGTCGAAGCCTTGGTAGTGCAGTTCGTAGAGCGTGTAGAGCGCGAGCTGGAGGTCCTCGCCATAGGGATCGGCGTCGTGCGTGTCCAGGGGCATCGGGCCCGGACTCCCGCCCTCCCGCAGGGTGGTGACCACGAGCTCGGACAGTACGCCGCGGGGCTCGGGCAGGGCGGGGCTCGTGCGGCGCGACTCGCGAGGACCGTCGGAGGGCGCGTGGTTCTCAGCGGACATCGGGTGCTTCCTCCCCCTCGCTGTGTTCGGTGTGTTCTGTGTGTTCGGAGTGCTCGGTGTCCTGGGTCTTCGCGCGGCGGCGGTGACTGGTGTCGCACCACGGGTAGCTCCGGCTGCGGCGGCAGGTGCAGATCGCGGTGGTGAAGCGCCGGGAAGCGATGACGCTGCCGTCGTCGGCGACCACTTCCACGGGACCCTCGACGAGCAGCGGGCCCTCGGGGTCGATGGTGACGCGGCGTGGCCGCTGGTCCCGCGTCGTCGGCACGGGTTCAGGTGCGTTCGGCACGGATGACCACCAGCTCTTCCATCAGTTCTTCCCTGTCGTCCAGTTCTTCCCTGGCGTCGTCGCCGAGCAGGCCCTGGCTGCGCAGGAACGCCCGGCGTGAGCGCAGGACGGGCCCGAAGGGAATGAGGGCGCGGTCGGCGACCGTGGGCTCAAGGCCCGCCTTGGACAGCCGCGTCAGCGTGGCGTCGGTGTCGCACAACGCCGAGTGGACCATGAGCAGTACACCTCCCGGGCGCAGCGCCGCGGGTGCCGTGTCGCAGATGCGGTCGACCACCGCGCGGCCGTCCTGCCCAGCGTCCCAGGAACGCGCAGCGCCGCGCCGCGGCAGCCGTCGGGAGGGGGAGGGCACGTACGGGGGATTGCTCGCCACGACGTCGTAGGACCGCCCGGGGACGGCGGCCGTGAGGTCGCCCCGCAGGACGGTGATGCGCTGCCGGGCCGCCAGCGCGTTGAGGCGGGCGGTCAGGACGGCACGCCTGGCGATGTCCACCGCCGTCACCCGGGCGCCGAGCCGCGCCGCGTGGAGGGCCAGCGCGCCGCTGCCGGTGCCGAGGTCCAGTACATCCGTCCCCGGACCGATGTCCTCGCGGCACAGTGCGCGGGCGAGGAGGCCGGTGTCGTCCTGTGGTGCGTAGACCCCGGGAAGGGTCAGCAGATGTCCCGGGGCCGCACCCGCGGCGGTATCCGCAGCCATCACGCACCTCCGGTGGCTCGGGGGCCGGCGGGGGCGAAGCGATGCCCCTCCTTTCTCCGGCCTCTCACCACACTCCGCTGTTCCCGCACCGGCCACCACTTGGGTGATGACTCACAGTGACGGATCGGGCCGACCGCGTGCCTCTCTGGCCTCATGGATTCCTTTGGGTGCTCGGGGCTCGCTCCCGCGACTGCCGATCTCCCAGGTGCCCGGTGAACCGTGACGCACACGTGTGGTTCCACGGGGCAGCCCCCGGGCGCGGGAGCGGAGGCCGAGGCGGTGGAGGGGGTGGGATTGCGCCACTGCGACATGGGTACGCGGCCATCCCTGCCACTCAGCGGAACAGCCGCGGGCACCCGGACACAGAAGGGGCGCCATGCCGCTCAACATCTTCGTACTCGGCCTCGACGAGGCCAATCTGCCGACGCTGCGCGCCGTCCCGAACGCGCAGGACTACGTCTTCCACCCTCTGCTCACCGTCGACGAGCTGCAGAGCGGTGAGGTGTCGGTCCCCGTCCTGCTGGCCGAGGCCGAGCGGGTGCTCGACGCGTTCGACGGCCACATCGACGCGATCGTCGGCTACTGGGACTTCCCCGTCAGCACGCTCGTGCCGATCCTCGCCGAGCGCTACGGGACGCGCAGCACCAGTCTGGATTCCGTGGTCAAGTGCGAGCACAAGTACTGGAGCCGCCTGGAACAGCGGCGGGTCACCGACGCGCATCCGCCGTTCGGCCGCGTCGACATGGACAGTGCCGACCCCAAGCCTCCCGAGGGCATGGACTTCCCGATGTGGCTCAAGCCGGCGCTGTCCTACTCATCGGAACTGGCCTACGGGGTAGGGGACCAGGCCGAGTTCACGGAGGCGGCCGACCGCATCCGTGAGGGCATGGGGCGCATCGGGCGGCCGTTCGAGGACATACTCGACCGCGTCGAGCTGCCCCCGGAGATGGCCGACGTGGGCGGCCAGGTGTGTCTGGCCGAAGGCGCCCTGAACGGCATCCAGGTCGCGGTCGAGGGATACGTCCACGAAGGCGAGGTCACCGTCTACGGCATCCTCGACTCGATCCAGTACCCCGACTCGTCGTGCTTCCTGCGCCACCAGTACCCCTCCACTCTCCCCGAGCCCGTGCTCGACCGGCTGCGGGACGTGTCGGAGCGGGTGATGCGGCAGATCGGCATGGACGCGGCGACCTTCAGCATCGAGTACTTCTACGACCCGCGGTCCGACGCGATCAACCTCCTTGAGATCAACCCCCGTCACTCCCAGTCGCACGCGGAGATGTTCGAGTACGTCGACGGCGTACCCAACCACCACTGCATGCTGAGCCTCGCGCTCGGCAAGGACCCCGAACTGCCCTACCGCCAGGGCAAGTTCAAGACGGCCGCCAAGTGGTACTACCGCTGGTTCGCCGACGCGACCGTCCACGACGTCCCCTCCCGCAAGGACATCGAGAGCATCGAGCGCCGCATCCCCGGAGTGCGCATCGACGTGGTGGTCGAGGAGGGGCAGCGCCTGTCGGACGGATCCGAACAGGACAGCTACAGCTACGAGTTGGCCCACATCTTCACGGGCGGGGAGAGCGAGGAGGACATACGGGCCAAGTACGACCAGTGCGTGGCCGCCCTGGGCCTCACCTTCGACGAGGCCGAACCGGGCGGTCGCGACACGAAGAACGACTGAACCGCGAACACCTCCGCAACCCGAAGGAGCGACCCGGCTTGCGCTATGTGAGCGACCTTCCGTACGAGACGAAGGAAGAGGAGAACGTCACCATCCCGGCGGCGGACGGAACCCGCCTCGCGGCCCGCATCTGGCGGCCGACGTCCTCCGACCAGGACCCCGTCCCCGCCGTCCTGGAGTACATCCCCTACCGGCAGCGCGACCTGACCGCCGAGCGCGACTCCATCCACCATCCCTACATCGCCGGGCACGGCTACGCCTGCGTCCGCGTCGACCTGCGCGGCACCGGCGACTCCGAAGGTGTGCTCAAGGACGAGTACCTGGAGCAGGAGCAGACCGACGCCGAGGACATCCTGGCCTGGCTCGCCGACCAGCCCTGGTGCGACGGCACCACCGGCATGATGGGGATCTCCTGGGGCGCGTTCGCCGCGCTCCAGGTCGCCGCGCGGCAGCCGGAGAGCCTGCGCGCCATCGTCATCGCGTCCTTCACCGACGACCGGTACGCCGACGACATGCACTACATGGGCGGCGCGCTCCTGTCGGACAACCTGGCCGAGGCGGGCACCATGTTCGCCTACGGCACCATGCCCCCGGACCCGGTCATGGTCGGGGACCGGTGGCGCGACATGTGGCACGAGCGGATGGAGGGCACCCGTCCCTGGGTGATCGAATGGCTCAGGCACCAGCGCCGCGACGACTACTGGCGGCACGCCTCGGTGTGCGAGGACTACCAGGCCGTGCGCTGCCCCGTCCTCGCGTCGAGCGGCTGGGCGGACGGCTACTCGAACGCGGTGACACGACTCCTTGGCAACCTGGACGTGCCGCGCAAGGGGCTGATCGGCCCCTGGTCCCACAAGTTCCCGCACCTCGGTGAACCGGGCCCCGCCATCGGCTACCTCCAGGAAGTGGTGCGCTGGTGGGACCACTGGCTGAAGGGCGTCGACAACGGCGTCATGGAAGGACCGATGCTGCGGACGTGGATGCAGGACAGCGTGCCGCCCTCCACGTCGTACGAGGAACGTCCGGGCCGCTGGGTGGGAGAGCCGTCCTGGCCCTCCCCGCACATCACTCCCGTCGTGCGGCGCCTGACGCGCCACGGTCTCTCCGACCCGGTCGCTCAGCATGAGGCTCCGGGTGACGGCGACGGCGACGGCGGCACCGGCATCAGTACCGGCGAGGGGCTTTCCGTCCAATCACCGCTGTCCGTAGGCCAGTTCGGCGGGAAGTGGGCCTCCTACAACGCGCCCCCGGACCTGCCCTACGACCAGCGTGAGGAGGACGGCGGCTCGCTGGTCTTCGAGACCGACCCGCTGACCGAGCGCACGGAGATCCTCGGCTCGCCCTGCGTCGAACTCGACCTGAGCGTCAGCGAACCCGTCGCCATGGTCGCGGCCCGCCTGTCCGACGTGGCCCCCGACGGCAGCGCCACCCGCGTCAGCTACGGCCTGGTCAACCTCACCCGCAACGAATCGCACAGCGATCCGCGTCCGGTGGAACCGGGGCGCCGCTACCGTGCGGTCATCCCGCTCAACGGCGTCGCCCAGGCCTTCCCGCCCGGCCACCGCATCCGCGTGTCCCTGTCCACCTCGTACTGGCCGCTGGCCTGGCCGCCGCCGAAGCCGGTGCTCCTGACCGTGTACGAGACGTCGAGCACCCTGACGCTCCCGGTCCGCCCGGTGGCGGAGCCCGATGCCCTGTCGGAGCAGCCCTTCGACGAACCGGAAGGCACACGGCCGAGGTCTCCCGTCCAACTCGTCGCCCCGGAGGAGCGCTGGCAGGTCAAGCGTGATCTGGTCGACTACGCCGCGGAGCTGGAGATCGTCAAGGACCGGGGGACGGTGCGGCTGGAGGACATCAACCTCGACGTCGGCCGCCGGGCCTACGAGCGCTACACCTCCATGGCCGAGGACTTCACCTCCGCCACCGGCGAGTCGGCCTGGACGATGTCCTTCCGGCGCGACGACTGGGACGTACGGGTGGAGACCCGCACGGTGCTCAGCTGCGACGAGGAGAACTTCCGGGTGGACGCCACCCTCGATGGTTACGAGGGTGACCGGCGGGTTTTCTCACGCACCTGGAATGAAACGGTGCCTCGCGACTTGCTGTGACACGGAGGTGGAACCAGCCGCGGTGAGACGGCCGGAAGTTTCTGTTTGGCCTCTTTCCGGCAGGGCACCCGATGCGTTGGAGGTTGATCAACTCCTCCCGTTAAATGAATCCCCGTGTTTCAGGGAAAATCAATTGAGGAGTTCTCTATGAGCAACGAAATCTGGAGCTACGCTCCCACCGCCGGTCACGGCCCGGACGCCGATCTGACCGGTTACAAGGTCGAGGCCGCCGACGGTCACATCGGCAAGGTCGACAAGCACTCGAACGAGGTCGCCAACCAGTACATCGTCGTCGACACCGGAGTGTGGATCTTCGGCAAGGAGGTGCTGCTGCCCGCGAGCACCGTCACCGCCATCGACCACGACGCGCGGAAGATCCTGGTCTCGCGTACGAAGGAGCAGATCAAGGACGCGCCCGAGTTCGACAAGGAGAAGCACCTGGGCGACCCCGCCTACCGCGACCAGCTCGGTGGCTACTACGGCGGTCTGGGCCCGGGGCACTGACTCCCGCGGAGATATCGAGCGGGGTGTGAGAACGCCGCCCCACTGACACCGATGGCGTCCGAGGCATCAATTGCCTCGGGCGCCATCAGGTATTCACAGGCATTCATGGTGCCTGACAAAGCTTTTCTCGTCGGATCTCGTCGGATCTCGTCGGATCTCGTCGGATCTCGTCGGACGAATTCAATGCGCGATTCAACCGACGCGCGCGGCGATGGCTCGCGCGCACTCCAGGGACTCGGTGCGCGTCGTGTCCACCTCCATGTCGTAGAGCACACCCTGGTGGACCACTTCGGCCTGGGAGGCGGCCGTCCCGGCCACCCGGTCGCCCCGCGCCGTTTCCCGGCCCGCGGCGACCGCGCTGTCACAGCGGACGCCGACCCACAACACCCGCAGATCACCGAGGGCCTTCTGCCACCGCGCCTGAGACGCCGCACCGCCGAGGAAGACCTCGTCGACGATGACCCGCGCGCCGGAGCGGGCCATCGTCGCGACCCCCTCGATCCACGCGGCCTCCAGCGCCCGGAACTCGGGGCCGACGGTCACCTCGCCGTCCGCGCCGAACTCGATTCCCTCCGACGCGGTCCGCATGGACGCGGGCATCGCGTCGACCAGCGTGTCGCAGCCGAAGGCCAGCCACGGATCCGGCAGCACCGCCTGCAGACACCGCGCGATGCCGGACTTCCCGGAGCTGGACCCGCCGTTGAGCACGATCACTTGAGTTGTCACCGCGCCACAGTAGAAGCATCACCGCGGCGCAGGAAACGGATTTCGGCGCCCGCGCCCGCGGCCCGCGCCCGCGAAGTCGCCCTCGGCCGTGACCCGTTCGGTCAGCCCGTCCCGTCGTACGGGCTGACGCGGCGGTACGCGGCGCGCGCGTGCAGCACGCGGCCCGCCGTCGTGCCGACGAGGGCGGCGGCCAGCAGACACGTGATCCACTCGGGGTCCCGGTGCCCGGCCCAGGAGATCTCCCCGATGGGATGCGTGGCGAAGACGTTCAGCAGCATCCAGCACAAGAGGGCCGTCCCCGGCGCCGCGACGAAACGGCCCCGCACGCCGAGCAGCGCGGCCAGCACGGAGAGAGCCGCGAGCGCGAGCCCCGTGCGGTCGAGCGCACCCAGCAGATCGAGCACCGTCACCAGCACGAAGGCGCCCGCGTACGCTCCCGTCCAGATGAAGGGCGTGGCCACGGGTTCGGGAACGAACCGCACGCCTTTGGCGATGTACCGCCACTCCACCACCATCGATTCCTCCCCACCGCCGGCCCGCCGGGGCGCCACTGCCCCGGGGACGTCCGTGACCGGCGCCTCCCGCAACGAGGCCCATGCTCCGGAGATCTGGCACGGGCATGGTCTCGGGCAGATTGTCGCACCACATCCGATGAGGGCTGTCCGGCAGCGTCCTCCGTTCGTGCGTCGTCCTCTGGTCGTGTCCCCGTCATAATTTCCGGATGAACCTCGTCCCGGCTCCCGAGCCCTCCGCGCCGCCACGGCGTGCCCGCGTCGTCGTCGTAGGAGCCGGACCGGCGGGCCTCACCGTCGCCAACATCCTCCGTGCCGCCTCCGTCGACTGCGTGGTCCTGGAGACGGAGACCAGAGAGTTCATCGAACAGCGGCCCCGCGCGGGCTTCATCGAGGAATGGGCGGTGCGCGCCCTGGAAGAGCGGGGCCTCGCCGACCGGCTCCTCGCCCACGCGCAGACGCACACGGAATGCGAGTTCCGGTGGGCGGGGGAGCGCCACCGGTTCGCGTACGGAGAGCTCTCCGGGCACCGCCACTTCGTCTACCCCCAGCCCTTGTTGGTGACGGACCTGGTGCGCTCCTACGCCGATGAGGCGGGCGGGGACATCCGTTTCGGCGTACGCGACGTGGAACTGCACGGCATCGACACGGACCGCCCCTCGGTGTCGTACACCGACCCGGCGACGGGCGAGCGCCTACGCGTCGACTGCGACGCGATCGCGGGCTGCGACGGCGCGCGCGGCGTGACGCGCACCTACCTGGGGGCCGGGCGGGCCACGGTCGCCCGGCACGACTACGGCATCGGCTGGCTCGCCCTCCTCGCACAGGCGCCGCCGTCCTCGGACTGTGTCGTCTTCGGCATCCACCCGCGTGGCTTCGCGGCCCACATGGCCCGAAGCCCCGACGTCACCCGCTACTACCTCGAGTGCCCGCCCGGCGACGACCCCGAGAACTGGCCGCACGAGCGTGTCTGGTCCGAGCTGCACGCCCGCCTCACGGTGGCGGGGGCGCCGCCGCTCACCGAGGGGCGACTGATCGAGAAGCGCGTCCTCGACATGCACAACTACGTCGTGGAGCCCATGTCCTACGGGCGGCTGTACCTCGCGGGCGACGCCGCCCACCTCGCCGCCCCGATCGCGGCGAAGGGCATGAACCTGGCACTGCACGACGCCCTGCTGCTCGGCGACGCGCTCGTCGCCTACTGCGCCGAAGGGGACGACAGCGACCTGAACGGCTACTCGGAGGCCAGCCTGCCGCGGGTGTGGCAGTACCAGGAGTTCTCCCAGTGGTTCTCGGAACTCCTGCACGGGACGTCGTCGGGCATCCCGTTCAAGGCGGGCACAGCGGCCGCCCGGCTGCGCAGGATCCTCGGCTCGCCGGCCGCCGCGGCCGCGTTCGCCGAGATCTACATCGGGAAGGGCGCAGGCGACTGAGGCTCGGCGCCGTGGGGGAGGTGACGTTAGGGTAGGTCGGCGGACGCCGGGTTCGGCTCGCGAGCCGAACCCGCTCCCGGGTGCGGGAAACCTTCCGTGACCCCGCCGTCGAGAGCGGCGTTTCCCGGCCCACTTTCTTCTTCTTCGCACGCCCAGGGTGACGCCAGGCGCTGCCCGAGCATGACAGGTACCTCTCTTGTCCACGTCCGCACTGTCCCCGGCCGCCCGGCTGCGTGGCCTGCGCCCCGACTGGCTGTCCGACCCGAAGGTCTGGCGCACCGAGGTGCTCGCCGGTCTGGTGGTCGCGCTCGCGCTGATCCCCGAGGCGATCTCGTTCTCCATCATCGCCGGGGTCGACCCCGCGATCGGTCTGTTCGCCTCCTTCACCATGGCCGTGGTGATCTCGGTCGTCGGCGGACGCCGCGCGATGATCTCCGCCGCGACCGGCGCCGTGGCCCTGGTCATCGCCCCGCTCAACCGCGAGCACGGACTCGGCTATCTGGTCGCCGCCGTCATCCTGGCCGGTGTCTTCCAGATCGTCCTCGGCGCCGTCGGCGTCGCCAAGCTGATGCGCTTCGTGCCGCGCAGCGTGATGGTCGGATTCGTCAACTCCCTCGCCATCCTGATCTTCATGGCGCAGGTCCCCGAGATGCACGACGTGCCCTGGCCCGTCTACCCGCTGATCGCGGCCGGGCTCGCCCTCATGGTGTTCTTCCCGAAGGTCTCCACGGTGATCCCGGCACCGCTCGTGTCCATCGTGATCCTCACGGCGATCACGGTCGCGGCCGGGATCGCGGTGCCGACCGTCGGCGACAAGGGTGAGCTGCCGTCCTCCTTGCCGGTGCCGGGCCTGCCGGACGTGCCGTTCACGCTCGACACCCTGACCACCATCGCCCCCTACGCGCTCGCCATGGCGCTGGTCGGCCTGATGGAGTCCCTGATGACCGCCAAGCTCGTCGACGACATCACCGACACGCGCTCCTCCAAGACCCGCGAGTCCCTCGGCCAGGGCATCGCCAACATCGTCACCGGCTTCTTCGGCGGCATGGGCGGCTGCGCCATGATCGGCCAGACGATGATCAACGTGAAGGTGTCCGGGGCCCGCACCCGCCTGTCCACCTTCCTCGCGGGCGCCTTCCTGATGGTCCTGTGCATCGTCTTCGGACCCGTCGTCTCCGACATTCCCATGGCCGCGCTGGTCGCCGTGATGGTGATGGTCTGCTTCGCGACCTTCGACTGGCACTCCGTCGCACCGAAGACACTGAAGCGGATGCCGGCCGGCGAGATCACGGTCATGGCCGTCACCGTGGCGTGCGTGGTCGCCACGCACAACCTCGCCGTCGGCGTCGTCGCGGGCTCGATCACCGCGATGGTCATCTTCGCCAAGCGTGTCGCCCACTTCGCCGAGGTCGCTGCCCTCGCCGACCATGACGACGGCAGCGTGACCTACTCGGTCACCGGCGAGCTGTTCTTCGCCTCCGCCAATGACCTCGTCGGACAGTTCGACTACGCGGGCGATCCCGACAAGGTCGTCATCGACCTGACGGCCGCCCACATCTGGGACGCGTCCTCCGTCGCCGCCCTGGACGCGATCGAGACCAAGTACGCCCAGCGCGGCAAGACGGTCGAGATCATCGGTCTGAACAGGCCGAGCGCCCAGCTCCACAAGAAGCTCAGCGGCGAACTCACCAACCACTGAGCGCCCGCGCCCGGTGACATGTGTACCGGGGGATCGGCGACATCCGGATCTGCCCCGCGCATCGCCCCGCGGGCACGATGGGCCGTGTGAAGACTCAAAGGGATCAGACGGTGCCGGAGAGCGGCACGTACGAGATCGACGCGAAGGCTTCGACGGTGCGGTTCCGGACGCGCACGGTGTTCGGCCTCTTCCCGGTGCGGGGCACCTTCGGCATCGGACGGGGGCAGATCACGGTGGCCGATCCCGTCGAGAAGTCCTCGGCGGAGGTGACGATCCGGGCGGACAGCTTCGACTCGGGTCTGGAGCGCCGTGACCGGCACGTCGCGTCCGCCGACTATCTCGACGCGGCCACGTATCCGGAGATCGCGTTCCGCGGCCTGCGGGTGGCGGAATCCGAGACGGGAACGGCAGTGCTGCAAGGGGAGTTGACGGTGCGAGGCGTCACGCGGCCCGTCGTCGTCACCGTCGGTGCGGTCGTGCCGGACGGCGAGCGGCTGACCGTCGAGGGCACGGCCGCCGTCGACAGATACGCGTTCGGCGTGACCACGGCGAAGGGCATGACCGGCCGGCGCCTGGAGATTCACCTCGCCGTCGTGGCGGTCGCCGTCGGCTGACGGTCAACGCAAGGGCAGGACGGGGAAGGTGTGGTCCTGCCAGATCAGGCGGGAGGACTCCTCCGGGTACGTGGTGACAGCAGGCCGCGTGTCGAAGAGCCGCACGAGGCGTTGCCCGGCGTCGTACGCGGGCCAGCCGGGGTCACCGTTCGTGGCGAACGACGTCCAGGCGCCGCGCATGCGGGCGGACAGCGCCTCTGCCTCTGGGGGTGGGCCCTCGCCGATCAGCGCGGCGGGCTGACCCCGGTCCAGATTGCCGAAGACGAGCGGCACGTCGAGTCCGTGACAGGCGCCGAGGACACCGCCCATGCCCGGGGCCGGCCAGGTCAGTTCGTAGACGTGGGCGCGGCCACCCCCGGCGGTCTGGGCCTCGGCGAGGTGGAGGCTCGGCATGCGGAACAGCCAGTCGGACAGGACCACTTCGTGCAACTCGTCAGGGCCCGCCGCCGGGAAACCGTCGCGGTAGCGGCGCGCGCCGTCCCGCCCCGGGCCGAAGACGTGCAGCGTGGCCTCCGCCTGTTCCTCCGTCACCTGACCGAGCAGCCCGTCGAGGGCGCTGAGCAGCCGCTGCTCGTCACGTGTGTGGCCGACGACGAGCTCGATGCCGCGCCCCGCGCCCTCGGCCAGCGCCTGCCACGGAGTGACCGGCAGCGCATCTCCCTCGACGACCGGCGAGAACGCGATCGACCTGTGCGCCACCTGACCCCAGCGATCCGCCCACTGCCCCGTCTTGGCGCTGACCGCGTCACCCGCGGCGGACAACCGCGCCGGGTCCACCCCGGACAGGTCGCCCACCGTGGGCCGCAGCCCCAGCTCGGTGGCGCACGCCGCGGTGATGTCGGCGGCCAGCTCCGGCGAGAAGAACGTACCCTGCACACTCTGCGCCACCACCCGGCCGAAGAGCCCGGCCGCACGCGGCATCGCAAGGAGCGCGGCGACCGATCCGGCGCCCGCCGACTGGCCGAAGACCGTGACGCGGGCCGGGTCACCGCCGAAGGCACGGATGTTGTCCCGCACCCACTCCAGCGCGGCGACCTGGTCGAGCAGCCCCCGGTTGGCGGGCGCCCCCTCGATCTGCCCGAAACCCTCAAGGCCCACCCGGTAGTTGAACGTCACCACGACGACGCCGCCCTCACGCGCGAGGCGGCCGCCGTCGTACTCGGGAAGGCCGGACATGCCGATCGTGTAGGCACCGCCCTGGATCCACACCATCACCGGGAGCCCGGCCGCCGGGCCAGGATCGGGCGACCAGACGTTGACCGTCAGCCAGTCGTCGCCCACCACCTCCCGCGCCAGCGCGTCCATGCCGAAGTGGCCGCCCTGAGGGGGCGGCGGCCCGTACGACGTGGCCGTCCGCATCCCGTCCCATCCCCGCACCGGCCGCGGCGAGGCGAAACGCAGCGGGCCGACCGGCGGCTCGGCGAACGGGATGCCACGGAAGACCGCCACCCCCGCCTCCCGAGTGCCGCGCAGCGCTCCGCCCGCCGTGCGTACCGTCGTGTCAGCGGTCATCACCACTCCCTCGCCGGGCAGCCGGGAACGCGAGCAGGAGGCGTCGCGCAGCCCCGGACACTGGGGAGCATCCCGCCGAATTCGGCTGCCGCGCCAATCATTTACGGGCGAGGCCGCGAGAGGCAGGCGCGACCACGCCCTCGGGCGGGGCGTCCGTGCGTACGGGTGAGGCGCGTGATGGACTCGGATCATGGTTGTGAAGGCTCTCATCGTCGTCGACATGATCAACATGTACGACCACCCCGATGCGGAGATCCTCCGCAGGTCGGTCAAGGAAGTGCTGCCGAACGTCCGCAGAGTGATCGAGAGGGCGCGGGCCGATGACATCGCGGTGATCTACGTCAACGACAACTTCGGTCTGTGGCGCTCGCACCACGACGAGCTGCTCGACAAAGCCCTGAGCGGCCCGCATGCCGACCTGGTCGCCCCGATCCGCCCGGAAGACGACTCGCTCTTCGTGGTGAAGGCCCGCCACTCGATCTTCTACGACACCCCTCTGGAGTACCTGCTCCGCCAGCGCGGCATCGACTCCGTGCTCCTGTGCGGCCAGGTGACCGAGCAGTGCATTCTCTACTCGGCGCTCGACGCGCACATCCGCCACCTGGATGTGGTCGTGGCCGAGGATGCCTGCGCGAGCATCCACAGTGACCTCGCCGATGCCGCGCTGCACATGATGGAACGGAACATGCAGGCACGCCTGGTCCGTTCCACCGACGACGCGCTGTTCGGGTCCGAATGAACCCGCTGGACGAGTTGGACGCGCGTGTCGCGGGGTGCTCCGCCTGCCCCCGGCTGGTCGCGTGGCGGGAGGAGGTGGGGCGGGTCAAGCGGGCCGCCTTCATGGACTGGACGTACTGGGCAAGGCCGGTGCCCGGGTTCGGACCGCCTGACGCCTCCATGCTCGTCATCGGGCTCGCGCCCGCGGCGCACGGCGGGAACCGTACGGGCCGGATGTTCACGGGCGACCGTTCCGGAGACGTCCTCTACCGGGCGATGTACGAGCTGGGCCTCGCTTCGAGCCCGCTGGCGGTGTCCATGGACGACGGCCTGACACTGCGTGGGGTGCGGGTGACGTCGCCGGTGCACTGCGCACCGCCCGAGAACAAGCCGACCCCCGGCGAGCGGGACACGTGCAGGCCGTGGCTCGTGCGGGAGATGGAGTTGCTGGGACCGCGGCTGCGGTCGGCGGTGATTCTGGGGGCGTTCGGCTGGCAGGCCGCCTTGCCGGCGTTCGCGGCGGCGGGCTGGCGCGTGCCGAAGCCACGGCCGCGGTTCGCCCACGGAGCAAGGGTGACGCTGGAGCGTGAAGTGGCGCAGGCAACCGGCGGCCGCTCGGAGGCCGTCGCGCCCGGGGAGTCCGAGCCGGGCCCCGTCACCCTGTACGGCTGCTTCCACGTCAGCCAGCGGAACACGTTCACCGGCCGACTGACTCCGGACATGCTCAAGGACGTCCTGCGGGAAGCGGCGGGCGAGGCGGCCATTCCGCCGTACGCACGGGCGGATGGGCGGCACTGATGGGCGGCACTGATCGGCCTGGCACGCGCCACCGATGACCTCAGCCGCCCTCGACCCCGGTCGAGTCGTGTGCCGAGCCGACCGGCTTCGACTCCGGTGAGCCGCGCTGGCGCAGATAGACGGAGAAGATGGCCATCGACCCGACGGCGAGGAGTTCGGACTGCCAGTTCTGCAGCGTGCGGTTCCAGAAGTCCGCGGCGCCCAGGTACTGGAACCAGCTGATCGGCGCCTGGAGTTCCCGTAGGTGCTCCTCGTTGTACGCGGCCACGCCGGTGATGGACTGTGCCAGCCAGGAGAGCAGGAACACCGTGCACATGAGGGTGCCGAGGGACCGGGAGTACCAGGCCTGGCGTACGCCGCCCGCGGCTGCCCAGCGCGGCGAGTCGGGCTTCGCGTACCGGCCGACCTTCTGGTCCTTGTCCGCCTCCAGGCCCGCCTTGTCGAGCTCCTTGGACTCGGGCGACCCTCGCTGGAGCAGCCAGACCGTGCCGAAGATGTAGAGGAAGAACTGCAGGTACTCGGACTGCCAGTTCTCCGTCACGTCCACGGCGAAGTCGGAGGTGAGGAGATAGCCGCCGAAGCTCACCGGCTGGAGTTGCTCGGCGACGAGGTGGTTGTTGAAGTCGGCGTGCCCGGCGATCGCCTGGCCGGCCAGGGAGAGGAGGAATCCCGTGCCGAACACCAGGGTCAGCCCGTTGTCGCGCAGAAAGCGCCCGACCCGCGTCATCGCTGCATCAGCCCCAGCGTGATGCAGTAGGCAAGGCCCCCGGTCACCATCAGGAGATACAGCGTGAACAACGCCCGCACCCGTCAACCGCCCTTGATCAGACACTGATACGGCATGGCCGGGCGTTCGGTGCAGCCGGCCGCTGTGACCTTCCATCCGCCGGGGAAGGACGACAGGAAGAGCGTGTCGCGGTTCGTCACGACACGGGCCTGCCGCCCGTACACATCGACGACGCGCACCTCGTCCGCCGTGCCCGCCTCGGGGAGTCCCGCGTCGGACAGGGCGCGTGGGCACGGCAGTTCGGCGTTCTGCTCCAGCTCGTCGCGGGTCCCGGGGGCGAGCGCCGCGCAGCCCCGCGTGGTGTCCGTCGTACGGAGGCTCTCCTGGAAGCGGAGCACCGCCGCGGATGCGGAGTCCTCGCGCTCCTGGACGCTGCCGCAGCCGCTCAGGGATGCCAGCAGCACCGCCGCGAGCGCCACCGGTCCCGCTCCGCGCATACCGCGCACCAGATCTGCTCTCCTTCGCGGGCCGCCGGTCTCCGAGTCGTCGCACCGGGGCGGTGATCCGCGCGGGTACGAGCTCTGCCGACGATGCCGCACGCCTTCCCGGCGGGCGGAACCCGCGCAGCCGACACGCTGTGGCAGCCGGTCCGATTCATCGTGGCGGCCTAGAGCACCTGCCCGCGGGCCGTGCGAGAGCCGTCCAGAACGGCGGAAGCCCCCGCACGGGAGTGGGCGGGGGCTTCGGCTTCGGCTTCGGGGGAGCCGGTCAGGTGTCGCGGCGCTTCATGGAGTCCCGCGTTTCCTGGGCGCGGTCGCGGGCGTCGACCATGGCCTTCTTGGCCTCGCCCTTCGCCTGGTCCACCTTGCCCTCGGCCTGCTTGCCACGGTCACCCGTGACCTTGCCGGTCATCTCCTTGGCCTTGCCCTTCATCTTGTCCATGCCGCCCTTGTCAGCCATGACCACTCCTTTGTCGTTACAGCGCCCACCGGTCTCACGCACGGTGTCGGCCTCTGCGTTCAACGTAAGCGGGACATGGAGACCCCGCCCGTCCAGCCGTCACACACGGTCACCACGGGTCGAGTCAGTCCAGGCAGAATTCGTTGCCCTCGGGGTCGGTCATCACGATGAAGCCCGCGCTCATCGGGGGAGCGGGCTCGTCGCGGCGCACCCGCTTCGCCCCCAGCGCGACGAGGCGGTCGCACTCGGCCTCAAGGGCGGCCATGCGCTCCTCTCCCTCAAGTCCGGGAGCCGCACGGACGTCGAGATGGACGCGGTTCTTGGCGACCTTGTCCTCCGGGACCTGCTGGAAGAACACGCGTGGGCCCTGCCCTGCCGGGTCCTCGATGGCCGACTTCGAGTTGCGCTGGTCCTCCGGTACGCCGATCCGCGCGAGGAAGTCGTCCCACGCCGCGAGCGCGTCGGCGCCCTCCGGCAGGTCCACCCCGGGCGGGCCCGGGTGGACGTAGCCCAACACGTCGCGCCAGAAGGACGACAGCGCCCGCGGGTCATGCGCGTCGAAGGTGACTTGGATGTGGCGGCTCATGGGATTGCTCCGTTCGTGGCGGGATTCAGGTAGGGGCATTTCTTGCCGATCGGCGCACGCTGCCCAGCGTCTCCGAGGCGCCGCGCGGGCGCACGCTCGGTTGCGTTCATGCATCCACCGTGACACCCATGGCGGACAGGATCGGTCCGCCAGTTCTGGCAGGCTGAGCGGCATGGACGGGGCACGCGATGACGAACTGGGTACGACGGAGCGGGTGCTCACCCTGCTCGGGCTGCTGCAGCGACGCCGGGTATGGACCGGCCCCGAACTCGCCGACCGGCTCCGGGTCACGCCGCGCACCGTACGGCGTGACGTCGATCGGCTGCGCACGCTCGGCTATCCGGTGCACGCGGGCCAGGGCGTCGGCGGTGGCTACCGGCTCGGCGCGGGGCGGGATCTGCCGCCGCTGCTCCTCGACGACCAGGAGGCGATCGCCACCGCGGTCTCGCTGCTCGCGGGTGCGGGAGGTGCGGTGGCCGGGGCAGGTGACGCCGCACTCCAGGCGCTGACCAAGCTCGACCAGGTGCTGCCCGCGCGGCTGCGGCACGAGGTGCGCGCGCTCTCCGACTCGGTGGAGTTCTTCGGCGGAGGCCGCGCGCCCGTCGACCCCGAGGTGCTCATGACGCTGGCCAGAGCCTGCCGCGACGAGGTCGAGGCCGGTTTCGACTACCCCTCAAGGGGCGAGGTGCGACGGAGGCGGGTCGAGCCCTACCGTCTGGTCGCCTCCGACCGGCGCTGGTATCTCCTCGCCTACGACCTCGATCGCGACGACTGGCGCAGCTTCCGCGTCGACCGGATGACCGACGCGTCCGCACGGACCTTCCGCTTCCGCCCGCGCGCCGCGCCCGACGCGGCGGCGTACGTACAGGAGGGGGTGGCGAGCCGGGTCTACTCGCACCGGGCGCGTTTCCTCGTGCACGCGCCCGCCGACACGGTGCGCGCGCAGATCCCGGCGTCGGCGGCGGTCGTACGACCGCGGGGGAGCGACCTCTGTGAGGTGCTCAGCGGGGCCGAGCGCCTGGACGCCGTGCTCATGCACATGCTCCTGCTGGGGCACGACTTCGAGGTGCTCGACCCTCCGGAGCTCGGCGATCGGTGCCGCGCCCTGGCGGAGAGACTGCTGTCGGCCGGAGCGACGGCCCCTGCGCCGCCGGACCCCGAGAAGCCCTGAACCGCGCTCACTTGGGCGCCGCACCACCAGTCTGTGACGTCGAGCTCTCGGCAGCCGGTGAACGCAACTCCCGTCGCACCCGTATCTAGGACCGGACATGTCCCCGGCTCCGGCCGGTGACCGCATTCGGTATCCCCCACAGGAGGCGACGAGTTGAGGCACAAGCGAATACCCAAGCGAAAGGCTGTGCTGGCAGGGGCCGCGGCGTTGGGCATGGTCGCGACGGCCGTCCTGCTGCAGCAGGCCAACGCCTCGCAGTCCGGGTCGCGGACCGCTGAAGGGGCCGCCGCCAAGAGGCTCAGCGCGGCGTCGGCGACGAAGCTGGTCGAGCCGTTGGCCTCGGAGCTCGGCGACGCCTACGCCGGGGCGTACTACGACGAGGCGAAGCAGCAGCTCGTCGTCAACGTCGTGGGTGACGACAACGCGGTGAACGTCCAGGTGAAGAAGGCTGGAGCGGTGGCGCGGAGCGTCGACAACAGTGCGGGCGAACTGGGCTCCGCCACTCGGACGTTGGCGAGTCGCGCCACCATGGCGGGAACCGCGTGGGCCACGGACCCCAGGACCAACCAGATCGTGGTCACGGCCGACCGCACGGTCACCGGCGAACGCTGGGACAAGCTCGAGGCGACCGTCGACTCACTCGGCTCGGGAATGGCCCGCATCCAGAAGTCCGCGGGAGAGTTCAAGCCCTTCGCCGCGGGCGGTGACGCCATCTTCGGCGGCGGCGCACGCTGCTCGCTCGGCTTCAACGTGACGACCGAGGACGGAAGCCCCGGCTTCCTCACCGCGGGCCACTGCGGGGTGGCCACCGACAGCTGGTCGGACGCCCAGGACGGCGCGGCCATCGGCACCGTCCAGGCCGCGACGTTCCCGGGGGACGGCGACTTCGCCCTCGTCACGTACGACGATCCGGCGACGGAGGCCCCGAGCACGGTCAACACGGGCGACGGCCAGAGCACGGAGATCGTGCAGGCCGCAGAGGCGGCGGTCGGCCAGGAGGTGTCCCGCATGGGCAGCACCACCGGGCTTCAATCCGGCGCCGTGACCGGCCTCAACGCCACGGTGAACTACCCGGAAGGCACCGTCAGCGGGCTCATCCAGACCGATGTCTGTGCCGAACCTGGCGACAGCGGGGGCTCGTTGTTCACCGCCGACGGAAGCGCGATCGGCCTCACGTCGGGCGGCAGTGGCGACTGCACGGCGGGCGGCGAGACCTTCTTCCAGCCAGTGACCACCGCACTGGCGGCGGTCGGCGCGGAGATCGGCGCCGGCGGCAACTGAGGTCCGCGCGGAGTTGTGTGCGGCGCCGCGGTGGACGCCTGCCGGTGATCACTCCGCGGCGCCGGTCAGCTGCCGGGAGAAATCAGCTGCCGGGGAAAAGAGGAGCCCACGGCAGGGCTGTGCGCCATGAAGGGCCGTCGCGCATCCAGTCCGCGATGACATCGGCGACCGGCTGTACCCCGATCACATCGCCCCGCGAGGGGACGTGAGCCTGGAAGTGCATTTCGTCGCCGCCCTCCCGGTACTCGACCTGATGGCTGATGTCCTCGTTGAGGTACACCTGCATGAAGTGCTGGCCGTCCGGCTGCCGGTCGGTGCGTTCGACGATGACGAACGGGTGGCTGAGGTTCATGTCGGCGAGCAGGTCGTGCACTTCGTCGTCGGTGGGGTCGTCGATCGACTTCCCGCCGGCTTCACTCGCACGGAACAACGGCTTGGTCATGCGATCAACTGTACGTGCCGGTGTACGTGCCGGGTGGTGGGCGCCAGGGTGACCCAACGCCCGCCCCGGGCACACCAGTTCGCCGTCACGCGGGCACCCAGCTTCCGTGGAAGCCCAGCGGCACCCGGCCCGGCAGATGGATGCGGGCCAGTCGGGGTCGTTCACGTAGGCGAGGACGTAGCCGTCGTCGTTCCGCGCGCCCCGGCGCGGCACGAACACCGGCTCGCTCGCCGCCGCGCCCTTCGGGAAGCGGACGACCTGCTTGCTGTCGCGCAACATGTCATGTTTCACGAGGCAGTTGGTGAACTTGTCGTCAGGCACAACCCCGTCGACCGTCTCGTACGCGCGCCACATCTCCGCCGCGCTCGCCGTGTACCCGAAGCGGTGCCTGCGGGAGACGAGGGATTCGTTGACGCGAGGGAACTCCTGCGGCAGATCGTCGATGCGGGTGCTGCCGACCCAGCCGCGTGGAACGGGGCCGGCATGCCGGTGTACTCCACCACCACCGAGTCGCCCTGGTCGTACGCGTTCAGGGTGTGCGAGAAGTAGACCGGGTCGATCTCGAACCAGCGGGTGGCGCCTCCGGCCCGCGGCATGACGCCGACGCGCATGGGGTGGTGGTCGTTCCAGATGTACGGCACCGTCGCCCCCGCCTCGGCGGCCGCCGCGTCGAACGTGATCGGGACGTCCACGATCACCACGTACTTCTGGGTGAGGGCGAAGTCGTGCATCATCGGCGCGTCCGTCACCGGAATCCTCCGCCGCCGCGTCGTACTTGGTGTGCGCGGTGAACGCGCCCCGCAGCGTGGAGCGGAAGTCGTACGGGCGCACCGTGCCGAGCTCCCCGTCCAGCTCGTACGGCAGTGGCCCGCCCTCCTGGAGCGCCAAGATCCGCCCCGGTACCTCTCGCCCAGCTTCTTCGCCACCTGCGAGGAACGCACCCACCGGTTGCGGTACCACTCGGCGCGTCCGCCGCGCAGCCGTACTCCGTGCACGATGCCGTCGTCCAGCATCAGGAACGGGAGCGACTTTTTGCCCCGCACGCCCTGGCCACCGACCCGGCCGCTCTGCGCGGCGTGCGCCGCCTGTGCCGCCGAGTCCGTAACCGCCGACCACGCTGCCCGCAGCCGCGAGCGCCGTCCCTTGGAGAATCCTCCGCCGCGTATGACTGGCCATCACGTCTCCCCGTTCCTGTCGGTGCCCGGCGGGGGACCGCCGGACTGTTCGCTGGTGACGGGAACAAGCCTGCGCCGATGGGGGCCGCGGGTCAGGAGGTCTGAGGCCCGGACCAGGGGTGGTGTTGAAGCCACCTCTCTTGCCCTGCGTGTCAGTCGACCGGCCTGCCGGGCTGATCGTGCGTGGAGCAGTGGATGCCGCCGCCACCGGAGGCGATGGCGTCGATCCGGACCGGCACGATGTCGCGCTGGGGGAAGTGCTCCCGCAGGATGCTCCGGGCGCGGCTGTCGGCCTTCCGGTCCCCGAACCTGGGCATGAACACGGAGTCGTTGGCGACGTAGAAATTGGCGTACGTCGACACGAAGTCGTCGCCCTCACCGGTGATCCTGTCCAGGTCGGGCTGCGGCAGATCGATGACCTCGAAGGACCGCCCCCTGGCATCCGTGGCCTTGCTGAGCACGGCCTTCGCCTGGTCGGCCGCGCGTGACCAGGAGTCGGCGGGCGTGCCGGGGAAAGCCCGGTCGAGGAGCACCACACCGGGCGCGGTGAAGCGCACGAGGCTGTCCACGTGCGCGTCGGTGATGTCCTCGCCACGCACGCCGGCCAGCCAGATCACCTTCTTGATGCCCAGCGTCCGCTTGAGCTCGGCCTCGATCTGGTCCTGGCTCTTTCCGCGGTTGCGGTTGTCGTTGACGATCGAGCTCTCGGTGATGAGGAGAGTGCCCTCGCCGTCGGTCTCGAAGGAGCCGCCCTCGGAGACCAGGGGAGCCTTCCTGCGCGGGATGTCGTACTTCGACAGGAGGGTGCGGCCCACGCGGGCGTCGTTCGTGTGCTCCTGCTTGTCGCCCCACCCGTTGAAGTTGAAGTCGACGCCGACGACACCGCCGTCCTGCTCCACGAACACGGGCACGGTGTCGCGGGCCCACAGATCGTCGACGACCAGCGGGATCACCTCGACGTCGCGCCCGCAGGCCTTCTGGGCGGCCTTCCGCTGTTCGGGCCTGGCCATCATCACGACGTACTCGTACTCCGCGATGGTGCGGGCGACGCGCGCGATGTCCTCGCGGACGTGGGGGAGGTCCTCGCCCCACACCGACTCCAGGGCGGGCCACGACATGAAGGTGCGCGCGTGACTCTCCCACTCGGCACCCATACGCAGCCCCTCACCCGCCGTGTCCTCGTCACCCGCGGTCTTGGCGCTCCCCGCCAGCTCGTCGCCGGGCCCGCACGCCGAGGCTCCGAGGACCGCGGTGCCGATACCGGCGAGCGCGCGGAGGGCCGAGCGGCGAGAGGGGAGAGGCGGGAGGAAGGAGGACGAGGGGGACGAGGGGGACAGGGCGGGCAGGGGGGTCACGGTGAACTCCGATCATCGTGATGGGGATCCAGTTATCCCGCCTCGACTCTGACACGAACTGAAAATTCAGTCAAAGAATGGAGGCATGGGCGCCTTGACCCGTCACGAGTACGGCCGAAGGGCCGGGTAGGGTTCGGATCCATGGCGCCCCGCACTACTCAGATCCTCGAAGCGGCCGCACGGCTCATCGCCCGTCGCGGCGTCCGCGGCCTGCGGGTCGAAGAGCTCGCCGCGGAGGCGGGCGTCTCGACCGGGTTGATCTACTACCACTTCAAGGACCGCACCGGGATCCTGCGCCACACGCTGGAGTTCATCAACGACCGCGCCGAGCGCTACACCACCAGCCGCGCGGTGGACGCCGAACCGCTGGCTCCGCGCGAGGAGTTGGAGGAGACCCTCCTCCTGGAACTGCAGGAATCCCAGGTGGTCAGGGAGAACAGCACCGCCTGGGGCGAACTGCGGGCGAGCGCCGTCTTCGACGAGGTGCTGCGGGAGGACCTCGCCAGGGCGACCCTGGTGTGGGTGCAGGAGGTGGCGGCCCTCCTCGGCCAGGTACGGCCGACGGCCCCGGCGCCCGCCCTGGCCGCGGCGGCGGAACGGCTCACCGCCCTGCTCGAAGGGCTCAGCATGCGCTGGCTCAGCGGCGGACTGCGGATCGACCACGCGCGCGACCTGATGCGCGGTGCCATCGACGCCGAGCTGGCGCTGCTGCGGGAGCGGTAGATTCTGCGCTACTGAAAATGTAGTCAGAAATCCTGCCTGCCCCAGACCTGCCCGCCCGCCTCAGGCCATGCTTGTCGCGCCGTCCAAGGACTCACGGATGATGTCGGCGTGACCGGAGTGCTGGGCGGTCTCGCTGACGATGTGCATCAGCACCCGGCGGGCCGACCACTGCGCATCGGACTCGAACCACGGGGCCTTCGGCAACGGCCACGCGACGTCCAAGTCGGGCAGATTGGCGACCAGTTGGTCGGTCCGGCGGGCCACCTCGGCGTACTCGGCCAGTACGCCGGTCAGCGTCTCGCCCGGCAGCAGCCGGAACCCGTCGGACCGGCTGGCCCAGTCGGCCTCGGTCATGGATGTGAAGTCCGCCATCGTGGACGGGCCGTTCAGGATGAAGTCCACCCAGGACCGCTCGACCCCGGTGACGTGCTTGATCAGACCGCCGATGCAGAGCTCGCTCGCGGTGGTCCGCAGCCCGGCCTGCTCGTCGGTGAGGTCACGGGCGGTGAAGCGCAGGAATTGCCGCTGATGGGCCAGCGCCTCCAACCATTCGGCACGCTCGCCGGTGGCGGCCGGGGTCTCCGCCGCGTCGGGAGTGGTGTTCAGCTCGTTCGCAGCCATGGTCTCCGCCTTCCGGTGTTCCTGTCCTGCCGGTCAAGGAACACGCTATGAGGCGTGTAGGCCAGATGCTGTCCTATATGGATCTGTGTGGAGCCGAGGACGCAGACGCCTGGCTCGGGCAGGGGCCCTGGACGGTCGTCGACAAGCCGAGGCTCGCGCCCGGCGGTGACGTGCACGACTACCTGGTCGACACCGGGACCGACCGCCAGGAGCTGGAGACGCCTCCCGGCGGCGACCTGTGGGCGCAGCGCCCCCCCCCGCGGCCGAGCAGCTGGACTCGATCGCGGGCTGAGATCGCGGGCTGAGCGGAGGTGCCGGGCAGGGCGTACCTGGGGCTAGCCCCACCCGGAGCCGGGCGGCTAGCAGGATCGTTCCGGGCAGCGGCCTCCGGAAATGCTGGGACCGGCAGATGCCGTTGGTTTTCCGACATTCCGTAGGAGTTGGCTCGTGCGTGAGCAGGTATGGCAGACGTCCCGTTCTTCCCGGCCCCAGAGGGGGCTGCCGCCCAGGCGGCAGAGCGGGCTGCGCGGAGCCGTTCCGGCCGCGGCCGTGGTGGCCGTCGGCGTCATGACGATGGGCGCCCTCGCGCAGCCCGCGGCGTCCGCCGCCCCCAGGCCGGACACCGTGCAGCAGGGTGTGGACTCGCTGGTGCGCTCCGATGGCCTGCCCGCCGCGCTGGCCAGCGCCCAGGACCGCGAGGGCCGCACCCGCACCTACACCGCGGGGGTCGGCGATCTGGCCACGGGCGCGAAGGTGCCCAGAGACGGCCGGGTGCGGATAGGCAGCAACACCAAGACGTTCACCGCAGTGGTCGTGCTGCAACTGGTCGGCGAAGGGAAGATCCGCCTCGACGACCCGGTCGAGACCTACCTCCCGGGTCTCGTACGAGGCGATGGGATCGACGGGCGCCGCATCAAGGTCCGCCAGCTCCTCCAGCAGAACAGCGGACTGCCCAACTACAGCAACTACCTCGGGGACGAGGTCCGTTACTTCGAACCCCGCGAGCTCCTCGACATCGCGCTGCGGCACAAGGCCGACTTCGAGCCCGGGAAGAAGTGGGCGTACAGCAACACGAACTACGTGCTGGCCGGTCTGATCGTCGAGAAGGTCACCGGCCGTCCCCTCTCCGAGGAGATGGACCGGCGCATCATCAAGCGCATCGGGCTGCGCCACACCTACTTCCCCGCCCCCGGCGACGCGACCATCCGAGGCCCCCACCCCCACGGCTACTACCGGGATTCGGCGGACGCGCCTCTGCAGGACGTCACGGAGATCGACCCTTCCTGGGGGTGGGCCGCAGGCGCGTTGGTCTCCACCAACTCCGACCTCAACCGTTTCTACTCCGCGCTCCTGTCCGACCGCGGCCGCCTCCTCGCGCCGGCCCAGCTCGCCGAGATGCGCGGTTCCACCCTCCCCGCCGAGGACACCTTCGGCCCAGGCGCCCGCTACGGCCTGGGAATCGTGAGCAAGCCGCTTCCGTGCGGCGACGGCCTCTACTGGGGCCACGGCGGCAGCTTCCCGGGATACGAGACCCGAGGCGGAGCCACCGACGACGGCCGCGCCGCCAACGTCGCGGTGACCATGCAACTGAACGACGAGGCGGAGAGGGAGCGCGTCGACAAGGTCGTGAACGAGGCCCTCTGCCGCTGAACCAGGGCAGCCTGAGTGGAGGTGGCCGCCCCGCTGTGCCCGTACCGGATCAGGAGCTCGCTCAGCGCGGGGCGGCCACCTCCGGACCTGATCTTCGCGCTGCGCTCCCGGGCGACTCGGGTTAGTTTGACCACGTTTTTCCGACCTACTCCTTCCGTCCCGCTTCGCGTGGGCCGGAAGGGGAGCCCTACTGCGTGTAGGGGGAAGGCAGGCGATGGTCAAGACCCTGAGCGTCCCGCTCGCCGTACTGGAGAGCCACGGCCCGAAGCCGGCCGTCCGCACCCCGCGACGCACCGGAGGCCAAGGCTGGCTGGCCGCCGTTGCGGTGGCCTTCACACTGGCCCAACTGGCCCTCGTACGACCCGGAATGGGGCTCGGATGGGACGAGGCGGTGTACGTCAGCCAGGTCAGCGGCCACGCCCCGGCGGCATTCTTCAGCGCACCCCGTTCCCGCGGCATCTCCCTGCTGGTCGCGCCCATCGCCTCGTGGTCGTCGTCCACCGAACTCCTGCGGATCTATCTGGCTCTGCTGTCCGGCCTCGGCCTCTTCCTTGCGCTGCGCGTGTGGCGCGGTCTCTTCCCCCAACGGGTGGTGGTCCTGGCCGGCGTCCTGTTCGCGACGCTGTGGGTGACCGTCTTCTACGGCCCGGAGGTCATGCCCAACTACTGGGTCGCGATCGGCGCCCTGGCCTGCGTCGGATGCTTCCTGCGCGCCCAGGCCGACCGCCGCGACCGGGCCGCGCTGTGGGGCGCGGGCGCGAGCGCGGCGCTGCTGGCGTGGATGCGGCCCACCGACGCCGTCTGGGTGGTCATCCCGCTGTTCGTCCTGCTGGTGTGCGTCCGCCGGTGGCGGCGACCGCGGCTCCTCGCGGCGCTCGTCGTGGGGCTCGGGACGGGGGCTGTCGGCTGGGTGGCCGAGGCGTACGTCAGCTTCGGCGGCCTGGGCGAGCGCCTGGCCGACGCCTCCCGGATCCAGGGCGGCCTCGGCTGGAACATCGCCGTCCTGGACCAGCTGCGCAGCCTGGGCGGCCAGACCCTGTGCCGCCCGTGCAGCAGTTCGCTCCCGGCCCCTGAGCTGATCGCGTGGTGGTTCGCCCTGCCGCTGCTCGCCGCCCTGGGGCTTGCCGTCGCGGTCAGGGGCCGGCGCACCGCGCGCACGCTCCTGCCGCTGGCCTGCGCCGCGACGGCGAGCGTCCCGTACCTGTTCATGATCGGTTACGCCGCGCCGCGCTTTCTGCTGCCGTTCTACGCGCTGCTGGCCATCCCGGTCGCCGACGCCCTCATTCACCTGGTCACCAGCGTGCGCCATGAGTGGCGGCCGGTGGCGCTGACGATGGCGGCGCTTGCCTTCGCCGGGCATGTGGCCGTGCAGTACGCGGTACTTGAGGACACCGTGGCCCGCTCCACCGCCGGCCGGCAGGAGTGGGCCCGCACGGCAGCCGAGCTTCACCGACTCGGCGTACGGCCGCCCTGTGTGCTCAACGGACACGAGGCGCTCCCGATCGCCTTCTACGCCGGGTGCTCCTCCGCGCAGACCCAGGGGCACAACGCAAGCACCACCAGGGTGGACCTCCTGCGGACGGCACAGCGCACGCCGACGGCCACGCTCGCCACGGCGGAGGACGGGCCGCCCGGGTACGTGCGCGGCTGGGCGTCCCATCGGTTCGGTGACCTGAGCATCTATCTGGGTCCCGCGGTGCCGGCAGGCAATCGGGGGTGACGTCAGCCGGGCACCTGACTCCCACAGGGGCATATGCGCTCTTTTTGGCATATCAACTGTTTGCGCCTCGTGGTGTCGGGTACCCCGGGATGGGGCCGGAACGCGACGTTCCGCCCTGTGGATCAGTTGCCCTCACTCGTCGCTCTGGAGAGTTCATGTCGGATCAGCGCAAGAGTTCGTTCGCGACCGTGAGCCCGTACACGGGGGAGACCCTCGTCGAGTTCCCGGTCATCGAGGGCGAAGAGGTCGATGCCACGCTTGAGACCGCGGGCCACGCGTTCGACGCCTGGCGGAAGCGCCCGATCGAGGAGCGCGCGGCCGTCGTCGGACGCGCGGCCGACCTGATGAAGGAACGCAAGGAAGAGCTGGCTCACCTCATCACCCTGGAGATGGGCAAGCTCATCTCGGAAGCGCGCGGAGAGGTGGACCTCGCCGCGTCGATCCTGGAGTACTACGCGCGGCACGGCCCGGACTTCGCCGCGCCCGAGCCGCTGGACTTCGAGGGGGAGGGAGAGGCGTACCTCGTCAACGAGCCCCTCGGCGTTCTGCTGGGCGTCATGCCGTGGAACTTCCCGCTCTACCAGGTGGTCCGTTTCGCCGGGCCGAACCTGGTGCTCGGCAACACCGTGCTGGTCAAGCACGCAGGCATCTGCCCGCAGTCCGCACTCGCCCTGGAGACCCTCTTCCGCGACGCCCAGGCCCCCGAAGGCGTCTACAGGAACCTCTTCGTGAGCCACGAGGAGATCTCGCGCATCATCGACAGCCCGGTGGTCCGCGGAGCCTCCCTGACCGGCAGCGAGGGAGCTGGGGCCAAGGTCGCCGAACGGGCCGGGCGGAACATGAAACCCAGCCTGCTGGAGCTCGGCGGCAGCGACGTCTTCATCGTTCTCGACGGCGAGAACCTCGATCGCACGATCGGGGCCGCGGTGGCGGGCCGGATGGCGAACACCGGTCAGAGCTGCGTGGCCTCGAAGCGGTTCATCGTGATGGACGACGTGTACGACGACTTCGTCGACGGGCTGCGTCGCAAGTTCGAGGCGCTGCGGCCGGGCGACCCCGCGGACGAGGCGACCACCCTGGGCCCGCTCTCCTCCGAGCAGGCGGCCTCGGACCTGGCCGACCAGATCCGCGAGACGGTGGACCAGGGCGCGGAACTTGTCACCGGTGGCCACCGCATCGACCGCCCCGGCGCCTTCGTCGAAGCGACGATCATCACTGGCGTCAAGCCGGGGATGCGCGCCTACGCCGAGGAGCTCTTCGGGCCCGCAGCCGTCATCTACCGCGTCGCCGACGAGGACGAGGCCGTCGCCCTCGCCAACGACAGCCAGTACGGCCTCGGCGGGTCCGTGTTCTGCGCGGACGTGGAGCGGGGCCGCCGGGTGGCGGAGCGCGTGGAGACCGGCATGGTCTGGGTGAACCACCCCACCTCGACCCAGCCCGACCTGCCGTTCGGCGGAATCAAGCGCTCCGGCTACGGGCGCGAGCTCTCAGAGCTCGGCATGCGGGAATTCGTGAACCGCAAGCTCGTCCGCATCCTGCCGCCCGACGCGGAGCTGAGCGGAATCGCCGGCTGAACGCCCGCACGTCCCGCACGTCCTGCACGTCCGCGGTGGGACAAGCCCTGACCACCAGCAATGCACCACCAGCAGTACACCACCAGCAATACAAGGAGCCATCGTGACCGCAGTACCCGACATCACCCTCAACAACGCGGTGCAGATCCCCCAGCTCGGCTTCGGCACCTTCCAGATCGAGCCGGAGGAGACCAGGGAGACGACGCTGGCCGCGCTGGAAGCCGGCTACCGGCACATCGACACGGCCGAGATGTACGGCAACGAGAAGGAGGTCGGCCAGGCGGTCCGTGACTCCGGCATCGACCGCGCCGACATCTTCGTGACCAGCAAGCTCAACAACGACGCCCACGCGCACGACGACGCCCTCAAGGCGTTCGACCGCACCATGGACGACCTGGGCCTCGACTACCTGGACCTCTTCCTCATCCACTGGCCGCTGCCCGGCAAGGGTGACTTCGTGGAGACCTGGAAGGCCCTGGAGGAGATCTACCGCTCAGGGCGGTCCAAGGCCATCGGAGTCTCCAACTTCCAGCCCCACCACCTGCGCAGGCTGCTGCAGGACAGCGACGTGGTGCCCGCGGTCAACCAGATCGAGGTGCACCCCTACCTCACCCAGGACGACGTCAGGGCCTTCGGCGCCGAGCACGACATCGCCACCGAGGCCTGGTCGCCCATCGCCCAGGGCAAGGTGCTCGACGACCCCACCATCAACCGCATCGCACAGCGGGTGGGCAAGACGCCGGCCCAGGTGACCCTGCGCTGGCACATCCAGCGCGGAGACATCGTCTTCCCCAAGTCGGCGACCCAGAAGCGCATCGAGGAGAACTTCGACCTCTTCGACTTCGAGCTCAGCGAGGGCGACATCGGTGAGATCTCCGCGCTGAACCGCGACGAGCGGACCGGCCCGGACCCGGACCGGTTCAACGGCTGACCGCTTCAGCAGCTGAGGGCCGTCTCACTCCGTCGAGGGGAAGGCCTGTTCGGTCCAGATGGTCTTGCCGGAGCGGGTGTAGCGCGTTCCCCACCTCTGGACGAGCTGCGCGACGATGAACAGTCCGCGCCCGCCTTCGTCGTCCTCGCCGCTGTGGCGCAGGTGCGGTGAGGTGTGGCCCCTGTCCGCCACCTCGCACAGGAGGGTGCGGTCACGGATGAGGCGTACCTGGATCGGTCCTTCGGCGTATCGGACCGCGTTGGTCACCAGCTCGCTGACGACGAGTTCGGTCGCGAACGTCAGCTCCTCCAGCCCCCATCGGTGCAGCTGCTGGGTGGCCAGATCCCGGGCGCGGCCCACGGCGACGGGTTCCGCGGGCAGCTCCCATTCGGTGACCCGTGAGGCGTCGAGTTCGCGGGTGCGGACGAGCAGCAGGGCGGTGTCGTCGGCCGTCGAGCCGCTGGGCAGGAGTTCCGCCACGGCCCGGTCGCAGAGTTCTTCGAGCGACGCGTGCCGGTCGCTGAGCACCCGTGCCAAGGTGTCGAGTCCGTGGTCGATGTCGCGGTCGCGCGCCTCGACCAGGCCGTCGGTGAAGAGAGCAAGCAGGCTGCCCACCGGCAGCTCGATCTCCATCGACTCGAACGGCAGGCCGCCCAGGCCCAGGGGCGGCCCCGCCGGCAGGTCGGGGAAGGTCGGCCGGCCGTCCGCGGCGACGACCGCAGGCGGCAGGTGACCGGCCCTGGCCATGACGCAGCGCCGGGACACCGGGTCGTAGACCGCGTAGAGACAGGTCGCCCCGGTGGTCACATCGGCGTAGGTCCCATCCGGTGTTCCCAGCTCGCTGCGCTGCTCCTCCGCCGACTGCGCCACCAGATCGTCGAGCCGCGAGAGGAGCTCGACGGGATCCATGTCCATCTGGGCGAACGCGCGTACGGTCGTGCGCAGTCGGCCCATGGTGGCGGCCGCCTGCAGACCGTGGCCGACCACGTCCCCGACCACGAGCCCGACCCGGGTGCCGGACAGGGGGATGACGTCGAACCAGTCACCGCCGACGCCTGTCTCGTCGTCCGTGGGCAGGTAGCGGTGGGCCAGCTCGACCGCTGACTGCTCCGGCACGTGCTGCGGCAGCAACTGGCGCTGGAGAGCGAGCGAGGCGGTGCGCTCACGGGTGAAGCGGCGGGCGTTGTCGATGGATACGGCCGTACGGGCGACCAACTCGTCGGCAAGTGCCACTTCGCCGCTGTCGAAGGTGGCCGAACCGGCGCCGTCACGGATGAAGGTGACGAGTCCCAGGGTGCTGTTCCCGGCCCGCAGCGGCACGACCAGGGTCGTGTCGTCGAGCACGAGCCCGCCGGAGGAGAGGCTGCGATATTGCGGCGAACCGGGCGGGTACTCCACACGTGAATGGTTCACCGGGGGAGCCGGGGGAGGGGGCGTGGCGTCCTGCCCCGGACTCTCCTGCGCGGCCTTCTCGGCCGAGCAGCGGGCGACCCGCACCAGAGACGTCGCCGCCGCGCGGCTGGTGGCCGGAACCTCGCCTTCCAGCACCCCTTGCGCAAGGTCGACCGTCACCGCGGTGGCGAACTCCGGTACCGCCACCTCGGTGATCTTCTCGGCGGTGACCCGCACGTCGAGTGCGGTCCCGATTCCGCGGCCCGCCTCGACGAGCAGGGCAAGACGCCGCTGGGCCTTGTAGCGATCGGAGATGTCGAACGCGTCCTCGCAGACTCCGATGACGCGTCCGTCGGCGTCCTGGAGCCGGTAGTAGGCGCAGGACCAGAGGTGGACCGTATCCGGGTCGCTGGGGGGCCGGCCCTCGAAGTGCAGGTCCAGGAACGGTTCTCCGGTGTCCAGTACGTGACGCATGACTGCTTCGAGCGTGGGCGGGTGCCCCTTCGTCACGAATTTCCCGTCGGAGTACAGTTCATCGGCCCGACGGCCCCGGAACTCGGCGAACGGCCGTCCGATCTCTCGTTCGAATGCCGTGTTGCACCAGGTCAGCCGCAGGTCGTCGTCGTAGATGCCCAGGCCGACGGGTGACTGGGTGGCAAGGCCGTGCAGCAGGGCAAGGCGGGATTCCCACTGCTGGAGATCCTTCAGCTCGGTCGCGACGAGGACGCGCGACGCCGTGCCAGTGCCCGGCAGGGCGCACACCGCGGTGGCGACGATCAGCTCATGCCCGTCCCGGTGCCGGGCGACACGGATCTCGTTGCCCCGGAACTCGGGAGGTAGAGGCAGAACAGGGGGCTTCGGGCCGGGTGACAGGAACGTGGCAAGGGGCCGGCCGACGATCTCCTGCGGCGGGTAGCCGAGGAGCCGCTCAGCGGCGGGGCTCCATCCGATGACCGTGTCCTGGGCGTCGACGACCGCCGTGGCCGCCCTGGTGACATCGAGGGGACCACGAAAGTCAGCACCTTGCTCCGCGTTCCACGCCGTCATGGCACCACACCAGCCCCGTTCATCCCCTACAGAATCCGCTGTCCTCGGGGCAGGCACAACCGCGGTACACCCACTCAACGGAATCGTGGCGGCGCGACGGGCCGTGTCGTGCCGGGGTTCAGCCGCGGGGCGGGCCGATGTTCCGCAGCCACTCCTGGACGTCGGCATCCGCCTTTCGGACCACTCGCCGCGGATCCCTCCCTGCGGGAGGCCGACCTCTTGACCTCGGTTGGCCGCAGCCATTAGTTTTCGATGGCTGTCGATCTGTCACGACCGAAAGGGGGCGACCAGCGGATGAACACCAGCTCTGATCTTGGCCGCCTCGCCCAGCGCACGGTCTGGGTTCCGGGTCGGATCGCGCACGGCTGCTGACCCGTCGCTCTGAACGGCTGCTGAGCCCGCCGTTCTGATGTGCCCGTCGCCCGTCGCCCGTCCGCGGCACATGTGCGCCCGCACGGCCGCGGCACATTCCGGGTTTCCCGTCACCACCCCTCGTCACCATCTCCTGGCACGTAACTGTTCCGTGCCGTTTTGCGCCCGCTTCTCTCACTGGCGCCTCTGAACACAGAAAGCTGCCTGAAATTGGCGAACATGAAGAATCGACCCATCGCGTACCGAAAAGAAGGCCTGGCATGGTAGCGGCGCGGATCACAGTCAACGGCAAAGAAGCACCGATCTCACCGGCTGCACCCCACACCACAACGCTGGACTTTCTGCGCGAGCGTGGTCTCACCGGCACCAAGGAGGGCTGTGCCGAAGGTGAATGCGGCGCGTGTTCGGTCCTGGTGGCCCGTCCCGGGGTGAACAAGCCCACCGACTGGGTGGCGGTCAACGCCTGCCTGGTCCCGGCCGCGGCCCTCGACGGTCAGGAGATCATCACCGCTGAAGGGCTCGCCACCGCCGGCGAACCCGGCACGCCGCCCACGCTGCACCCGGTGCAGGAGGAGATGGCGGTCCGCGGCGGCTCCCAATGCGGTTACTGCACACCGGGATTCATCTGCAGCATGGCCGCCGAGTACTACCGGCCTGACCGCTGCGCGCACGCGGAACCGGCCGAAAGCACCGCCTCGACTCAAAGCACTGACGCCGAGCACGGACCGAACGGCTTCGATCTGCACGCGCTGAGCGGAAACCTGTGCCGCTGCACCGGCTATCGCCCGATTCGCGATGCCGCGTTCGCCGTCGGCACGCCCACCGACGAGGACCTGCTGGCGCGGCGTCGCGAGCAGTCCCCGCCCGCACCGGTCGCCACCGAATACACCCAGGGCGACACGACGTTCCTGCGGCCGAGCACCCTGGCAGAAGTACTGCGCCTGCTGCGCGAACGGCCCGACGCGGTGGTGGTCGCCGGAAGCACCGACTGGGGCGTGGAGGTGAACATCCGTTCCCGGCGGGAGAATTGCGTGATCGCTGTCGACCGGCTGCCCGAACTGCGGGAACTGCGGGTCGAATCCGACCACATCGAGATCGGGGCGGCGCTGACGCTCACCGAGATCGAACGCCGCCTGAACGGCGAAGTCCCGCTGCTGGCCGAGCTGTTCCCGCAGTTCGCGTCCCGGCTGATTCGCAACAGCGCGACCCTCGGCGGCAATCTCGGTACCGGCTCACCGATCGGTGACAGCCCGCCGGTGCTGCTCGCCCTTGAGGCGTCGGTGCTGCTCGCCGACGCCGACGGTGAGCGCGAGGTCCCCCTGTCCGACTACTTCACCGGCTACCGGCAGAGCGTGCGCCGCCCCGGCGAGTTGATCCGCGCGGTGCGCGTCCCGCTGCCGCTGTCGCCGGTCGTGGGCTTCCACAAGATCGCCAAGCGTCGCTTCGACGACATCTCCAGCGTGGCGGTCGCCTTCGCTCTCGACATCGAGGACGGAATCGTCCGCAAGGCACGGATCGGCCTGGGCGGTGTGGCCGCCACCCCGATCCGCTCCCTCGCCACCGAGGCGGCCCTGGAGGGCAAGCCATGGGCGACGGAGACCGTCGAGGCCGCTGCCCGGGTGCTGCGGGGCGAGGGCACACCGATGAGCGATCATCGCGCCAGCTCCCTCTACCGTTCCGCGATGCTCGGCCAGAGCCTCCTGAAGCTGTACGCGCAGACCACCGAGGCGGTTTCCTCATGAGCCATCTGTCCCAGCGCCCCGAAAAGCCCGTCGTCGGCCTATCGATGCCGCACGAGAGTGCCTTCCAGCACGTCACGGGCACCGCGCTCTACACCGACGACCTGGTTCAGCGGACGAAGGATGTGCTGCACGCGTATCCGGTCCAGGTCATGAAGGCCTGCGGCAGGATCACCGCGCTGCGCACCGAGCCCGCGCTCGCCGTGCCCGGAGTGGTCCGCGTGCTGACCGGAGCCGACGTACCCGGCGTGAACGACGCGGGCATGAAGCACGACGAGCCGCTGTTCCCCGACGAGGTCATGTTCTACGGCCACGCTGTCGCGTGGGTGCTCGGCGAGACACTTGAGGCGGCCCGGCTCGGTGCGGAAGCCGTCGAGGTGGACATCGACGAACGGCCTTCCCTGGTCACGTTGCAGGACGCGATCGCGGCCGAGAGTTTTCACGGAGCTCAGCCCGTGATGCTGACCGGTGACGTCGACGCGGGCTTCGCCGACTCCGCGCACGTGTTCAGCGGCGAGTTCCAGTTCTCCGATCAGGAACACTTCTACCTCGAGACGCACGCGGCGCTGGCCCATCTCGACGAGGCGGAGCAGGTGTTCGTCCAGAGCAGCACCCAGCATCCTTCGGAGACCCAGGAGATCGTCGCGCACGTACTCGGGCTGCACAGCCACGAGGTGACGGTGCAATGCCTGCGTATGGGTGGCGGCTTCGGCGGCAAGGAGATGCAGCCGCACGGGTTCGCGGCCATCGCCGCGCTCGGCGCCAAGCTGACGGGCCGGCCGGTCCGGCTGCGGCTCAACCGGACGCAGGACCTGACCATGTCCGGCAAGCGCCATGGTTTCCATGCCAGTTGGAAGATCGGCTTCGACGCCGACGGACGCATCCGGGCCCTCGCCGCGACCTTGACCGCGGACGGCGGCTGGAGCCTTGACCTCTCCGAGCCGGTGGTGGCGCGTGCGCTGTGCCACATCGACAACACCTACTGGATTCCCAACGCGCGCATCGCCGGTCGCATCGCCAAGACCAACAAGGTCTCCAACACCGCCTTCCGCGGCTTCGGCGGACCGCAGGGCATGCTGGTGATCGAGGACATCATGGGCCGATGCGCGCCGCTGCTCGGCCTGGATCCCATGGAGTTGCGGGAGCGCAACTTCTACCAGCAGGGCCAGGCGACGCCGTACGGACAGCAGGTCGTCCAGTACGAGCGGATCGCCGCTGTCTGGCAGAAGGTCCGGGAGAACGCCGGTGTCGCCGATCGCAGGCGCGAGATCGCCGCCTTCAACGCCGCGCACCCGCACACCAAGCGGGCACTTGCGGTCACCGGCGTGAAGTTCGGCATCTCGTTCAATCTCACCGCCTTCAACCAGGGCGGCGCGCTGGTGCTGATCTACAAGGACGGCTCGGTCCTGATCAACCACGGCGGCACCGAGATGGGCCAGGGCCTGCACACCAAGATGCTGCAGGTCGCCGCGACCACACTGGGCATCCCGCTGCACAAGGTCCGGCTGGCCCCGACGCGCACCGACAAGGTCCCCAACACCTCCGCCACCGCCGCGAGTGCCGGGGCGGATCTCAACGGCGCCGCGGTGAAGAACGCCTGCGAGCAGTTGCGCGAGCGGCTGCTCCAAGTGGCCGCCACCCAGCTGGGTTCGAGCGCTGCGGACGTGCGCATCGTCGAGGGCGCCGCCCGCGCCCTGGGCAGCGACAAGGAACTGGCCTGGGACGACCTGGTGCGCACCGCGTACTTCCAGCGGGTGCAGTTGTCGGCGGCCGGTTTCTACCGGACCGAGGGACTGCACTGGGACGCGAAGACGTTCAGGGGCTCGCCGTTCAAGTACTTCTCCCACGGCGCTGCCGCGGCCGAGGTGGAGGTGGACGGTTTCACGGGCGCGTACCGCATTCGGCGGGTGGACCTCGTGCACGACGTCGGCGACAGCCTGTCCCCGATGATCGACATCGGGCAGGTCGAGGGCGGTTTCGTGCAGGGCGCGGGCTGGCTGACACTTGAGGACATGCGTTGGGACGCCAGTGACGGGCCGAACCGCGGCCGCCTCCTCACCCAGGCCGCGAGCACCTACAAGCTGCCGAGCTTCTCGGAGATGCCCGAGGAGTTCAACGTCACGCTCCTTGAGAACGCCACCGAAGAGGGCGCCGTATACGGCTCCAAGGCGGTGGGCGAGCCGCCGCTGATGCTGGCCTTCTCCGTACGGGAAGCCTTGCGGCAGGCAGCGGCCGCGTTCGGGCCGAGCGGGGTCAGCGTCGAGTTGGCATCGCCCGCAACGCCGGAGGCGGTGTTCTGGGCGATAGAGGCGGCTCGCCAAAGTGCTGGTCCCCGGGACGGGTTCGCGCACGACGAGCTTGCCACCAACGGCCACCCCGGCAAGATCCGAACCGACGCGACAGCGTCAGCGCTGAACGGTGCCTGACATGACGTGGGTCGCCGCGGTCGCGCGGCTACGAGCACGCCGGGAGGCCGGGGTGCTCGTGACCGTCGCGACCGTGCGCGGCCATGCCCCGCGCGACGCCGGAGCGAAACTCGTCGTGGGGCAGACCGAGACATGGGGCTCGATCGGGGGCGGCAATGTCGAGGCCGTCGCGATCGATCGGGCCCGGGAGATGATCGCCGCGTCCAAGCCGGAGCCGGAGCTGATCGATTTCGCCCTGAACGACAAGGTGACCAACCAGCACGGCGTCCAGTGCTGCGGCGGCACGGTCTCGGTGCTGCTCGAACCGCTGGCGGTGGTAAGGGCGGTGGCGATCTTCGGAGTAGGGCACGTCGGCCTCGAACTGGCGCGGATCCTGGCACGCCAGGACCTCGACCTCCACCTGGTCGACAGCCGCGCCGACCTCCTCACCGAGCGGCGGCTTGGTGTGCTGGCGGACGCGGCGGGGCAGGTGCACGTGCATCACACGCCGCTGCTGCCCGAGGAGGTCCTCGCGGAACTGCCGCGCGGCACCCACGTCCTGATCATGACCCATGACCACGCCGAGGACGCCGCGCTGTGCGACGCCGCCCTGCGCACCACCCACCTCGGCTCCATCGGGCTGATCGGCTCGGCGGCCAAGTGGGTGCGCTTCCGCAAGCGCCTCGCCACCGAGGGCGGACACGACGAGGCCACCATCGACCGCATCAAGACCCCGATCGGCCTCGCGGACATCACCGGCAAGGAACCCGCGACCATTGCCGTGAGCGTCGCCGCCGATTTGCTGCGCACTTTCGAAACCGAGGGGAACTGAGAAGCTCACTCTCGGGCCCAGTGCGTCCCGTTACGGCTTAGCTGTGCTGCGGGCTCTGGCTGCTCTCTTCTTGCTGGTTCTTCGGGCAGCTCGGGTTGTGGCAGGAACCCGGCTTCCACTGGGGAACGTAAATTCCCATCGTCTTGTGCCGCGTGACTTCCGCGGGCACGGGATTGTGGCAGGCGGGGCAGACGCCATCCGCGGCCTGCGGTGTCTTTGCATGCTCGTCGCTGCGCATATGGCCAGAATAAGATGATTTGCACGAAAATGGGGAGAATTTTACGAAGGTGGAGTGTCCTGGCCTCGGTCCTGGTTCTTGCCCTGCTCCTGAGGTGGGTCGCCCCGCGGCTCTTGTGCCGGGATGGGGCGTCGAATGCTCAGCGTGACGGCCGCCGCAAGGACGGCGACGATGACCGCGAGGCTGATCGGTGAGGGGATCTCCGGGATGCTGCTGCTGATCAGCTTGTGGGACGCCTGAAGGATCAGCTTCACGCCGATGAAGGAGAGGATCAGCGCGAGACCCTTGCTGAGGTAGTGGAACCGATCGAGGAGCCCAGCGAGCAGGAAGTACAGCGCCCGCAGCCCAAGGATGGCGAACGCGTTGCTGGTGTAGACGATGAAGGCGTCGTCGCTGACCGCGAGGACGGCGGGCACACTGTCCACGGCGAAGATCAGGTCGGCTGCCTCGATCGCGGCGACGACCGCGAGCAGAGGCGTGGCGACGCGCTTGCCGGCCTCTCTCACGAAGAACTTCATCCCGGCGTACTCGTCCCTGACCGGCATTACCTTGCGCAGCAGCCGAACGGCGAAGCTCTTGCCCGGGTCGAAGCTCTCCTCTTCCCCTTTGAGGATCTTGTAGGTGCTGTAGAAGAGGACGGCCGCAAAGGCGAAGAGCACCGCGGTGAACCGGCTGACCACGGCCACGCCGGCGGCCAGGAAGATCCCTCGGAACACCAACGCGCCCATGACGCCGAAGAACAGCACACGGTGCTGGTAGGCGCGCGGCACCTTGAAGTAGGCGAAGATCAGCGCGAAGACGAACAGATTGTCGACCGACAGGCTCTTCTCCAGCAGCCACGCGGTGGTGTACTCGACTCCCGGAGTCGTGCCGAGTACGAGGAAGACGACCGCTCCGAAGACGAGGGCGAGACCGATCCACACGCCGCTCCACGCGGCTGCTTCCTTGAACCCGATGACATGCGCCTCCCGGTGCGCCAGCAGGTCAATGGCCAGCGACACGACCACGGTGACGGCGAACGTCGCCCAGAGCCAGAACGGCACATCGAGCACGGGAGACCCCCTGACACGGGCGGGGGTGGGTGGAAGCCTTCCTCTGGAACAATTCTGACCCAGCAGTTCACCCTTGTCGCCCGCACCCGGCCCGCCTCGTCTGTGCCGCCCTCAGTGCGCGGTCCGCTCCGCCGCTTCCCTGGTGATGTCGGCGTAGAGGCGGAAGAGGGCCGGGCTCGATTCGCCCTGTTCTCGTTCGTGCAGGGCCGCCCAGCACCGGGCGATGAGCTCCCGGGCCTGGGTGCCGGGCCAGGGCCGCGGCAGGAGCTGGGGCGGCAACAGAGGGTCGGGCTCGATGGCGCGCGTGAGTTCCGCGGCCAGCTCGACCGCGATGGTGAGGAGCGCGGGCGGCGAGAGTTCGGCAGGCCCCGTGAGCTTGGCGAGGCGGGGCTGTGCGATGCGGCGGAGGCGGTGATAGCGCTCGGCGATCTCTTGCAGGGGCCACAGACGGCGGGCGAGTTCGGCGGGCTCCTGGGTCTCGCCCCTGCGCAGGTCCGTCGTGGTGAGGAGGGTGAGCGCGTCGTGGGCGCCGAGGCGGTGGGCCGCTTCTTCGACGTACGGCTCCCATGTGTTGGCGCAGACGTACAGTCCGCCCTGGAGCGGGGCGCCGCCGAGGTGGACGAGCGTCTCGCGCAGGGAGTCCCGCGCCGTGCGCGCCGACTCGGGCACCGCGAAAGCGGCCAGGTGCCATACGCCGTCCCAGGGCGCGAGGCCGGCGTCCTGGTGGAACGCGTGCCGGAGGAAGTCCGCGTTGGGGGCGAGGGCACGCGTGGTGTCCTCGGTCGCGTGCAGCCGCGCCTTGCGGCCTCGGCCCTCGTGGGTGAACCGTCCTTCGGCCACGAGGCGTTTGACGCACAGCCGCACCTGCTGGTCGCTCATGCCCAGGGTGTTGGCGACGGTGTACAGCTCGTCCGCCGCGACGCTTCCGTCCTCGCGGATCAGCGCGTGGACGAGCATGCGGGTGGGGATCTCGACGTGATCCGGCTCGGCGCTCATAGCTCTGTCATCCCACTCTCTCCGTTCGGTCCATGCGGTCCATCTGGTTCATGCGGTCCTACCGTTCCGACGGCGCGGCGCATGGTGGTCACCGCGCCGAACCCCATCAGGCCGCGCAGGTAGGGCGTCCGCTCGGTCCGCACGGGCGTGAAGCCGCGCCGCTCGTACAGGGCCTTGGCCCGCGGGTTGGTGTCGATCACGTCCAGTCTGATCTCCCGGCAGTCCTTCTCCGCCGCGACGGCGGCGACTTCCTCGAGCAGCAGGCTGCCGACGCCGCGGCCGCGCATGGCCGGGTCCACGGCTATGCCGTCCATGAGGAGCTGGCCGGGGGACGGGCGGCGTTCGAACAGGGCGAGGAGCAGGACTCGGTGCAGTCCTCGCAGGTGCCCGTACGCGCGCAGCACGCTGGCGGCCGATCCTCCGGTGAGGGCCCGGCCGTCGAGCTGGTAGCCGGCCAGGCCGACGAGCTGCCCGTCCAGCAGCGCGCACACCGCGCGATCGGCGTTGAGGTGGGCGGCGAGCAAGGGCACCGCCTTCTCCGGCGGGTTCAGGGCGGGGCCGAGTTTGCGCCCGAAGGCGTCCCAGTACAGCTCGGCCGCCCGCTGTTCCGCCCCGGCCGGAACGCCCCGCCGGACTGTCACCGCCCCGGTGCCGGCGCTTGTCGCGTCCAGTCCCATGCCGTGCCTCCTCATCGCGTCTCTGACCTCGACCCTGACCTCAACCCAAAACTATCATCTTGCCTACGATCGTGGGAGTGCTGATAGTTTCAGTGCTGTACGCAAACCGAGCAGAGGTGGTCAGATGCCCATGTCCCTCAAGATCCAGCCCCGACGACGCGGGCTCCGCACAGCCGCATGGTTACTCGTCACCACCCTGGTCGTGGCCGCAGGCCTCGTCGGTGTGGTGGTGTGGCAGAACTCCTACGACATGAACGAGCGGCGAGTCTCGATCCGCCACGGCGGCCACACCCTCAACGGCGTACTTGCCACTCCCAAGGACGGCCGAAAGCGGCACGGCCTGGTCGTGTACGTCCATGGCGACGGCCCCGTCGACGCCACCCACGAGGACGGCTACAAGCCCATGTGGGAAGCGAATGCCAAGGCCGGGTACGCCTCCCTGTCCTGGGACAAGCCCGGAGTCGCGGGCGCCCCCGGCGACTGGCTCGGACAGTCCATGGACGACCGGGCAGAGGAGACGGCCGCCGCCATCGCCTGGGCGCGTGCCCGCCCGGACATCGACGGCGACCGGATCGGGCTCTGGGGCGCCAGCCAGGCGGGATGGGTCCTGCCGAAGGTCGCCGCCAAGACCTCGGTGAGCTTCGTCATCGCCGTCTCACCCGCGATCAACTGGCGCAGGCAGGGCCGCTACAACCTCCTCGCCGAGCTGCGCGCCGACGGCGCGTCGCCGGCCCGTATCAAGGCGGAGGTCGCCAAGAGCGACTCCACCCGCCGACTCCTCGACCGTCGTGCGACCTTCGAGGAGTACGTCACGGCGATGGGCGGCGACGCGGACGGCATGACCGCAGAGCGCTGGGGCTTCATCTCCAAGAACCACACCGCGGACGCGACGCGGGACCTCCGCTCCCTGCGCGGCGTACCGGTGCTGCTGGAGCTCGCGGGCCATGACGTCAACGTCGACACGGCCGACACGGAGCGCGGCTACCGCAAGGTGCTGGGAGCGGACGGCGCACTGACGGTCGATCGCTACCCGGACGCGACCCACTCCCTCCTCAAGCAGAGCATCGAGCGGTCGGGCCTCAGGACCACGCTCACCGCGCTCTTCTCCCCCCGCTCGCTCTTCGCGGACGGGTTCCTGGACGGCCAACGAGAGTTCCTCAAGGACCCCGGCCTCGGCCGAGGCGCCAACGCCGCTCCATGACACTCCCGCACGGTCGGCCAAGTCGTGCAGCGCGTCCTATGCCGTGATCATGGTTACCGAGTGCTGGATATAAGCGGCAAACCAAGTGAAATGGTTTGGCGCGGGTGTGCGGGGTACCTGGGACGCCCAGTGGTCGCTGGCTCACGGAAATCGATAGGCAGGGAGAACTCATGTCCAACAACGCCGATGAGACAGCCAATGGAACAGCGGGATCCGTCCTCGTAGGGGTGGAGCAAGGGGATGACCAGCACACAGTCGTGCGATACGCGGCGCGGCACGCATCGCTCCACGGCGGCCGGCTGCACCTCCTGCATGTCGTGGAGGGAACCCCTCCGGCCGGGTCGGCAGCGGAACGGGAACACCAGACCCTGGTGACGCAAGCGGTGGCGACGGTTCTGCAGCCGATGGTGGAGCTGGTCGAAACGGAGTTCCCCAAAGTCGCGGTGACGGCAGAAGCCGTGACCGGGCAGCCCGCCGGGGTACTCGTGGAACGTTCCGCCGAGGCGGCATGGCTGGTGGTCGGTCACCGCGGCAGTGGTGGATTCCCCCGACTGCCGCTGGGTTCGGTGAGCTGGCAGGTGGCCACTCACGCCTCCTGCCCCGTCGTCGTCATCCGCCCCGGCGCCAGTACCGCCCGGGAGAACCGGATCGTGGTCGGCGTGGACGTCCGCGACATTCCCCACGAGGCCCTGGACCTCGCCTACGCCGAGGCCCAGGTTCGAGGCGCCACCCTTCAGCTGGTGCACGGTGCCTTTCACCTCGGCGAGATGCCTACCGGGCCGGGCATGGCCGCACCCGACTTCGCGGCTCTCGACGAGAAGGCGCGGCAGGAGCTGAAGGCGGAGGCCGCCAAGCGCCTCGCCCGGTACCCGGACGTACCGGTGGATGTGTACGTCGAGCGCGTTCGGCCCGCGACGGTTCTGGTCGAGGCGTCGCGGCGTGCCGGACTACTGATCGTCGGTTCCCACGGGCGTACCGGGCTGCGGAGGTTGATGCTCGGATCCGTCAGCGGCGAGGCGCTGCACAGTGCCGAGTGCCCCGTGGCCGTCGTACCGCACGCGCATTGACCGCTACATGTGCGGCTGGTTGTAGTAGCGGGCGAACTGTTCAAGGTAGGTCGGCTCGGTGCTGTACTTGGCCTCGTCGAATTCCGGGGCGTCCTTGATCTGGCCCTTCGTCCGATTCACGTAGACCTTTTCCTCGGCCGTGTCGATGCGGTCGATGGTCCCGGCCGGGAGGAGGACGTGTTTGCCGAAGATCCACACTCCGGTGTCGACGACGATGTGGGCCGCGTCGACGTCCTCCGAGTGCTTGTCGACCTTGCCGATGTGGCCGTCGGTGGCCTCTACCTTGTAGCCGATGAGGTCGATCCCCTTCTCGTGGCCCGAGCTGGGGTGGTAGCTCCAGATGCCTTCGCTCACGGAATGGCCTTTCTCGTGTGTGGAGGATGCGTCTGCCGAAATCCACCAGTTTGGGCTGAACGTACGTCTGGGGCCGCGGAGCTGCCACCGGTGGAGAACCACGGCGACCCCTGCTAATTTCTCGGAGCCCGTGCGAGAGGACGAGGAGGTGGTATCCGTGAACGCAGATTCGACATGGGTGCTCCTCTCCGGGGTCACGGTCGGACGATAGGTCGGGTCGTCCGGGAGTGCCGTTCAAGCGCACTCCTGAGAGGCACGACCATGCACTTCACTTCTGAACAGTGCTTCCATGACGGCGTCTTCGAGCGCGAATTCACCCTCGGCGAGATCCTCGGCGCCCTGTGGACGCCTGGATCCGAACCTGCCCCGCTGATCCTGATGGCCTACAACAACGGCCTGCCCAAGGTGGACCGCCGTCGGCATCCGCCTTGCGGCGGTCGAGCCGCGCATCGCGGCCGCGGGTTTCTTCGCCGGGGGTTACGTGCCTCGCGCCCAGTGCCATGAAGGTGGCGACGCGCGTCCGGACCCGTGCGCAACCTGAGCGTCTTGTGATCGTTCAGGTGGGTATGAGGAACACCAAGCGCGTAGTCGTTGCCCTGACCCTTACCGCCGCAGCCCTTTCTGTGGCCGGCCCCGCTAGTGCGGACGACGGTTCCAGCGGCGAGGGACGTATCAACCTCCCCGAAAACCCCGGCGAGGTCGTCGATGGGGTGCGAACGGGTCTTGAGGTGGCGGCAATGAGCTGGGAGCTGGCCCAGGCCCGGCCCCGCTGAGAATTGAGCGCGAGGGGGGGGGCTCAATCGGCAGCCGTGGTCGGGGCCAACCGCAGGAGAGTCCCCGCCTGCTCTCTCTGCCTGTAGAGCAAGCCGAGATGGTCATCCAGCTTCTGGTCGCTGACGTGCATACGCAGCCTGGCGATGGCGAACCCAAGCTCCCACGCGGCCTCGTTGACGAGCTCGCCGAGTTCATCCCGGCGAGCTTGCGAGGTGCTGGGGTCAGCCAAGGCAGTCGAGCTGCGGTACATGGCTCTTGAAGTCCGACGGCCTCGGCCGTACGGTTGAACGCTGACGCGTTCGCGGGCCGGGATCATGGTTGCTGACCAGCTCACTCCGTCACGGGCAGGCACTCGGCGAGCAGGTCGACGATGTCGTGCCAGGCGCGCTCCGCGTGCTGTGGGTGGTGGCCGACGCCGGGGAGCAATCTTGGTCGACCGGCGGGTGGTGGAAGGCGTGCAAGGCGCCGCCGTAGACCACGAGACGCCAGTCCACGCCCGCGGCCTGCATCTCGGCGGTGAACGCCTCCCGTTGCGCGGGCGGCATGATCGGGTCCTCCGAACCAACCCCCGCCCAGACGGGGCAGCGTATGCGCGCCGCCTCGCCCGGACGGCCCGTGGTCAGTGCGTTGACTGTCCCGATCGCACGCAAGTCGACGCCGTCGCGCCCGAGTTCCAGCACGATCGCGCCCCCGGTGCCGTAGCCGATGGCGGCGATGCGGTCGGGGTCGGTCCGCGGTTCGGCGCGCAACACGTCGAGCGCCGCGTGGCCGATGCCCCGCATCCGGTCGGGGTCGGCGAGCAAGGGCATCGCGTGCGCCAGCATTTCCTCGGGATCGCTGAACCAGCGCCCGCCGTTGATGTCGAAGGCCAGCGCCACGTACCCCAGTTCGGCGAGGGCGTCGGCACGGCGGCGCTGGAAGTCGTTCAGCCCCGTCCCCTCGGGACCGATCAGGACCGCGGGCCTGGGGCCGACACCGGCTGGGAGCGCGAGGTGCCCGATCATCGTCAAGCTGTCGGCCGGGTACTCGATCGTGCGGGTTGTCACCGTCGTCACCGTCGTCATGAGACTGGACCGTAGTGATCGTCGATCCCGGTCGGGCCGGTGTTCACCGCTGGCAGAACGGCAAGGAAGCCGGTGCGGGCGAGCCCGCGGAGACGGTGGGTGGGGCTCGGCCGGCCCGATTCCGGGCCTGCGACGGCCCCGGTGTCATCCATGCCGTACATGTCGCCCTACGGCGAAGACCGCTGCAGCCTGCGGCCGACGAAGATGGCGGGGGCCAGGAAGAACGGGATCATCACCAGCGCCGCGAGAGTGATCTGCCACGACAGGAAGATCACCGTGGCGAGCACGAGCACCAGGGTCAGGAGGGTCGACACCGTCTGCGACAGCAGCGTCGTGATGGCTCGCTGGGCGCCGATCACGCCGGTGTTGAGCCTGCTGACCAGGGCTCCGGTCCGCGTACGGGTGAAGAATGCCAGTGGCTGCCGCTGAACATGCTCGAACACCTGGCAGCGCAGGTCGTAGACGATGCCCTGGCCGACCCGCCCGGAGAACCAGGTCTGGGTGAACGCGGCCACCACTTCCACCAGCGCCAGGGCGGCCACGAGCAGGGCAAGGCCCACCACGGTGCCTTCCTCGCGCGGCACGATTCCGTCGTCGTTGATCATCTTGAGTAGCAGCGGGCTCGCCGCCGTGATGGCCGCACCCGCGACCGTCGTCAGCGACCGTACTCGCGAAGACGACGTGTGTGAAAGGCAGTGCGGCTGCCGGCCGACGCCGCGGCCGTCGGCGCTGTTCAACCTCCGCGCGGCCACAGTCCGCCGGAGGCCGTTCAACTAGGCCTTGCTGCGGTTGAACGGCAGGGTGCAGCGGCGGTTTCCGCGTCGTCCTGCTGTGAGGACCGCGACAAGGGATGAGCTAACCGCCGGGAAACCTGCCGCACAGCACCCTGATGGTCATGCAGACGAAGTCACCTTTCACCGCTACGACGGCAGCGGTCCGCTGCGTCGGTCCGCTCTGCGGCGAGACCGAGCGGACCACGCGGAGGATGAGCCATGTTGGAATCTGAGGCCACCCGAGAGGGCGTGCCCGAGCAGGAGCGCTGGACAGAGCCGGAAAGCAGTCACGCCGACGAGAGCAACGAGGCGTCGTCGACGCCGCGTCGGCGCCGACGCGGCGTCTGGGTGACGCTCGGCGTCGTCGTGCTGGTGGTCGGCGCGTCCGGCGCGGTGTACCTGGCGCAGGACGAAGACAGCAAGCCGGCGAAGTCGGCTGCGAAGCTGCCGACCGCGAAGGTGGTCCGCACCGATCTGATCAACACTACCGAGGTGGACGGCACGTTGGGCTTTTCGGGCGGCCGTAATGTGCTCGCCGAGGGGCCCGGGCGGGTCACATGGCTCCCGGGCGTCGGCGACGTCATCAAGCAGGGCGAGCGGGTCTACGCCATGGACGGCCACTCGGTACCGCTGTTCTACGGCTCGACGCCGTTCTGGCGGGATCTGAAGAAGGGGATGTCCGACGGGTACGACGTGCTGGAGCTGGAGCGCAACCTGCTCGCACTCGGCTACGGCGGCTACCTGAGCGTGGACAGGGAGTTCACCTCGGGCACCGCCGACGCCGTTAAGGACTGGCAGGAGGACCTGGGCGTGAAGGAGTCCGGCGAGGTCGCGCCGGGCGACGTGGTGATGCAAGCGGGGCAGTTCCGGGTGAGCAAGGTCGACGCCGAGCTGGGCGCACCGGCCCGGGGAACGGTACTGACCGCCGGCAGCACACAGCAGCGGATCACCGTGAATCTGCCGGTGAGCGACCTGGAGTTGGCGAAGGTGGGCGCGAAGGTGACGGTGAAACTGCCGGGTGGCGAGAGCACCACCGGTCGGGTCTCCTCGCTCGGCAAGGTGGCGGCCGCCGGGGACACCAACTCCCAATCCCAGACCGGGGAAGGCACCCAGAACGCCACCGTCCCCGTCTATGTCGTGCTGGACGAGAAGAGCGGCAAAGGGAACCTGGACGGTTCCCCCGCGACTGTCGGCTTCGCCAGCGCCGAGCACAAGGACGCACTGGCGGTGCCGGTGAACGCGCTGCTGGCATCGGCGAACGGCTCCTACCAGGTGAAGGTCGTGAACGCGGCCGGGAAGGTACGGACCGTGCCGGTCAAGCTCGGCATCTTCGAAGCCGACATGGTCGAGGTGAAGGGTGACCTCTCGGCGGGCATGAAAGTGCAGGTGCCCCGCTCATGAGCAAGGGCATCAGCACCGCGGAAGGGCTGACTCCGACGGAGTCGACCGCCGGCCGGTCGGCCGCGGTCATCGAGGTGGACAACTGCACCAAGGAGTACCCCGGTGGCGTGCGGGCACTGCGCCCGGTCTCGCTCGCCGTCCATGACGGTGAGCTGATGGCGATCCTGGGACCGTCCGGATCCGGAAAGTCGACCCTGCTGAACCTGATGGGGACCCTGGACAAGCCGAGCACCGGCCGGGTCCTCATCCAGGGACACGACGTCGCCAAGCTTCCCGACCGGCGGCTCGCCGCGGTTCGCGCCCACTGGATCGGCTTCGTCTTCCAGCAGTTCTTCCTCACCCCGCACCTCTCCGCCGTGGACAACGTGGCAACCGGGCTGCTGTATCACGGCACCCCGGCTCGGGAACGACGCAGGCTGGCGAAGGTCGCGCTGGAGCGTGTCGGGCTCGGCCACCGACTGGACCACCGTCCGAACCAGTTGTCGGGTGGCGAGAAGCAGCGCGTCGCGATAGCCCGGGCGGTCGTCGGCAACCCGCCGCTCGTGCTCGCGGACGAGCCGACCGGCAACCTGGACACGAAGTCCGGTGACGGTGTGCTGGAACTGCTCGCGGAACTGAACCGCGACGGCACCGCCGTCGTGGTGATCACCCATGACATGGAGGTCGCGGCTTCGCTGCCGCGGCGCCTGGAGATCCGCGACGGGCGGATCTACGCCGATACGGGGGCTGCGGCATGAAGGCCCTACCCAGCGCAGCCCGGCTGCGTACCGGTGACCTGGCTGTGGTCGGCGTCGACGGACTGCGCGGCCGGCCGCTGCGCGCCGTGCTCTCCGCGCTCGGCATCGCCATCGGTGTCGCCGCCATGATCGCCCTGGTGGGCATCAGCACCAGCAGCCGAGCCGCGCTGATCGCCGACATCGAGAAACTCGGCACCAATCTGCTGACCGTCAAGCCCGGCACGACGCTGGCGGGCAAGAACTCGACACTGCCCAAGAGCGCGGAAGGCATGGTCTCCCGTATCCCAGGGGTGACCAGCGTGTCCGCGACGGGAAAGGTCAAGGACGCAACCGTCCGCCGGACCGACAAGATCGACTCGGCTACCACCCATGGCATCGCGGTGCAGGCCAGCCGACCGGACCTGCTCAGGACGCTCGGCGGCACGCTGCGCTCCGGCACCTTCCTCAACGCCGCCACCAGCAACTACCCGGTGGTTGTGCTGGGGACCGACGCCGCCGGGCGGCTCGGCATCGACAGCGCCGGCGCCCACGTGTTCATCGACGGACAGTGGTTCATGGTCGTGGGGATCCTCGACGAGGTCGATCTCGCGCCCGAGGTCGACCGCTCCGCTCTCGTCGGCTGGGCGTACGCGAAACAGCTGGGATTCGACGGGAACGTCACCACCCTCTACGAGAAGTCCACAGACACGACAGTGGACCAGGTGCGCAGCGTGCTGGGGGGCACTGTGAATCCCGAGCACCCGGAGGAGGTGGCGGTCAGCCGTCCCTCGGACGCGCTCACAGCCCAGGCCGCCGCGGAACGCACCTTCAACGCACTGTTCTTCGGACTCGGCGCCATCGCCCTGCTGGCAGGCGGCGTCGGCATCGCGAACATCATGGTCATCTCGGTCCTTGAGCGACGGCAGGAGATCGGGCTGCGCCGCTCGCTGGGCGCGACCCGTGGGCAGATCCGGCTGCAGTTCCTCACTGAATCGGTGACCCTGTCAGCACTGGGTGGGGCCGCTGGAGTACTCATCGGGCTCGGCACCTGCGTCGGATTCGCCGCCTACCGTGACTGGCCCACCGCCCTGCCTGGCGATGCCATCGTCGGCGGCGCCCTGGCCGCCGTCCTCATCGGCGCGCTGGCCGGCGTCTACCCGGCCCGTCGCGCGGCCAATCTCACGCCCACAGAAGCCCTCGCCACGAACTGACCGGTCATCCCCCGGCCGGTCACAGGGGTGCCTCCGCGTTCACCGGCGCGGAGGCACCCCGTCTTCATGTCCGCCGCCGCGCTCCCGTTCCCCGATGAGCCTGCCTTACGACGGTCACCGCGGGGAAACCTGTCGACGGCCACGCTGGTAGGCATGAAGACACATATTTTCGCCGCGGTGGCTCTCGCGGCCGCCGCCACGTTCGGGCTGACTGCTTGCGGCGACGACTCCGCCTCCAGCGGGACCTCGTCGGCAGAGGAGGGCCCCAAGCAGCAGAAGTTCGAGAAGTGCATGGAGGAGCACGGCATGGACGTCCCCGACCCCGGAGAGGTGAAGGAGGGCGAGTTGGACGTCCAAGCCCCTGGGGAATCCTCCGCCGAGCAGGAGGCCGCGCGGGTGGCCTGCGCGAAGTTCGCGCCCGTCCAGGACGCCCCCGAGGACGTCACGAAAGACGACCAGGACCGTGCGCTGAAGAAGGCCGAGTGCTTGCGCAAAGAGGGGATCGCCGCCGAGGATCCCAAGCCGGGAACGGTCGACATCACCATCGAGGAAGGCTCCGACAGCTCCCAGGAGAAGCTTGTCGATGCATTCGCTCTGTGCAACAAGAAAGTTGGAGGACAGAGCGGCGGGTAGAGGCGCCGAGATCCTTCGGTCACCGCCGCAATACATTTCTCCGAGTCGGCATCGGCCGCCGCCCCGCCCGTTCACACCGGGTGGGTCGGCGGCCGAACTGCGTGCCCTGGAGCACTGGCAGCAAGCGATCTCGTAGTATCTTCAGGCACTTTGCCGAGCCGTTCGCCGATGCTCTGAAATGATCCGGCCGACTGGGGAAGTGTGTTGGTGGTGGGCGGAATTGTGATGAGGCGTTCGATGCGCTAAGGAGATGCATTGATGATCCCGTTGTCGTTCGCTCAGCGTCGCTTATGGTTCCTGTCAACAACGTCATGGCTTTGGGCGTTGCGGGGAGCCGTGAACGTGACGGCACTTGACGCCGCCTTGCGGGATTTGTTAGTACGCCACGAATCTTTGCGCACGGTATTCCCCGACATGGATGGTGAGCCTTATCAGCGAATCCTTGATCCGGGGGAGCTCGACTGGGTGCTGACAGCCCGTCACGTTGCGCGCGAGGACGTGGACAAGGACAGGATGGCCGTGCGGTGCTGCTCACGACCGCGCCGGACGAGCATGTGCTGATCCTGATCCTGATCGTGCATCACATCGTCACCGACGCCTCGTCCCACCGTCCGCCGGCACGTGAACTGTCGACGGCATACGAAGCGCGGCTGCGCGGTGCTCGAAGCCGGCCGGGCCATGGTGCGGCCGGCCGTCGAACAGCCCGACCCGGAGGCGCAGTTGCGGGAGGATGCGGCGCGGATCCGAGGGGAGGTCGGCGACATCATCGACGGAATCACCGAGGAGGAACTGCTCCTCATCACCAAGATATTCCGCAACAACACAAGGCTGCGAAAGCGCATGGGAGGCGATAGCCGCATGGATGGAGTCGAGGAGCGCAGAATCCGGGACGTGAGCGGAGCCGCGGGCCGGAGCCGGAGCGGAGGTGCCGGCCACCTCCGCTCCCGGCGGCCCGCGGATCAGGCGGACAGCACCGGGGCGTGTACCGGCAGGGCCACGCGGACCGAGAGCCCGCCCTCGAGGTTGGCCGTCGCGTGCACGCTGCCGCCATGGGCGTTGGCGATGGCGACGACGATGGAGAGCCCGAGGCCTACGCCTTCGGACGAACCGGTCCGGTCCGCGTGCAGCCGCCGGAACGGCACGAACAGCTCGTCGACCTGCTCGTCCGGAACATGCGGGCCGGTGTTGTAGACCACGAGACCGCTTTCGGGGGACAGGTCGATCAGAACGTGCCCGCCATCGACGTTGTGCCGGATCGCGTTCTGCACCAGGTTGGCGACGAGACGGGTGAGCAGCACCTCGTCACCCGAGACGATCACGGGAGGAGTGACGGCCGTGAGGCTGATGTTGCGGCGCTCGGCCAAGGGGAGTTGCTCGGCCATGACCTGGTCGACTGCGGTGGCGAGATCCACTGGATCCCGGGAGGTGAGCTCCTGCTCTCCCTGCGCGAGTACGAGCAGGCCCTCGATGAGCCGCTCGAAACGCTTGGTGGCGCGGAGGAGTTCTTCGCGAATCCGGGCCACCCGCTCCGGGGTCGGGTCGTTCAGGCCGATCTCGATCGCCGTTCGCTGGATGGCAAGGGGGGTGCGCAGCTCGTGGGAGGCGTTGGCGACGAAACGGCGCTGGCTCGCCACGGCGCGATCCAGTCGGTCGAGCATGGCGTCGAAGGCGTCGGCGAGTTCCTTGAGTTCGTCCTGTGGCCCCGACAGGGCGATGCGTTCGTGCAGGGTGGACAGCGACAGTCGGCGGGCGGTAGCGGTGACGCTGTGCAGCGGACGCAGCAGCCGTCCGGTGAGCCACCAGCACACGACGATGGCCAGCAGCACCAGCACCCCGATGGCGATCAGGCTGATGATGAGCTGGGTGTCCGCCAGCGCCTCCTGCAGCTGCTCCTTCTCGCCCACGATGATGGCCGACGGCTCGGACTTGGGGCCCTGAGGGACGGCGTCGGACGCCTCGTACGGCAGGACCGAGCACGGTGCCTCCGGAGGCCGGAAACGGCAGGGGATCTTGGCGATCGAGCCGGGCGAGACGAAGAAGTTGTCCACCTTGTCGCTGACGGCGCGCTGCTGGAATCGTTGCGTGACGCTCAGCACTGCCAGGGTGATGATCGTGAACATGCCGCTGTAGAGCAGCGTCATCCGGGCCCGGAGCGAGCCACTGAACGCCGAAGGGATGCGCCGCACGACCCGTACCAGCCTCATGACCTGCACCCGCTTCCTGCGATGGCGACGACGACGGCGGGGTCGCCAGCATCTATTGGCGCAGATGCCCTGTACGGAGGGGGTTAACGCCTTCGGTCACTTTGCGGAAACCGCTTCTGCCCGTCGGCCGACTCGTATATCCGGAGAGCTGCCTCTCTCCCCACGACTGACCGGAACGCGAATCGGCCGCCAGGCGAACCTGACGGCCGATCACGGAAGGCACTCTTCTTGGCGCCTCGCCGAACATGGTCTTCCAGCCGTCGGGTACGGCCACGAAGACAGGCCACAGCGAATGCTGGCCTTCATCGTTGACCAGGACCAGATAGCTTGCGTCAGACCGCAGCGACGAGCGGATCCACTGTTGCATAGGCACTCACGGGTCATCAATGGGCGATGGTGCATACAGCGTTACCGGCCCAGCGTAAATTCCGTACAGGAGGGCCCAGATGCGTGACAGCCGAGACCGAATATTTCTCCGCTCGAATGCGATCACCGAACCACTGGTCGATAGGTTCTGTGCGTGGATGCATATTGTTGCGCCCGCTCAGGCGTCCATGCTCTGCGCGGCGGATACTTCGTCGACGTCGAAGAGTCGCGGGCGGCGGAGGTCGGCGAGCTGCTGGACACCATCAAGCGCGAGCGCGCGGACATGCTCGCGTTCGCCGCTGCCATGGCCGAGACGGACGAGCTGCTGCGGCAGAACGCCACCGGCTTCGATCTCACGCCGCTGTACCTGAAGCTGCCGGCGGCGCTGAACGGCTTGGTGGAGCTGGCCTACGACACCAGCAACCAGGCGTCCGTGCACCTGATCGAGCCGCTGCTGTACCACAGCAAGGCATTCGACCGGGGCCGCCAATCCGTCCAGCTCTCCCTCGACGACGGTGTGGAGCGGCCGTTCATCCTCAGCACCCCTCGACTTCCCTCACCCGACGTGCTGGACCTGCAGATCCCGTTCGACCACCCCGGTCTGGACGAGCTGATGAGGGCGCGGATCGAAGCTACGACCGCCGCTCGCCCTGCTGGAGAGCGGGGTCAAGCTGCCGCCGAAGTACCGGGCGGCGACGGGGAAACCGTTGCCGCGGGCCAGCAGTGGATCGACACCGACCAGCACCGCCGATCGGACCTCGGCAAGATCACCGCACCCTGCCGCGTCGTTGGCGGGCCGGCGGCGAACGAAGCGGCGTCGGCCCGTCAACGGGCGTTCCAGCGCCTCCGTACCGGCCTCAAAGCCTGTACCCGCTTCCCGGTACGGTGACGATGACGGGCGGATCGCCGAGCTTGGACCGGAGCTTGCTCATCGTCACCTTGACGACGGTGGTGAACGGGTCCGTGTGCTCGTCCCAGGCCCGTTCCAGTAGTTCCTCCGTGCTGACGACCGCGCCTTGAGCCTGCATCAGCACTTTCAGCACCGCGTACTCCTTGCGGGAAAGCGGCACGTAGCGCCCGTCGCGGGACGCCTGCCGACGCGCCGTGTCCAGTGTGATGTCGCCGCGCTCAAGGACCGGGGGCAGCAGCGGCCCGGCGCGGCGGCCGAGTGCGAGGACCCGCGCCACCAGTTCGTCGAAGGCGAAGGGCTTGGCCAGGTAGTCGTCGGCCCCCAGGTTCAGTCCCGCGACCCGTTCGTGTACCGCGCTGGAGGCGGTGAGCATCAGGATGCGTACGCGCCCCCCGAGCTGGGCCATGGCGCGGCAGATCTCGTCGCCGTGTACCCGTGGCAGGTCACGGTCCAGGACCAGTACGTCGTAGTCGTTGACGGCGAGGCGCTCCAACGCGGTGGCACCGTCATAGACGACATCCACCGCCATCGCCTCATCATGAAGTCCCTCGGCCACCAGGTCCGCCAGAAATTGCTCGTCCTCGGCCACCAGAATTCGCATGCTCGACATTGGCACACATCCGCCGTAATGCGGCGGTGAACAAACACAGTTCGAGCCGATGGAGATGAGGCGGAGATGTCCGCGGTCAAGGACGTCAGCAGGTCGTTGAGCCGGGTGACGAATGCGGCCGGCTCTTCGATCCGGGCACCCGTGGCAAGGACTGCCTGGTCGAACAGGACATGCGCCCAGACGGGCAGGCGCGGGTCGTCCTGTCCGCGGTTGAGCCGCTCGACCAGGGCGTGGCCGGGGTTGATCTCCAGGGTCGGCTGGTGGGGCAGACCCGAGCCCCGTAGCTGCTGCACGGCGGTGACGTCGGTCTCCGTCCCGTCGGTGACGAGGCGGGCGGGGGAGGTCGTCAGCCGGCTGGTCACGCGTACGTCCCACGCCTTGCCCGCCAGGTGCGCCTTGAGCCGGCCGAGAAGCGCGGCGTAGTCGGAGCTCGCCCGGTCGGCGGCCTGTTTCTCGGCGTCGTCCGTCAAGTCGCCGAAGCCGGGCGGCCCTTGGGCGATGGACTGCAGCCGCTTGCCCTGGTATTCGCGCAGCGGGCCGGAAACGACGAAGCCGTCCACCGCCTCGGCCAACAGGAGCACTTCGATGCCCTTGGTGCGGAACGCCTCCAGGTGAGGGCCGGCCGCGGCGGCGGCCGGGCTGGGTGCCAGGAGGTAGTAGATCTTGTCCTGGCCCTCCTTCATCCTGGCCACGTAGTCGCTGAGCGAGACGTCGGCGCCCTGCGTGCCCGAGTAGGTGGAGGTGAAGCGCAGGAGCTCGGTGATGCGGTTGGTGCTGCAGCGGAGCTTTCGCAGGAGGCGCCCCCCTTGAGGGTGGCCATGGCCTGCTCGCCGTGTTGTGGCGGTGCTTCCACCTTGAGGTGTCGGCGGCGATGCGGTCGATCGGCAACAGGGTGCCGTCGAGGATGACGAACGCCTCCTCGACGGCTTCACTTAGGTAGCGATAGACGGTCGCGACACCGATGCCGAGCCCAGCGGCGAGCAGGGCCTGTCGCGAGGCGGGAAGACGCCGCCAACGCGTCCCGATCTCCTGCCGCCTGGCCGCCAGTCGCCCGGTCAGGAACCGCAAGGTGCGGCTGGGCAGATCAATTGAGGACGGATAGACAAGCGCGCGAAGCTCCAACTCGCACTCAGCGCCGCCAGCTTGGAAAAGGCTCACTGCCCAAATTCGCGCCAAAAAGACTCCGCAGGGGGAGTTGTGGCGACCGTACGGCGCACGCCAGACTGGTCCTCAACGTCCGTTGAGGGGAATCATTCCATTTGTCAGCTTCAGGGAGCAGATCGTGACTTCTCCGGCTGCCGGGCCGACCGCCGGCACAGCGCCGTCCGAACCGCCGGCCACAACCCGGCGTTCCACCAACTACCGTGTGCTGCTTGGCCCGTCGCTGCTCGGGCTCTTCCTGGTCATCGCCTTCGCCGGGCTGATGATCCCCGGCCTGCGCAACCCCGCCCCGCACGATATGCCGCTCGGGGTCGCGGGACCGCCCCCGGCCGTCGAGCGCCTCGGCCAGCAGCTGGAGGCGGGCGCACCGGGTGCCTTCGACGTGACCGGGTACGCCGACGAGAAGTCGGCCCGCGAAGCGCTGCGCGACCAGAAGATCCTGGGCGCCATCGTCATCGGGCCCCAGGGCGCGCCCGCCTTGCTCACCGCGAGCGCGGCAGGCGACGCGCCGACCCGGGCCACGACGGCGGCCTATGAGCGACTGACCGACCAACTCGGCACCCCGCCAAAGGTGCAGGACGTCGCACCCCTGCCCGAGCACGACTCCCGCGGGGTCAGCGCGGTGCTGCTGTGCGTCGCCCTGTCCGTGGGCGGACTGCTCTTCCAGGTGGGCCTGAGTCTGGCAGCCGGAGGCGAACGGGCTTCTGCGCGTCGGCTGGCCTCCGTCGCCTACGCCGTGGTCGCCGGCCTGATCGGTGCCCTGCTCGCGGGACCGGTCACCGGTGCCCTCACGGGGCAGTTCACCGAGCTGCTGGGGATCTCGATCCTGCTGTCGCTGGCCGTCGTCGGCGTAGTGGCGGCCTGTCAGGCCGTGTTGCGTGCGCTCGGCATCGTCGTCGGCGCGCTGCTTGTGCTGCCGCTCGGCGTGTCGTCGTCCGGTGGTGTCGTCGATCCCCACTTCCAGCCCGCCTTCTACGCGGCCGTCTCGGAGTATCTGCCCATGGGCAGCACGGTCTCCCTCCTGCGGAGGGTCTTCTACTTCGACGGCAACGCGGTGGGCGGCCCGTTGCTCACCCTGGCGCTGTGGGCGGCCTTGTCCTGGATCCTGGCGCTGGTGGTGGAGCGGTTCCGGCCGTTCCGCCCGGTCGTGGTCATCGTGCCCGCCTCCGCAGTACCCGTCGGCGACCCACGGACGGCCTGATGGCGGCCGAACCCGGCGGCCTTGCCGCGATGCCCGCGGAACCGGGCGGTCCCGACGGGTCGCAGGAGAACCGCCGCGAGCTGATTCGGCTCGCGGCGGTCGAGCTGTTCGCACGGCACGGCTATCGCGGCACCACCGTCCGGGCCATCGCGGAACGCGCCGGTGTGGACCCGGCCCTGGTGATGTACCACTACGGCAGCAAGGAGAAGGTCTTCTCCGTGGTGATCCGGGAGGTGATGCGCGCAGAGGAGCTGCTGCCCGCCCTGCCCGAACTCCTCGACGAACCCCCCGGCGCCGGCGGGCCCGACGGAGCACGGGGCGGTCCCGGCAGCCGACTGGTCCGCGGCTTCCTGACCCGCTGGGAGGACCCGTCAACACGCTCCGCGCTCCTTGTGGTCTTCCGCTCGGCGATGGAGCATCCCGAGGCCTCGCAGCTGTTCCGGGAGGTGGCCGGCGGCGAACTCCTGATGCCGATCGCCCGCCGGATCCCGGCCCCCGACCCCGAACTGCGGGCCGTGCTTGTGGCGTCCCTGCTCGTAGGACTGATCACCGGCCGATACGTGGTGCCCATCGCCCCGCTGGCCGACATGGACCTGGACACGGTCGTGGACCTCTACGGGCCACACGCCGACGCCATGCTTCTGGGCCGGCTGGGCACGCCGCCGCCCATGCCGTGACGCCACCCCACTACCTCAACGGCGGCCGGGAAGCGTTCCCTTGACCAGTGCGTTCACCACCTGGCTCCGCTGGAGCTTGCCGCTCGGGGTCTTCGGCAGGGCACCCCGGGGCACCACCTCGACCCGGTCGGGACGCAGCCCCGTCTCCGCGGAGACCGCGGCGATCACCGCCGCGCGGATCTCCGCGACGCGCTCGGAGTCGGCATGGCTGCGGGACTCCACCACCAGGACCAGTACCTCGGTGCTGCGCTCAGGGTCGGGGCAGCCCACGGCGGCCACCGCGTCCGCCCGCAGCCCGTCCACCGTGGCAGCCGCCGCCTCGAAGGCGTACGGGTGGTAGTTGGACCCGGCGATGATCACCACGTCCTTGATCCGACCGGTGACGTACAACTGGCCGTTGTCCAGGAACCCCTGGTCGCCGGTGTCCAGCCAGCCGTTTTCGAGGACCTTCGCGGTCTCCTCGGGCTGGCGGTAGTAGCCCGACATCATGGAGAGGCAGCGCAGCAGGATCGTCCCCTGGCGGCGGTCCGGCAGATCCGCGCCCGTCCCGTCCACCACCCGGATCTCGATCTCCTTCAGTGCGCTGCCCGACGACACCAGCTCCTGCCTGTCGGGATCGTCCGGCGAGGCCTCCACGACCTCCCCGTCGCCGGCCAGCCGGTCACGGCGGACGGGCAGCGTGATCAGCGGGTCGCCCGGCACGCACATGGTCGCCGCCAGGGTGATCTCCGCCATGCCGTAGCAGGGCGTCATCGCCCGCTCCCGGTAGCCGTAGGGGGCCATACGCTCGGCGAACGCCCGCAGTGTGCCGGCCTGTACGACTTCGGCGCCGTTGCCCGCGAGGCGCCAGGCGCTGAGGTCGAGCCCTTGAAGCTTGGTGTCCGGCACGTTCGTCGCGCACAGCCGGTAGGCGAAGTTCGGCGCCGAGGTGAACGTGCCACGGTAGCGGTGCATCGCCCACAACCACCGCTCCGGACGCAGCGCGAAGGACAGTGGCGGCATGCTCGCCACGGGCAGGCCGTGCAGCAGCGGAGCGAGGCTCAGCCCGATCAGCCCCATGTCGTGGTGGAGTGGCAGCCAGCTGACGATCAGATCGCCCGAGCGGTAGGCATGGTCACCGATCGCGGCGGCATTGGCGAAGACGGCCTCGTGGGTCAGCGTCACGCCCCGGCTGCTGCCCGTGGTGCCGGACGTGAACTGGATCAGCGCGAGGTCACCGGCTCGCGCCCGCACCGAGCCCGGCACCAGTCCGCCTTCGAACGGCGGCTCCACGACCGCCACCCCGGCCTGGGCGCACGGCGCCGACACGGCGTCCCGGAACTCCGGGGAGACCACCAGAGCACGTGGCTCCGCGCGGCTGATGAGTAGCCGCAGCCGGTCCTCCCAGCGCTGCCGGCGCATGGTGGCCAGGGGCGGCTCGCACACGAAGGGGACGGCGCCCAGGAGGAAGCAGCCGTGCAATGCCGCGTAGGCGTCGACGCCGGTGTCCATGCAGACACCGACCCGGTCACCGGGGCGCACCCCGTGCTCGGCCAGCGTGGTCGCCGCCGCTCCCGCCAGCTCGGCGAGGTCCGCCGCGGTGAGTCGCACCGGCTCCCCGGAGCCCTCGACATAGGCCAGCGGCCGGTCGGGATCCTGGTCGGCCAGCTCCAGCAGGGCGGCGCCGATCGTGCTCGCGGAGGTCAGGGATACCGGGCCCGGACGGTCTTCCGGCTCGAATCCCTTCCGGTCTATGTGTACGTCCTCGGTCGAAATGGCAACTGGCATTTCCTACCCCCGAATTGACCACCGCGGAGCGGCTGAAAATGACATGGTGAACTCGTGCGTATGATGTGCAGAATACAACGGGCAAGTCAAGCACGGTAAGTGACGGACCACGGCTTTAGAGCACCGCAAGAGCGTCCTTAGTCGGCCCGGTCATTATGGATCTGCTGGAATTGTCCGGGCATTCTCGGGAATCCCGCAGCCGAAAGATCCGGATTGGTATTTCCGACGCAACCGAAGGAACATCACGCCGTGTTCGCGCTCGTTTTCCCCGGCCAGGGTTCGCAGCACAAAGGAATGGGTGCGCAGCTCTTCGCCGCATTTCCGGAACTGGTGGCGGAGGCCGACGAGTTCCTCGGCTATTCCGTCGAGGAACTCTGTCGTGACGACACGGACGGGCTGCTCCAGGACACAGAGTTCACGCAGCCCGCCCTGTACGTCGTGAACGCGCTGAGCCTGCTGGCACATCGCCTGGACGGCGAGCCCGAGCCCGACTACGTGGCGGGGCACAGCCTGGGTGAGTACAACGCGCTGCACGCGGCGGGCGTCTTCGACTTCGCCACCGGATTACGCTTGGTGGCCAAGCGCGGCGAACTGATGGCCCGGGTGGCCGACGGAGGTATGGCCGCCGTGGTGGGCCTGACGGCCGAGCAGGTCGACGAAGTCCTCGACGCACCGGGTCTGGGAAACCTGTCGATCGCCAACTACAACAACCCCACCCAGATCGTGGTCGCCGGTCCCCGGGAGGACGTCGAGCGCGCCCGACCCGCGTTCGAGGACGCGGGCGCGGGCCTCTACACGGTGCTGCGGGTCAGCGGCGCCTTCCACTCGCCGTACATGTCGGACCTCCGTGACGAATTCGCCGACCATGTACAGACCTTCGCTCTCCGGGCACCCGCCATCCCCGTGATCTCCAATGTGACCGCCCGCCCCTACGGCGACGACGTCGCAGGCGCGCTGATCCGCCAGCTCGACCACCCGGTGCGGTGGACGGACACCGTGCGCTACCTCCTCGCCCGGGGCGTCGCCGACATCAAGCCCGTCGGTCCGGGCCGGGCACTGCGCGGTCTGATCCAGGCGACCCGACGGGACGAGGAGCGGCCGGCCCTGCAGCTCGACGAGGCACCGGCGCCGCCGCAGGCGCAGGAAGGGGAGCTGCGCCTGCGGCGGCCCGAGCGGCAGCGCGGCGCCCGATCCGTCGGCACTTCCCGGGAGCCACTGCGCGACGCCCTGCTGGGCGACCTGCGCAGCGCGGTCGCCGAGGTGTTGAAGGTCGAGCCGTCCGCCGTCCGGTCCGAGGCGGAGCTCAGCACCCTCGGCTTCGACTCGATCCGGCTGATCGAGTTCGCTGAACGGCTGCGGCGGGATCTCGGCGTGGATCTCACCCCGTCCGTGTTCTTCGAGCACTTCACGCTGAAGGCCTTCGCCGACCATCTGCTCACCGAGCACCTCGACCTGGTGACGGCCCGTCATCCGGACGCGGAGCACGAGCACACAGAGCACAGGGGCAGGCGTCCGGTGGCGACCGCCGAACGGGGCGCGCAGGCCGGCCGGGGCGCCGAGGACGACGCCCCGTATGCCGTCGCCGTCGTTGGTGTCAGCGCGCTCATGCCCGGCGCCGGGGACCTCGAGCAGTTCTGGCAGCGGTTGGTGGCCGGCGACGAACTCGTCACCGGCGTGCCGCGCGAGCGCTGGAGCGACTGGGCCGGGTCCGAGCGGGCGCGTGACGCGCACGGGGCCTTCCTCGACGAGGTCGACTCCTTCGACTGCTCCTTCTTCGGCATCTCACCGCAGGAAGCAGAGCTGATGGATCCTCACCAGCGGCTGTTCCTGCAGACCGTGTGGAAGGCGATCGAGGACTCCGGACGACGTCCCGGCGACCTGGCCGGCAGCCGCACCGGGCTGTTCGTCGGCCAAAGCTCGATGGACTACCTGGAGGTGCTGGGCCACAGCGCCGCAGGACCCCAGGCGCACACCGCCACCGGCCTGGCGCACGCCGTCCTGCCCAACCGGGTGTCGTACCAGCTCGATCTGCGCGGCCCCAGCGAGGCTGTGGACACCGCCTGCTCCTCCTCCCTGGTCGCCGTCCACCGCGCGGTGCGCAGTCTGCGCTCCGGCGAGTGCGACCTGGCTGTCGCCGGCGGAGTGAACCTGTTGCTCAGCCCCACACCGTTCGAGTGCTTCGGCCTCGCCGGCATGCTCGCGCCGGACGGCCGCTGCAAGACCTTCGACCGGGCCGCGAACGGGTACGTCCGCGGCGAGGGCGTGGTGGCGGTCCTGCTCAAGCCCCTGGCCGCCGCCGAGGCCGACGGCGACCACATCCACGCCGTGATCCGGGGCAGCGCCGTGGGCCACTCGGGCCGCAGCGCCTCGCTCACCGCACCCAGCCCCGAGGCACAGGCGGACGTCATCGTCGACGCCTGGCGCGCCGCACGCCTCGACCCGGCCACCGCGACACACATCGAGACTCACGGCACCGGCACCAGCCTCGGCGACCCGATCGAGATCGAGGGCCTCAAGCAGGCGTTCAGACGCCTCTACCGCGACTGGGGGCACCCTGCGCCCGCCGTGCCGCACTGCTCCCTGGGCTCGGTGAAGACCGCCATCGGCCACCTGGAGGCGGCGGCCGGGCTCGCCGGGCTGGTCACCATGGTGCAGGCCCTGCGCTACGGCCGGCTTCCCGCCCTGCGCCACTTCGAGGTGCTCAATCCGTACATCCGCCTGGACGGCAGCCCCTTCCGCATCGGGGACCACGTCACGCCCTGGGGTGCGCCGACCGGCGCTGACGGCACCACGCTCCCGCGCCGCTGCGGCGTCAGTTCCTTCGGCTTCGGCGGCACAAACGCGCATGTCGTCCTGGAGGAGTACTTCACCGACCGGGCGACCCCGGTCCCGGCCGCGGGTCCGCTGCTGATCCCGCTGTCCGCCCGCACCCCCGAGGTGTTGCGGGAGTACGCCCGGGACCTGGTCCGCCACCTGGACCGGCACGCGCCCGCCGAGGGCGCCCCGGACTTCGCCCTGACCGCGTTGTCCGACACCCTCCAGCTCGGCCGTGAGCCGATGCAGACACGGCTCGCGGTGGTCGCGGCCGACATCGACGACCTGTACGACGCGCTCGTTCGCTTCCTGCGCGGCGAGGAGCAGGGCGACACCTGGTGCACCGGGCATACCGGCGGCACCGCCGAGCTGTCCCGCGCCCTGCTCGACGGCCCCGAGGGAGCGGCTCATCTCGCCGCCCTGGCCGAGGCCGGGAAGACCGGCACCCTGGCCCGGCTCTGGGCCGCGGGCGCCGATTTCGACTGGGCGGTGCTGCGCGATGACCGGCCGGTACGCCGGACGCCGCTGCCGACCTACCCCTTCGAACGCCGGCACTGCCGGCCGCAGGACCTCGCGTCGCACGGCCTGTCGCGCCCGGCGGTGGACGCGGCCGCCGTCGTCGCGGTGCCTGCCGCGCCCGCGGTCCCGGTCTCGCCGGAGGGGATCCAGGGGCATCTGGTCCAACTGTTCGCCGAGGCACTGAAGTGGCGGCCGGAGGAGATCGATCCGTCCGCCCGCTTCGAGGACCTCGGCCTCAACTCCCTCCTCGTGGAGAAGCTGCGCCGCCGCCTGGAGGAGCACTACGGTCCGATCGACAGCACCACGCTGTTCACGTACAAGAGTCTGGACGCGTTGGCACGCCATGTGACCGAGCGGGTCCGCCGCACGCCCGCACCGCCGGCGGTCCCCGCGTCGACCTCGGCACCCGTGCCTGCCGTGGCCGTCGCGCCGGTGGAACCGGTCGTTCCGCCGACGCCCACCGCGCCGACGAGGGTCCTCGGTGCCGCCTCCGACGAGGGGCACAACGCCGCAGACATCGCCATCATCGGCATCGGCGGCCGCTATCCCCAGGCCCCGACCCTGGCCGACTTCTGGGAGAACCTGCGCCACGGCAGGGACTGCGTCGGCGAGATACCGCTCGACCGGCCCGGCTACCGGCGATACGCGGAGTTGGCCCGTGCGCGCTTCGGAGAGGCATGGCCCCGCTGGGGAGGGTTCCTGGACGACATCGACGCGTTCGACGCGCAGTTCTTCCACATCTCGCCGCGCGACGCCCGGCTCCTCGACCCGCAGGAGCGGCTCTTCCTCACCACCGCCTGGGAGACCCTGGAGGACGCCGGATACACCCCGGCGTCCCTGGCCGACCCCCGGCTCGGCGACCGGCGCGGCTCCGTGGGCGTGTTCGCGGGAGTGACCTACAACAACTACCAGATGTTCGCCGGGAACGACCTGGATCAGGGCGTCTGGCGCATGGTCACCTCCCAGACCTTCTCCGTCGCCAACCGGATCTCCCACCTGCTCAACTTCGGCGGCCCCAGCCTCGCGCTCGACACCGCCTGCTCCTCCTCCCTCTACGCGATCCACCTGGCCTGTGCCGCCATCCGCCGCGGCGAGTGCGCCACCGCTCTGGCGGGCGGCGTGAACCTGTCGCTGCACCCCAGCAAGTACGTGATGCTCGCCGAGGCCGGTTTCCTCGCCGAGGACGGCCGCTGCCGGGCCTTCGGCGAGGGCGGCACCGGCTACGTTCCGGCCGAGGCGGTCGGCGCGGTCCTGCTCAAGCCGCTCGACCGGGCCCTGGCCGACGGCGACCGGATCCACGCCGTCATCAAGGGCTCGGCGGTCAACAGCGACGGCCGCACCTACGGCTACGGCGTGCCCAACCCGGTCGCGCAGGCCGAACTGGTCCGTGCCGCGTTGCGCGACGCCCGCGTGGACGCCGGCACCGTCGGCTACGTCGAGGCGCACGGCACCGGCACCAGCCTCGGCGACCCCATCGAGGTGCGGGGCCTCACCGAGGCGTACGGGGACGCGGCAGCCCCGCACCGCCGGGACGGGCGCCCGCCGTGCGCCATCGGCTCGGTGAAGTCGGTCATCGGCCACGCCGAGGCGGCGGCCGGAATCGCCCAGGTCACGAAGGTCGTGCTCCAGATGCGGCACGGCACGCTCGTGCCCTCGCTGCTGCACTCGCCGGACCTGAACCCCCATCTCGACCTCGACAGCACGCCGTTCCGGGTACAGCGCGAGACCGCCCCCTGGGAACGGCTCCGGCCGCCCGCTCCCGGCGTCGAGGAGGCGCCGCGCCGGGCGGGAATCAGCTCGTTCGGCGCGGGCGGGGTCAACGTCCACCTCGTCCTGGAGGAAGCCCCGGCCCGGCCTCGACCGCCCGCCGCAGGTCCCGGCCGTCCGCTGGTGTTCCCGCTGTCCGCCCGTACGCCCGAGAACCTGCGCTCCTACGCGTCCCGCATGGCTGAGTTCCTGCGCTCCCTGGAGCGAACCCCGACGGGGCCGGACGAGGACGCGGCACGCCCGGGGGACGTCGCGCACACGCTGCAGCAGGGCAGGGAGGCCATGGAACACCGGGCCGCGTTCATGGCCCGCACCCTCGCCGAGGCGATCGACGGCTTCGACCGGGTGGCCGTCGGCCAGGACACCTCCGCCGGCGTCCACATCGGCCGCCGTCCCGGCCGCTCCGGCACCGCACCGACCGTGCCGGCGGACGCCACGCCCGAGGAGACCGCCGCCCGGTGGGTCGAGGGGGCCGACACCGACTGGGCTGCCACGCCCACCGGCGGGCGACGGATGTCGCTGCCGACGTACCCGTTCTCCTGCGAGCGTTACTGGCTGGAGCCGGGCAGCGGCACGGACCCGGCAGGACCCGGACCCGTGCGTGACCCGCGCGCCGACGCTCGTGACGACGCGGACCTGCGAGCCGAGCTCGCCGCCGTGCCCCGCAGCGAACGGCACACCACCCTGGCCACCCACATGCAGAGGGAACTCGGCGGCCTGCTGCAGTTCCCGCCGGACAGCCCCCCTGGCCGGCAACGCGGCTTCTTCGAACTGGGCCTGGACTCCGTGATGGCCGTCCGGCTCGGCAACCTCTTGGAGGAGTCGCTGGGGCTGGTCCTCTACGCAGGCGTCGTCTTCGACTACCCCTGCATCGACGACCTCGCCGGCCATCTGCTGGAACAGCTCGACCTCGACGAGCCCGGCCCGGCCGCTCCGACGTCCGCCGTGACGCCGGTCGACTCCCCGGCACCGCAGGTCGTCCACTACACCGCCGACTGGGAACGGGCCGACACGCCCCAGGGGCCCGGCGACTGGCTCACACGCCCGGTCCTCGTCTTCGACGCCGACGGGTCCCTCACCGAACGCGTCCGGCGGCACCACCGCGACGCCGCCAAGGTCATCGGCGTACGGCCCGGCGAGCGGTACGAGGCTTCCGGCACCGAGCGGACCGTCCGGGCGGGGTCAGCCGAGGACCACGCGGTCCTCCTCACCGACCTGGACTCACCGCCTGACACCGTCCTGCACGCCTGGACCGATCCGCGCACCGCGCTGACGTCCGTGTTCCACCTCAGCCAGGCCCTGCTGCGGGGCGGTCTGCACCGGCCCGTGCGCCTGCTGCGCCTGCACACCCGCACCGGCGGACCGGCCGACGCGCTCGCAGAGGCCTTCGGAGGTTTCGCCCGCTCCGTCGAGCACGAGAACCCCCGCCTCGTCCAGCAGGCCGTGGCCGTGCACACCGCGGACGGCCACCCGGTGGACGCTCTCCTCGATGCCTGTCTCGCCGAACTGGCCGCCGAGACGCGCACCGAAGCCGAGGTCCGTCACGACGACCGGGGGCGCTGGGTGCGCAGGCTCCGGGCGGTGCCCGCCCAACTGCCCGCACCGGCCGAGATCACCGTACGGGACGGTATGACCTGGGTGGTCACGGGCGGCGCCGGCGGCCTCGGCCTGCTCTTCGCCGGGCACCTGGCCCGCCGGGCCCGGGTCAACCTGCTCCTCGTCGGCCGCTCGGAGCTGACCGACGAGCGCCGGACAGCCCTGGAGGACATCCGCGCGCTCGGCAGCGACGTCCGCTACGAACGCGCCGATGTCGCCGACAGGGCCGAAGTGGACCGGCTGCTCGCCCTCGCCCGGGAGCGCTGGGGCGCCGTGCACGGCGTCATCCACTCCGCCGGTGTGCTGCGCGACGGCCTGCTGCCGAACAAGACCGCCGACGAGATGGACACCGTCCTGGCCGGCAAGGTCGACGGCGCCGTCCACCTCGACGAGGCGACACGCGACGACGACCTCGACGTCTTTATGGTCTTCTCCTCGCTGGCCGCCCTCGCCGGCAATCCCGGCCAGGCCGACTACGCCTTCGCCAGCCGCTTCCTGAACGCCTTCAGCCGCGCCCGCGACGAGAAGCGGACCGCGGGGGAGCGGTCCGGCGCGAGCATCGCCGTGGTGTGGCCGTTCTGGCGCGAGGGCGGTATGCGGGTCGACGCGGCCACCGAGGGCTTCGTACGCCGCCGGCTGGGCCTGACCCCGCTGGAGAGCGCCGTCGGCTTGGCCGCGTTCGACGCGGCACTGCACCACGCGAGGCCCGAGTTCGGGGTCGTACACGCCGAACGGGCCAAGCTGGAAAGGCTGTTGCGCATCGAACCGCCGGAGCACACCGACCGGCCGGAACCGGCAGCCGTGGACGGCGTCTCGGCGGTCGCGGCCGAACTGGAGCACGTCCTGGCCGAACTGGAGCTGTAGGCGTGAAGTCCGCGCACGTGTGCCGGACGGCCGCAACGGAGCCGGCCGCGCGGGCGTCCGGCGAACCACCGGGGGAGAGGAACAACCATGACCGATGACGCCCTGTTGAGGCGTTCCCTGGACGCCGTGCGCGCACTGCGGGAGCAGGTCGGGCAGTTGCGCGCCCGGACCGAGGAGCCGATCGCGGTGGTCGGCATGGGCTGCCGCTTCCCCGGCGGCGCGGACAGCCCCGAACGTTTCTGGGACCTGCTGCGCGCGGGCCGCGACGGCATCGTGGACGTCCCCGACGACCGCTGGCCGGCAGACCGCTGGTACTCGCCCGACCGCAACACCCCCGGCACCGCCTACACCCGCCGTGGCGGCTTCCTCACCGAAGGGGCTCACGCGTTCGACGCGTCGTTCTTCGGCATTTCGGACGCCGAGGCCCGCGAGATGGACCCGCAGCACCGGTTGCTGCTGGAGGCGAGCTGGCAGGCGCTCGAACATGCCGGGCTGCTCTCCGGAACCCGGGCCGAACAGCGCGTTGGTGTCTTCGTCGGCATCTCCGGCTCCGAGAACGCACTGCAGCCCCGCTCCTTGCGGGACGCCGGGCCGTACACCGCCACCGGCTCCGCGATCAGCGTCGCCGCGGGCCGGGTGGCGCACACCCTGGGGCTGCGTGGCCCCACCCTTGCGGTGGACACGGCGTGCTCCTCGTCGCTGCTCGCCGTGCATCTGGCGGTCGAGAGCCTGCGCCGCGGCGAGTGCGCGGCGGCCGTGGCCGGCGGGGTGAGCGCGATGATGTCACCCGCCGTCATGGTCGCCCTGAGCCGGATGGAGGCCCTGGCCGAGGACGGGCACTGCAAGGTCTTCGACGCCGCGGCCGACGGCTACGCCCGGGCGGAGGGCTGCGGCATGATCGCCCTCATGCGCGCCGGGGACGCCGCGGCCGTACGCGCCCCCGTGCTCGCCCTCATCAGGGGATCGGCCGTGAACCACGACGGCCGCACCAGCGGCCTGACCGTCCCCAACGGCAGGGCGCAGCGCGAACTCATCACCCAGGCCCTGAAGACGGCCCGGACCGAACCGCACGAGGTGGACTACCTGGAGGCGCACGGTACGGGCACTCCGCTGGGCGATCCGATCGAGGTGCGCGCCGCCGCCGACGTCCTGTGCTCCGGGCGGACCGCCGAGGCCCCGCTGCGCATCGGTGCCGTCAAGTCCAACGTCGGGCACCTGGAGGCGGCGGCCGGAGTGGCGGGCCTGATCAAGACGGTCCTCGCTCTGCGGCACGGCGAGATCCCGGGCAACCTGCACCTGCGCACCCCCAACCCGCGGCTCGGCATCGAGCGGCTGCCGGTGGTCCTCAACGACCGGACGAGCCCTTGGCCGGGCCACCCGGACGGTCAGCCGCGCACCGCGAGCGTCAGCTCCTTCGGCTTCAGCGGCACCAACGTGCACGTCGTCCTCACCGAACCCCCGACCACGCCGCCGCGCCAGACCGGCCCGGAACGCCCCGCCCACGTGCTGGCCCTGTCCGCCCGCGACCCCCAGGGCCTGCGCGACGCGGCGGCCCGCCTCGGCGACTGGCTGGCCCGCCACCCCGAGGCACCCCTCGCGGACGTCTGCCACACCACCACCGCCCGCCGAGCGCACTTCGCGCACCGCGCCGCTCTTGTGACCGCGTCGCGCGGCGAACTCACCGACTGGCTGACGGCCCTCGCCGCGGGCGACGTCCCCGAGGCGGCCGGCGGCGGCCGGCAGCTCTCCGCCTCCGACGCGGTCGGCGCCCGCGACCGCGCCCCCGCGCGACCGGTCGCTTTCCTGCTCGACGCCACCGCGGACCGGGCGGCCCGCATCATCGCGGCGCTGCACCCCACCCACCCCGGCTTCCGCGCCCACTACGACGAGTGCGCCACCGAGTTGGCCACCGCCGCAGGCGCCACCCCGGTCGTCCCCGAGCACCCCGGCTCGGCCCTCGCGGCGGACGTGGGGACCGTCGCCTGCCAGGTCGCCCTGGTGCGTACGCTCGCGGACTGGGGCCTCGTTCCCGGTGCCGTGGCCGCCGGGAAAGCCCCCGGCGACCTCGCGGCCGGCCTGCTCAGCGAGGCCCTCGACGTCCGCGACGCCGGCCTGCTGCTCGGCGCCCGGCACACCACTGCCCCCACCCCCGCGACCCTGCCCCGGCGCGCCCCCGCCCTGCGCCTCCTGCATGGCCAGCAGGCCACCGAGGTGAGCGCCGACCAAGCCGCCGACCCGGCCTTCTGGTCCCGGACCGGGACCGGCACCTCACCGCGGGCGGCGGCCGGAGCGCTTGCCCCGCACGGCTACGACACCCTGGTCCACATCGGCGGCGCACCGGCACCGGGTGACCCGGACGGTGTGCGGCTGCCCGGCCACGACATCTGGCGGGAGCTCCTCGACGGCTTGGCCCAGCGTCACCTGGCGGGCGAGGAGGTCGACTGGTCCGCCTTCGACGACGGTTACGACCGGACCCGGCTCGACCTGCCCGGCCAGGCCTTCCGGCGCCGCGCGTACGGCACCACGCCCGCCGAGCCGGACACCTCGGCGGCCCCCGGCACCGGCGCACCGGTCGGCACGCTGGGACTACGGACGGTGCCGTCGCCGCTGGAGCAGCGGCAGTTCACCACCACGGTGAGCCGGACGCTGCTGCCCGAGGTCGCCGACACCGCGGGTGTCGTCCACGTCGGCTACTACCAGGACATGCTCGCTTCGGCGGTGCGCACCGGGGACGGACTGCGGCTGTCCGGCGTCACCTTCGAGCAGGCGCTCACGCTCCCCGGCACCCGGGAACGCGCCCTGCACCTCGTCATCGACCCGTCCGACGGCGACGGTTGGTCCGCGTTCTCGGTGCACAGCCGGGCCACCGACGAACCGGCCGGATGGCGCCGGCACGCCGGTGGCCGGGTGCGACCCGGGCCGACCGCCGAGGACCCCGCAGCAGGCACTGAGCCGCTGACCGAGCAGGCCCGTGCGGCCATCACGGAGCGCTGCGCCGAACGGATCGACGGGGCCGAGTTCTACCGCCGCCTCAGCGAGCGCGGTGTCCCCTACGGACCTTCGGTCGAATGGGTCACCGAGGCGTGGCTCGGCGACGGCGAGATCCTGGCCAGGCTCCGTGCCCCGTCCACCGTTGAGACACAGGGCGGACCCGGCCGGCCGGCCCCCGAACTCCCGGTGCCGCCGGGCGTGCTGGACGCCTGCGCCCCGCTCTACGCGCTCGCCGCGGAGGAGCACTTGAACGAACGTGACCTGTTTATGGTCGCGGGCCTCGGCGAGGCCGGTTTCGGCGCCCCCGCGGACGGCCCCCTGTGGTGCCACATACGGCTGACCGTTCCCGCCACCCGCCACAGCCTGGTCGGCGACCACGTGCTGTGCGCCGAGGACGGCCGGGTGGTCGGCTGGGCCCGCGCCACCGAGATCCGGGTCATCAGCGCCGGCGATCCCACCCCGGACACCCCGCTCACCGACGCGGCAGCCGACGCGACCCGCGCGCGATGGCGCGGCCCGGCCGGCCGCGCGGCCCTGCGGTCCCGGCTCGCGCGGATGGTCGGGGAACTGCTGCACCTGCCGCCCGACGACGTCCCGTTCACCCAGCCGTTGTCGGATGCCGGCCTCGACTCGCTGGCCGCTCTGGAACTGCGTCAGCGGGTCCAGACGGAGACCGCGGTCGGCCTCCCGGCCGACCTGCTCATCGCCGGACCCACGCTCGACGAGATAGTGGACCGCGTCACCGCGTCTGCCGAGGGGCACACCGTGACCGCGCTCCGGCGCCCCTACGACACGGACAGCGCCCGGTGGCTCCCGGCCACCCCGCGCGACGACTGCGCCGCCCGGGTCTTCTGCCTGCCCTACGGCGGCCGCGGAGCCTCGCTGTACCGGGACTGGGCGGCCGCCGCGGATCCCGAGATCGACGTGTGCCCGGTGCAGCTGCCGGGCCGCGAGGAACGAGGGGACGAGCGTCCCCTCGATGCCGCGGAGGAGGCGGTGGAGGCCGTCGCGCAGGCCATCGAGCCCTACCTGGACCGGCCCTTCGCCTTCTACGGACACAGCATGGGCGCGCTGCTCGCCTTCCGGCTGGCGCACCGTCTTGGACCCAAGTACGGGGAGTCGCTGCGTCACCTCTTCGTCAGCGCGTTCAGCGCGCCGACGGGGCGGGAGAACCCGCTCGGCGCGCGGCTGCGGTCGGTCACCCGCAGCCTGGGCTTCACCGGCATGCCCGACCACAAGGACCTGATGCGCCTGCGCCGCGCGGAACCGGAACGCTATCTGGACGCGCTGCGCACAGAACTGGGCGACGATCTGGCCGGCATGGCGGAGGTGGCCCTGGACGGCGCGGGGTACGCGGACCTCCGCATCGTCGAGAACTACCGCCACGACCTGACAGAGCCGTTGCTGGACTTGCCGGTGACGGTCTTCAACGGTGCCGCCGACCCGGTGGTGTCGGAGCCGGACGCGAGGGACTGGCAGACGCTGACCACCGGGGCTTTCGAACTGCTGATCCTGCCGGGTGACCACTATTTCGTCCACGGCGACCAGAGCGGTCCGAGGGTCCTGGCGGAACTGACGCACCGCCTGCGTACCTCACACGGGCCGACGCGGAGCTGATACCGGTCCGCCCCGGGAATCGGACCGGGCGGGCCGAGCCTGTGGCTCGGCCCGCCCGGTCGCGCAGGGGACGCGGGTCATGCCGTGTGGGGCAGCTCCAGCCGTTCGTCGGCCATCAGGATGGCCTGCTGCAGATCGCGCAGCGCCCGGCACGGTTCAAGGCCCAGCTCCTTGTTGAGCCGGGACCGGGCCTGCTGGTAGGTGCGCAGCGCGTCGGCCTGCCGCTCCGAGCGGCACAGGGCGAGCATGAGCTGGCGGTAGAAGGTCTCCCGCAGCGGGTGCTCGGAGGTCAGGGAGCCGAGACGGCCCACGAGTTCGCGGTGCAGTCCGAGTGTGAGCTGTGCTTCGATGAGGGACTCGACGCACTCCAGCCTGGTCTCCTCCAGCCACGTGGCGAAGCCCTGGATGACCGGTCCGTCGCACAGGTCGCCCAGAGCGGGGCCGCGCCAGAGGGAGAGCCCCGCCTCGAAGGCGGCGACGGCGTTCTCCGGCCGGCCTTCCTTGAGGTGCCGCCGCCCCTGGTGGAGCAGCCCCTGGAACTGGTCGACGTCGAGCTCGTCGTTGCCCAGGTGGAAGAGATATCCCGGAGGCCTGGTGAGAATCGGATTGTGTCGGCTGCCGGGTTGTGCGAGGAACTTGCGGAGCTGGGATATGTACACATGAATGCTCGCGGTGACCCGGCGTGGGGGATTGTCTCCCCAGATTTCGGCGATGGCCTCGTCGATGGAGACCACCTGCCGGGCGCGGATGAGCAGAAGGACCAGCAGCACCTGCACCTTCCTGGCACTGACGAACTTGCTGCCCCGGCTGTCGGTTACTCGAACCGGTCCGAGTATGTCGTATTGCACGAACGCAACCCCCGTTGAAAAGTACGCCGTGTCCGGTGCTGCTCTTTTGCCGGAACAAAGCTCATGTTTTGCTGCTCTCTCCCTCCGTGTGATGAGCCGGGCTGTTGTTCCGTTGTGAAGGCTATGAGGAATCAGAGGGCGTCTGAAAGCCCCTAACCCCCCTAAGAATCCCCTAAGAATCGTCCCGAAACTGCTGGTCATGGCCGAGATGACCGCGTTGTGGGCCGGCGTGGTCGCGGCGCCGGATTCGTCGGTTCGGCAAGGCGGTCACAGCGGTGCGGCGCGAGGGTGCCAACCCGGTCCGGGGCCTGGCCCGGGGCATCCCGCGGCCACGAGTTTTCGCAGATTTCACAACGTCATGGAAGTTTGATACGTTGTGACAGTGACGAACTCTATTGCCGTGGCAGGCTTAGTGAAGACGTTCGGTCAGGTTCGGGCCCTCGACGGCTTCGACCTGACGGTCAGGCAGGGTGAGGTGCACGGCCTCCTGGGGCCCAACGGTGCCGGCAAATCCACGGCCATCCGGGTCCTGCTCGGCCTGCTGAGGGCCGACGCCGGCGAGGTGCAGATGCTGGACGGAGACCCGTGGCACCAGGCCGTGGACCTCCACCGCCGTCTCGCCTATGTCCCGGGAGACGTGAACCTCTGGCCCAATCTCTCCGGCGGCGAGTCGATCGACCTGATCGGCAGGTTGCGCGGCGGCATCGACAAGAAGCGCCGCGACGAGTTGCTGGAGCGGTTCAAACTCGACCCGACGAAGAAGTTCCGTACCTACTCCAAGGGCAACCGGCAGAAGGTGGCGCTGGTCGCCGCGCTCGCATCGGACGTGGAGCTGTTCATCTTCGACGAGCCCACCTCCGGCCTCGACCCCCTCATGGAGTCGGTCTTCCAGAGCTGTGTGCTCGACCTGAAGCGGGCCGGCGCGACCGTACTGCTGTCCAGTCACATCCTGGCCGAGGCAGAGGCCCTGTGCGACCGCGTCAGCATCATCCGTGAGGGCCGCATCGTGGAGTCCGGCTCGATGAAGGAACTGCGCCACCTCACCCGTGTCTCGGTCACGGTCCAGACGGAACGCGAGCTGACCGGCCTGGACCGGTTCGAAGGAGTCCACGACGTGCGCTCCGGCGCCGACGGGCTCAGCTTCACCGTGGACAGCAGCAAGGTCGGTGCCGTGATCAGTCACGCGGCCGACTTCGGCATCGTGTCGCTGACCAGCACCCCACCCACCCTGGAAGAGCTGTTCATGCGGCACTACGGCGACGAGGTGCCCGCCCAGCGCGAGACGGCCGGAGCACGGCGATGAGCCGCTACTTCGCCGGCACCGGTGACCTCCTGCGGCTCGCCCTGCGCCGGGACCGGATCCAACTCCCGCTGTGGATCCTCGGCCTGACACTGGTACAGACGGCCACCGCCTCGAGCATCAGCGGTCTGTACGAGACCCAGAAGGACCGGATCGCCGCCCAGACCAGTGCCGCGGACAACCCGTCCTCACTGGTGTTCAGCGGCCTGGTCTCCGGCGCCGGCGAGGGCGCCACTGCGATGACGCAGTCCTTGCTGCTCGTGCTGGTGGCCGCCGCCCTGATGAGCACCCTCGCCGTCATCCGGCACACCCGGCAGAACGAGGAACTGGGGCGTTCCGAGCTGATCGGCTCCACCGCCGTCGGGCGGCACGCTGCCCTCACTGCCGGCCTGCTGCTCGCGATCCTGGCCAACGTGGTGCTCGCCGTCGTGAGCGCCTTGGGACTCGCCTCGGCGGGGCTGCCACTGGGCTCCTCCTTCGCGGCCGGCGCCGCGATCGGCGCGGTCGGTGTCTCCTTCGCCGGCGTCGCCGCGATCACCGCCCAGATCTGGGAGAGCGCCCGGGCCGCCAACGGCGCCGCGGCGGCCGTGCTCGGTGTGGCGTTCATGCTGCGCGCCGTCGGCGACGTGGCCGGCCGCACCACCGGCGGCGGCCTGCGCGTGGAGAGCGCCTGGCCTTCCTGGCTCTCCCCGATCGGCTGGGGCCAGCAACTGCGCCCCTACGACCAGGACAACTGGTGGGTGCTGGCCCTGCCACTCGCCGCCTTCGCCGTCCAGGTCGGTGTGGCCTTCGCCCTGACCCGCATCCGCGACGTCGGTATGGGCATGCGCGCGGTCAAGCCCCGCCCGCCCGAGGCCACCCCCGCTCTGCTCAGCCCGACCGGTCTGGCCTGGTTCCTGCACCGTGGCTCCCTGGCCGGCTGGGCCGTCGGGGTGTCCGTCATGAGCTTCGCCTTCGGAGTCGTCGGCGACGAGATCAACGACCTGATCGGCGACAGCGACCGAACCGCCGAGATCATCCAGCAACTCGGCGGCACCGGCTCGCTGCTGGACGCCTACCTGTCCGCCACCATCGGCCTGATGGGCCTCGCGGTCGCCGGATTCGCCGTGCAGTCCCTGAACCGAATGCGCAACGAGGAGACCAGCGGCGGAATGGAAACCGTGCTGTCCACGGCCACCAGCCGGTTCAGCTGGATGACGGGCCATCTGGTCGTCACGCTCGCCGGGGTCACCGTACTCATGTTGCTCACCGGGACCAGTGCCGCCGTCGGCTACGGCCTGGCCACCGGCGACATGGGAGCGGAGTTCGGTTCCCTCGTCGCGGCCGCGATGGTGCGCCTTCCGGCCGTGCTGGTGCTGGCGGCGTTCGCCGTGCTCGCCTTCGGCTCCCTGCCCAGGCTCGCCGTAGGCCTGCCCTGGGCGGTGTTCGCGCTGTGCCTGCTGATCAGCCAGATCGGCTCGACCCTGGACCTGCCGCAGGTGGTCCTCGACATCTCGCCGTTCAGCCACGTGCCCGGGCTGCCCGGCGGCGACTTCACCGTCGGCCCGCTACTGGTACTGCTGGTGATCACGGCGGTGCTCACCGCCGCGGGCACCGCCCTGTTCCGCCGCCGCGACGTGGCCATCCAGTGACATCCCCCGGCTGAGGGCCGGCCGCGACGGCACGAGCCCTCACCGGGACCGCGGCAATTCCCCCGACGCGGTCCCGGTGACGGCTCTTCGTGTGCGCGGCGCCCCGCTCAGGACGGCAGGGCGCCGTCTCGCATGGCCAGCAGCGAGCCGAACGTCCACTGCACGGTCTGCTGGACGTGCCCCGGAGCACCGTGCACGTCGTCGAACTCATTGAGGGCCAGCCGCCGCACATGTCGACGCAGGAACACCGGATCCCCCGCGGGAATGATCTCGTCGCGCAAACTGGCCGAGTAGCACACCGGGATGTCCAGCGCAGAGAGCTCCTCCGGCGTCAACGGCCAATCGGCCAGCACATCACCCAGCGCCGCGTCGTCGCCGGGGGCGACGCCCGTCAGATGAGCCAGCGTGTCCCGGGTGACGCGCGGCAGCCGACGCTGCCAGTCGCCGTCCGTGAAGAAGACACTGACCGGCGCCCCGGACGTCACGATCCCACGCAGCCGCGCATCCCGCCCGGCCCATCTCAGCGCCAGATGACCCCCGAAGCTGTTCGCGAGGGCGTAAGTGTGGGAGACGTCCGCACGGTCCGCGACCGCGTCCAGCACGGCCGGCAGCATCCGCCAGCTCTCCCGGTTGTACGCAAGGGTGTTCTCGCCCACGCCAGGCAGCTCCGTCACCACCACCGCCATGCCCAGCTGGGCCGCCTGGAGCACGACCGGTGCCCACTGCTCCTTCACGCTGACGATCCCTCCCGTCACCAGCAGCAGCGGCTTCGGCTCCCCGGCGGACAGACCACCCGCCCAGCAGACCAGCTCACCATCGGGCAACTTCACCCGCACCGGCTCGATGTCCGGATGCTGTGCGCGCCACCGGTCGAACACCGCCCGCGCTTGCTCGTACGCCGAGCGCCGCGCCGGACCGTCGACGAACGGGAAGCGGGCCATGGCTGAGCACAGGAAGGCCGGCAGCAACTGACCCGACCCGGCAAGCGCGGCCGCGGCCGCCGACCACTCCACCGCCCACGAACCCGGGGCGCCGTCCTCGTCGTTGGTGACGCGGCCCAGCACCCCTGCGTAGAGCTCGGGCGGCAGTTGCAGCGCCCGGGCGTGGACGGCCGTGAACTCCTTGAGTTCGGCGACGTCGTTCATCGTGTTCCCTCCCGCTTCCAGTGCACCGTCAGGCCCAGATGCCCGGGTGCCGCCGTGATCCGCCGCAGCTCGTGACGGAACAGGGCGGTCCCGTCCTCGGTGTGCCCGGACGCGTCGAAGCCGTTGCGTGGATAGAAGTCCTTGACCTTGCCGTTCTTCGAGGACGGCACATAACGCGCCTCGACCGCGCCGGCGCCGGCGGCGCGGGCGTGCTCCAGCAGCACGGCCAGGCAGCCCTGTTCGATGCCCCGGGCGAAGACCCGGCAGCTGAGCAGGAAGTTGTCGATGTGCCACACCGGCCCGCCGGTTCGCACGAACACCGCCCCCACCAGCCCGTTGTCCCCGAAGCGGTCGCCGGACCGGATGGCGAGGACCAACTGTCCCGGTGAGCCGGCCAGGGCGCGTACCTCGTCCTCCTGGAGCCGCCGGGTCGTCAGGTTGAACTGGTTGGTGCGCTGGGTGAGCTGGGCGAGCCGGGCGGTGTCGGCCTCGCCCGCCGCGGTCAGTTCGACCCGCACCTCCAGCTCCCGCAAGTAGTCCTCCAGCGAGGCGAAGGAGTCCAGGAAGTCCTTGCGGACGAACTCCTCGCGGTAGCGCGCCGGGCGCCGTACGTCGTCCTCCGTGACGTCCCGCACGTCGAACCAGCCGTCGGCGAGCACCCGTTCGGCGTGCAGCGCCGGATCGCCGTCCAGATGCAGCACGGTGACTTCGGGCAGTTCGCGGGCGACCAGACCGCACTCGTAGGCGCTGTCGTCGGCGAAGACCAGACTGTCCAGGCCGAGATTGAGGTCGTCGGCAAGGGCTCGCAGATTTTCGTGCTTGGGCTCCCAGTTGGCCACCACACGCACGAAGTCGTCCTCGCGCAGGATCATCTCGGGGTGCTCGCGCAGCACCTGCTGCACCGGCTCCAGGTCGTTCTTGCTGACCGCGGCCAGCAGCACCCCGCGCGACGCGAGTTGCGCGAGCACCCGCTGCAGGTGCCGAAAGGCCCGGCCCCTGCGCCCGCCGGCGACCTCGATCCCCTCCGGGCCGTCGTCGCCCAGCACCCCGCCCCATAACGTGCCGTCCAGGTCCAGGGCCAGCACCTTCTTCGCCCGGCCGGACCGGCCGCGCACCAGATGGGCCAGATCGCGGGCGAGCGCGGTGGTGAGCTCCGGAGTGTACGGCGTCCCCGTGTACGCCGCCAGGCGGGCGTCGCCCAGGGCGGCCGGGCCGGTGAGCAGCTGGTCCAGGTCGAGGACGACAAGACCCGGATGTTCCTCCATCAGCCCCAGCAACCGGGCGTTCCCGTCCCGCCAGACCGCGCCAAGGCGGGCCCGGGAGCGGTGGTCCACCAACTGGGCCGGAAACTCACGGGGAAGGGGCAGCGAGGTGTACACGAGCGTGCCCGACCCCGCAGCGGCGTGGGTGGCGGCGAGCTTGTCCAGCAGCCGGACCTTCTCGGCCAGTATCCGCTCCACGTCCTCGGGCCGCCACGGCCGGGGAACCTCGTCGAACACCACGTCGGCGTCCAGCACACACACGACCAGGTCACCGCCGGCCGCGTACACCTCGCTCGCCGGATCGGCCAGATCGAAGAGCCAACTGCCGAAATCGGCGACATGCGGCCGCAGCAGCAGCCCGTGCCGGGCCAGTTGCGCGGTGAGCGGCGGGATCAGACCGGCCACCGTCCCGTGCCCGGTGACCGTGACCGACACGGTCGGCTGCTCCGGGTGCTCGGCGAGCACCTCGTCGGCGGACAGGCGTGTCAACAACCGCCCTGCGCGCTGCAATTCGTCATCGCCGAGCCCGCGCAGCAGGGCGGGCAGCCGCCGATACTCGGCAATCAGGCGGCCGGACCGGTGCAGGTCGGCCACGGGGTCGGCGGCGGGCGGGGGAGCGGGGGCCGGGGACACGGATCACACCCTCCAGGCGAGGCTTCGCGACGGTCCGCTCCGGGGCGCGACACCGCACCCGGGCGGGCGCCCCAGCCTCACCGCGCACGCTTGGCGCCGGCTTGCAGCCGCCTAAAGCGGCCTCTCCCGCCCTGGGTTCCCTGAAGTGCTCAGGACTCGTCGTCCGGAGCCTTACCCTGCGACTCGTGCCAGCGAGTCATGAGCTTGGGCACCTCGCCGCGGATGAACTCGAAGAACCGCCGCGTCTCGTCCAGCCGCGCAGCCCCCGGGTTCTCACTGCCGAGCGCGACGATCCCGTCGGCGAGATTGTCCTCCAGCCGCAGGAACACCTCGTCGCGGCGGGCGAACATCTCGTACCACGTGCCGTCCATGACCCGGTAGTGGTCATGACGCTGGCCCGGCTCACGCTGCCGCTCGACCAGCCCCAACTGCATCAGATAACGCACCGCCTGTGAGACCGCGGCCCGGCTGATCTTCAGCTGCGCCGCCAGCTCGACGGCCGTCAGCCCGTCCTTGGAGATGAGTACGGCCACGAACACCCGCGCCGCCATCCGTGGAAAACCGAGCCCCGTCATGCTGAGGGCGAAGTGCTCGATGAAGCGGCCCACCGCCAGCTCCTGGTCGGTGCCTTGTCGAGTGCCGTCCGGGGCGATCGCCATCCGCGCATCCCTCCGCGTCATGTGTGCCGATGTGCCGTACGCCTGGGAGAAAGCCGAACGCACCGGGATTTTCGTTCACTGTTTCATGAAAACTATATATTATCTGCCGTCGAAAATGGCTTCCCGGCATACGCGTCGGCGCCGCGGCCCCTCAACAGGGCCGCGGCGCCGACACACACGCAACGGAACAGCAGAACCGAACCGTCAGTCCGCCTCCAGAGCGAACCCCGACTTGATCCACTTGCTGGACTCGATCGCGACCCCGAGAGCCCGGTCCCCCGGCGCCAGCCGCGACAGCAGCCGCTCCAGCTGGAAGAACACCAGCGCGTTGCCGTTGTTGCCGGTCTCCTCCACGCAGGACACCTCCCGCGCCTCCGGCAACCCCATCCGCTCCCGGATCCGTGCCGTCATCCGGCCCGACAGCTGCGGCGGCAGCACATGCGACAGATCACCGGGCTTCCACTCCAGCCCGTCCAGCAACTCCTCGGCCGACTCGGCGGCCAGCACGGGAACGGCCTCCTCGATCGCCTTGTAGTCCTCGCTCACCGGAGGACCATCAAAGCGCCGGCTCGCGCCGTACCAGGCCAGAGTCTGCCCCGGCTCCCGCCCCAGGCCCACCAGCCGCGTGAACACCGCCCGCAACGCCGGGCCCGGAGACGGCTCCGTGGTGAGCACCAGCGCACCCGCCCCGTCCCCGAACAGCACCAGGTTCACCAGCTGCGACGGCGGCAGCGCCGCCGCGTCCATGTCCGGGTCCACCAGCTTCGCGGAGACGTCACCGCCCAGCACCAGAGCCGTGCGATGCCCCCCGGACAGCAGCAGCGACGCCGCCAGCGACAGAGCCTGCACCGCACCCGAACACCCAGACTGCAACTGGTACGTGGGCACCTGATCGATGCCCAGCCGGTCGGCAATCACGTTCACCGTCGTCGGCATCAGCATGTCGGGCATGGCAGTGCCCATCACCATCACATCGACGTCCGAGGGCTCCAGACCCGCCGCGGCCAGCGCCCGCCGACCAGCCGTCTCGCCCAGATCCGCCAGCGAGAACCGCGGCTCACCCGTCTCCAGATCCACAGCGAGATGCCGGAACCTCGTACCGATAAAAGCCTCGGCCCACTGCTCCCACGCCGGACCCAGACCCATCCTGCGCCCCAGCGTCGCGTTGTCGATCCGCGGGCCCGGCACCGCCGTACCCACCGCCGCCATCCGCAGCACCGGAGGCCCGTTCAGAACCAGCACCGCCCCGCACCTCCCCGCCACTCGACGACCACCACGGGCCGGCACACCGAACGCACCGGACCCACCAGGCGCCCGGCACCCGCAGCCCGCCTCACCACGTCACCGGAAGCCGCTGCGCGGAGTACATCGTCGCCTGCGAACGCAGCGGCACCTCGTCCGCGTCCACCGCCAACCGGAGCCCCGGGAACCTCCGGAACAGCGCCGAATACGCGATCCGCATCTCCACCCGCGCCAGCTGCTGCCCGATGCACTGGTGGATGCCAAAACTGAACGCCATGTGCCCGGAGGTGGAACGCCCCACGTCCAGCCGGTCCGGATCCTCGAACCGCCCGGAATCACGATTGACCGCCGCGAGCGACACCGTCACCCCGTCACCGGCCTTGATCAGCTTGCCCTCCAGCTCGACGTCCTCCAGCGCCGTACGCGGCACCCCGAACTGCGCGATCGTCAGATACCGCATCAGCTCCTCGACGGCATTGCCGAACAGCCCCGGATCCTCCCGCAGCCGCGCCAGCTCATCGGGATGGCGCAGCAGCGCGTACGTGCCCAGCGACAGCATGCTCGCCGTCGTCTCGTGCCCCGCCATCAGCAGCAGCATCCCGACCCCGGTCAGCTCCGCGTCGTCCAGCTCGCCGGTGGCGATCAGACCGCTCAGCAGATCGTTCGCCGGCTCCTTGTGCTTGAGCTGCACCAGCTCGTGGATCAACCCGTAGATCGCCGCGAAGGCCGCCGCCACCTCCTCGTGGGACGACCCGATCCGCATCACCGTCGTCGAATGGTCCTGGAACCGCGGACGCTCGCTGTACGGAACGCCCAGCAGCTCGCAGATGACCAGCGACGGGATCGGCAGCGCGAACGACGGCACCAGATCCGTCGGCGGCCCCTGGCGCTCCATGGCGTCCAGATGCTCCTCCGTGACCTGCGCGATACGCGGCTCCAGCGCCTTCATCTGCCGCACGGTGAACTGCCCGGTGAGCAGACGCCGGTACTTCGTGTGGTCCGGTGGGTCCATGTGCATGAAGAAACCGGGCGGCACCGTCTCCCACGGGCGGCCCCCCGACGGCAGCTCGAACGGCACCTTCTTCAAGTCGCCGCGAGCGCTGAACCGTTGATCGCTGAGTACCTTCCGGGCCGCGGCGTGGCTGGTCACCAGCCAGCCCACGTGCCCGTCCGGATACAGCAGCGGACTCACCGGCTCCTCCTCACGCAGCCGGCCCAGCTCCTCGGGTGGATCCAGTGGACGCGTGCGCTCGGTCGGCAACCGCCGCGGCGGCGTGGACAGCGTGTCCGTCATCTAGCGTTCCCTTCTCGGGCTGCTCCCACGACCGGCGAATCCGGCGCGGCGGGCGGAACCGGCAGGTGACACAACGCCAGGGCACGCCGGGCCGCGCCGCACGACGATGACGGGAAAACACGGAGCGCAGCGCCCCGCCCTACCCCGCCGCGCCCGCGCGGAGCACGTGCGCCGGCGCACGGTGGTACGCCCACGCCGCGTGCGGAACACCGCTGTGCGACGGCGGCGCCAACCACACCGGTCCACGCCTTCTCGCCCAGCCTCGGGCAGCCCGCTTAAGCCGCCCTTGGATCGCCTTAACGCCGCAGCAGGCCGCGCCCGCCTACCGGCTCTCGCCCCGCGCGGCCGCCTCACGGAAGCGGATGACCTGCCCCGGACACGAGCGCTCGGCCTCTTCCACCGCCTCCCAGTCCTCCGTCGGCGGATGCTCCTCCAGCAGCACCACCTGGCCTGTGCGCTCCTCCTGGTCGAAGACCCCGGGCGCGAGCAGCGCACACATGCCCGACGCCACACACCGGTTCACATCGACTCCGACCTGCATGGACGAATCCCGCATGAAGGCATCCTTCCGGACTCGGACCTGCGGAACAGGCCCGTAGCGTAAGGCCTTCGACCGTCCCTCACGAAGCCGCGAAAGCCTTTAGAAACCAGCAAGTCGCCTCTAAGCCGCACCCCGCAAGGTGAGCCGGGCGGCATACGTCGACCGCCCGGTACCGGACCACGAGAAAGGGCGGATCGGGGATGGTCGAAGCAACACCACGTGAGCGGGAGACAGTGCATGGCGTTGTGCTCGGCGGCGGCCTCGCCGGCCTTCTGGCCGCCCGCGCCCTGCGCAACCATGTCGACAAAGTGACCGTGATCGAACGCGACACCTACCCGGACCGACCGGAACCCCGCAAGGGCGTCCCCCAGAGCCACCACGCACACATCCTCTGGTCCGGCGGCGCCGAGGCCATCGAAGCCCTGCTGCCCGGCACACTCGACAGCCTGCGTGCCGCAGGAGCCCACCGCGTCGGCGTCAAACAGGACATGGTCCTCTACAGCGCCTACGGATGGCAGCACCGCTTCCCGTCCTCCCACTACGCCCTCACCTGCAGCCGCCCCCTGCTCGACCGGACCGTACGGAACGCCGTACTGAGCGACCCGAGTATCGAAGTCCTACAGGGCACGGAGGCACAGGACCTGCTGGGCGACCGCGACCGCGTCACCGGCGCCCGCATCCGCACCCAGGACGGCACCACCCGAGACCTCCCCGCCGACCTAGTCGTCGACGCCACCGGCCGAGGCTCACGCCTCAAGCACTGGCTGGTCAAACTGGGCCTGCCACCCGTCACCGAGGAGAGCGTCGACACCGGACTCACCTACGCCACCCGCGTCTTCCACGCCCCCGCAGGCGCCCCCTGGCCCTTCCCGGTCGTCAGCGTCTACGCCGACCACCGCACCGGCCGCCCAGGGCGCAACGGCCTGCTCCTGCCCATCGAGGACGGCCGGTGGATCATCACGCTCTCCGGCACACGAGGCGGCGAACCGACCACCGACGAGCACCAGTTCGCCGAGTTCGCACGCGCCCTGCGCCACCCCCTGATCGCCGACCTGATCGAGGTCGCCGAACCTCTCACGCCCGTCCGCACCACCCGCAGCACCCTCAACCGCCGACTACACCTCGACCGCCTGCCCCGGCACCCCGAGGGACTCGTCGCACTCGGCGACTGCGTCGTCTCCCTCAACCCCATCCACGGTCACGGCATGAGCGTCGCGGCCCGCTCCGCCCACGCCCTGGAGACCTGCCTCCGCCGCGCCGGCGGCCTCAAACCGGGCCTGGCCCGGACCGCCCAGCAGGCCGTCGCGGCCGCCGCCGACGCACCCTGGCTGCTCTCCGCCTCCCAGGACCTGTGCTATCCCGACAACCGGGCCAACGTCAGCGACCCGCGCCTGACCACCCAGGCCGCCCAACGCCAGGGCTTCGCCGACCTCGTGACCAGCGCGTCGCTCGTGAACCAGCGCGTGTGCGACGCCCTCACGGCCGTCACCACCCTGACAGCACCGCTCGCCCACTTGGAGACCCCCGAGTTCTTCACGGCCCTGCGACAGGGCCCCGCACGGCCGCCGCTGAACGCGCCGCCGCTGAACGCGGAGGAAGCGGCGGTACTGCGGAGTACGAGGGCGCGGTAAGTCACCCCGCTGGTCACTGAACCGCCCCGCCGACGACGAACCGCCCCGGTGCCGATGATGGCACCGGGGCGGTTCGTCGTCGTGTCAGGAGCCGGTTCAGTGACCGGCGGACGAGGTGGCGTCGGCACCGTCGGCCCGGCCCAGCTGCCGGTCGATGAAGTCGAAGATCTCCTCCGTCGACGACTCCTGGATCTGGTCTCCCACATCCACGGCCGCCGCCGGCCGTGCGTCGTTCCAGTTCGACAGCAGCGTCCGCAGTCGCAGCGTGATCCTCGCCCGGTCCTCGTCATCAGGCGTCAGCCGCGTCAACTCCGTCTCCAGCGTGTCCAGTTCCTCGATCACCCGCAGCGAGGCACTGCCGGACGCCGGCACCAGTTCCTGAAGGATCCGACTGGTGAGGGCTTGTGGGGTGGGGTGGTCGAAGATGAGGGTGGCGGGGAGGCGGAGTGTGGTGGCGTTGGTGAGGCGGTTGCGGAGTTCGACGGCGGTGAGGGAGTCGAAGCCGAGGTCTTTGAAGGGGCGTTGTGGGTCTACGTTGTTGGGCTGGCCGTGGCCGAGGACGGCGGCGATGTGGGTGCGGACGAGTTCGAGGATCAGGCGTTGTTTGTCGGCCGGCTCGGTCAGTGCGGCCAGCCGTTCGGAGAGTGCGGAGCCGCTGGTGGTGGGGGTTGTGGCGGCGGTGCGTCGGGTGGGGTGCGGGGTGAGGTCGTGGAGGAGTGCGGGGGTTGTTTCGGTGGTGCGGAGTGCGTTGGGGTTGAGGGGGAGGCACACCTGATATGGCTGAGGTGCTGCTAGTGCGGTGTCGAACAGGTGGAGGGCGTGGTCGGTTTCCAGCGGCCGGGTCCCGTGGGTGATTTTGCGGAGTTTTGTGTCGGTGAGGTGGTGGGTGAGGTTGGTGGTGTGTTTCCAGTAGCCCCAGGCGAGGCTGGTGGCGGGTTGGCCGTGGTGGTGGCGGTGGTGGGCGAGGGCGTCGAGGTAGGTGTTGGCGGCGGCGTAGTTGGCTTGGCCGGGGTTGCCGAGGGTGCCGGCGGCGGAGGAGTAGAGGATGAAGGCGGTGAGGTTGAGGTGTTGGGTGGCGTGGTGGAGGTTCCAGGCTGCGTCGACCTTCGGGGCGAGGACGGGGTGGAGGCGGTCGGGGGTGAGGCCGGTGAGGGTGGTGTCGTCCAGAGTGCCGGCGGTGTGGATGACCGCGGTGAGCGGATGCTCCTGCGGGATCGACGCGATCAGTTCTTCGACGGCTTGGGGATCGGTGATGTCGCAGGCCGCCAGGGTGACCTGGGCTCCGAGGGCTTCCAGTTCGTGTTGCAGGTCGGTGTGTTGGGGTGCGGTGCGGGAGGCGAGGAGCAGGTGGGTTGTGCCGTGGGTGGTGATGAGGTGTTGGGCGGTGAGGGTGGCCAGTCCTCCGGTGCCGCCGGTGATGAGGATGGTGCCGTCGGGGTCGAGGGGCTGCACGGTGGAGTCGGCTGTTGTGGTGGTGCGGGTGAGGCGGGGTGCGAGGAGTTGGCCGTTGCGGTGGGCGAGTTGGGGTTCGCCGGTGGCCAGGGCTTGTTGCACGTATGAGGTGTCGGCGGCCGGGTTGTCGGTGTCGATGAGGTGGATGCGGCCGGGGTTTTCGTTCTGGGCGGCGCGGACCAGGCCCCACAAGGGTGCATGCGGGAGGTGAACGTCCTCGGCAGAGCTTGTCGCCATGGCGTGCCGGGTGAGGATGACGAGGCGTCGGTTGGTGGCGTCGTTGGTGGCCAGCCAGGACTGAAGGTGGTGGAGGAGCGCTTCGGTTGCGTCGTGTGCGGCCTGCGGATTGTCCTGGGGATACGTCTCTGGCCGGTAGATGTCGACTTCGTTGGGGTCGACATCTGTGGTGCCTGCTTCGGTGGGCTTCCAGGTGAGGTGGAAGAGGCTGTTGCGGGTTCCCGTGCCGGTGTTCTTGTGGAGTGTGGCGATGTCGATGGGGCGGGTAGTGAGGGTGTTGATGGTGGTGACGGGTGTGCCGGTGGGGTCCCAGGCTTGGATGGTGATGTCGTTGCCTGTGGTGGTGAGGGTGACGCGTAGGTGGGTGGCGTCGGTGGCGTGGACGGTGACGCCGTTCCAGGCGAACGGCAGCTGGGTCTCGCCGGTTGATGTGGTCTGGGTGGCGAGGGGGTGGAGGGTTGCGTCGAGGAGGGCCGGGTGGATGGTGTGTCCGGTCGGGTCGGCCTCTTCGGGGAGGGTGACTTCGGCATGCAGGGTGCCGTCGGGCTGGGACCAGACCGAGGTGACGCCCTGGAAGGTGGGCCCGTACTCGTAGCCGGCTTCAGCCAGTTGCTCGTACAGATCCGAGATCTCGACAGGGGTGGCGTTAGTGGGTGGCCATTGGGTGAGGGGTTCGGCGGGTTCCTGGGTTGTGGTGAGGGTGCCGGTGGCGTGGCAGGTCCACTCGGAGTCGATGCCGTCCGGTGCGTCGGTGTGCGGGCGGGAGTGGATGGTGACCTGCCAGCCGTTCGCCTCCGGGGTGGCGGTGATCTGGAGGTCGCGGGTGGTGGTGTCGTCCAGGGTGAGGGGTGCGTGGAGGGTGAGTTCGTCCAGGTGGGTGGCGCCGGTGTGGTCTCCGGCGTGAAGCGCCAGGTCGACCAGGGCCGTTCCGGGCAGCAGGACGGTCCCGGACACTGCGTGGTCGGCCAGCCAGGGGTGGGTCTTGAGGCCGATGCGGCCGGACAGGACGGTGGTGTGGGTGTCGGCGAGTTGTGTTGCCGTGCTGAGCAGGGGGTGTTCGGTGGTGGTCAGGCCCAGGTCGGTGGCGTCGGTGAGCTGGGCGGGTATCTGGAGCCAGTAGGGCTGGTGTTGGAAGGGGTAGGTGGGGAGGTTGATGTGGGTGGTCTGCCGCTGGGGCA